>JBGVOM010000189.1:0-48052 GCA_045126515.1 Lachnospiraceae bacterium
GAGTATGGTATGTATAGGCAGGACTATTGTGGATGTGTGTTTTCGAAACAAGAACGGGAAAAGCAGAAGCAATAATTTATGTAACTAAATGTTAATGAATTGGTAAAAATATATATAAAAACATGAAATAAAACAATTAAGTTGTATAAAAGTAACAAAAACAACTGGGAAATCCCTCCTTAATGTGGTATAATATTATAGGTATATTTTAAAAAGCAGCTGGTAAAAGTTTGAATTTTTGAATAGAACTGTCACATTAAGGAGGGAAATTTTATGGGTAGAGGAAAAAGAAAAGTAATCAGTATGTGTATTGCAGCGGTGCTGTTAGTAGTTCAAATTGTCAGTGCACCGATAGAAACGCAGGCGGCAGGAAAGGTGAAAAGTATCGCGTTAAGTCAAAGAAGTACCATAATGTATGTGGGGCAGAAGATTACGCTTAAGGTGACAAAAGTGAAGCCTGCCAATGCATCCAAAGGAGTAACATGGAAATCTTCTAATAGCAAAGTGATAGCTGTTAGTTCCAAGGGAAAAGTGACAGCGAAGAAGGCAGGAACTGCCCAAATTACCGCTGTCAGTAAAAATAATAAGCAGGCAAAAGCAGTATGTAAGGTGACTGTTTACAAGAAAGCAACGTCAATCCGATTGAATATAAATGAAAAGACATTAAATGTGAACGATAGTTTTCAACTTAAGGTAACAAAAACTACACCTGCAAAGGCATATCCGGAAATTTCCTATAAATCTTCCAATACAAAAGTAGCGGCTGTAAATGCAAAAGGAAAAGTAATCGCAAAAGGTGCAGGAAATGCTACGATTACAGTGTGGAATGACAGTAATAAGAAAGCAAAAGCCGTTTGCAAAGTTCTAGTGGAAGATAAAACACCTACAAGTACGCCAAAGCCTACAAGTGTACCGACATCGAAGCCTACTGCGACCGGAATTCCGGGAACGGTAACTCCAATTCCCACTTCCGAGGCAGGCATGGGAGAACAGACGGTGTTACATTCCGGTTCTTATGAGCAGACTTCCTGGACAATTAATGGTAAGGGATGTCTTGAGGTAAATGGCATAGGGAATATGTGGAAAAGCGGAAGTACACCGGAATGGATACAGTATGGGGATGAAATTCTCAGTGCAAAAATTAGTGTGAGCGGTGCTAAGAATGCTTCTAGAATGTTTGATGGATGTGATAAATTAAAAGTAATAACATTGGAAGAATTTGATACCTCTCAGATTGTGAATATGAGTTATATGTTTCGTAATTGTAGCAGTCTGAAACAATTAGACTGCAGTACATTTGATACTTCAAATGTTAAGAAAATGAATCATATGTTTTACGGTTGTGACAATTTGACAGAGTTAATTATTTCCAACTTCGACACGGGAAAAGTTACCGATATGGGATATATGTTTTATGGTTGCAGCAGTTTAAAAGAAGCAGGTTGTGAAAATTTTGTAACGGCGGAAGTTGCTAATATGCGTTATATGTTTTATGATTGTGGCAATTTGACAAAGCTGGATTTACAGAATTTTCAGACAGAAAATGTTACCGGTATGAATGATATGTTTCGCGGATGCCAGAAACTTACAACGTTGGATGTAAGCAACTTTAATACCAGCCAGATTACAAACATGGGTAATATGTTCCGGGACTGTGGCAGTCTGCAAAAAATCGAAGTTGGAAGTTTTGATACTTCTAAGGTAACAAATATGAATAGTATGTTTTATGGCTGCAGCAGCCTGATAGAACTGGATTTACAGAATTTTGATACTGCTAATGTGAAAAATATGAATGGAATGTTTGGGGAATGCAGAAAGCTTACTTCTTTGAATGTTAGTAGCTTTGTTACAGAGTCTGTAACGAATATGAATGAAATGTTTGCAAACTGTGCTAAATTGCAGACACTGAATGTAAGTGGCTTTGTTACAGGAACTGTAACGAATATGAATAATATGTTTAACGGCTGTAGCAGTCTGACAGAATTAGATTTACATAGCTTTGATATCAGTAATGTTACTTCTTATACTGCGACTATGGTTTCCGGTTGTAGAAGTTTAAAGACACTGGTGACACCGCATAAGTCAGGAACGCAGGTTTGTAATCTGACAGGAATATGGAAGGATGCCAAGGGGAAAGAGTATGGTACGTTTCCGCAAAACGCTGCGGCAAGTATTGTGCTTACCAAAGCCGCACCAACGGCAACCCCGAAACCGACAGCCACAGCAACCCCGAAACCTACGGCGACACCAAAACCAACGGCGACATCGAAGCCGACAGCAACGCCAAAACCAACAGCAACACAAAAGCCGACAGCCACAGCAGGACTGACAGAAACACCAAAGCCAACAACGGAACCAGAGGTTACAATCAAGCCAACAATGACACCGGTAGCAACCCCGACAGTGACAGTAACACCGGGACCAACAGTCAGTTCTCCAGATGAATCTCAGCAGCCCAAAGCAACGATAACACCGATACCAACTTCTATACCGGGAAGTACGGAAAATGATATTAAATATTCAGGCTCATATGGACAAACCTGGTGGACGATTGATTCAGAAGGATGTCTTACGGTTAATGGTGAGGGCGACATGTGGGACAAAGAAGATATACCGGGCTGGAAAAAATGCGGAGGCAGTTTTCAAAAGGCAGATATCAATGTTGTTGGTGCAACCAATGCCAAAGGAATGTTTAAATCCTGTAATGGTTTAAAAGAAATTGATTTTGAAGATTTTGATACCAGCACTATAACGGATATGTCTGAAATGTTTATGGGTTGCGGGAAACTTTATGTAATAAATTTATATGAAATGGATACAAGAAACGTAACAGATATGAGTAGTATGTTCCGGGAATGTGGAGGATTAAATGTAATACGTTTATTTGATGATGACACTACCGGATGGCCTACAAAATTTGTTACGGACAAGGTAACGGATATGAGCTATATGTTTGCCGGATGTTACAACCTGCAGATGGCTCAAACGCATAAGTTTAATACCAGTAATGTAACGGATATGAGTTATATGTTTTGGAATTGTTTACAGGCGAGAACAATTAATGTTTCAAGCTTTGATACCAGTAATGTTACGAATATGTCGAATATGTTCTGGTGCTGCAGAATGGTAGGAATTTTGGATATTGGTCATTTTGATACCAGTAAAGTAACGGATATGAGTAATATGTTTTTTGACTGTCGCTTGTGTAATGCTTTGGATGTAAGTGAGTTTGATACTTCGAATGTCACAGATATGAGTGGAATGTTTGAGAGTTGCAGTTATATTACTGAACTGGACGTAAGCAATTTTAACACGGAAAATGTAACTAATATGAGTGAAATGTTTGCCTATATTTCCGGAGTGACGAAATTAGATGTGGCAGGATTTGATACTTCTAAGGTAACAGGAATGGGAAGCATGTTTCATGGTTGTGTCGGATTGACACAACTGGATATGAGTCATTTTGACACAAAAAATGTCACTGATATGAGTTATATGTTTGCAAGTTGTAGTAATCTGAGTCGATTAGAGTTGAAAAAATTTAACACTACAAAAGTAAGTTCGATGCTTAGTATGTTCCAGGGATGTGAAAATTTAGAACAAATTGACATGAGTGGGTTTGACAGCTCAAATGTGAGTTTGATGACAAAGATGTTTTATGGATGCAAAAAACTTACAGTACTGGATTTGAGTTCTTTTGTATTTAATGATGTATTTGCAAATGAAATAGCTATAGTAGATAGGAATGAAATGTTCGGAGAATGTGAGCTTTTAGAATGCATTTATACTCCGAAAAAAACAGGTGATTCTTCTACACAATTGCCAGAGGGAACATGGGTTGATGAAAGTATGAACACATATGAAGAAATTCCGCAAAATTTAGATCAGAGTATCTTATTGCAGAAACAAGTAAATGAATAAAGCAGTAAATCGCAAGCCCAAACCAAGCAAAGGTTTGGGCTTGTGATTTTCTTTGGTGGCTGGACAAAATCAGACAGAAATGATACACTTATGAGCGAGTAAATTATGAAACGAGTCACTCTGTGACACACAGAAGTGAAAAGAAAGAGAAACGAGGTAATAGATATGGCACAATTATGGGGCGGACGCTTCACAAAGGAAACAGATAAATTAGTATATAACTTTAATGCATCGATTACATTTGACTGTAAGTTCTATCGTCAGGATATCAGAGGCAGCATTGCACATGTTACCATGCTTGCAAAACAGGGAATCCTGACGGAAGACGAAAAGAAACAGATTATCGATGGGTTAAATGGAATTTTGCAGGATGTAGAAAATGGAACTTTGGAAATTACCGAAGAATATGAAGACATTCATAGTTTTGTGGAAGCGAATCTTATTGACCGTATTGGCGATGCAGGAAAGAAATTGCATACCGGAAGAAGCCGAAATGACCAGGTGGCTCTTGATATGAAATTATATACCAGAGATGAAATCTTGGAAATTCAGGAGTTACTTAAGAATTTATTGAAGGTTCTTTTGAAAATCATGGAAGAAAATACAGATACTTACATGCCTGGTTTTACACATTTGCAGAAGGCACAGCCAATTACTCTGGCACATCATTTTGGGGCATACTTCGAAATGTTTAAAAGAGATTTATCCAGAATGGAAGACATTGTAAAGCGTATGAATTTCTGTCCATTAGGTTCCGGTGCGTTAGCAGGTACTACTTATCCATTGGATAGAGAATATACAGCAAAGCTTCTGGATTTTACCGGTGCTACTATGAACAGTATGGATTCTGTGTCAGATAGAGATTATGTCATTGAATTTTTATCAGCTGCATCCACTGTCATGATGCATTTAAGCCGTTTCTGCGAAGAAATCATTATATGGAACAGTAATGAATACCAGTTTGTGGAAATGGACGATGCTTACAGCACAGGAAGCAGTATTATGCCTCAGAAGAAAAATCCTGATATTGCAGAATTGGTACGTGGAAAGACAGGACGTGTTTATGGTGCGTTAATGTCCATCCTTACTACAATGAAAGGAATTCCGCTGGCTTACAATAAGGACATGCAGGAAGATAAAGAGTTGACTTTTGATGCTATGGATACGGTAAAGGGATGTCTTGCGTTATTCACAGGTATGGTATCAACCATGAAATTTAATAGAGAGAGAATGGCAGCTTCTGCGATGAATGGATTTACCAATGCTACAGATGCAGCGGATTATTTGGTAAATCACGGAGTACCATTCCGTGATGCCCATGGCATTGTAGGAAGACTGGTTCTTTATTGTATCGACAACAATAAATCTTTATTGGATATGACTTTGGATGAATACAAAGAAATTTCAGAAGTGTTTGAAGAAGATATTTATGATGCTATCAGTTTAGAGACTTGTGTGGAAAAGAGAATGACCATCGGTGCGCCATCACAGGAAGCTATGAAGCAGGTAATTGCAGAATATAAGAAATTTTTGTACTAATTTTAATAATTTGTAAAAATAGATAAATAAAGGTTGCAATTTCTGTGAAAATGGTATAGTATACTTTAGAAGGAAAACAAGTGTACGCGACACGCGAACAAAACAAAAGAAATGTTTTCCCAAATTTTAGTTATTAGTTAAATTTTGAAAATTGAGGAGAAATGAACAATGAGTCAGAAATTAAAAGTAGGTATCCTTGGAGCTACCGGTATGGTAGGTCAGCGTTTTATTGCATTATTAGAAAACCATCCTTGGTTTGAGGTAACAACAGTTGCTGCCAGCCCAAGAAGTGCAGGAAAGACATACGAAGATGCCGTAGGAGATAGATGGAAAATGACAACACCAATGCCGGAGGCAGTGAAGAAATTAGTTGTCATGAACGTAAATGAAGTAGAAAAAGTTGCTTCAGAAGTAGATTTCGTATTCAGTGCTGTAGATATGTCAAAAGACGAAATTAAGGCAATCGAAGAAGCTTATGCTAAGACAGAAACACCGGTTGTTTCTAATAACAGTGCACACAGATGGACACCGGATGTGCCAATGGTAGTACCTGAAATCAATCCGGAACATTTTGAAGTAATCGAATCCCAGAGAAAACGTCTTGGAACAAAGAGAGGATTCGTTGCTGTAAAACCAAACTGTTCTATCCAGAGTTATGCACCGATTCTTACAGCGTGGAAGAAATTCGGCGTAAAAGAAGTAGTAGTTACTACATATCAGGCAATTTCCGGTGCCGGAAAAACATTTAAAGACTGGCCTGAAATGGAAGGAAATATTATCCCATTCATCGGTGGAGAAGAAGAAAAGAGCGAACAGGAACCATTAAGACTGTGGGGTAAGATTGAAAACGGAGAAATCGTTAAAGCAGACGGACCTGTAATCACATCCCAGTGTATCCGTGTTCCGGTTTTAAACGGACATACAGCAGCAGTATTCGTAAAATTTGAAAAGAAACCTTCTAAGGAAGAATTAATCAAGGCTATGGTAGAATTTAGTGGACTTCCACAGGAATTAGAGCTTCCAAGTGCACCAAAGCAGTTTATTCAGTATTTAGAAGAAGATAATCGTCCACAGGTTACTTTAGATGTGGATTACGAAAATGGAATGGGCGTATCTGTAGGACGTCTTCGCGAAGATACAGTATACGATTATAAATTCGTAGGTTTATCTCACAATACAGTAAGAGGTGCAGCAGGCGGAGCGGTTCTTTGTGCAGAATTATTAAAAGCACAGGGTTACATCCAGCCGAAATAATCTACGGAGGAAATTACAATTATGTACGATAAAGAATTAGATGCATTTGCAAGTGCAGCGGTTTCTAAATACGATAAGGCAAAGAATTCACCGCTCCAGTACTTTATGGGGGCAGTTATTGCAGGATTTTTTATCGTGGTTGCTACCGTACTGTCAAATGTAACAGCAGCAGTATTTTATCAGAAATCACCGGAAGTAGGTAAATTCCTTGGTGCTCTTCTGTTTTCCATTGCGATTGTTTTAATTGTGTTTGTTGGCGGTGAATTATTTACCGGAAACAACATGACAATGGCGATGGGGGTGTATAACAAGAAAGTGACCTGGGGAAATGCTTTGAAAGTATGGGTATACAGTTATATAGGAAACTTTATCGGAGCATTTGTTCTTGGTGGTCTGGTAGTAATGAGCGGGTGTGCAAAAGGAATTCTTACAGATTATTATGCCGCTATCATTCCGGGAAAATTAGAATTAGATCCTCTTACATTTTTTATTAGAGGTATTCTGTGTAATTATCTGGTATGTCTTGCAGTATTCGTGGGCAAAAAGATGGAAACAGAAATCGGTAAACTTGTGGTAATGTTCTGCGTAATTACAGCCTTTGTCATTGCGGGTTTTGAACACTGTATTGCCAATATGGGAACCTTTACCATTGCAGGTTTTTTACTGGGAGGACTTCCGGTAAAAGAACTGATTATGAGTTTTGTGTTTGTAACATTGGGAAATATTGTAGGTGGAGCCTTTTTACTGGCATGGCCGTTTAAATTTGTAAGCAGTAAAACAAAATAAAACCGAATAAAGTAAAAACAGTAGCACTCCCTGTGATGAAATGTCTTATGCCGGTTGAACGGGAACATTTCAAAGCTGGGGGTGCTTTTGCGCTTTGAGAACCACATAAATAAAAAATTCAATAATAAAATGAAATATGGTACAATACTTGTATGGAAAGACGGACATATGTAAAGAAAATAGGGGGATGCTATATGAAGAAAGCAAAAAAAATCGTAGTAAACGTAATACTTATCTGTCTGCTGGCACAATTTTATCTGTTTGTCAGGACAGAGATTGGAGAAAACATACAGTATGACAGAGAGGTAATTCAGGATGGGTGGGATATTACAGTAAGAGGTGAAGAATTAGAAGAGCATACACTAAAAGATGCGTTTTTTCCGGTGACCAACAAAGGGGATCAGGTGATTTTTAGTACCACGTTGCCAGATTATAAAATGTCTCATCCTATTTTGCAGTTTAAGACATATCATTCCATGATTTTGGTGACCTTGGATGAAGAAGTTATCTATCAATATGGCGAGGAACTTTATCAGCAGGGGAAAATGGTGGGAAGCGGGTATTTTCGTATTCCACTGCCTGAGGATTATGCCGGAAAAAGGCTTAGTATCTGTCTGGATGTGACGGAGGATAACGCTTTTTCCTCTATGGCAGAGATATCGGTAGAACAGTCTTACTTTATTATCCGCAATTTCTTGCTGAACAATATTGCAGAAGTATTGATTGGAACATTTCTATTTACTTTTGGAATGATTTTGGCACTGTTGATATTGTTTATAGGAAAGTCAGAGAGAGAATATAGGATGTTGTTCTGGATTTCTCTGTTTTCCATGGTGGTTGCAGTGTGGATACTTAGCAATTTTTCTGTACTTCAGTTGTTCTGCAGAAATCTGAACACCATGGCATATTTAGAATATCTGTCCCTGTATTTTGCACCTGTTGCCATGCTTATGTTTGTGTACGAGGCGCAGGATGATAAAAGGACAAAGACAGCGGTGCTGATTTTAGCCGGGATAATGTTTTTGTTTGATGTGATAACCGTCTTTTTGAATTTGTACACCACATACCATTTTTCAAAGGTATTAACGCTGTTCCACTGTCTGGGCTTCTTAACTATTGTGCTGACCACGTTATCTAATCTGGTGAGTCTGAAAAAGCAGAAAAACCAGTCTGACCGTATGATATTGTATGGTCTGGGAATTATGGTGCTGTTTTTGCTTGTGGATATGGTGCGGTTTAATGTGGACAAATATTTCCGTCCTAAGCATATAAATATTTCAAACAGTATTCTTCCGGTGGGAGTGTTGATATTTGTCATTACCATGCTTGCCAGCTATGTATACCGATTGGTACAGGTCTTTTATAAAAATGTAGAAAAACAGACATTGATTCAGATCGCGTATACAGATGCACTTACCAATGTTAATAACAGGGCTATGTGTGAAAAAGTGTTTCAGGAGAGAGATGTACATATGCCTACTACAGTGATTAATTTTGACCTGAATCATTTTAAGGAGGTTAATGACAAGTATGGGCACAGCGTAGGAGATGAACTTTTGGTGGAGTTTGCAGGAATTTTAAAGGAAAATTATAGAAAAGATGGTTTTGTGGGACGTATGGGCGGTGATGAATTTATTGTGGTGTTGGACAACAACCGGAAAGAATATGTGGAGAAAACGTTAGAAAACCTTCAAAAAAGAATTAAGAAATGGAATGAGAAAAAGCAGCGGGACTACAGCATTTCAGCAGCTTATGGGTACTGTTCTAATCAGGAGGGCTTAGATACCTGCTCTTTATGGGATTTATACAAAATATCAGATAAAAATATGTATGAAAACAAGGAACAGGGCAGATCAAATTTTAAGAATAAATATGGAGGAGATGCATTGTGGGCGAATTATCAAAATTACCTAACATTGGAAAAGTAGTAGAAGAACAGCTGAAGCAAGTGGGAATTATGACCGAAGAAGATTTAAAGTCAGTGGGAGCAGAACAGGCTTGGTTAAAAATACGGCAGATTGATGAATCAGCTTGTATGAATAATTCTTATGAATATATAGAGATTCGAAATAATATTTGGCAAATTGCAGAAGAACATGGTGTTTATTGTACTCTTATAAAAGGAAGTGAAATGGCGGTATTGATTGATACAGGCTATGGGCATCGTAATTTGAAAACATTTGTAGAAAGGAATATTACTACACCATATATGGTAATTAACAGCCATGGGCATCCTGACCATATTGGAGGAAACCACTGGTTTGACAAAGTGTGGGCTGTGAGGGAAGAATGGGATGTAATAAAACATTTTGAAGAAAAGCAGGCAACATATACTTTGGAAGAACTGCGAATAGGTGAGCAAATTGATTTGGGTAACATTCATATTGAAGTTGTATCTTTGGCTGGACATACAAAAGGTTCGGTTGGTTTTATCGTACCGGAAGAAAAGATATTAATCGCCGGTGATGCTTTAAATGAAGGGCTATGGCTATTTAACTATGGCTCTTTGCCAATGAAATGCCTGTATGAAACCTTGAAAGCGATTATAGATTTAGATTTTGCATCTTATCTCTGCGGACACAGTCATAAAGAATATAAAAAAGAAAAAATATCATCTCATATTAAAAATATAGAAAATCTAAAAGTTGACGAGAATACGAAACAAAATACAATAGGTTTTGAAACATATTGCAGTGCTTATGAGGATTCTAATGGAAAATCAGAAATTGTGTTTACGCTAGATAAATTAGAAACAATTAAAAAGATGTGAGGAAATTAAATGTCAAAATCATTATATATAGCAGAAAAACCAAGTGTAGCCCAGGAGTTTGCCAAGGCGCTACACTTAAATACAAGACGTGGGGACGGGTACTTAGAAGCGGATAACGCGATTGTAACCTGGTGCGTGGGACATTTAGTTACCATGAGTTATCCGGAGGCGTATGATGAAAAATTGAAAAAATGGAGTTTATCTACGCTCCCTTTTATTCCGGAAAAATTTAAGTATGAAGTAATAAAATCCGTTCAAAAACAATTTAATATAGTAAGTGGGCTGCTTAATCGTGAAGATGTGGACTGTATTTATGTGTGTACCGACTCCGGGCGGGAAGGAGAGTATATTTACCGACTGGTAGAACAGGAGGCTCGTGTAGAAGGCAAGGAAAGAAAAAGAGTATGGATTGATTCCCAGACAGAAGAAGAAATCTTGCGAGGAATCAAGGAAGCAAAAGATTTGTCAAAATACGATAATTTATCAGAAGCGGCTTACTTAAGGGCGAAAGAGGACTATCTGATGGGAATTAATTTTTCCAGACTTTTGACTTTAAAATATGGAAATACCATTGCCAATTATTTAGGGGAAAAGTATTCCGTAGTATCTGTAGGCCGTGTTATGACTTGTGTTCAGGGGATGGTGGTGCGCAGAGAACGGGAAATCAGGGAATTTGTAAAAACTCCTTTTTACAGAGTACTATTGAAAGCTGCCCACGAAGATAATATAATAGAAGCAGAGTGGAAGGCAGTGGAAGGCAGTAAGTATTATGCTTCCCCTTATCTATACAAAGAAAATGGCTTCAAGGAAGAAAAGACAGCAAAAGAGTTAATCGAAGCACTTTCAGCAGAACCTCCTGTAGAAGCTATGGTAGAAGCGGTGGAAAAAAAGAAGGAGAAGAAGAATCCGCCACTATTATTTAATCTGGCAGAACTTCAGAATGAATGTTCTAAGCTGTTTAAAATCAGTCCGGATGAAACCTTAAAGGTGGTTCAGGATTTATATGAAAAGAAGCTGGTAACGTATCCTAGAACCGATGCCAGAGTACTTTCCAGCGCAGTGGCAAAGGAAATACATAAAAATTTAAATGGTCTTAGAAACTTATCCGTGGTATCTCCTTTTGTAAGTGAGATTGCCGCCAATGGAACATACAAAAATCTTGCTAAAACCAGATATGTAAATGACAAGCAGATTACAGACCATTATGCTATTATTCCAACCGGTCAGGGGTTAAATGCTTTATCTACTTTAAACAAAACTTCTTACGGGGTTTACATTACCATTGTAAAAAGGTTTATCAGCATTTTCCTTCCGGCAGCAGTTTATCAGAAGGTAGGGTTAACCTTAAAGGTAAAGGACGAAAGGTTTTTTGCAAATTTTAAGGTATTGTTAGAGCCTGGATATTTAAAAGTGATGGAATATCAGCATTCTGAAAAAACGACAGAAAATCAGCAGAAGAAAGAAGGAGAAGAAGCGGCGGATGAGTTAGAATCCCAAAGCAAAAATGCTTCTCTCATTGAACTGGTGCAAAATTTAAAAAAGGGTACGCTTTTGGCGGTGCAGGAATTTTTCTTAAAAGAAGGGGAAACTTCACCTCCAAAACGTTACAATTCCGGTTCCATTATTCTTGCCATGGAAAATGCCGGACAGCTTATTGAAGATGAAGAACTTCGTGCCCAGATAAAAGGAAGTGGAATCGGTACCAGTGCTACAAGAGCAGAAATCTTGAAAAAATTGATTAACAATAAATATCTGTCTCTGAACAAGAAAACACAGGTAATCACACCTACATTATTGGGAGAAATGATTTATGATGTGGTGAATGCATCCATAAAATCTTTATTAAACCCGGAACTTACTGCAAGCTGGGAAAAGGGACTTACCTATGTAGCAGAAGGCAGTATTACTCCGGAAGAATATATGACTAAGCTGTCAAACTTTATTATCAGTAGAACCAATGGTGTGTTGGGATTAAACAACCAGTATTCCTTAAGAGGATATTTTGACAAGGCAGCAGTATTTTATAAAAAATAAGAAAGAGTGAGGATTAGATTATGGAAAATATTACAATAGAAGAAATGTATAATTTAAAAGAAAGCATTGCTGGTGAGTTTTTGAGTAAATTCACATATCCTTGGGAAGCACTTCCTGAAATTGGTGGATTCATTAAAGAGTTGGGAAGCAGTCTTTCTGAAGACGAGTACGAAAAAAGAGGAGAAAACATCTGGATTTCCAAAGAGGCAACGGTAGCACCAACAGCTTTTATTGGTGAAAATACCATTATCTGCAAAGGAGCAGAAATCAGACACTGTGCATTTATTCGCGGAAATGCTATTGTGGGAGAAGGGGCAGTGGTTGGAAATTCCACAGAGTTAAAAAATGTTATTCTATTTAACAAGGTTCAGGTACCACACTATAATTATGTGGGGGATTCCATTCTTGGCTTTAAATCCCATATGGGAGCAGGCTCTATCACCTCCAACGTAAAATCGGATAAAACATTGGTCGTAGTAAAAGACAAAGATAAAAATTACGAAACAGGGTTAAAGAAATTTGGCGCTATGCTTGGAGATGAAGTAGAAGTAGGTTGTAACAGTGTATTGAATCCTGGAACTGTCATTGGAAAAAACAGCAATATTTATCCAACTTCCATGGTTCGCGGAGTGATTCCGGCGTATTCCATTTATAAAAAGCAGGGAGAAATTGCCAGTAAGATAGTAGATTAAAATTAATAGGAAGGAAACCATTCATGATACATTACGAAGGTACTATTTGGCGACCACCCAGTGAGGCACGCAGTCTGATTGTTCAGGCAACGATAGGATGCGCACACAACCAATGCACATTTTGCACCATGTATAAGGATAAAAAATTTCGGATACGAAGTGTAGAGGAAATTAAGCAGGATATCGCCTATGCCGCAAAAACATACGATTTCTAAAAGAACATGCCATAAATTCGGCACATTTGATATCAGAAATCAAACCGGAATATTTGGGCTTTCTTACCTTAATGATTGATGAGAATGCAGTTTTGTATGAAAAAATAAAGAGTGGAGAAATGGAATTGCTGCAGCCGGAAGAGCTAATGGAAGAAATGAGGCTGTTTCTGGAACACACAGACTCGGAAGGAACTATATTCCGTTCTAATCATGCTTCTAATTATGTAATGCTGAAGGGAACATTAAATGAAGACAAGGATTTGATGCTTGCACAGGTAAAAAAGGCAGAAGCAGAATGCTTGTTCCGAAAGGAAAATTATCGAAGATTGTAAAAGGGGGAATTTACATGAAACGAGAATGGAAAAACTACTTTTTACAGAGATTTACAAAAACAGTTATGATATGTACAGGGATTTTTTTTATATGTTTGTTAACTACCCAGACAGTATATGCGAAAACATCATCCTGTCAGAACGTGTATTTGCTGCGGGGGGATAAAAAGACAATTTCCTTAGGAAATAATGTGAATCCTCAAAAGTATCAGTGGTCGTCTAAGAATAAACGGATAGCATCTGTGAACTCAAAAGGAAAGGTGACTGCGGTGAAAAAAGGTTCTACAATAATTACCGCAAAGCGTGGGAAGAAGCAGTATCAGATTAAGGTTTATGTTAAGGATGAAGTAGATTTAATCATATTCGCCGGTCAAAGCAATATGAGTGGTGGAGGAAATGCTGCTCTTGCGCCAACGGTGATTCCGGGAGCCGGTTATGAATATCGCAGTGTTACAGCACCGAAATGTCTAAAAAACATCACAGAGCCTTTTGGTAAAAATGAAAATAGTGGAAATTTAAATGATTCCGGTTATAAACGGGGCTCGCTGGTCAGTAGTTTTGTGAATGCCTATTATAAAAAAACGAAAGTTCCGGTGGTTGCATTATCTGCTACCAGAATAGGTTCGTCCACATTTTTTTGGAAGAATAGTTTATGTTCAGAAACAGCAAAAAGATATAAAAAAGTAGCGGCTTATTTGAAAAAACGAAATGTTAAAATACGTCACAGGTATGTAGTGTGGCTTCAGGGGGAAGCAGAAGGTGTCTATTATGTAGATGGAAATACTTACATTTCCAATACAAAAGACATTGAACAGTATTTCAGAAAAAATTGTAAAACAGAACGCTTTTTTGTGATTCGTATTGGAAGATATTTTGGCAGTGAATATCCATCAAAAACAGAAGCAAATCTATTTGATGAGATTATCAGGGCTCAGACAAAACTGGCTTTAGATAATTCCAATTTTGTGCTTGTATCTGTAAAAGCTGCAAGTTTACCGCAAAGTTATTATAATGAAGAAGGGATACACCTGAATCAGACAGCCCTCAACATGATAGGAAAAGAGGCAGGAGAAAATGCTGCTTATTATGTAAAGACGAAAAAACAGCCCAAAATGTATGATGGATACCTTAATACATGGATTGGCAGTAAATAAGTAGTGTTATGAGAATTAATTTTACATAAATAGAAGAAAGAAAAAAAGAGGAGTATAAAATGTTAGAGATTAGAAATGTAACGAAAAAGTATCATAAAACGCTGGCGGTAGATAATGCCAGTTTTACGGTTGAACAAGGACGCGTTGGAATTTTGTTAGGTCCTAATGGAGCAGGAAAATCTACAATAATTAAAAGTATCGCGGGGCTAGTGAAATATAGCGGCGAGATAAAAATTAATGGGTTTGATGCCAGAGCATTGGAGGCAAAAAGAATTTTTTCTTATGTGCCGGAATTGCCGGCAATGTATGATGCCCTTACCATTAAGGAACACTTAGAATTTACTATAAAGGCATACGGTTTGTCGGAAGAAGCATATCAGTATGCGGACGAATTGATGGAATTGTTTGAATTAACTGATAAACAGGATAAATTCGGAAATGAGTTATCTAAGGGAATGATGCAGAAAGTGAGTATTTGCTGTGGTTTATTAACAAAACCTTCTGTTATTCTCTTGGATGAGCCAATGGTGGGACTTGATCCAAAAGCCATTAAAGTATTGAAGGAAAAACTTTTGCAGTTGAAGGAAGATGGAACAACGATTCTTTTGAGTACTCATATGCTGGAAATGGTGACGGAACTTTGGGACGATTTGTTTATTATGAACCATGGAAATATTATGGGCACGTTTGCAAGAGAAGAGGCGGGCGATAAGGATATTGAACAGATTTTCTTTGGTATGACAGGTGGTGACGAAGAATGAAATCGATGATATATCTTTGGCGTACTACTTTTAAAAACCAATTGAAAATGTCGTTACGAAAGCCGGCGAATCTTTTGGCAGTTCTTTTTTTTGGTGCGTATTTTGTATTAATTTTAGGAAGCTTTGCAATGATGGCAAGTGATATGAACCTTAAATCTGGTGATATTGCCCCGATTTTTGGGTTCTTTGTAATAATGTATACGCCGCTAAATCTGGCAACTTATGCAAGAAGAAAAGGCATTGCTTTTAAAAAGTGTGATGTGAATTTTCTTTTTACTGCACCGTTGTCACCGAAGTTAATCATGTTGTTTGCTAAAGTGCGAACTGCATGGGCGGATATTTTATTTAGTGTTTTTGGATTTTTAGCAGGAATCGTTATATTTCATATTCCGTTTTGGAAAATGCTTTTGTATTTCTTATTTACTGTTGGGGTAAAACAGGTACTGGAAACGTCACTGGTTCTTATTCTCTATATCAGTGAAACTCTGAGTAGAGGTCAACGCAAGCTGATTTCAATAGTAATTTATGTGATTCTTGCATTGCTTATGCTCAGTTTGGCTATATATATTTTGACACATGATTTGAAAGTGCTTAGTGCAAGGAAAATTATGGAAAATCCGTTCTTTCAAATGATTCCGCTGATTGGCTGGGAGATGGCATTTATTTTTATGTTATTTTCAAAGGCAACTGTGGTAAATGTTATCGGAAGTATTTTATATCTGATGACAGCAGTGGCGTTACTTATTGTAGCAAGAAGGATGAGATGTAAAGGGGAATATTATGAAGATGCCATGAAATTTGCCGATGATTATGAGGAAGCCATGAAAAAGAGTAAAAAGGGCGAAGCGGTAGTAGTAGGAAAGAAAAAGAAATATTTGCAGAATACTATTAAATATAAGGGAACAGGTGCCAAGGCCATTTTCTATAGACAATTGTTGGAATACAAAAAGAACCGATTTTTCATTTTTGGTTTCATGAGTGTTTTGTATTTGATATTGGGAATTGCAATTGGAATTGGAGCAAAAGTGATTCCTGAGTTTGCGGAATTGCAGGATTTTAAGTGCTTGATTTTGCCTGGTGCTATGGCATATATTGCTTTTTTAACGTCAGGTTACCGTACAAAATGGGCAAAAGAACTGGAACAGCCCCTCACCTTTTTAATACCGGATAATGCAATAAAAAAACTCTGGTATGCAACTTTGGTGGAACACATCAGGGCAGCTTGCGACGGAATTTTGATTACAATACCGGCGGCTATTGGTATGGGATTAGAACCTGTGTACATCATTTTAACCATTTTGTTGTGTATTCTCCTAAATGCAGGTAAGATTTATACAGAACTTCTGGCAAGGTTTATTTCAGGTAAAAACGCCATAGGATTTATTTATTCACTTATAAAACTTCTGTTTGAGGGGGTGCTTATTACGGCAGCCGTTTTCGGAGGGGTTTTTGGAGGCTTCATTACCGGATTTACTCACATGCTTCCAGTTATGGTTGGAATGAATATAGTTTTACTTGTGATTGCACTTGTTATGGCATTGATATCTTCCATTCTTTTTGACAGAATGGATTATGCGGAATAAAAAACAGCAGATTAAAACAAATTATATCAAATTTTTATGAAAAATGACTAGACTATTTTTCGAGTTTATGAGAAAATAGAACTTGTACGATGATAAATTTTTGTCAAGGGATGGCGAAAATTTTTCAATAAAGAGTTTCAGGCTCAAAGTAAATACACAGAATGGAAGGAGTTTTAAAATGATCTATTCACATGAAGTTGAGAAAATGTGTCCAGTAGCAGCAACAGGTGGACAGCATGGTGCAGCACCTATTCCAGAAGAAGGAAAATGGGTGAAAGCAAAAGAAATTAAAGATATTTCCGGTTTAACACACGGTATTGGCTGGTGTGCTCCACAGCAGGGTACATGTAAGTTAACACTGAATGTTAAAGAAGGTGTTATTCAGGAAGCATTAGTTGAAACTGTAGGATGCTCAGGTATGACACATTCTGCAGCTATGGCTTCTGAAATCTTACCAGGTAGAACTCTTTTAGAAGCATTAAACACAGACTTAGTTTGTGATGCTATCAATACAGCTATGAGAGAATTATTCTTACAGATCGTATATGGTAGAACACAGTCTGCATTTTCAGAAGGTGGTCTTCCAATTGGTGCAGGTCTTGAAGATTTAGGTAAGGGATTACGTTCTCAGGTTGGTACAATGTATGGTACTCTTGCAAAAGGACCTCGTTACCTTGAAATGACAGATGGTTATGTTACAGGTATTGCATTAAACGAAGATGATGAAATCATCGGTTATAAGTTTGTAAACTTTGGTAAGATGATGGACTTCATCAAAGCTGGTGATGATGCAAACACTGCATTCGAAAAAGCTCAGGGACAGTATGGTCGTGTAGCAGATGCTGTAAAAGTAATCGATCCACGTAACGAATAATACAGGAGGTAATAGAAAATGGCTTTATTTGAATCATATGAAAGAAGAATTGACCAGATCAATGCTGTATTAAAACAGTATGGTATTGGTTCTATTGAAGAAGCAGCTGAAATTACAAAAGCAGCTGGTTTAGATGTATACAAGCAGGTAGAAGGTATTCAGCCAATCTGTTTTGAAAATGCAAAGTGGGCATATACAGTAGGTGCTGCTATTGCAATTAAGAAAGGCTGTAAGAGAGCAGCAGATGCTGCAGCAGCTATCGGTGAAGGTCTTCAGGCTTTCTGTATTCCAGGTTCAGTAGCTGACCAGAGAAAGGTTGGTTTAGGACATGGTAACTTAGGAAAAATGTTATTGGAAGAAGAAACAGATTGTTTCGCATTCTTAGCAGGTCATGAATCTTTCGCAGCAGCAGAAGGTGCTATCGGTATTGCTGAAAAAGCGAACAAAGTACGTAAAAAACCTTTAAGAGTTATCTTAAATGGTCTTGGAAAAGATGCTGCACAGATTATTTCCAGAATCAATGGATTTACTTTTGTTGAAACTGAAATGGATTACAGCACAGGTGAAGTAAAAGAAATCTCCAGAAAAGCATATTCTGACGGACTTCGTGCTAAAGTTAACTGTTACGGTGCAAATGATGTAACAGAAGGTGTTGCTATCATGCACAAAGAAAAAGTAGACGTATCTATCACAGGTAACTCTACAAACCCAACACGTTTCCAGCATCCAGTTGCAGGTACATACAAAAAAGAATGTATCGAACAGGGTAAGAAATACTTCTCAGTAGCATCTGGTGGTGGTACAGGACGTACACTTCACCCAGATAACATGGCAGCAGGTCCTGCTTCTTATGGTATGACAGATACTATGGGACGTATGCACTCTGATGCACAGTTTGCAGGTTCTTCCTCTGTACCGGCTCACGTTGAAATGATGGGTCTTATCGGTATGGGTAACAACCCAATGGTAGGTGCTACTGTAGCAGTAGCAGTTAGCGTTGAGGAAGCAGCTAAGGCTGGTAAGTTCTAAGAAAAAACACAGTAAAATCAATACTTTGAGGACTTTCAGAGAAATCTGATAGTCCTCTTTTTTGGCTCTTTGTCAAGAGTTGGGGGAAAATAGTTTTTATAAAAGTCTATTAAAAATTCTTTCATGTCTACGTGGTGTCTACATAAATTTGGAATGTAGATTTCCGCTCCTGAAGAATTAATAAGTTTTCCATCGTTTTATATTTCATCAATTCAAGAAAAATATGTGAAAATTCACCAAAAAACATTGAAAAGAGATTCGAAATATAGTAAAATACACATAACGGTTGCGAAAACACACATAAAAATTAGATAATATGCACATAAATGGCGCAACTATGAAAAGCCCGATGAAAAAATGCATAGTATAATAAGGGCTTATAAAATAATAATGTGGGAGGGGTATTACATGAATGTTTACACAACGGACAAAATTCGTAACATTGTACTTTTAGGTCATGGGGGCTGTGGCAAAACCAGTTTAGTGGAGGCTATGGCATATCTTGGAGGAGTTACCTCCAGAATGGGAAAAATAGCTGATAAAAATACTATCAGTGACTTTGGAAAAGAAGAACAGAACAGGCAGTTTTCTATCAGCACATCCTTAGTACCCATTGAATGGGATGGGGTGAAAATTAATGTTCTTGATGCACCGGGATACTTTGACTTTGTGGGGGAAGTAGAAGAAGCAGTATCAGCGGCAGATGCAGCGATTATTGTTGTCAATGGAAAAGCAGGAATTGAAGTGGGAACAAAAAAAGCCTGGGAATTGTGCGAAAAATACAAATTGCCACGTATGTTTTTTGTTTCGCATATGGATATTGATAATGCTTCTTACCGGCAAGTAGTGGAAGACCTTACTGCTTTGTATGGAAAGAAGATTGCACCATTCCATCTGCCAATCAGAGAAAATGAGAAGTTTGTAGGTTACATTAACGTTATCAGCCAGACGGGTAATCGTTGGGTTGGAAAAGAAGTAGAGGAATGCGAGATTCCAGAGTACAGTAAAGCAAATTTGGAAATTCACCGGGATACGTTAATGGAGGCTGTTGCAGAAACAAGTGAAGAAATGATGGAGCGCTATTTTAACGGGGATACCTTTTCGGAAGCCGAAATTCGTGCAGCCCTTCGTGCAAATGTAAACGATGGCAGTATTGTACCAATTTCCATGGGCTCTAATCTATTGTGTCAGGGTATTTATACCTTGTTGGATGATATTGTAAAATATATGCCGAGTCCTGAAAATCAGGAAATTGCCGGTGTGAATTTAAAAACCAATGAGATTTTTGAAGCTAATTATGATTTTTCAAAAGCAAAATCAGCATATATTTTTAAAACTCTTGTGGATCCGTTTATCGGAAAATATTCTTTGATTAAGGTATGCTCTGGTGTTTTAAAATCGGGGGATGTGATTTATAACAGGGAAAAGGATATGGAGGAAAAATTAGGCAAGATTTATGTGCTTCGAGGAAATAAGCCTATTGAAGTTCCAGAACTACATGCCGGTGATATTGGTGCTATCGCAAAACTTACGGCAGCCCGCACCGGAAATACCTTGTCTACTAAAGCAACCACAATTCAGTATGGAAAAACAGAAATCTCTAAACCATATACTTATATGAGATATAAGGTAAAAAACAAAGCGGAGATTGATAAAGCGGCGCAAGCATTACAGAAGATGATGCATGAAGATTTGACACTAAAATCTGTGAATGACATGGAAAATGGTCAAATGCTTCTTTATGGAATGGGTGATCAGCATTTAGAAATCGTATGTAACAGATTACTAAATGAATATAAGGTAGAAATTGAGTTGTCTAAACCAAAGATTGCATTTCGTGAAACGATTAAGAAGACGTCTGATGTGGAAGCAAAATACAAAAAGCAGTCCGGCGGCCATGGACAGTATGGCCATGTAAAAATGCGTTTTGAACCGTTAGGAGACTTAGAAATTCCGTATGCATTTGAACAGGTGGTTGTAGGCGGTGCTGTTCCTAAGAATTTCTTCCCGGCAGTGGAAAAAGGTATGCAGGAAAGTGTTCAGAGAGGACCTCTTGCGGCATATCCGGTAGTGGGGGTGAAAGGAATTCTTTATGATGGTTCATATCATTCTGTGGATTCTTCCGAAATGGCCTTTAAAAAAGCTGCCATGCAGGCTTTCAAAAAAGGATTTATGGAAGCAGGACCGATTCTCCTTGAACCAATTGCTTCTTTGAAAGTAACTGTTCCGGACGAATATACCGGAGATGTTATGGGAGATTTGAATAAAAGGAGAGGACGCGTTATGGGAATGACACCTGCAGGTGATGGAAAACAGATTGTGGAGGCGGAAATTCCAATGATGAGTCTGCAGGGGTATTGTACCGTGCTTCGTTCTATGACTGGAGGTTACGGCGAATACAGTTATGAATTTGTCAGATATGAGCAGACACCGGCTGATATTCAGGAAGCAGAAGTTAAGGCAAGAGCATCTAAGGTTGCAGAAAACCAGGAAGAAGATTGATAATTAATTATATAAGTTAAAGATAATAAGTGGTGTGAAAGCAGTACATATTTATGGACTCTCTTTTGGAGAAGGTTATAAATAGGTGCTGCTTTTTTATGTAAATTTATCATGATTTATAGAATAAAACCGGCAAACCTCCTGCATAATAAAAAAGATATACTGTCTATATAAAGGAGGTTATTCGACGTGAAAAAAACGAAGATTGTATGTACTTTAGGACCGGCCACGGATTCTCGGGAAAAGCTGAAAGCGATGATTGAAGCCGGTATGAATGTGGCGAGATTTAATTTTTCCCACGGAACACATGAACAGCACAGAGACCGGTATTTGCAATTAAGAGAAGTGGCAGAACAATGCGGAAAGTCGGTTGCGGCTTTGTTAGATACTAAGGGACCGGAAATTCGTGTAAAGAAATTTAAAAATGGAAAAATCATGGTAAAACACGGACAAATGTTCACTTTTACCACCAGAGAGGTGGAAGGAACAGAAAATATTGTGTCTGTTACTTATCAGAAATTTCCGTTGGACGTGCTGGAGGGGATGACTATTCTGGTAGATGACGGACTAATTGCCATGGTGGTAATGGAGAAAAATGAAGAAGATGTTGTATGTAAAGTTTTAAATGATGGTGTCATATCAGACCATAAAGGGGTAAATATTCCGGGAGCGCATTTAAGTATGCCGTTTATCAGTCAAAAGGACAGAGAAGACATTATGTTGGGCGTGAAACTGGGAGTAGATTTTATTGCCACATCTTTTACCAGAAGTGCAAAGGATGTGTTGGCAGTAAAAGAAATCTTACAGGAATGTAATGCCCCACATATTGAAATCATTGCTAAAATTGAAAATTCTGAAGGCGTGGAAAATATTGATGAAATTATAGGGCAGGCAGACGGGGTGATGATTGCCAGGGGAGATATGGGTGTGGAAATACCAAACGAAGATGTACCTATTCTTCAAAAAATAATTATAAAGAAAGTGGTACAGGCTGGGAAAAAGGTTATCACTGCTACACAAATGCTGGATTCTATGATGAAAAATCCAAGACCAACCAGGGCGGAAACAACAGATGTTGCAAATGCTATTTATGATGGCAGTAGTGCGGTTATGTTGTCGGGAGAAACAGCAGCAGGTTTATATCCTGTAGAGGCAGTGAAAACTATGGCGAGGATTATCGAAAGAACAGAACAGGCCATTGACTACCGGGAAAATTTTCAGAAAAGATTTAATTATGAAAAATTAGATATTACTCAGGTGATTGCAAGAGCTACCTGCCTTTCGGCCCATGATTTGGAGGCGAAAGCGATTATCGCCGTCACAAAATCAGGGAGAACAGCCAGAGCAATTGAGACATTTCGGCCGGGCGTTCCGATTATTAGCTGTACCACATCAGAAACAGTGTATCGGCATCTGAGTCTGTCGTGGGGGGTCTATCCATTGCTGATTTCAGAAGAACATGAAACATTTTTGTTGTTAGAACATGCAGTGGAGGCTGTGAAAAATGCAGGTTATGTGCAGACAGGAGATACGGTAGTAATTACTACCGGAATTCCATTGGGAATATCAGGTACTACAAATTTAATTAAAGTGCATGTGGTTGGAGAAGATATGCGACAGGAAATATAAAATAGTCCTCCATCGGCTTAAAATAAGGGCTGATGGAGGTTTTTGGCGTTTCAAAGGGTTCATAAAAATAGCAGATAACATACAAAAAGGTGAAAAATCGACTAATTTCGTCAACACTTTTCGGTAATATTTACGACTTGTCTTTTTGTTACAAAAATGTTAATATTTTTGTAACATTTAAAAAGATTTGAAAAGAATTTAAAAAGATTTTGAAAGATAAGGGTGTTGAATAAACATGAGTAATAAAAAAACGAAAAGGCGTATCAGCTTGGCAAAAGGGGAGCCTGCCAGTGTGGCACTGGCGTTTGTTTTTCTGTTTGTTGTGGCAGGTAGTGTTATGGCACTTTGGGGATGCCAAAAAATAGAGCGTTATAAAAATTTAGAACAATTAGAAAATGTGACACTGGATAAACTTCACAAGAATATGTATGTAAAGGGGAGCGTGAAGTCTACATTGTGTTGCTACGGAACATACGAACTGTATAATTGTTATGTTGTACCTATTGGAACAGAAGGGGACGAAAAGCAGCAGTATATAACTGTTTTTGCTGATACATATAATAGTGTACAATTAGACAAACTTCCTACCTCTGATTATGTTCGGGAAGAAGTGGGAATGGCGAAAAAGGAGCCGGAAGCAAAGGAAATACAACTTTTTGGTGTGGTTAAAAAGCTTCCGGAGGATTGCTTTGATTATGAGTTTTTGGAGCAGCAGCTTGGTAAAAGCAATAGGATGGAGCTTGATAATATTGTGTCGGACGCATATTATATTCAATATGCAAAGGAAGAAAATATAAAATACTGGCTGCAGGGTGGACTGACATTACTGCTTTGCGGAATTATTTTGTATCTATTTTTTGTGGCACCGGCTTACCGAAAGAAAAGTGTACTTGCCAGTCAGGAGGAAGAATACAGAAATCCAAACATTCGGAAGGAAACAAAGCAGAAGGTTACAAACTCTATTCAGCATTTTGTAGAAAATATGTTTGATGATATTACGATGGTTTTTGTAGAACATTGCGGAAATGTAGCAAAAATATCTAAAGATACAGAAATTGCTGCAATATTAAGTTGCTTTACCCATGCAACTTATGATAAAGTATATGAGGATTATGTGAATCAGGATGAGCTTTATAATATAGAGTTTGTGATGAAAAATGGGGATACCATTGAAAGTAGCGTAAATTCAGATAATATTATTTTCTGGTATGGAAGCTTTAACAGAATGGATTATGTTTCCTGTGGAAAGTTAAGAAAAATTTTAAATAGTAATCAGGGATAGGCAGCCATCGGACTGCCTATCCTAATGTACGAGGAAGGGAGAAAGTATGTTAGCAATTATTTATTTGGCTGTGTGCCTGTTTATCGGATATATGGTATGCAGTTTCGTTGTGCCGGAAATTTTTCATATAACCGGCAAAACCTTTAACAAAAAGACAATTTACGTTTCACCGGCACTGGTATGGGTGCCGGCAGTTTCAATTACCGGTATTTTACTGGTAACCTGGAGTGTGTATATTCTGGCACATTTATTTCAAAACTCAAGAACACCATTAGTAGGTGCCAATGCCATTGCACTGGTCTTTTATACCATACTTGGCGTGGGACTGCTGATTTGGAAAAAGAAAAAGAGTAAGATTGAAAAACCTGTTTTTGCATGTGAATCCAAGAAATGCATTGTAACAGAGTGTATTTTTCTGATTTTGTGTCTTGTTCTGACCACTGCGTTGATGTTTTATACATTTTATGTTAAGGATGGAAATATGTATATTGGATATACCGTGTACAGTGACTTTTCGCCACATCTTAGTATGATTCGGTCCTTCTCCTACGGAAATAACTTCCCGACATGGTATCCATATTATGCCGGAATCGATGTGAAATATCATTTTATGTTCCAGTTCCTTGTAGGAAATTTGGAATTTCTTGGTATGGGGATTGATTATGCATTTAATGTACCGAGTATTATCAGTATGATGTTTGTATATATGCTGTTGTATGTTTTGACAGTGAAGATTACAGGAAAAAGATTTGCTGGTTATCTTGCTGCGTTATTGTTTACATTCCGTAGTTCCGCAAGCTTATTTACTTTTTTAAGTGAAACGGCAGAAGGCGAGAACTGGTGGCAGAAACTAATGGAAAATACGGAATTTATAGGATATACCACCAATGAAAACTGGGGGCTTTGGAATTTAAATGTATACGCAAATCAGAGACATTTGGCGATGTGTCTGGCAATCATGATACTGGTATTGATACTGGTGCTTCCGAGATTGTATGAAACATTTGAGATGTGGCAGGAAATGGCACAGAACAAAGAAAACACTTTCAAACAATATTTTACACAGACATTTTTTACAGCAGATGGATGGAAAATAAACAATTATAAAGTGGCTGTGTTTATTGGAATTTTAAGCGGGGCAAGTGCTTTTTGGAATGGAGCCGCGTTGATTGCACTTTTGGTAATGCTCTTTTTTATAGCGGCACTTAGCAGGAAACGCCTGGACTTTGTGATTATGGCGGGAATTGCCGGCGTTTTATCTATGGTACAGTCTAAAATTTTTATGACAGAATCTTCTATTACGGCGCAGTATTATTTTGGCTTTATTGCGGAAACAAAGAATATTTGGGGCGTTGCCTCATACATATTAAGGCTAATTGGAATTTTGGCAGTAGTTGTAGTGGCGGCATTTATGTATTATAAAGGTGTGAAAAGATATCTGACTTTTGTATTTGCAACTCCGTTTATTTTTGCATTTACAGTTTCGCTGACGATTGATCCTACGGTAAATCATAAATACATAATGATGTCATGCATGTTACTGGATATCATAGTGGCTGCTTTTATTGCGGATATGGTAAAGAAAAAGGATATTGTAAGATATATTGGTGCTGCAGTACTTGTTGTTTTCTTAACATCTACAGGTATTTATGATGCTTACAGCATTTATGTGAGAAATGGGGAAGGGCGCTCTGTGGTATTGGATTTAGATGATCCGGTAACGGAGTGGGTGGCTGAAAATGCAGATTCAAAAGATATCTTTTTGACTCCGTCTTATACGGTGAACAGAGTGACTTTAGGAGGCGCTATGCTTTATAATGGTTGGCCGTATTTTGCCTGGTCTGCAGGATATGATACAGCAGCCAGAGATGAACAGGTAATTGCTATGTATTCGGCTACATCATCAGAAGAATTGGTTCGTTTGGTGGAAGAAAACCAGATTCGTTTTATTGTTGTAGACCAGGAATGTAGAAACAGTGAAAGTTATACTGTCAGAGAAGATGTAATATCTGCTACGTTTGGTGTTGGTTATACGGAAGGAAGTGGTGACAGTATGCTTACAATATATGATACAGAAATGCTGTTAAATTAATATCAAATGATGAAGAAAAGAGAAGGGATAAGAAACTATGAATGATAAAAAGTATATAAAATCTTTTGACAGTTTAAAAGGTCTTGTAGTATTATTTGCGGTAACTTTAGGACATTATTGGCAGTTTACACCGGGAGAGTACTGGTGCCAGGGAAACGAGGGATGGTTCACCAACCTTACGAATGGGGTTACTCATTTTTCGTTCAATACCTATACATTTATGGAATTGTTGTTGATGATTAGTGGGTTTCAGTTGTTTTTCCAGTATGATAAAATCGCTGAAAAAAAGATAGATTTTAATAACTATATAAAGAAAAGAGTATTCCGATTATTTCCGATGACGGTGATATCCACAATTGTAATGGTAATTGGGCTGGCAAGCTATCAGGCGCTTACCGGAGAAGTATGGTATGGAACAGAGATAAGAGGAAGATATATTGTAGAAAACTTGCTCAACGTTCAGGTGTGGGGAAATAATTTTCATACACTGAATGGACCATTGTGGTATGTGAGCGTATATTTTTTCTGCTGTATTTTGTATTATGCGTTAGTGCGCATTGGAGAACGAATTAATATGAAATACACAATTATGTTTGTTCCGATACTTGTAGGTATCTTTTTGGGCGATAAGGCTTTGAATGTACTGTTGTTGAACAATGATATGTGCAGAGGTTATGTAGGCTTCTTTCTGGGTGTTCTGACTGCCTGGCTCGTTAGAAATTTATCAAAGAAAAAAGTTTATATTACAAGTACTGTATTTATTGTAAGCTACATTATCTACTATACATTTTGTCATGATATGGTATATACAGACAATACTTTAGACAAAGCACTTCCTACCTTGGTATTTTTCTATGTTCCGCTGTTAATGCTGCTTTTTGTGAACGATACACTGGACAAGGTTGTGGGAAATAAAGTGCTTTTCGGACTCGGAAAGATTTCTTACAGTTTATATGTATGGAATTTCCCATTTCTTTTGTGGGTGGCTGTAATAGAAAAAAGTTTCGGGCTTCAGATACCATATGCAGTTAATTATATGTACTGGATCATGCCGGTTCTTCAGATTCTAATTGCCGTGGCATCTTATTATGGACTGGAGAAACCTATTTATAAGCAATTGGATAAGTTGAAAGGGAAAGAATAACGGTAGGAAACTATCGTTATCTTTTTCTTTACCTTTCTTCACAAAAATGGTAGAATAAAGTTATATAACCAGATATGGAGGGGTTCCTATGAGGAAAGCAGGAAAGGTATTTTGCAAAATAGCGGGGGCTGTTTTGCTGATAAATGCAGTTGCATTTACAAGTGGTATGGTAACATATGCAGTTGGCAGTGAACAGGTAGAAAATGGCACTGGAGAAAGCAGTAATGTATTTACCATACGGTATGAATTAGACGGTGGTATCAACGGTGAAGAAAATCCATCTTCTTATATAGCTGGACAAGGTGTTTCAGTTTTGCAGCCACCAACAAAATTTGAACATAATTTTGAAGGATGGTATCTGGATGCCGCTTTTCAAAATGAAGTAGACAGCATTTCGAAAGAAATGAGTGGAAATGTGGTGCTTTATGCAAAATGGAGTCTGTATAATTATGATTATAGAATTGATTATAATACCAATTACGGATTTAATGGAGCAAACAATCCATCGGGATATTATGAAGGTGTTGGAGTACATAAGTTAGATGATGCTTACCGTAGAGGTTACACATTCGAGGGCTGGTATCTGAGAGATAAGGATGAGCCTTTTAAAAAGAAGATTACATCTATTGATGAAAATAGCGTGGGTGATATTTGCATTGATGCAAAATTCACACCGAATACGTACAAAATCTTTTATGAAACAGGCGAAGGAGTATTGCCGGAGGATACGGCATATGAATATACATACAGTGCAGGGCTTGAAAGTTTGCCCGAACCGACAGTGGAAACAAAACGTTTTCAAGGCTGGTATTTGGATGAAGAACTGACAGAGCAGGTTACATTTATTGGTAAGGATACCATAGATGATATTACATTGTATGCAAAATGGAAGGATGCAGAGGCAGAAAGTATCCAATTAAATACCAGTATTATTTCGGTGCATCAGGATTCCACGGTGCAGCTTTCTGTTACAAAAATTCTGCCGGAAGATACGGTGGACAAGTCTGTAACTTACCGCAGCGCTAATTCGGCGATTGCCCGTATCGATGCTCAGGGAAATATTACGGGACTTGCGCCGGGAAGTACTTTGGTATACGCGAAAGTAGGACAGATTGAAAGTGCCTGCAAGGTAACGGTGCTTCCCTACACAGTTTCTTTTGCTATGTCCAATTACAGTGTAAAGACAACGAAAAATGTGGCTACCAGAGTTTTGGTAGAACAAGGAGATTCTGTGAAAAGCTACACTTCATCCAATAAAAAACTTGCAACGGTGAACAGTAAAGGCGTAATTAAGGGTGTAAAGGCAGGCACAGTAAAGATTACCGTAGAAACAGTGAAAGGCGCAAAAGCAGTATGCACGGTAAAGGTTACCAAGAATGTGGTGAAAACAAAAAAGATTACCGTGAATAAATCAAAGGTGACTTTGAAAAAGAATGCTGTTTTAAAAATAAAGGCAAAGATTTCACCTTCTGACTCTACAGAAGGGATAAAATATAAATCTTCCAACACAAAGGTGGCATCTGTCAACACAAAGGGTGTCATAAAAGGCAAAAGAAAGGGGAATTGTATTATCACTGTAAAGAGTGGAACAAAATCGAAAAAAATCAGGGTTACAGTGAAATAGGTTAGATAAATGAAAGATATAAGAGCATATTTAGAAGAAAATAAAATAGTGGCTGATGGTGCGTTTGGAACGTACTATCAGCAGCTTTCGGATGGTCAGACAAGTATACCGGAGGAAGCAAATCTTACAGAAAAAGAATTGGTAAAGCAGATTCACAAAGAATACATCCAATCAGGAGCAAGATTCTTAAGAACAAACAGTTTTGCGGCGAATACAGTATCTTTAAAAAAGGATATATCTTATGTAAAATCTGTGGTGAAGGCTTCTTATGAAAATGCAGTGGAGGCAGTCAGAGAAAGTGGAGAGGAAGTTTATATCGCAGCAGATATTGGACCGATTCCACAGATGGCGTTTGGAGACGAAGTAGCCATTGAAAAAGAATATTGTGAAGTGATTGATACTTTCTTGGATTGTGGAGCTGAAATATTCTGCTTTGAAACATTTGCCGATATTAGATATATAAATATACTCGCTGAATATATAAAAGAAAAATGTAGCAACGCATTTATAGTGGTACAATTTAGTTTAAATAAATATGGATATACACAAATGGGAATCAGAGCCGAACGCATTTTCAATGAGGCAAGTCAGGAAAAGTCAATTGATGCGGTTGGCTTTAACTGTGGTATTGGCTCTGCTCATTTATATGAAATATTGAAAAAGACCAGATTAGTTACCGATAAATTTATTACAGCAATGCCAAATTCCGGCTATCCTGAATTTTTGCAGGATAGAACGGTATATTCAGGAAACAGTGAATATTTTGCAGAAAATTTGGTTAAAATTTCTGAACTGGGATTGAATATTTTAGGAGGCTGTTGCGGAACAACACCATCCTATATCAAGAAAGTATGTCAGAAAATTAATTACCAAAACAGCAGAGAACTTACAAATAAGGATATTTCTAAGGCTTCAAGCGATAAAAGAATAGAAAAAATAGAAAGTTTAACAAATAAATTTTACCAATTGATGGAATCAGGAAAAAAAGTGATTACAGTAGAGTTGGATCCGCCTTATGATGCCAATGCACAGAAAATTATGGACTGTGCTCATCTTTTGAAAGCGGCGGGCGTTGATATGATTACTTTTGCAGATTCGCCTATGGGAAAGGCAAGAGCGGATTCTATTATGATGGGAATTAAGGTGTCAAATGAGGTTGGAATTCCAGTGATGCCTCATATTGCCTGTCGTGATAAAAACGTAATTGCCATGCGTGCAGGAATTCTGGGAGCATATCTAAACGGAATTCGCAATTTCTTGTTTGTAACAGGTGATCCGGTTCCGGCGGAAAACAGAAGTGATGTTTCCGGTGTGTTTGATTTTAATTCCATTAAGCTGATGCAGTATGTGAATGAAATGAACAAAGAGCACTTTAAGGAGGAGCCTATTTGTTTTGGAGGAGCCCTAAATTACAATCGTCCGAATCTGGATATGGAAATCAAGCGGATGGAAAGAAAAATTGAGGCAGGAGCGAAGTATTTTCTGACACAGCCAATTTTTTCAAAGGATGATATTGAACGTATTCGTGTGGTGAAGGAGAAAACTAAAACAAAGATATTATGTGGAATCATGCCTCTTATCAGTTATCGCAATGCTTCTTTTATTAAAAACGAAATACTTGGAATTCATGTTCCGGATGATGTTTTGGCACGTTTTCAGCCGGAAATGACCAGAGAAGAAGGAGAAGCGGCAGGAGTGGAAATTGCAAGAGAGGTTATGCGGCAGTTAGAACCGGTGGCTGATGGGTATTATTTTATGCTTCCATTCAACCGGGGTCATTTGGTAGAACAGATTTTAAAAAAGTAGAAGATAAAACGAGGAAACAGTCATGATAAACAAAGAGTTTAAGCAATTAATTCAGAAGAAAATAGTCTTATTGGACGGTGCTACCGGTTCGAATCTGTTGAAGCGTGGGATGCCGGCAGGCGTGTGTCCGGAACAATGGATTTTGGAACATCCTGAGGTGTTAAAGGGGTTACAGCAGGAATTTGTACAGGCAGGAAGTGACATTGTATATGCACCTACATTTACTGCTAATCGGATTAAGCTGGCAGAATATGGACTTCAGGATAAAATTGAGCAGATGAATAAAGAACTGGTTCGGATTTCTAAAGAGGCAGTAGGGGATCAGGCTTATGTTGCCGGTGATATTACCATGACTGGGGAACAGCTGGCTCCAATGGGAACTTTGGATTTTGAAGAACTGGTGGAAGTATATAAGGAACAGATAGGTTATCTGGTGGAAGCCGGTGTGGATTTGCTGGTAGTGGAAACTATGTTAAGTCTTCAGGAATGCAGGGCTGCATTACTGGCTGCCAAGGAAACCTGTGATTTGCCGGTTATGATAACCCTGACGTTTAATGATGATGGAAAGACTTTATTCGGCACAGAGCCTTCTGCTGCTGCCGTAGTATTAAGCAGTCTTGGCGCTGCAGCTGTGGGTGTTAATTGTTCTGCCGGACCGGATAAAATGATTCCGATTATCAAGGAAATGGCACAGTATACAGATATTCCGCTGATTGCAAAACCAAACGCCGGTCTTCCGGAATTGCAACCGGATGGAAGTACTGAATACAATATGGGTGCAGATGAATTTGTGATGTATACGAAAGAACTGATTGCAGCCGGTGCAGATATTGTGGGAGGCTGCTGTGGCTCTACACCGGAATTTATAGAAAAGCTTCATGCATACACCAAAACATATGTAAAAGAAGAAAAAGAAGCGAAAAATCTCCGGGTTCTTTCCTCAGAACGTCGCGCACTGAAAATTGAGTTAGACGGAAAATTCTTAATTGTAGGAGAACGTATTAATCCTACCGGTAAGAAAGCTTTGCAGGCGGAGCTGCGAGAGAATAATTATACAAGAGTACTGGATTTTGCCAGAGAACAGGAAGAATGTGGAGCTTCTATTTTAGATATTAATGTGGGAATGAGCGGTATTGACGAAAAACAGACCATGTTAAATGTGATCGAAGAAGTGACCATGGCGACAAATCTTCCGCTTGCAATTGATTCCAGCCATGTGGAGGTTATTGAGGCGGCTTTGCGCAGATATCCGGGACGTGCATTAATTAATTCCATATCTTTAGAGAGAGAAAAGTTTGAAAAACTGATTCCCATTGCGGCAAAGTATGGTGCCATGTTTATTCTGCTTCCGTTGTCTGACGAAGGGTTGCCGGAGAACTTGCAGAAAAAGATAGATATTATCCATACCATATACGATGAGGCAATGAAAGCCGGTATGCGTAATACAGATATTGTAGTGGATGGTCTTGTGGCAACAGTAGGTGCCAACAAAAATGCTGCCAAAGAAACCTTAGAAACCATCCGTTATTGTAAAGAAGAATTGCAGTTAGCCACTATTTGTGGATTGTCTAATATTAGTTTTGGGCTTCCAGACAGAAGTTTTGTAAATACTACTTTTTTAACAATGGCAATTTTAAATGGTCTTACCATGGCGATTTCCAATCCATCACAGGAAATGCTGGTAAAATGTGCTTATGCTGCGGATCTTTTGATGAACAAAGAAAATGCGGATATGGAATATATCAATACCATCAATCGCCTGAAAAAAGAGGAGACAGAAACCGTAGTCTCTAAGACAGAGAAAACTCTGAAAGAATTAATTTACGAAGATGTCTTAAAGGGAAATAAAGGGACGGTTGTAGCAAAGACAAAAGAAGCCATAGAACAAGGTGAAGTTGCATCAACGCTTTTGAATGATATTTTGATTCCTGCCATCAATGAGGTGGGCGATTTGTTCGATAAGCAGAAATATTTTCTGCCACAGCTGATTGCAAGTGCAGAAACCATGAAAATAGCAATCGATTATTTAGAACCATATTTGCAGTCGGGAAATGAAAATGATAACCTTCCGACCATTGTAATTGCAACGGTAGAAGGCGATATTCATGATATCGGAAAGAATTTAGTAGCATTAATGCTGAAAAATTATGGTTATCGTGTAATTGACCTTGGAAAGGACGTTCCGAAAGAAACAATTATAGAAACTGCCATTCAGGAGAAAGCGGATGTGATTGCTTTGTCGGCGCTGATGACCACCACAATGCAGGAGATGCGCCATGTGATTGAATACGCAAAAGAAAAAGGTGTGAATGCCAAAGTGATTATTGGTGGTGCTGTAATTACAGAAGATTATGCAGAAGAAATCGGTGCAGATGGTTATTCTAAAGATGCGGCAGAAGCCGTAAAACTGGTGAAACGTCTGTTAGGCATTTAAGACAAGAGGTGGGGAATATGAGTAAAGAAGAAAGCAGGAAATTCTATTCCTACAGTATGGGCGTTATTATATCTACCATTATAATTTATTTTTCTATCAATATTTTGTATCAAAATGATATTATTGGGAAAATAATGGCAAATATTTTAAGCTTGATAATTTACCTTATGCCGCTGTTTCTGGCGTTATTTTTGGCTGGAATTACAGGGGATACGCGGGAACTGCTACGCATGAAGCGTCGTTTTAAAGTAAGCGTAAAAATGGTTGTTGTGGCAATTTTTATGGGATTGCTGGCGTTTGCAGGTGGCTATTTGGTTGTGCAGAAATATACAAGTATTTTATTTGGTGATTTCCTCCTGAATATAGGGATTACTTTGAAAAACAGCTGGTATACGTTACTGGTAGGTGCAATCTCTATGGAAGCAGGATTTCGTGGGTTTTTGCAGAATCATTTTGAACGTCATTATTCAGTACTGGGAAGTTCTATGATGACAGGAATTACATATGCCATCTGGCTTACTATTTTTACCTTTATTTCGGAAAATCCGTCGTTGTTTTGTCTTCTTTTTGTGGCATTACAGTTTATTCTGGTTTCTATATTTTTGGGTTATGTAACCAGACTTTGCAAGAAAAATTTGTATCCTGCCATAGTGTTTCATTTGGTGTGGAATATAGTGGCTGCCACTATGAATTTTCAGAATCGAATTGAGTTTTTGGTATATTCGGATTTGCTTTTGGCGATTTTATGTGTCTTGATTATAGCGGCATATCAGGTGAAAAAGAAAATTGACAAAAAGGGTACATCTTGATACAATGAATAACGGTGGTAAACCAGAAGGGTAGGATACATAATGAAAAGACGAGTTTTTTCGCTGTTAGTTGAAAATACCTCTGGTGTGTTAAGCCGGATTGCAGGGCTTTTTACAAGACGAGGATATAATATCGACAGCATTACAGCAGGTGTAACTGCAGACGAGCGTTATTCCAGAATTACAGTTGTGGTAGTGGAAGATGAGATTATGTTAGAACAAATCGAGAAACAACTGGCAAAACTGGAGGAAGTCATTGATATTAAAGTGTTAAAAAGTGGAGCTTCTGTTTGCCGTGAATTAGTTATGGTAAAGGTAGCCGTAACACAGGAAACAAGACAGCAGATTATTTCTATTGCTGATATTTTTAGAGCAAACATTGTAGATGTCTGTACGGATTCTCTGGTAATTGAACTTACCGGTAATTCTGACAAGGTGGAGGCATTTATCAAATTGTTGGCAGAATATGAGATTTTAGAACTGGCAAGAACAGGTATTACCGGACTTTCCAGAGGAACTGCTGATGTAAAAATATTGGATTAGTTTATTGATGAACTGTTGACAATACATAAATGTATTATAAAAGCCCCAAAACCGGGAAAACTGGTTTTGGGGCTTTTTGGAACAAGGCATTGATATTTCTTTTGTGTTAAGAAATAAACTGGTTCTTTTTCCAGTACTTTAAAAATTCATCTAATGCAAATGAAATATCATTACCATTGTATACAAATCCAATTTCTCGCTTTGGAATAGGATTTTGCAAAGGGATTTGAATCAGTTTTCCAGTTTGCAGTTCCTCTTCCACAAAGTTTTTAATCACACAGGCGGTTCCTAAACCGGTCTTGGCAAATTCTATTACTAAATCCATGTTAGATGCTTCCAAAATTTGTTTTGGAAAAATGTTGTTTTCGTACATATGAGTTTCGATATATTGTCGGGTTAGATTTTGACTATCTAACAATATCAAGGTGGATTGATTTAAAAGTTCTTCTTTGGTCATTTCAATTATTCCGGTTTGAAGCTTCAAATTGTTAATATAGTTTGGTGCAGCCACAAAAATATCTTCAATCTGTCCGAGAATTTCAAATTTTACCCCCTTTACTCCAGAGGAACGACCAATCAATCCAATATCAATTTCGCCTTCCTCCAATAATTTTAAAGTGTGAAGGGTAGACTGGCAGGTAATGGTGATTTGAATGTGAGGATAGGTGTCGATAAAGCTTTTTAAGTAAGGTAGCAGTACATATTTGCACAGAGTGGTGCTGACACCAATTTTCAAGCGCCCGTAATTTAACTGTCCTAACCGCTTTAATTCTTTTTCTCCAGTTCCCAGTGCTTCCAAAGCTTGGGAAACATAATGGTATAGTACTTGTCCTTCTTCTGTTAACATAACCCCTTTCGAAGTTCGCAAAAACAATTTGGCATTTAGCTGTTGTTCTAATTTTCTAATAGATTTAGAGATGGCTGGCTGACTAATAAACAGTTTCTTGGCTGCGTGGGAAATGTTTCCGGTAGATGCAACAGCATAAAATATCTTGTATAAATCCAATGATTGTTCCATAAGTTTCTCTCTCCTTGTTTTATGGTGAAGTGATTTGCACATGATTCGGTAAATGATATAACTATAGGTTATAACAAATATATTGAAAAGCTATTTTACATTATATCACGATATGCTATAATTAGAAATATCAAAATTTTACACATTAATTATTTCGAAAGGTGGAACAGAACATGGGAATGACTATGACTCAGAAAATCTTGGCTGCTCATGCAGGCTTAGAATCCGTAGAAGCCGGACAGTTAATTGAAGCAGATTTAGATTTAGTATTAGGAAATGATATTACATCTCCGGTAGCAATTCATGAAATGGATAAAATGAAGGTGGATGGCGTATTTCATAAGGATAAAATTGCTTTGGTACCGGATCATTTTGTGCCGAATAAGGACATTAAATCAGCAGAACACTGTAAATGTGTTAGAGAATTTGCAAGAAAAAATGAGATTACCAATTACTTTGAAGTAGGACAGATGGGAATCGAACACGCATTATTACCGGAAAAAGGATTGACAGTTGCAGGTGACGTGATTATCGGTGCTGATTCACATACTTGTACTTATGGTGCATTAGGTGCTTTTTCTACAGGTGTGGGAAGTACTGATATGGCAGCAGGAATGGCAACAGGTAAAGCATGGTTTAAAGTTCCTTCTGCGATTAAATTTAACTTAACCGGTAAGTTAAACAAATGGGTAAGTGGTAAGGATATTATTTTACATATTATTGGTATGATTGGCGTGGATGGTGCTTTATATAAATCTATGGAATTTGTAGGTGACGGTATTGCCAGCCTTTCCATGGATGACAGATTTACCATTGCAAACATGGCTATTGAAGCCGGTGGAAAAAACGGTATCTTCCCTGTAGATGATTTAGCAATTGCTTATATGAAGGAACATTCTAACCGTGAATTTAAAGTATATGAAGCAGATGAAGATGCAGTTTATGATGCAGAATACACTATTGACTTAAGTACACTTCGTCCAACCATTGCATTCCCTCATTTACCGGAAAATACAAAAACTATTGATGAAATCAAAGAGCCGGTTAAAATTGACCAGGTTGTGATTGGTTCTTGTACTAACGGACGTTTAGAAGACATGAGAATTGCAGCAGATATCTTAAAAGGACGTAAGGTAAAGGAAGGAATTCGCTGTATCGTAATTCCTGCTACACAGCAGATTTATTTAGATGCTATGGAAGCAGGGTACATTAAGACCTTTATAGAAGCAGGTGCAGTAGTTAGTACACCTACTTGTGGCCCATGTCTTGGTGGATATATGGGTATTCTGGCGGAAGGCGAGAAATGTGTATCTACTACAAACCGTAACTTTGTGGGACGTATGGGACATGTAAATTCTGAAATTTATTTAGCAAGCCCTGCAGTAGCAGCAGCAAGTGCCATTACAGGACAGATTTCCTGTCCATGTCAGTTATAAGGAGGTAAAATTATGAAAGCATGCGGAAGCGTTTTTAAATATGGAGATAATGTAGATACAGACGTTATTATTCCTGCAAGATACTTAAATTCATCAGATCCTGCGGAATTAGCAACACACTGTATGGAAGATATTGATAAGGATTTCGTAAAAAATGTAAAGAAAGGCGATATTATCGTAGCTGATAAGAATTTTGGCTGTGGTTCTTCCAGAGAACATGCACCAATCGCTATTAAAGCAGCAGGTGTAAGCTGTGTCATTGCAGAAACTTTTGCAAGAATCTTTTACAGAAATTCCATTAATATAGGACTTCCAATCGTAGAATGTCCGGAAGCTGCCAAGGGAATTGAGGCAGGAGATGAAGTGGAAGTGGATTTTGACAGAGGTATTATCACAAACAAGACCAAGGGAACTACGTTCAAAGGACAGCCATTCCCTGAGTTTATGCAGAAGATTATCAAGGCAGAAGGTCTTGTAAATTACATTAACAATAAGTAATGAAAAAACAAGAATTAATTATTATGATAATTGTATTAGCCATGGCGTTATTCGCCATGGCTGTAATACATTTTGCCCATTCCGAAGGGGGCGCTTATGTGGTGGTTACTATGGATAATCAGGAGATTGGAAGATACCCTCTAGAGGAAGATGGAGTTTATGAACTTACAGGTTATGGGGGAGGTCATAATGAACTTCATGTAAAAGATGGAAAAGCCTTTATATCCAATGCAACTTGTCCGGATAAGCTTTGTGTTAAGCAAAAGGAAATATCCCTTGCGGGAGAAATGCTTGTCTGCCTGCCAAATCATATTATTGTGAAGATTGAAGGTGCAGAGGAAAGCGGGCTGGATGGAGTGGTGAGGTGATAACAGTTCAGCTTTGTGCTATTATACTTTTAAATCGTGAAATTAAAAATGAGAGGAGTGGAAGTATATATGAAAAAACAATATCGCAGAATGATAACTTATTTATTGATTTTTACTTTGTTCATAGGCCTTGGTCTGCCATGTTTAGACATTCAGGCAGCAGCGAAACCGGTGAAGACAATAACTTTAACTGCTAAATCCAAGGAGATGACTGTTGGAGATACTTTTAACCTGAAGGTAAAAAGTGTCAGCCCGAAATCTTCTTCGAAAGCCGTTATATGGAAAAGTTCTAATGCAAAGGTGGTCCAAATTACTTCCAAAGGAAAAGTTACAGCTAAAAAAGCAGGAACGGCAACGATAACTGCAGTAAGTAAAACAACAAAAAGTGCTAAAGCAAAGTGTAAAATAAAGGTATACAATAAGATTAAGAGCATCAAATTAAACATTTCTGCTAAAACATTATCGATAGGGGAAAAAGTTACATTAGCTCCGACGATTTCGCCAAATAATACTTTGAAAAAAATCACCTGGAAATCCAGCAATACCAAAGTGGCATCTGTCAGCACAAAGGGCGTGGTTACGGCAAAAGCACAAGGTTCTGCTACCATTACGGTTGTCAGCAAAGATTCCGGTAAGAAGCAGGCAAATTGCAGAATAACTGTAACCAAAGGTTATACTACAACTACATTAAAAAGTTTGAAAAACATAGATAATTTTCTCACTTCTGCCATTGAGCATATCTTTGAAGGTCAAATTAATGCCAGTGGTAATGCGACTGGTTATCATTATGATGGAATCGAAGACAGTGCAGGAAGAATTATTCCTGGAACAAAAACAACACCAAATGCTTTAGGTGTATACGAAGCAAAAGTAGAAGTAAAAGGTATTGCAAAGTCTTCTAATGGTGGTTATTCTACATTTTTCCCGGATTCCATGAGTCCGCAACAGGTGGTAGATGCCATAAACGAAGCCTATGTAAACAAACAACTGATACGCTCCAACATTTATATTGGAAGCAGTCAGGGAGGTATTGATATTGAAATGTATTTAACGGATGACGGAAAAATTATATCTGCTTTCCCGATAGAATAAGGAGTACTTTATATGAATTATCAATTCAGAGTTTTGCAACTGAAAAGTGGAAAAAGCCGACTGTTGATTGACTTTGAAGGTGGGGAATATGAATTACTTTCCACTTTTTTAGAGTCTGATGTAATTCCTTTTGAAAATTGGATAAAAGAAAAATTTCACAATGTGATAGCGAAAAAGATAACTTTCGAAGAACTTAATGGTAATGTCTGTCATGTTAAAATTACTTCAGAATATACGGAAATTTCCGATAACCTTGCAAAAGATGGAATTGGAAAAAGTTGCATTATAGAAACAAAGCAGTTAGTAGATTTAATAGATATATGGTGTGAAAAAAACAAAGAGTTTCAAAAAACAATTCAAAAGTTTGATTAGAAAATCGAACATTCATACGATTTTTTGCAAAATTTAGTGACGAATTCCAAAAACTATGGTATAATATAAAAAACTATAGCAGTAAAGTATTGGAGGGTTACTATGATGAAGAAAGGGAAAAAGGTATTAGCGTTGCTTTTGCTTTTGACGTTGGTGTTTGTGGAGAACAATATTATATACATTCCGGCACAGGCAGAAGAAACAGCGATTGATATTACAACGGATGACAAGCTCCAAATTACCGGGGTGGAAGATGTAACATACAGTGGCAGGGACATCATCCAAAGCATTACAGTGAAGTATGATGGAGATACCTTAAGGGAAAACACAGATTATTATTGCTTTTATACAAATAATAAAAATGCCGGCACAGCTACGCTAAAAATTGTGGGAAAAGGAAGCTATACGGGCTCCAGGGAAGTTTCTTTCCAGATAAAGAAAGCAATTCCTGACTATTCGATCACCAATTCCATTACCGGTGTTTATGGTGATACTATTGGTGATATTGAACTTCCTAAGCGGGATAATGGTGTGTTTACATGGAATGAAGATTTGTCGGAAGAAACAGGAGAGCCGGGAAGTCATAATTATTCTCTGACATTTACGCCAAATGACACGAGAAATTATGAGATTGTAGAGGATATTCTGGTTACAGTAGAGATTTCGCCAAAGAATATATCAGAGGCAGAAATTAAAGGAATTGAAGATGCAGTGTATTGTGCACAACCAATTCTCTATCAGCCTGTGGTTACAGTAAATGATAAAATATTAATAGAAAATACAGACTATACAATCACATTTGACAACAATACAAATGCAGGTACAGCACTGGTTACTGTGAATGGAATTGGGCATTATGCAGGGACGGTAGAAAGAACCTTCACCATTGCAAAAGCAGATCCTGACTATGGAGAAATCGGGATTCTTAATGCAGTATATCGTGACTGCCTGGGAGATATTACTCTGCCTTCAAGAGAAAACGGAAGCTTTCTTTGGGAATATAGTCAGAGCATGGATGTGGGAAAAGTAGGAGTGACTTCCTCCTTGCTTCGCTTTGTGCCAAGTGACAGGGCAAATTATAATATCATTAAGAATATTCCGGTAGAAATTCAGGTAGATAGAAAAGATATTGCGAAAGTTGCTTTTTCTGAAATGAAGACCAAAGTATATGATGGTCAGGAACAGACACAAAATATTTATGTAAAAGATGGAGAAGTGAAACTGGTTCGTGACAAAGATTATACCGTTGAATATAAAAATAATATTGAGGCAGGTACAGCAAAAGTTATTATTAAAGGCGTAGATAATTATACAGGAGAAAAGGTACTGGAATTTACTATTGAAAAGGCAGTTCCAAAATATCCAAAATTGTCTTCTCTGACGGGAATTTATGGACAGACTCTGGCAGATGTGGAAATTCCTGAGTATGAAGAAGGAAGGTTTCTTTTTGAAGATGATTTGGCTACGGTAGTAGGTGAAGCGGGAATCAACAGCTTTTATATGACATATGAGCCTGCAGACAGTGACAATTATAGCAAGGTAGAAAATATTAAGGTTAATGTTAAGGTAGAACCTTTGGACATGTCAGAGGCTCAGATTAAGGGAGTGACAGATGGTTATGCCACCGGAAAAGAGGTGAAACCTGAGGTTTCTGTAATATTTAAGGGTGAACCTTTGGTTTATGGTCGAGATTATTCTTTGGGTTATGCCAACAATATTTATCCGGGGCAGGCAGCCGTAGTTGTGAAAGGGATTGGCAACTATAAGGGAAAAGTAATTACTTTTTACCGGATATTAGAATAAGAATAAAGGAAAACAGACAATGAATTATAAAAAGGTTCCGGTGCTTGGAATGTTTATAGCTCTGGCATTGATTATGAGCTATATTGAAAGCGTTCTTCCACTGAATATAGGAATTCCTGGAGCAAAAATAGGACTTCCCAATATAGTGATTATCATAGCTTTATATAAGGCAGGAGAAAAGCAGGCTTGTTTTCTGTCAATTGTAAGGATTTTTCTGGCGGGATTTTTGTTTGGAAATATGTTTAGTATTGTATACAGCATTATGGGTGCAGTATTTAGTCTGGGTACCATGATACTGCTTAAAAAGAAAACAAACTTCTCAGTGTATGGAATCAGTATGGCTGGTGGTATTATGCATAATGCAGGTCAGATTGTGGCAGCTATGGTTGTTTTAGAAACAAAGGAATTGATATATTATCTGCCAATACTGACAATTATTGGAACCGTTGCAGGAATATTCATTGGTATAATCAGCGGAAATGTGTTAAAGCGGCTTCCGTCATAACATAAATAAAACAGGATTTAAGACAGGTGGAAAAATGATAGGCTTTGTAAAAGGAATAATTGCAGATTTTGAAGAAGATACAGTTACACTTGAGGTTCAAGGTATAGGCATGAATGTAAGGGCGACGAACCAGACGTTGGCGAACTTAGGGTCCGTAGGAGATGAAGTAAAATTATATACATATCTTTATGTAAAGGAAGATGCGCTGATGTTATATGGATTTCCTTCCAAAGAAGACATGAGGGTATTTAAGCTTCTTATTACAGTAAATGGAATTGGACCTAAGGGAGCACTTAGTATCTTAAATGCCATTTCGCCGGATGAATTAAGATTCGCCATTCTTGCCGGGGACAGCAAAGCAATTGCCAAAGCACCGGGAATTGGTGCTAAGACAGCCGGACGTATTATCTTAGACTTAAAGGATAAGCTTTCCTTAGAAGAAGCTTTTGAAGCAAAGTTAAGTCATAATAGTAAAGCTTTGGATGGCGGAGAAGTGAATAACTCAAAAACAGAGGCGATTGAGGCACTTACAGCATTAGGTTATTCTCCGTCTGAAAGCTTAAAGGCAGTAAACAGCGTAGAAATCCACAGTAGCATGGATACGGAAGCAATCCTTAAGGCGGCTTTAAAACATATTAGTTTTTAGGAGTATGACATGGCAAAGAGAATCATAACCACTGACGTATTAGAAGAAGATAAAAAAATAGAAGGAAGTTTAAGACCTCAGACGTTGGAGGAATACATTGGACAGGCGAAAGCGAAAGAAACTCTGAAAATATATATTGAGGCGGCAAAACAACGAAATGAGGCTTTGGATCATGTGCTGTTTTACGGACCGCCGGGCTTGGGAAAGACCACACTGGCAGGAATTATTGCCAATGAGATGGGGGTTAATTTAAAGATTACCTCTGGCCCTGCCATCGAAAAACCGGGCGAAATGGCGGCGATACTTAATAACCTTCAAGAGGGAGATTTACTGTTTGTAGATGAGATTCACCGATTGAACCGTCAGGTGGAGGAAGTGCTTTACCCTGCTATGGAAGACTATGCCATAGATATTATGATAGGTAAGGGTGCGGGGGCACGTTCTATCCGGCTAGACCTGCCGAAGTTTACCTTAGTGGGTGCAACTACCAGAGCAGGACTTTTAACGGCACCTTTAAGAGATCGTTTTGGTGTGGTAAGTAAGTTGGAATTTTATTCTACAGAAGAACTGACGACCATTATCTTAAGGTCGGCGGAGCTTTTAAACGTTGAGATTGAGGAAAAAGGAGCAGTGGAAATGGCAAGACGTTCCAGAGGTACCCCAAGACTGGCCAACCGTTTGTTGCGGCGTGTCAGAGATTTTGCACAAGTAAAATATGATGGGGTGATTACCAATGAAGCGGCAAATTTTGCGTTGGATTTACTGGATGTAGATAAGCTTGGTCTGGATCATGTGGACAGAAATATTCTTACCACAGTGATAGAAAAATTTAACGGTGGTCCTGTGGGGTTGGATACTCTGGCGGCTGCCATTGGTGAAGATTCCGGAACCATTGAAGAAGTATATGAACCGTATTTGATTAAAAATGGGCTTTTGGCAAGGACGCCTAAGGGAAGAAAAGCTACGGATTTTGCATATAGGCATTTAGGACTGGAACTTTAGCAATCCTTTCCTTGACTGTGCAGGAGTGATAGCGTATACTTGTTAAGAGAAATGTTAGGAGGAAGAGTATGGCGGAAAAAACAAATGCACAGGTGTTAATAGGTGGAAAAATCTTTACATTAAGCGGCTATGAAAGTGAAGAATATTTACAAAAAGTAGCTGCATATATAAATGGCAAATTGAATGAAATGAAGGAATCGGAGAGCTTTTTGAAACAGCCATATGATATTCAGGCAACTTTGACTGAGTTAAATATTGCAGATGATTATTTTAAGGCAAAGAAACAGTTAGATATTTTAGAAACAGAAATTGAAGCAAAAGATAAAGAAATTTACGATTTAAAGCATGAATTGATTTCGGCTCAGATTAAAGTTGAATCTGATGAAAAAACAATTGCGGAACTTAGGGAAGAAGTTGGCGATATGCAGCAGCAGATGATTAAGTTAGAAACTGAACTGGAAGATTATAAGGAATTGCTGGATGAAAAATAAGGCTGTCTTATGACAGCTTTTTTCTTTCGTGATATGTGATAATAGAAAAAATCAAAATTAATTTAAGTTGAAACAGAAGGAGCAGCAAATGAAAAACGAAATGGAATTGCTGGCACCTGCCGGCTCTTATGAAGGTCTTGTGGCAGCAATTAACGCAGGAGCTGATGCGGTTTATATTGGAGGCAAAAAGTTTGGAGCCAGGGCATATGCGGATAACCCGGAGGAAGATATGCTGGTAGCTGGGATTCGTTATGCTCATCTTCATGGGAAAAAAGTATATATGACTATTAATACGCTTTTGAAGGAAAAAGAGCTTCAGGATGAATTGTACGACTATGTGAAAGGATATTATGAAGCCGGTTTAGATGCAGTTATCGTGCAGGATTTTGGTGTGCTTTCGTTTTTAAAGAAATATTTTCCCGATTTGCCTATTCATGCCAGTACTCAGATGACCATTACTGGGGTAGAAGGAGCAAAATTCTTAGAAAATCAGGGTGTAAAGCGTGTGGTATTGGCAAGAGAACTGTCTTTGGAAGAAGTGAAACATATTTGCGGGAATGTTTCTGTGGAAATAGAGTGCTTTGTACATGGTGCTATCTGCTACTGCTATTCTGGTCAGTGTCTTTTTAGCAGCTTTTTAGGGGGGAGAAGCGGAAATAGAGGAAGATGTGCCCAGCCTTGCAGGCTTCCATATCAAACATACAAAGGGAAAAAAGTAATTAGTTCCCCAAAAGCATTATATCCATTAAGTTTAAAGGATATGATGACGCTAGAATATCTTCCGGAATTAATACAGGCAGGAATTACATCTTTTAAGATAGAAGGTCGTATGAAACGTCCGGAATATGCGGCAGGCGTTGTGGAGATATACAGAAAGTATATTGATTTATATCAAAAGAATCCGGAGAATTTTCAAATAGATTCGAAGGATAAAGAACGGCTGCTGCAATTATACAGTCGAAGCGGAAATTCCACAGGATATTACAAGCAACACAATGGAAGAAATATGATTACTTTGGAAAATCCAGCTTATATTTCAGGGGAAGATGAATTGTTTCAAGGCTTAAAAGAAAAGTATACCAATAACATAAAAAAACATAATATTTCAGGAATTTTAAGAGTATTCAAAGGAAAAGCTTTAGAATTAGATGTTAAATTAAATAATATCACAGTTTCTGTTTCGGGGGCTGTGGTAGAACAAGCAAAAAATCAGCCTTTGGGGAAAGAAAGAATTGAAAAGCAAATGCAGAAAACAGGTGGTACCTGCTTTCAATTTGAATACTTAGAAATACAGATGGATTCAGATATATTTGTACCGCTTCAGGCAATGAATGAGATACGAAGAAAGGCATTGGAAGAACTTGAAAAGGCAGTGCTTAAGCCTTATGAACGTCAGGCACCTGAAAACTTTCTGAAGGCAGATGGCAGAAACACAAAGAAAGAGTGCGAAAGAAAAAGTCAGCAGCCGGTGCTTCATGTTTCGGTGGAAACGGAGGAACAGTTAGAAAGTCTTCTTGCGGTTGATGAGATACAGGAAATCTATATTGATGCAGGAATGTTCCCTTTAAAAGACTGGAAGTGGTATTTGCAAAAACTTGGTGATAGCATAGAAAAAATAAAACAAGCAGGGAAAAAAGGATATTATTATATGCCGGCCATTTTTCGCACAGAAACAGAACAGAAATTTTCTGAACATGGAAAAGAATTGCTTGCATTGCCGATGGATGGAATGGTTGTTCGTAATTTAGAAAGTCTTGTATGGCTTAAGAAGCAGGAGTACACGGGCAAAATCATAAGCGATTATAACCTTTATACTTTCAATCATGAAGCGGAAAACTTTTTAAAGGAGAATGGGATAGAAGTCACTACATTGCCATTAGAATTGAATGAATATGAATTAAAAGAGGTCAGTACCGGCGGTGAAATACTTATTGTGTACGGGCATATTCCGTTTATGGTTTCTGCCCAGTGCGTTAACAAAACTATTTCAGGCTGTGACAAAGAGAATGGAAAACTGCTTACTTTAAAAGACAGATATAAAAAAGATTTTTATGTAAAAAACTATTGTGATTACTGTTATAATATTATACACAATGGTGTCCCGTTATCTTTACTTGGGGTACAAAAAAGTATAAATAACATAAATCCATCAGGAATACGTTTAATGTTTTCGAAAGAAAATGGAAGGGAAGCTTATGAAATAGCGAAAGCCTTTGCAAATCAGAATACTGCAAAAGAGGAAGTGTTGTTTACGGAATTTACCAGAGGCCATTTGAAAAAAGGTGTAGAATAAATCATTCCAGGGAGGATAATTAAAATGATTGAGTTACTGGTTGAACTCTCAAAGTATGTTTTTATTATCATGATGGGTATTTATACATATTTTGGGTTTCGAGTTTTTTCGAAAAAGGATGAAGATTCAAAAAATCTCTTATATTTGAAACAGAAGGTTATTTTTTTTCTTCTTCATTTTATGATGAATTTTATAATTTTTATACAGACGGACAGTATGGAACTAATTGTGTTTTATCTTGCGCAAGTTGTATTCTTTGCAGCATTGTCGGCACTCTATGGTGCAATTTATCCCAAAGCATCTAAGTTGCTACTCAATCATATGTGTATGCTGCTGATGGTTGGGTTTGTGATGTTGTCAAGACTGTCTTTTGGACGTGCTGTCAGACAGTTTGAAATTGTGGTAGTGTCAGCGGTTATTACGCTGTTCGTACCATATCTGATGAAGAAATTTACATTTTTAAAGGATTTAACATACTTTTATGCCGGAGTGGGAATTATTCTTCTGGCAATTGTATTTATTATAGGTCGTGTAACCTACGGAGCAAAACTATCCTTTGAGATTGCAGGAGTCGGAATACAGCCTTCTGAATTTGTGAAGATTATATATGTATTTTTTATTGCATCCATGCTGTGCAAGTCCAAGGAATTTTATCAAGTAATGCAAACAAGTATTTTTGCAGCTATTCATGTAATTATTCTTGTAGTGTCTAAAGATTTGGGAAGTGCATTAATCTTTTTTATTGCATATTTGTTTATGTTGTTTATTGCTACCCATAAGCTTTTGTACCTTGGAGCGGGAACGATGCTTGGATGTGTTGCGGCGGTTGCAGCATATTTTCTGTTTCATCATGTACGTGTGCGTGTGCTGGCATTTACTGATCCATTCAGTGTAATTGACAATGAAGGATATCAGGTCGCACAGTCATTATTTGCCATTGGTACCGGAGGCTGGTTCGGTATGGGGTTGTATCAGGGGTATCCTAAATTGATTCCGGTGGTGGAGGAAGACTTTATCTTTTCAGCTATTTCAGAAGAATTAGGACTTTTGTTTGCTTTATGTGTGATTCTGATTTATGTAAGTTGTTTTATTATGTTTATCAATATTGCAATGCAGATTAAGGATGAGTTTTATTGTTTGTGTGCAACAGGTCTTGCATGTGTATTCGGTTTCCAGACATTTTTAACCATAGGAGGTGCTGTGAAATTTATTCCCTCTACCGGAGTGACACTGCCGTTAGTAAGTTATGGTGGAAGTTCCTGCTTTAGTACCATGATTATATTTGCAATTGTACAGGGAATATATATATCACAAAAGACAAAAACATCAAAAAAACGCAAAAAGGAGGTTTACTAGTATGAAAGTTCCGTCATTTTTAATGAATAAGAAGAAAAAAGCGGATTTGGGAAATGATGATTCAGATTATGATTTGTATATTGAAAACTATGATGATTATGCCAAGGAAGATTATTTAGTAGACCGCAAAAATAAGGATAACAAAAAGCAGCTTATGTTTGTGACCTATGTTTTTGTGGCGGTTTTTGTTGCTATGATGGGATATACCGTATATTATCAGGCAGTAAAAAGTCCGGAAGTGATTAACAGTTCTTATAATAAAAGGCAGGATATATTTTCCGACAAGGTTGTTCGGGGAAAAATATTATCGAACAAGAAGGAAGTATTGGCAGAAACACAGGTGGCATGGGATGGAACAGAAAC
>JBGVOM010000190.1:0-22019 GCA_045126515.1 Lachnospiraceae bacterium
AATGGTTTCACCCGAGACTTCACCAAGGTCAAAAAGTGCATTGGACATCTCTGCAAGAATACGTTTCGAGCAGGGTGCAAAATGAATGCTTCGAAACCGGGCGAATGTTGCATGGTCCGGAGCAGGTGCACCTTCCAGAAGGAACATGAAATTGATGTCTCTTTTACAGTTTAACTCCATGGAACGTGAGGAATAATCTCCATTCATGTAGGAGTAAAGAACAATCTTGAGAAGAGTTCTTGGCGATACAGAATTTATTCTTTCATAAGTAGAATACAGGTCAGTCAAATCCATAGCCTCCACAAACTGACTTAGTAAACGCACAGAATCGTCTTCCGGAATAATTGTTTCAATATTTAGCGGAAGTTTTAATTGATATCCGCTCTGATTTAGACTATAATTTTTCTGTAAGTTAATGTGTTTGGTCATACATTAATTTTACACCAACTGCCAGATACTTTCGAGGTCTGGCAGTTATTTTTTTGCACTGAAAAGGAGCTGCGCACTAATTCTTAGTGCGACAGCCCCATGTTTATATGGGTTTTGCTTTATATACATATTGGGTAACGAAAAACTGTTCTTTATCTACAACTCCAGGAATTTGAGCAAGGTAATCAATTAAATTATTCATAACAGTAAAGTCTTTGGCTGGAGTTGATATAAGCTTTTCGATACCAGTAATTTCGTAGCCGCAATTTTGTAATAGTTTTGCACTGTTATATTTAGTGAAAAATCGTAAATGTGTGCGGTCAAGGACTCCGGCATCGGCATATTCAAAACTTCCCATCAAAATTTGACCGATGGCGGAGTAGTGTAAAATATTGGGAATACTTGTAATAATGACTCCATGCTCTGACAAATGTCCTTTTAATTTTTTTAATAATTGTTCCGGTTCAACTAAATGCTCTAGAATATCGCCTAAAATAATGTAATCAAAGGTTACATCAAAAGGAAAATTCATAGTTTCAACATTTCCCTCAACTACAGTGGCAATATGGGAGGCAAAGGCAGCAGAGTGAGAATCTAATTCAATACCATAAAGTCTGGCATTGGGATAGCGATTTTGGATTTCTAACAGAGTTGCACCACAGGCACAGCCGATATCTAGGCAGTGAATTTCATTCCACTTATCATTGGGATTCATTTGTTCAATTAGTTCAGTACGGCAAAAACAGGAATAGGCTGGACGAATATGCCATTTATCAATATAACGTTGTTGATTTATCTCAAAGGCGGAATTATAGTTGTCTATTGGGTTTTGTTTTTCCAGTGCAGAAAATCCCTTGCTTCCAAAATGGAAAATAAAACTGTTTTTGCAGACAACCAGTTTATAATTATTTAAAATTAATCGGGTGCAGTAATCGTTATCCTCAAAGTTTCCGGGGAAAAATCGTTCATCTAAGTCCCCGGTAATTTCGTAGGCGGAACGTTTTATCAGCAATGCAAAACCGATTAATAGGGTTCGGTAAGCAAGTGGCAGCTCTAAGGGAACATTGTGGGTAAGTCCGTATTCCATATATTCGGAAAGAGTATGATAAGTTTCCGAGATGAGTTGTCCATTTCCTGCGTAATTGCTGACAGCTCCGGCAGCACCGATTTCTTCTTTTTCATAAAGTCCCATACGAAGCCAGAAAAGAGCATTTTCAGTTAGAATAGTGTCATTATTTAAAAGAAAAATATCATTGTCAGGATTTGCCAGTCGTATTCCGATATTACAGCCTGCTGCAAAGCCGTAATTCTTGTGATTGAGCTGATATTTTAAATCTGACTGTGATTTTAAGTAGTCTTCTGTACCGTCCGTAGAACCGTTGTCTACACAGATAATTTCGTAACAGGAGGCAGCACAAAAATCACGAATAGAATCAATACATTTTATGGTGTAATCTAAATTATTGAAAGTAAGCAGTATAATGGAAACACCAGGAACCGTAGTATGAGTGCGGGCTAGAAAGCTTTGAAAATAATCCTGGATTATAGAATAATCTTCCTCATTGCTTTTACAATGAAATAAAGCATTTTCATAGCATAAGTAAGCTTTTTTATATAAGGAGAAAGCTTCATATACATTGCCTAACATAAAGTAAAGTTCGTGGTTGAGTGGGTTGAGTTTAAGTCCCTCTTCAATACAACGCATTGCTTTTTGAAAATCTTCGAATCCAATATAAATCGAGGCTTCTAAGATAGCAAGTGTATCTGTGTAAGTTTGCCCGGCTTGCATATACTGTTCAAGCAGTTCATAGGCTTGCTGATAATTGTGTAGTTCAATGGTCTGTTTTATCTTATCCATGTGTTACTCCCTTCATTAAAATCATGATATTAATAAGTATACATGAAAAGGAAAAAAATGTACACTTGATTTTGGTTAAAAAAAGCTGGAAAAGTGCCGATATAATGTTTAGTGAATTTTGGAGGGAACGAGATGAGTGAATTTGATACATTTATGCAGTTGGGGGCAAGGCTAGAACAAGAAAATAAAATGCTTATGGCATATGGTGCATATGCAGAGGCTATGTATCAAAGTGTAGGAAGCAGGAAAAATCTGATACAGTCATTTCTTATATCTATAAAAAATAATATTAGTCAATCGGCTAAGGAACGCAACAAAGAATTAAAAACGCAGCTTATGGAATGGATACATCAGGGAGAGCTATCGTATGCAGTGGCCTGCTATGGGAACTTGATGGGAGAGTTGCAGGGAAAAGAGTGGATAGACGCAGATAATGCAGTGTTGTATCATTGTCTTAGTATTTACCAATCGGAGTTAAATTGCCAGATAAATCCGTTTGCTATACAGGAAAAGAGTTGGGAAGAATTAAAAAAATGGTATTATGAATTGAAATTTATGATGCGAAGAATTGATATGGAATTGTCAGAAAATCAGGAATTCATCAGTTATGTAAAGAAAGAACAAATCTCTCCGGTTGCATTATATTATATGTGTACAACTATGTGCTTTTTTCAAAAGAATGTATATAACAATCTGGCACTTTTGTTTGAGGAATATGGAATGGAGGATTATGCAGAGTGTTTTAACAATTTAAAACAGGAGTATCCCTTAGAACAGTTCCCAAAAGAGAAGAGAGAAATTCCATCAATATCAATTCAGGAAACCTTTGCGTTTATTGTGGCTGTGTCGGAGGAGGAAATGTTTGAGGAAGCGGTATATTACATCAGACATTTGAGGGTGCCAGAAGGTGCAAAGGTAGAAATTATACCTGTCAAAGGTGCGAGTTCCATTGCGCAGGCATATAATATAGGGCTTAAGAAGACAAATGCAAAATACAAGATATACATACATCAAGATGTGATGATAGTAAATCCCGATTTTTTATATGAATTATATGAAATTTTTGAAGATTCAAAAATAGGACTTGTTGGGGTTGCAGGCGTGGAGCATATGCCAAAGAGTGGTATCTGGTGGGATAATGATGGAACTGGTGATTATCGGAAATTATATCAGGACACAATCATGGAATATGGTACAACCATAGTGAATGAATTTGAAGAATCATATCGTTATGTGGAAGCATTGGATGGTGTATTACTGGCAACACAGTATGATATACCGTGGAGAGAGGATATATTTACTGGCTGGCACTTTTACGACATATCCCAGTCTATGGAATTTAGGCGAAGAGGATATCAGGTGGCAGTCGCAGGTCAGAAAAAAATCTGGTGCCTGCACGAACAGAAGTGGAACAAAGAAATAGGGGAAGATTATCTAAAGGAAAGAAAGGTCTTTTTAAATGAATATAAGGAAGTAGAGGAGTAAGAAGATGGACGATAGCAATACGATATTAATACTTAAGGGAGCTTCAGAGTATGGAGTGTTAAGAAAAGCGATAGACTTATTGGGCGTAGCTTTTCAAAAGAGAGGGTATCAGATAAAGGTAGTAGACTTGATGGATGAAAATAGTAATTTGTCTATGGAGAATATAGTGGAAGAAATCCTAAAACCTTATGCATTTATTTTTGCATGCCAGTCCGTCGGGTGTGATATTACTGTTGAGAAAAACGGAAGAGAGTATAATATTTTGGATTTGATAGAAACACCATTTATTGGGTGGAACTTTGATCATCCGGAGGAGCATTTGCAACGAATTATAAAGGTAAATAGTAAACAGTTTCATTTGGCTGCGATAGATCAGAAGCATGTTATTTATATGAACAGGTTTGTGAAAAACCTAAAGAACGTATTTTTTTTACCTCATGGAGGTTTCGTAGGGGTGACTGAGCCGAAACCATTTGCAGACAGAGAAATAGATATTTTTTGTCCGGGAACTAGTGGAACAGAAATTTCTATTGAGCCTTATGTGAGGAAATTTGGGGAGACAATAAGAACTATGTATCAAGGTGTGTTTCAATTGGCAGAAGAAAATCCGGACAAGGCAGGGTTTGAGTGTATAGAAAAATATATTACCGATCTTGGAATGGAATTTGACGAAGAAGGATTTGAAGAAGTAAAGTTTATTATGAATCTGGTAGATGTGAATAGTCGCCATAAATGCAAAATAGAAAGTGTGAAAGCATTATTAAAGGCCGGAAAAAAAGTAGTAGTGGCTGGCAGTGGTTGGGAAGAATTGAAGGAGATGTATCCTGACCGATTAGAATATATAAAAAATAATATGGAGATTTCAGAAGTTATTGAATATATGCAGAATTCTAAAGTGGTATTAAATCTTGCACCGACTTTGACGGGAGGGCTGCATGAAAGAATTCTTACAGGGTTGCTGGCGAAAGCAGCAGTGATTACCCCTTATAACAGTTATTGTGCTAAGACTTTGGAAGCCTGTAAAAGCCTGTATTTTATGGAGATGAAACAAATAGATAAACTTCCACAAATAGTGGAGGGTATTTTGCAGACAGAGCATATGGAAGAATATACAACTCAGGCAAAGGAATACTTATTAAAGTATCATACTTGGGAAAAGCGCAGTGAAGAAATACTTGATTATGTAGAGAAAATCAAGCATGAAAGGTGATTTAGAAATGGAACTAGGCATAGATTACAGCAAAAAGATTTTAGTCATAAAAGGGGAAGCAATGTATGAGGTATTGCGGAGAGCATCAGATGAAATATGCAGAGGTTTTGAAAATAGGGGATATCAGGTTACAATCATTGATGTAGAAAACTGCAACGAACAGAATCCGGAAGAGGAACAGTCTTTTTTAATCAAACTGGCAGAGGAAATGAGTAAACCCTATGCATTTGTATTTTCGTGTCAGGCAGTTGCCAGTGATTTTATGTTATGTAAGCCAGACGGAGAGGCTATCAGTATACTTGAATTAATGAAAGCACCTTATTTGGGCTGGATTTTTGATCATCCCAATGAACATTTAGGAAGATTAGAAAAGGTGCATGGAAAAGAATTTCATTTAGGGGTGATTGACCATAAACATGAATTTTATATAAAAAAGTATATGGAGAATGTGAAGAATACTTTTTTCCTGCCTCATGGAGGATTCGACATGCAGTCTGCAAATTTATCGTATGCAGACAGGGAAATAGAAATTTTTTGTCCCGGAACAGTGGGAGAAGAAATGAATGTTGAGGAAGTTGTGAAATTGTATGGAAATGTTGTAAAAACGATTTATGAGGGCGTTTACCGGCTGGTAAAACAAAATCCGGATATGGCAGTGTACGAAGCATTGGAACGGTATCTTGCGGATATTGGAATGAAATGGAGTAAAGAGGGATTTTTACAATTAAAATTTATTATGGAATTGGTAGAAAATAATATCCGTTATGAATGTAAGAAGAAAGCAGTAGAGCTTCTGCTAAAAGCGGGGAAAAAAGTGATTGTGGCAGGAAAAGGCTGGGAAACATTAAAAGAGTTGTATCCGGAACATCTTGTGATAGCAACAGAGGAAATGGACATAGGAGAAGTAATACAATATATGCAAAGGTCTAAAATCGTGCTGAATTTAGCACCTACCTATAATGAAGGAATGCACGAGCGGACGCTCACCGGACTTCTGGCGAAAGCGGCAGTAATTACTCCTTATCATTCCTATATTTCTAACGTATTAGAACCTTGTAAAAGCTTGTTCTATTTTTCTATGAATCAAATGGAACAGTTACCGGATTTGGTAGAGAGTATTTTGACACAGAGAGATATGGAAGAAAAAACAGAAATGTCCTATGAGTATGTAAAAACTTATCATACATGGGAAAAGCGTGGGGAAGAAATTATAGACTATGTAGAGCATTTGAGAGGAGAAAAAAATGCGTGAAGAGATAAAACAGTTAAAAGAAATTTTGAAAGAAATGGGAAAATTAATTGAGATTTTAAAAACGGTGGATGAGATTTCGGCGGATATGCTACTTAGCTTAAAGTACACAATAGAAGGTCTGAATGAAACAATATTTCAAAGTACATATTTGCAGGAATATTGTGCTTATGAGGCGGTAATCCGTTATGAAGAAGAACCATATCAGGTATCTCAATTGGTGAATGAAGTAATAAAGTGGTATCAAATGGTGATAGAAAAAGTAAATTTCTTGGAAACAAAGTGTAATTATGTCGATTATGACTTTTATGTTTTGATGAATTATGTGCAGATGGTGCCCCAAAATGTATTGCTGAGAGATATGATAGATAATTTTGAAAAGTATAAGGATATAGGAATGGAAAATTATCAGAATTTTGTTTCTTTTTTTAATCGTCATGCAGATTTCTGGGGAACTGTGAATATTGAGGAAGAAAACTACGAATTGTTTAAGCTGAGAATTGATGAATTAAAGGGGCATAGAGAAGATTTTATCTGGCTGTATGAAAATCTGGCAGATTATCGTTCTAAAATCGTTTTAAACGGAATTTTGCATTATTGGGTAGATTATAGTTATAAAATTATATCTACAATACGGGAAAATAGTTTTACAAGCTATTATGATTTAGATTTGATGGAGAGTAATGAGAATGAAGTGTTTGTGGACTTGGGGGCATACACTGGAGATTCCGCAGAGGAATTTATTTATCACATGGGCTCCTATAAACATATTTACTGTTATGAAATCGCAAAAGATACATTTGAACAATTAAAGTCAACTATGGAGCCGTACGAAAATGTGACTCTGTGTAATAAAGGTGTGGCAGATAAAAAAGGTACAATGTATGTGGATTTTGTGAATGATGCCAGCAATCATAAAGTGGTAACAGAGGGAGAGGAAGCGGTAGAAATAACTACATTGGATGATGATATAAAAGAAAAGATTACTTTTATTAAGATGGACATTGAAGGTGGGGAGCAGGCGGCATTGAGAGGAGCAAAAGAGCATATTATGAACGAAAAACCGAAACTGGCAATCTGCACCTATCACAATAATACGGACATATGGAAGATACCTAGAATGATGCGTGAAATGAATCCTGAATATAAATTGTATATGAGATATAATGGACCAGAGTATGGTTATAATGTTACAGAATTTGTTACATTTGGAATATAGGTGATATAGGTGCAAATTAACTCATGAATTTGGTGTGTATTTCCGATATAATATAAATAAAGTATTTGAAAGATAAAAAGCAAAATGAAACGAGGAGACAACCTATGGGAAAAAAAGTTTTAGTAACCGGAGCAGACGGTTTTATTGGAAGTCATTTGACAGAAATGCTGGTAGAACAGGGATATGACGTAAAGGCATTTGCGTATTATAATTCTTTTAATACATGGGGCTGGTTAGATACCCTGCCAAAGGATAAATTAGATCAGATTGAAGTATTTACCGGAGATATCAGAGACCCAAATGGTGTAAGAACTGCGATGAAAGGAATGGAACAGGTATTTCATTTAGCAGCACTGATTGCGATTCCATTTAGTTATCATTCACCGGATTCTTATGTGGATACTAATATAAAGGGAACATTGAATGTACTGCAGGCAGGAAGGGAATTAGAAACAGAGCGTATTATGGTGACTTCTACATCAGAGGTATATGGAACAGCACAGTATGTACCAATCGATGAGAAACATCCATATCAGGGACAGTCACCATATTCCGCTACAAAAATCGGAGCAGACAGGCTGGCAGAAAGTTTTTATCGAAGCTTTAATATGCCGATTTCTATTGTAAGACCATTTAATACCTTTGGACCACGTCAGTCGGCAAGGGCAGTAATACCTACCATTATTTCACAATTACTGGCGGGAAAAGAAGAAATCAAATTAGGTTCGCTGACACCTACAAGAGATTTTAATTATGTAAAAGATACGGCGGCAGGTTTTATTGCTATTTCTAAATCAGATAAAACCATTGGTGAAGAAATCAACATTGCAACACAGCAGGAAATTTCCATCGGAGATTTAGCGAAGGAGATTATCAGTCAGATTAATCCAAAGGCAAGAATTATTTGTGACGAGGAAAGACTGCGTCCGGAAAAAAGTGAAGTAAATCGTCTGCTCGGTTCGAATAAAAAAATTCAGGAATTGACGGACTGGAAACAGAAATATACATTTGCCCAGGGAATTGAAGAAACAATTCAGTGGATGAGAGGAAATTTAAATCATTATAAAACAGATATCTACAATGTATAGTTGTGGAGGAGGAGTTCTTATGAATATACCACTTTCCATCCCTAATTTTGAAGGGAATGAAGAAAAATATGTCAATAAGGCAGTAAAAGAAGGCTGGGTATCTACCGGTGGAGCTTATATTAATGAACTAGAGGAAAAAATGGCAGAATTTCTTCAGGCACCATTAGTTGCTGCATGCCAAAGTGGAACATCGGCACTTCACTTGGCTTTGGTGGAAGCTGGAGTAGAAGCCGGAGATTATGTAATTGTTCCGACACTTACTTTTATAGCAGCGGTGAATCCGGTAAAGTATCAGTCAGCAGAGCCGATTTTCATGGATTGTGATGAAAGCTTTTGTATGGATGTAAAAAAACTTGCAAAATTTTTAGAAAATGAATGCGTTCTTGAGGGAGAAACACTGAGACTAAAGGCAGACGGAAAGCGAATTCGTGCATTAATAGTGGTCCATGTATTTGGCAATATGGCAGATATGGAAACAATTATGGAATTGGCACAAAAGTATCACTTTCAGGTAATTGAAGATGCCACAGAAGCATTGGGAAGTTATTATGTAGAAGGAAAATATAAAGGCAGATATGCAGGAACGATTGGCGATTTTGGAGCATACTCTTTTAATGGAAATAAGATTATTACTACAGGTGGTGGAGGTGCCATTACCAGCAATAATCCGGAACGGTTGAAGCATATAAAATATTTATCTACCCAGGCGAAGGATGATGGGTTGTACTATGTACATAATGAGATTGGATATAATTATCGTATGACAAATTTGCAGGCTGCTTTAGGAGTCGCTCAATTAGAAATGCTGCCGGAATTTATTCGAAGAAAAAATAAGAATTATCAGTTATATCAAAAGTTATTGCAGGGGCAGGAAAATTATAAACTTCGAGGATTTCGGGACAATATTTCAAGCAACAAATGGTTTTATGCATTAGAAATTAGAACATCGAAAAGTAGCGGGGAATTGAAAAACATTATTGAGGCATTGCAGGAGCAGGGAATTCAGACACGTCCAATTTGGGGGCTCATACATAAGCAAAAGCCTTATGAAGGAAGTATTGCGTATGAGATTACGCAGGCAGAAGAAGAAAGCAAAAGAATTATAAATATACCATGTAGTACCAGTATAACAGAAGAAGAAATAGAATACGTAGCAACAAAAATAAAGAAGGTCTTAGGCTAAACATAGCCTTATAGGATGAGTGGAGGGGAACAAATGAATCGAGAACAAATGAATCAATTTTTAATTACACCAAATGCGTCTATTGTGGATGTTATGCGACAGATAGATTTAAACAGTAGTGGTATTGTATATGTGGTTGATGAAGAAGACAAGCTGTTAGGTTCTCTGACCGATGGAGATATTCGCAGATGGCTGATAAAAACGGCAGACTTATCTGGTGATATCTTAGAAATCATGAATGTGACACCGAAGGTTATCTATCAGCAGGATATAGATAGTGCTCAAGAACTTATCGAAAAATATGAAATTAATTCTATTCCGGTGGTAAATGCCGGAGGGATATTGATTGATATCATTTTGGAAGAACAGGAAAATGTAGACAAAAAGCAAAAAAAACGTCTGGAGGACGTACCGGTAATTATTATGGCGGGAGGAAAGGGAACCAGATTATATCCGTTTACCAAAATTTTACCAAAACCGTTGATTCCTATTGGTGACATACCAATTATTGAACGTATTATGAATCGTTTCTGTGGATTTGGAATGAATGATTATTATATTACGGTAAATTACCGGAAAAATATGATACGGTCATACTTTAATGATATTGCACAAAAATATAATATAACTTACGTAGAGGAAGATAAGCCGTTGGGAACGGCAGGAAGTATTCAGCTGATAGAAGATAAATTCGACAAACCATTATTTGTAACTAATTGTGATATATTGATTGATGCGGATTACACAGATATATATAAATATCATGTGGAATCGGGGAATGTACTTACGATTGTGTCAGCTTTAAAAAATATTGTGGTGCCATATGGCGTGATTAACGCAAAGGAAGATGGAGTGGTCTTATCAATGGATGAGAAACCAAAATTATCCTACTTTGTGAATACGGGAATGTATGTGGTAAATCCGGAAGCTTTGGAATTAATTCCGGAAGACACCTTTTATCATATGACGGATTTATCAGATGAGTTGTTAAAGCGTGGAGAGAGAGTAGGAATGTATCCAATCAGTGAAGAGTCTTTTCTGGATATGGGTGAATTTGAAGAAATGCGTCGTATGGAAGATAAGCTGAACATTAAGGCAGAATAGGCAAACGGTAAAAAGGGGAGAGCAATGAAAAAAGTCACAATTATCGCAGAAGCAGGAGTAAATCATAATGGCAGCCTGGAAAATGCTAAAAAGATGGTAGATGCAGCGAAAAAAGCAGGTGTGGATTATGTGAAGTTTCAGACTTTTATATCAGAAAAGTTAGTATCGGCCACAGCTGATATGGCAGAATACCAGAAAGAAAATACAGGAAAATCCCAATCACAGCTTGCTATGCTCAAAAGTTTAGAATTATCCAGAGAAGAGTTTATTGAATTAAAAGAATATTGTAAAGCACAGGATATTGGATTTTTGTCTACACCTTTTGATTTGGACAGTATTACATTTCTAAAAGATTTGGGAATGGATTTCTTTAAAATTCCATCGGGAGAAATTACCAATTATCCCTATCTTGTAGGCATAGCACAAACTGGTTTGGAGGTGGTTATGTCTACAGGAATGTCCGAAATGGAAGAAATTCATCAGGCACTTAGCGTATTGAACGAGCATGGAACCCCTAAAATTACATTGTTGCATTGCAATACCCAGTATCCAACCCCTATGGAAGATGTGAATTTGAAGGCCATGGATACTTTGAAGGAAGAGTTTGGGCTTCCAGTAGGATATTCAGACCATACATTAGGGGTTGAGGTACCTGTTGCAGCTGTGGCAAGAGGTGCCTGTGTGATTGAAAAGCATTTCACCCTAGATAAAAATATGGAAGGGCCGGATCATAAGGCAAGCTTAGAGCCTCAGGAATTAGAGGCTATGGTTCAGGCAATACGTAACATTGAGAGAGCTCTGGGCGATGGCGAAAAAAGACCGAGTAATTCGGAACAAAAAAATATATCAGCAGCCAGAAAAAGTATTGTTGCAGCAAAAAAGATTGTAAAAGGAGAAGTGTTTACCAAAGATAATCTTACTGTGAAAAGACCGGGGGATGGTATTTCGCCTATGCGCTGGCCGGAAGTATTAGGAATGAAAGCGGAAAGAGATTTTTCCATAGACGAAAAAATTGAAATTAAATCAGAAAATTAGGGAGAAGACTATGAAAAAAACTGTGGGTATTGTGACTGCCACAAGAGCAGAGTATGGCTTGTTAAGTCCGGTTATAAAAGAATTACAAAGGCGTAATGTAACAATAGAAACGAAAGTGATTGTCACAGGAACTCATCTGGTGAAATCTTTTGGAGAAACAATACAGGAGATTGAAAAAGATGGTGTAGAAGTGGATGAGTGCATTCCAATTTTAGGAGAGGAAGATGAATTAGAATCTCAGATAACTGCCAGAGCCCTATGCAGGTTCGGCAGTTATTTTGCAAAACAGAAATTGGATTTGTTAATTGTATTAGGGGATCGCTATGAGTTGATGGGGATTTGTACGGCAGCCATGCTTCATAAAGTACCCATTGCCCACTTGCATGGAGGAGAGATTACAGAGGGAGCCATGGATGAGGCAGTACGCCATGCAGTAACAAAGCTAAGTTATTTGCATTTTACCAGTACAGAGCAATATCGTAAGAGAGTGATTCAGCTTGGAGAAGCACCGGAAAGAGTATTTTGTGTGGGTGCTACTGGAATTGAAAATATCATGAAGACAAAGCTTATGTCGAAAAAAGAGTTAGAGGACAGTATAAATTTTTCATTAGATAAACCTTACGTAATGGTAACTTATCATCCTGTGACTTTATCAGAAACGGGGATAGAACAGCAGGTAAATGAGTTACTGCGTGTATTGAAAGAACATGAGGAATATCGTTATATTGTGACGAAAGCAAATGCGGATGCCGGTGGAAGAAAAATCAATCAAATGCTGGAAGATTTTTCGAAAGAAAATGAAAATGTAATGTTAGTTACTTCTCTTGGAATGCGGCGTTATTTAAGTGCTGTGAAATATTCAGAGTTTGTAGCAGGAAATTCTTCTAGTGGTATTATAGAAGTCCCTTCTTTGAAGGTCCCCACGGTCAATATAGGGGAACGCCAAAAGGGGAGAATAAGAGCAGAAAGTGTGATTGACTGCGGCGATAGTTATGAAGAAATAGCAAAGGCATTTGAAGTAGCGGCATCGGAACAGGAAAGAATCTTAGCTCAGAGTGTGATGAATCCGTACGAAAAGGGAAATACGTCAAAGAAAATTGCAGATGTGGTGGAAGAATTTCTGATTCAAGACAAAATAAAACTCCAGAAAAAATTTTATGATGTGAAATTTGAGGTGTAATATGAAAAATATAGCAATTATTCCGGCTAGAAGCGGTTCGAAAGGACTTCCGGATAAAAATATAAAGAACTTATGTGGAAAGCCAATGTTAGCTTATTCCATAGAGGCGGCAAAGAATTCAGGGGTTGTTGATTTGATTCATGTATCAACGGATAGTGATAAATATGCAGAGATAGCAAGACAATACGGTGCAGATGTACCTTTCCTGCGAAGTGAAGAGCTTTCGGGGGATAGAGCAGGTACTTGGGATGCAGTACGGTATGTTTTAGAAAAATATAAAGAGCTGGGCAAGGAATTTGATGTAGTTACTCTGTTGCAGCCTACATCGCCCCTGCGTCTGGCAGAGGATATTCAAAATACAGAAAAATTATATCGTGAAAAGAATGCCAGTGCAGTGATTGGAGTTTGTGAAATGGAACATTCACCTTTGTGGAGCAATACACTTCCGGCAAATGGTTCCATGAACGGATTTTTAAGTAAGGTGACAAATGTTCAGAGACAGCAATTAGATACGTATTATAGGATTAATGGAGCCATGTATATGGTAAATACAGAAACTATTAGGAACCAAGGTGAAATTTACGGGGAAGGCAGTTATGCATATATTATGCCTAAAGAGCGTTCTATTGATATAGATGATAAAATGGACTTTAAAATTGCTGAGATGTATATGGCAGAAAGGGAATAAAATGCAGGATTTGATACTGGTGGGCAGCGGTGGCTGCATGAGGGAAATACTGTTTCAAATAGAAGAACTTAATAAAGAAACTCCGACATGGAAAGTTCTTGGATTTGTAGATGAGTATTACAATGAACAGGACGAAAATATAAAACGAGTGGAAAAGAAATGTCCTTTTCTAGGTGGTGATGAGATTCTTCTACAGACTGATAAGAGTATTAATGTTGCTATTTGTGTAGGGGAACCTGTGTTACGAAAAAAAATTGCAGTGAAATTAAAGCAAAATCCTAATATTGTCTTTCCAAACTTGATTCTATCGGATGTTTCCATGGCAGAGGATGTGGTTATGGGAAAAGGATGTATTATATCCAAGGGATGTATTGTGTCCACAGGTGTACATTTGGGAGATTTTGTGTTTCTTAATATGGAAGCATGTGTTTGTCATGAAGGAACAATAGGAGATTTTGTAACTTTAAGTCCTAGAGTTTCCATGGCAGGAAATGTCAAGGTTGGAGCAGAAACTGAGCTTGGAATATCATCCACCATCATTCAGGGACTTTCCGTTGGTGAAAGAACAGTGGTGGGTGCAGGAGCAGTGGTGGTAAAAGATGTAAAAGCAGGGACAACAGTGGTGGGGGTGCCGGCGAGGGAGATTATGAAGGGAATGTGAAAAAAATTTCAAGATAAAGAAACCTATATTAATGAATTGCCAAAAATGTACGATATAATATATAGATTGTAACAACTATGTAAAAAATGAGGGGAATTACGTGAAAGAAGAAGTATTGAATTTGGCAGATTTGCTGGTAGAAGCAGAATGTGAATTGAAAAAAATCATAGAAAACGAAGAAGAGAAGGAACAACTTCTTATGGATATGCAGACAGCAGTCATTGCCATAGGGAGTGAAATCGAAAAAATAGAAGGAGAAGGTACCAGAGCGGTTGCGTGTCTGGAAGAATATTGTGAGTTATTGTACCAGTGTAGTATCTCAGATAGCAAAGCAACAGCATTGAAGGTGTATGAAGATCTTACAGATAAATCAAAAGAATTTCATGAATTATTCATACAAATTGCCCAGAAAAAGGAAATTGTCTTTTTCCCATATAAAGCATCTATGTGGGACTCTTTAGAAAGTGTCTGGCTGGCAGCAAAAAATAATCCCCAATGTAGAGTATATGTAGTTCCAATTCCATATTATGACAAGAATAAAGATGGCTCTTTTGGACAGCAAAATTATGAAGGAGCGGAATTTCCCGACTATGTGCCTGTAACTTCGTGGGAAGAATATGAGGTTTCTGAGAGAAAGCCGGATGTTATTTTTATCCATAATCCCTATGATAATGGGAATCACGTCAGCAGTGTTCACCCGGATTATTATGCGAAGAATTTAAAGAAGTATACAGACATGTTGGTGTATATACCGTATTTTGTTATGGGAGAAGATATTTACGAAAATTTTTGTGTATGTGCGGGAACAATTCATGCTCACAAGACGATTGTACAATCTGAAAAGGTACGTGCGGTGTATGTGAGATGTTTTCGAGAATTTGTAAAAGAAAATCATTTAGAAATTTTATTTCCAGAAGAAGTAATTGAAGATAAATTTGTGGCTTTAGGTTCTCCGAAAATTGATAAAGTGCTGAATGACAAAAAAGAAAATTACTATTTGCCACAAACTTGGAAAGATTTAATTAATGGTAAAAGAGTTGTCTTATATAACACAGGATTGTCAGGAATTTTAAGTGGGAATGAAGATGAGTTAAAGAAAATAGAAGATGTGCTTGTGTGTTTTCAAAAAAGGAAAGATGTAGTATTATGGTGGCGTCCTCATCCATTGAGCAAAAGTACTTGTGTTTCTTTGCGTCCACAATTATATAAACGATATCAACAGATTGTAGAAAACTATAAGCAAGAGGGATTTGGCATTTATGATGACACTCCGGATTTACACCGTGCGATTACGTATACGGATATATATTATGGCGATGACAGTTCTTTAATTTATTTGTATGGTGTGCAAGGAAAACCAATCATAATACAAAATATATATTATTTAGTTAATAATATAGAAGACCAAAAGGAATGTAGCTTATGTTTTGATGATTGTGCATACGATAATGGAATGATATGGTTCGTGGTAAGAAATTATAATGGATTGTTTCAGATGAATATAGAAACAGGGGATACTCAGTATTTGGGTAGTATTCCAGGAGAAGTTTCTGTGGCGACCCATCTGTACAGCAGGATATTAAAAGAAGGAAAATATTTGTGGTTAATCCCCTGTATGGCAAAAGAAATTGCAAGGTATGATATAGAAACAGGAGAATTTACAAAATATCCTATTTCAGAGGGTGAAAGAGGACGAGAACCGAGATTCCAGTATGCATGTTTGTGGGAAAAACAGATTTACATGATTTCTGGAGATTATAAGAAACTGGTTATCTTTCATACAAAAACCAATGCAGTTTCAGTGGAAGAAAATTTTATAGATGATGTGGCGCAAAAGTATAAAGTTTGTAGAAGTGGCGCATTTCCGAGTATGTGCATGATAGACAAAAAATTATATTTTGTTATTAATGATACCAATGTGGTGGTGGAATATGATGCACTAGAAAAAAGCTACAAAATGTTTCAGGTAGGCTCAACATCAAATAAATATATGAATATTGAGTACGATGGAAAATATTTTTGGCTGGTTCCTTGTATGGAAGGAAAAATTGTACGCTGGGATAAAAAAAATCAGGAAACTCGAGAAATAGGGAATTATCCGTTAGAATTTCAACATTCATTTTTGTTTCGGACAGCTTGTTATCAAGGAGGATTCTTATGGGTATTTCCTTCGAGAGGGAATATGGTTTTACAAGTGAATGGAGATACCATGGAGATGCGTATGGTTTATGTGAAAGATTGTAAGTATGATGTATATTTTTCAAAGAAAACAGAGAATGAAAGAATATTATTTTCTACTAGAAATAGTAGTAGAAAGCATGAAATTTGCATTTTGGAAAATGGTTTGGTAAGTGAGAAACCAAAACAAATAAAAGAACCTGAAAATTACAAACGAGAGGGGATGCAGATATTTGATAAAATGTACTGGGAACAGTATGAATCAGAGAGGGGATATTATATATACGAGAGCCGGGAATGTTCTATAGAAGAAATTTTAAACCAGGCAGAACAACAAATGAATAGTTTTGAGAGAGAAAAGGATTGTTTTTTGAAAATGTTTGGAAGAAGTAATGGAGATGCAGGAGAAAACATCCTGAATAACATAATATTGGCTCAGGAGAGAAAGTGGAATGATATTAAGAAATGATACGTATGAAAATTTTGCAAAATACGTTAAAGAAACAAAGAGTAAAATTATTGTCTATGGTGCAGGGATGATAGGGCAGATTCTGGCACCATATATTTTAAATGAATATAAATTAGATGTTGATGTTTGTTATTATGTGGATATGGACGAAAAAAAACAGAGGAAGCAAATACAGTTAAATTCTAAGGCGGTATCAATTCGGCCTGTGGATTGTCTGATAAGGGAAAAACAAAGGTTTGTTCTGTTGATAACAAACAGTAATTTTGTACCTGTGGTAAATAATTTGGAGAAGGAAGAGAGTTTAAAAGAGACAATTGCATATGTTCTGCCTATTATGCAGTTGCAAAACGAAAACAAACAGGAAGAAGAAAAATTGAAAAAAAGTCCTAAGCAGTTGATTCCTAAAAAAATACATTACTGTTGGTTTTCAAAAAATCCAATGCCAAGATATTTAGAGAAATGCATTGATACATGGAAACGATATTGCCCTGATTATGAAATTATACGTTGGGATGAAAATAATTATGACATTAGCAAATATTTATATATGAAACAAGCATATGAGGCTAAAATGTGGGGGTTTGTACCGGAAATTGCGCGTCTTGATATTTTGTATCATCATGGAGGTATTTATTTAGATTCCGATGTTGAAGTGATAAGAAATTTAGATGATCTGCTGTATCAGCCAGCTTTTTGCGGTGTGGAAAAGTGGGGAAGTGTAGATATTGGTGGAGGAGCCGGGGCAGAGCCGTTTCATCCAGTGATAAAGGCCATGCTGGATTATAGAAAAGATATTCCATTTTTACATGAAGATGGCAGTATGAATCTTGATACCTGTGGATGCTATGAAACTGTTCCATTGATTCAGCGAGGAATGAAGATTAACGATGTTACTCAGTGTATTGAAGGAATGACAGTATACTCTTCAGAGCATTTCCATCCATTCGATTATATGAGCGGAGAATTGACCATTACCCCAAAAACATATTCTATTCATCATTTTAATGGGGGATGGCTGAATGAAGAAGCTATAGCACAAAGAAAGAAGACAAAACAGTATTACAATAAATTTTTAGCGGAAATGGATAGCAATAAATGAGGGGCGAAAAGATATGGAAATAAAGCCATTAATCAGTGTAATTGTTCCTATCTACAATGTGAAATTGTATTTAGAGCAATGTATAGATAGTATTGTAAATCAGACGTATACTAATTTGGAGATTATATTAGTAGATGATGGTTCTACGGATGGTAGTGGGACAATATGTGACGAATATGCTTTGGCAGATTCAAGAATTAAAATCATACATAAAAAGAATGAAGGCTTAGTCAGTGCCAGAAAGGCAGGAATACAAAATGCTACTGGAGATTATGTTACTTATGTAGATGGAGATGACTGGCTTGATAAAGATGCATATGAAAGTCTGTTAGATTCTTTGGATGTGAAACGCCCCGACATCATTTGTTATGGAATGCAGGAAAATTATGCTGATAATATTGTGATTTGCAAAAATAAAATTCCGTGCGGATATTATAGTGGAATAAAAATGGAACACGAAATTTATCCATATATGTTATGCAATGGACAATTTTACGAATTTGGAGTTATCCCAAATATATGGGCAAAATTGATAAAAAGGGATATATTGTTATCTTGCCAGATGGAAGTTAATAATCAAGTGACCATTGGGGAAGATACTGTTTGCACTATGGCAGTTTTTTTGAATGCAAAATCTTGCATATTTAGCGACAAAACCCCGTATCATTATCGAAAACGTATGGATTCCATGACGGAAAATATGATGGGGGAGAGAGAAATTAAAATTTTATTTCAAAATATGAAAGAAGTACTTGGTAAGTCAGGAAAGGAATTTCTGTTTACTCAATTATATAAATATATGTTTTGGATATTGTTATTAAAAAAGTGTGAGGTGTTTTTTGAGCAACCGTTAAAAGATTTAGCTTTTGGAAACACGGAGAATAAAAGGTTGGTCTTATATGGTGCGGGGGGATTTGGAAGAGAAGTTTTTCGTAAAATGCAGGAGAAATCTTGCGGAAAAATTGTGTTATGGGTCGATAAAGCATATGCCACATATCAAGCAGAAGGTTTACCAGTATCACCAGTGGAAGAGTTGAAGATACAGGAGTGTGATGTGGTATGGATTACAATATTAAACACAAAAGTGTGTGAAGAAATTAAGCAGAATTTGGTGGAATTAGGTATACCGCAAGAAAAAATAAGATATATTATATATTCGGAAAAATGCGAAGCAGCCATGAAAAAGATGTTGCAAGAGATGTAGAAAGGTAATGAGGGCGAATGAAGAAAGTCAGTATAGTTCTTCCGGTGTATAATGGTGAGAAGTATATAGAAGAAGCTATTTGCAGTGTAATAAATCAGACTTATGAAAACTGGGAGCTGATTATTGTGAATGATTGTTCTACGGATAATACAAAAAAAATTATAGAACAATATAAAAATGTAGAACCACGAATTAAAATCATAGATAATATGGAGAATCAAAAACTGCCCAGATCATTAAATATTGGATTTGAGAATGCAAACGGGGAATATTATACTTGGACATCAGATGACAACCGATATAAAGAAGACGCAATTGAGATGATGGTAAAATGTTTAGAGGAAAATTCAGAGTATGGGATGGTTTATTGTGATTCCTATATCATAAACGAAGTTGGAGAAGTAGTAGAAAAAGTATCCAGGGATATAGAAGAATTATACTATAATAATTGTATAGGTGCCTGTTTCATGTATCGAAGAAGTGTGGCGGAAACAACTGGTATATACAATCCTGAAATGTTTTTAGTGGAGGATTATGATTATTGGCTGAGAATCAATAAGCAATTTCTTATTTATCATTGTATGAAATGCGAATATTATTATAGAAAGCATGATAGGAGCTTATCAGCTACAAGATACAGTGATATCAGAAAAAGTTTATATCAATTGAGAACAAGAGAATTGGATTTTATACTTAGCCAGATTGGGGAACAGGAAAAAGAGTATCTATTTTTAGATATGTATTTTTGTAAAAAAAATGAAAAAGAAAAACTGAAAAAAAAGTTTTGGAGCAATGGAAAATTGCCGAAAAACATACAATGGATAGAGAGAAACAAGGGTAATATTTCTTTGGCATCACAGTCGATTGTAATATTTGGTGCAGGGGAATACGGACAGCGCGCGTTACAACATGTGGGTAGGGAAAATGTAAAGTGTTTTCTAGACAATAATAAAGAGTTGCAAGGAAAAAAAATAGAAGGTAAAGAAGTATTTTCCATGGCACAGATAAAGAGCGCGCAAGAAGAAATTTTGGTACTAGTGGCAGTCGATGCCAGAAAAGTGGGTGCGTTGGTGAAGCAGTTAGAGGAAAATTCCATAACAAGGTATCTTACCTATTTGGAATTAATAGGAGAATAGCATGGATAAAAAAATTATTTTATTTGGAGCAGGGCAATATGGACGAAAGGCATTAGAATATTTTGGGCAAGAACAGGTTTATTGTTTTGTGGATAATAATACAAAACTGGTTGGTGAAAAAGTAGAGGGAATACCGGTAATTTCTTTTGAACAATTAAAGGAAATATATAAAGAATATCAAATAGTAATAACTGTAGATGCTAGAAAAGCTAAACCAATGGTAGTTCAGTTAGAAGAAGCGAAAATTGAGAAATATCAATTATTTATTGATTTAGTTCAAAAGGTCACAAAAGGTTGTGTAAGAGATGCTTTGGATTATAACGAAATAAAGCGAAAAGCTGAACAATGGATAGAAAAGAATTCTATTCCAAACGAAGGAATTATTAACAGCACTTCTAGAAGAAAATCATATCCAGAGGTAACTGGTTATTATATTCCAACGTTGCTAAAATGGGGATACAGAGAAAGGGCACTCTCGTATGCAAAGTGGCTTTGTTCCATTCAAAAGCAAGATGGTTCTTGGTTTGATACAGATAATCAGGCTCCTTATATCTTTGATACAGCACAGATTTTAAAAGGGTTAATCGCAATCAGGCATATATATCCAATAGCTGATAAACATATAAAAAAAGGGTGTGATTGGATAGTATCCTGTGTGCAAGAGAGTGGTCGTTTAGTGACGCCTGATAAAAGTCTTTGGGGAGAATATGGAGAATGTTCAGAGTTGATTCATCTGTATTGCTTAGAACCATTATATGAGGCAGCCAAAATATATCAGATAGACCAGTATAAGGTTGTTGCCGATAAGGTAAAAAAATATTATATAAGAGAGCAGAAAAACGAGATTTTGAATTTTAATCTTTTATCTCATTTTTATGCATATATTATGGAAGCTTTGTGTGATATAGGGGAGATGGAACTTGTAAGGGAAGCAATGGATAAAATAGCAGCTTTGCAAAGAGAAGATGGTATGGTTCCAGCATATACAAATGTGAATTGGGTATGTTCTACGGGATTATTTCAGTTTGCTATTGTATGGTATAAATTAGGTGATTTAGAAAAGGGAAATAAAGCATTTCGCTACGCTTGTTCTCTTCAAAATCCGTCTGGAGGCTGGTATGGAGGGTATGCTACCAAAGAACGGGTAAATGCAATAGAAGAAACGGAATATCCGACCTATTTTGCAGACAGTGAAATTAGCTGGGCAGTAAAATACTTTTTTGATGCACTTTATTACAAATGTCAGCTGGAATTTGAAAATCAGTCAGAAAGTTTTTTCGATACTATTGATAAAAAGGATGGAAGATATCGGTTTGTTTTACAAGAAATTGAAAAGGTAAGTGGTAAAAAGAAAATTTGTGATGTTGGATGTGGAAAAGGACGATATCTGCATAATCTGTTAGAGGATACAAATGATAATATATTGTTTGGCGTTGATTTGTCGAAAAAAGTAATGACATGCATTAATCCTCTGGTGGAAACAAGGCAGGGTTCTTTGACACAGTGTCCCTATGAGGATGAAATGTTTGATATTGTATATACAG
>JBGVOM010000191.1:0-3147 GCA_045126515.1 Lachnospiraceae bacterium
ATATATGGCCTTCTTAAACTAATTCTATATCATTTACAGCAGACAAAATCATGTCCGCATCTATGTTTTGTTTATGGTTTTGGGCTCCTATCATTAATGCTTTTGTAAGTATCAGATTTAATTTACGAATACTGCCTCCACAGCTTCCATAAGCAACCAGGGCTGCATTTTCATCAAATATTCTTCCACTGGCTCCCACCAGATTCATCTGAGTTTCTATATAATCTAAGGCTTCTTTCTCCTGTAAACCTTCAAACTGATAATTCACTGTAATTCTCTGTCTTAAAGCTTCATTGGGCTGACGCATCAGGAGTCCTGTCAGAGTGGGTTGCCCTAAAAGTAATACGGAAAAGCAATTTTTGGAATCCATAGAAAAGTTACATAACATTTTAAGATCCTTGAGAATATCATTATTCAGATACTGCGCTTCATCCAGACAGATCATACAATGTATTTTTTTATTCTGGCTCATAGTTTCAAAATATTCCTGTATGGCACGAAACATGGAAGATTTACTGTGAGAAACTTCCAGTCCTAAAGTATGACACATCTGTTTGTAAAATTCCATGGTCGTTACGGTAGAAAGGCAGATATAGTAAAATTTTGTAATGTTGGGATTCAGCTTCTGGGAAAAATACCGCAGTGCAAATGTTTTTCCCTGTCCCGGACCGGCCGTAAAAAGTCCGATTCCCGGATGGTTTTTCAGATATTCCAGACGTCCCTGTACAGCTTTCATATCCTGGGTAACATAAGCGTGTTTTGTCTCCAGATCTTTTTCAAAAGGATTATGGCTCATTCCATAGTACTGTTTATACATCTGCACTTCCTCCATACTTTAACTGATATCCATTGTTTCTTTTTGTTTTTCCATTTTCTACTTTATTTGTCCTGCGGATAGGATATTTCTTTTCTTCGTACCATATGTAAGCTTTTTCCATGGCATCCGGAAGAAATCGTATTTCAACTGTACTGCGGATAAACTCCATGGGAACATCATATAAAACCTTATCTATGGTTACAGTTGCATCTCCCCGTACCAGCCTTCTGACACGATTACAAAAACAGTTTTCCAGCCATTCTTCACTGACAGGCATCCTGATATGAGCAAGATCCTGCATATATCTGTCATGGGGTGTCATACCTGTTGCAGAATGTATCGTAGTATTATGTTGTTGTATATAAGCATGGAGTTTTTGATTTAATTCTTCAATTCCTGATAGTTCATCTGTATTCAGGGGATTTAAAAAACGGTTACGAAGGGTTCTGAAATTTCTTTCACATTTGCCTTTGCTGGCCCCATCCCGTACAGGCGTATGGATTAATACTGTTCCTAATTGTCCACAAATCAGGGATAACTGCTCATTTTTGTATGGTGACCCATTGTCCACATATAGTTTTATCGGTATTCCCCTGGCTGCAACAGCTTCTTTGAAAACCTGCTGGAAATGATAAGCATTATCTGCATAAAAGAAACGTCCTGCTACAATCATTCTGGATTTGTCATCCAGAATCATAATACAATAAGTTCTTCTACGCATACCATTTTCCAGCAGATAAGGTCCATACATGGTATCTGCCTGATACATTCCGCCGACGTATTCTTCTTCGAAGGCTTTCCTGTCTTTCTGTCCCGGTGCACTGGCTCCTTTCAGGTTATGTTTTTTGATATAGCGCTGGACCGTGGTAAGGGACACATCCTGTTTTTTTATGATGCCATCAGCAATAAGCTTATTATAAATTTCTGTGGCATTTATTTTCGGAAATTCCCCCCGTATCTTTACTATGGCAGCCATGGCATCTTCATCCAGTTTCCTGCTCTTTCCACAATCCCTCCGCTGTCGGGGTATCAGTGCCTCAAATCCACCTTTGCGATAATCCGATTCCCAACAGGCAAGGGTTCCATAAGCATATTTTACATTTTTGCCATCCGGTAGTTTTACCGGCACGGCACTGACACGTTCATAATACTGTTTCTTGGTTGCATCAGGATAAGTACCGTTAAAAGCCGGTTGTATCAGTGCCAGCCGGATACTGGCTATTTCTAACATTGTTTTTTGATTCATTGAAACATCACCTCCGGGTTCAGGGTATCAAATCTCCGGTATTCCTGCCATTCCCAAGGTATCGGCTGTCAGGAAAAGAGAAGTTTACGAGACTGATTTTTGGGCGCAATCTGACACAGGGCTGCAAAAAGGAGCGCCCACAATCTTCATAAAAAAGATGAAGACCAGAATGAAACTTTCTAACAGATACTCCAAAAAAACAGGATAAATCTACTAACTGCTTCATCAGAACACTGTCTGTCAGAAAGCGTTTATAAATTCGATAATAGGTCGAAACAGATATTTGAAAATGATGGCACAGCTCCTCTATAGTAGGAAATTGTTTTGTGATAGTGGCATAAATAACACGGGTGAGAAAACCAATGCTGTAAGAACTATAGGGAACAATGACAGAAAGCTGAAGTGCATGGGAATGACCGCAGGAACTGCATTCTGCACAAAAAACAGTAATGCGGTGATAAACCGGCTGTTCCTTCTCATAACATACGAAATCTCTTTGGTAGAAACCATCTTTATGAAAGGAATGACCGGGTGCACCACAAACAGGACAGGACTTTATTTCAGTCATAAGTTTCTCCTGCATGGAAGTATGAATTTCTATTTCAGAAAGGTTTTTTATGCTATGAAAATGCTTGCATAAATTCAAGAATAATCTTATCATAAGTATGTATTTCAGATGTTATCATCTGATTTGTTTGGAAGAAGGACAATGGCTTGCCGGCTTTGGGGTCCTTCTTCTTTTTTTATTGGTTACTTATAGGATAATAAAAAAAGACCCACAAAAGGTCAATAACAGTAGGAAGATTTTGATGTTAAAAAAGGCAAGATAGAGCTATAAAACATGAAAGTTATAGGAATAAAATGATGTAATCATTGTTTTTTGGATTGGCATAATATGCTGTATTACACCATGAAGTCCTCCGGGGGAAGCTCGCCGCACTCAATCTCGCCCAGCCGGTACTCCCACTCGGCGGTCAAAAGGGGCGATTGTAGCTGCTCCGGCAGCACGGTAATCAGGGATACCGCATCATGGGAAGGCATGAGCTGTACGATTTTTTTGCTCTTTTTCCGTTCCAGAAAGCCC
>JBGVOM010000192.1:0-7586 GCA_045126515.1 Lachnospiraceae bacterium
CACAAAATTAATTACTTAATTCTGTAGCAGATGCATTATGCGGGAGATGGGTCTTGATCCCACACGACGTTGCGATCACTAGATCCTTAGTCTAGCCTGTCTGCCAATTCCAGCACTCCCGCATGTATTAAATTTTCCTGTCTCAGCAGTACAAACGTTAGTTTACTACTTTTAATATGGTTTGTCAATAGGAAATTTTAAAAATTTTCAAATTGTTTAAATTATTTAAAAAGTAGCAAAAACATTAACAATTAAATGCAAAAAAGAGCCTTGAAAATGTCCACGACTCTTTCTTTACACTGCAATGCGGAAGATGGGACTTGAACCCACACAGGCCGAAGCCTACAAGAACCTGAATCTTGCTCGTCTGCCAATTCCGACACTTCCGCATGACCATTACCTATCTTATCAAGTTTTTGCAGAAATGTCAATCATAATTTTCATAATTTTTTAGTTTTTTTAGAAAATTGCGAAAACTCTCATATCAATTTCTATATTCCAAAAATACGTTGGAACACTTCATCTTCCTGCAATATCTCTTTTGCCTTCTCTCTATACTTTTTCTCATGAATATACGTATGACGGTACGGCTTTATAGAGGGTGCCAAATCAATAGCTTTCACAAAATCTTCCCTTTTCAAATCCAATGTTGCTGCATAATCAAAAAATCCCGTATCAGTAAATATGGTATGAATACGCTTATATCTATGATTCTGCACAAGACTCATCAGGTAGGTAGCAAGCCCCACCTGTATCCCATGAAGTTGCGGCACCTCTAAAATTTTATCTAATGCATGCGAAATCAGATGCTCGCTTCCACTAGACGGTGCACTGTTTCCTGCAATTTCATTGGCAATACCGCTCATTGCCAGTGAATCCACCAGTTCTCTTAAAAACAAATCATCTTTAATACTGTCACTTTCAAAAGAAGTGCGCACAAAACTATTTACCGCTTTCTTAGCAATCATCATTGCAAAATCGTTCAAAGTGTCGTATCCCTGGTTGTCTTCGTACAACCAGTCATACAATGCTGTTATCTTTGAAACCAAATCACCAATACCGGAATATATAAATTTATCCGGTGCGCTTTTAATCACATCCGTATCTACGATAATACCATAAGCCAGTCTTGCCGGTACCGAAGTTCTTCTTCCTTCTACTAACAAAGATGCACTGGAACTGGAAAACCCGTCACTAGAAGCCGATGTTGGAATACTGATAAATGGCATTTTCCGTAAATAAGCAGCATATTTCGCCACATCAATCACTTTACCTCCACCAATTCCTAAAATCGCCTGTGTTTTTGTACTAATTTCAAACGCAAGTTCTACAATATCGTTAATGTCGGTAGAATCCAATTCCCTGCAATCCAACAACTGAATATCATTTTCTCTCAGTGACTCCATCACCGTTGCACCAAACATATCGATTAGTCCGTTTCCAAAAAAAACTACTACACTGCCAAACTCATTTTCCTTTAAATATCTTCCTATTTCTCCCAGTGTTCCACTTCCCACTTTCAAAATCGAAGGAATGGAGATTCTGCTTCCTATCACATTCTTCATAATTTCCCTCACATTTTAAGATTCTCTGCCTTCCATAATTGCAGCCAACACTTTATCATCTCTTGCCTGATTAATTCTGCTCAGTACATCTTCTGCATAGCTGGTGACATCATCTTCTGATTGGTTTTCCACAGCACCTGCATCCTCAATCACCTCATCCGTCTTCGTATCTAACGGAAGGTATATCTCATTTCCCTCTTCCCCAATAACATTTTTCTTTTCCTCATAGTTACAATTATACCATTTTACAATATTTTTCTGTTCTCTCCTATTACGAATATCAATTAAATCTTCCATTACCCTCACTCCTTCATCCTATTAACTAGCAACCATATCTTTCGAAATATTCAATCAATTCCCCATCTGCTTTGTCTTTGCAGAAAGCTGTAAGCATCTGCAGCAACGCAAGATATTCACTCAATAAGCTATCTGTTTTCTCATGAATCAGTCCTATATTTCCCTCCTTACCTGCAAATTCCATCTCCTTTGCATGCGCCGATAATTCCATTGCACCAATAGATGCTGCTGAACTTTTCAGACCGTGAACAGCTACAATGTAGTCTTCCCATTTTTCTTCCTTGTACATTTTTTTAATAAGGGGAAGCTTCTTCCTTCCTTCATTTATAAATACATTCAAAATATTCTGATACAGTTCTGCACTGTTGCCACATGCCTCTATCCCTTTACAAAGTTGTATCTGCGGTGGAAATACATTTTTTTCTTCTGTCATGGAATCCGCCTCCTCACTACACTTATATATTATATAAAATTATATCATACAACTGTTTTTTTTGCAATTTGCACAGAATATTTATTTCATTTTTTTAATTTCTTATCAATTTCACTATATTTTATATGCTATTTCATTCCACTAACGTGGGCATAATATTCTTTTGGCACATAAGCACGGATAAAGATACCTTCTGCCCTATATTCCTCTTCCAGCAAACTTCCATATTTACGTGCCAGTTGAATCACAGATGTTTCTGCATAAGGCACCACCCTCTCTACATACATTTGTCTGGAATGAAGATATTCTCGAATAATTTCTTTAATTTCTTCAAAGCCACTTCCATTTCTTGCTGAAATTTCGAGAACAGATTTTGCATGGATATCCTTTAATTCCATTGGTTGCATCATTTCCTGCAGCTTGTCTATTTTATTAAACAACGTATAAATTGGTTTATTTTCCACTCCCAAATCTTCCAGGGTTCTGTATACCGTTTCCATCTGTGATTCCATTTGAGGATTCGAAGCATCTACCACATGAAAGATAACGTCTGCGTATTTCGCTTCTTCCAAGGTACTCTTAAACGCCTCAATCAAATGATGAGGAAGTTTACGAATAAAGCCAACTGTATCTGTAATCATTACCTGCTCTTTATTTTCCAGTTCTAACAATCTTGTAGTGGGATCCAACGTGGCAAATAATTTGTCTTCCTCTAACACCGTTGCTCCAGTAAGAGCATTTAGTAAAGTTGATTTTCCCGCATTTGTGTACCCCACGATTGCAATCACAGGCTGTGTACTGTCCATCCGCTGTTTTCGCATCACTTCTCTATGACGTTTCACATCACTCAATTCACTATTTAATTGCGAAATCCGGCTTTTTACCAGACGCCTATCCATTTCCAATTTCTTTTCTCCCGGACCTCTGGTACCAATCCCTCCTCCCAGACGGGAAAGAGAACTTCGCAGTCCCACCAGACGTGCCAGCCGATATTTTAGCTGTGCCAGCTCCACCTGTATTTTCCCCTCTGCCGTGGTTGCTCTACTTGCAAAAATATCCAAAATAATTAATGTTCTGTCCATTACTTTAGTATCCAGCTCCAGTTCTAAATTATGCATCTGGGACGGGGACAGTTCATCATCACAGATTACCCCGGTTGCATTGGTTTTCCGTATAAGTTCAGCTACTTCTTCTATTTTCCCTTTTCCAATATATGTTTTCTGGTGGATTGCCTCTCTGTTCTGAATCACCTTACCCACAGTAACCGCTCCCGCTGTTGCCGCTAATTCTTCTAATTCATCAATACTTTCCTCTGTTTCTCTTTCTTCTCCGGTATTTACTCCGATAAGTATGACATATTCTTTTACCTGTTCTATATTTTCCATGAAATCCTACCCTTTATAATCATTTTCATTCTATCATTTCATATTGCATCATTTCATATTTCAACTGGCTTCCTTCTACAATTTCCATCGGAAGTAAAGCTCTTGCCACAAGCTTCAGATCATCGTTTTCGATATCCATTCTTCTTAAATTTGCATAATCACCATCAATATTTACTACTTCATAAAACCACGTTTCCATAAGTACCTCCCATGTTTCTCTTTTGTTCTATTTTATCACACCTTTGATTCTATGTGTGAAATATTTTCTTTTGTTTCAGAATATTGACTGTATTGTTGTCCAATGCTACAATCAACATTATTGTAACACAAAGCAAGAATCTTAATACATCTTGCAAAATACTATCGCAAAAATCAGAAAGGTACAAAAAATGAACTATTCACTTTATCAGTTAGCAGTACTATTGTTGGTGTATTCCTTTTCGGGCTGGATTACCGAAACGGTATTTGCCACATGGAAAGAAAAAATATATAGAAACCGTGGATTTGTTTCCGGTCCTTTTTGTTATGTATATGGGATATCTGGAGTCATTCTCACTATTTTTCTAAACGATTTAACCCATAGACCATTCTTCCTCTTTTTAGGAAGCATGATTATCGCAACCACCATAGAATGGTTTACCGGCAAAACCCTTGAACGGATGAAGCAGAAAAAATGGTGGGATTACTCTGATAAAAAATGGAATTTGGATGGTTATATCTGTCTGCAGTATTCTCTCCTTTGGGGAGCTTTAGGATGGATTGCTATTCGTTATACGAATGGACTTGTGCTGAATTTGTACAGCCACCTGCCATCTTTTCCCGGAAAACTTATTGTCTGGATATTTATAATTACTGGTTGCGTAGATATTTTAAGTTCCATCATGGCTATATATCATATGGAATTAAAACTCCCTAACCTATTAAAATGGAATCGCAGATTGCAGCAATTTGTTTTACAATCTGGTACAAAAATTGCTGCTGCTATTGAACAGCGTATTGCCAAAGCATATCCTGCTGTTTCACTGGAAAAGTGTAAAGCTCCCAAGGAAAAATGTAGTTTTACCCAGTTGTTCTGGTTATTTTTTATCGGAGCTTTTCTTGGAGATATTGTAGAAACTTGTTTTTGCCGCATTACAGAAGGTGTCTGGATGAGTCGAAGCAGTCTTGTGTGGGGACCTTTCAGCATTGTCTGGGGACTGGCGATTGCCCTGATTACTGTCTTGCTCTACAAAGACAGAAACAAACCAGACAGCCACATTTTCCTTATCGGAACTTTTCTAGGCGGTGCTTATGAATACATATGCAGTATTTTCACGGAAATTGTTTTTGGAAAAGTATTTTGGGATTACAGCAAGATTCCCTTCAATCTGTCAGGAAGAATCAATCTGCTTTTCTGCTTTTTTTGGGGCATCGCAGCCGTAATATGGCTGAAAATCTTATACCCTAAATTTGCTGGGTTTATTGAACTAATTTTACAAAAAACAGGCAAATGGCTTACCAGATTATTAATTCTTTTTATGGTCATCAACATGGGAGTTTCTGTACTTGCACTAATCCGGTACGACAGTCGCGGCAAGGGCATCGCACCAACCTATAAATGGGAATATGCCATGGATGTTTATTTTTATGACGAAAAGATGGAACTTATTTATCCTAATGCAAAGCAGCGGTAAAGCTGCTTTTTATTTTCTGCATCTTTTCACCCATTTTGCATATCATATATAAAACTCTACTGTGGTGTCTATATATGGAAAACTGCTCAAATCTTTTTTATCTCTCTACAATCGCCTACAAACTTTCTGAGTGCCTTCCAGAAAAAGAACTAGCTGTTCTGTCCGCAGATCTTGTCACGCTAAGCGATATGATTGCTAATATCATTGCTCATAATGATTTATGCGATGATTCCTAATTCTTCATCTCTGACTGAAGACATTGCTTCACATTCATAAGCTTTTGCTTATTTTATATATAAAAAACCCCCGAAAACACTGGATTTTCGAGGGTATAATTTTTATTACGCAATCTTAGACTTTGCTAATTCAGCTAATGTTGCAAATCCTTCTGCATCATTTACTGCCATTTCAGCAAGCATTTTTCTGTTTACTTCAACACCTGCTAACTTTAATCCATACATGAATTTGCTGTAAGATAATCCGTTGATTCTTGCAGCAGCGTTAATTCTTGCAATCCATAACTGTCTGAACTGACGTTTTCTTTCTTTTCTACCTGCATAAGAACTTGTTAAAGCTCTCATTACAGACTGTTTTGCTACTCTATACTGTTTGGAACGTGCTCCTCTGTATCCTTTCGCCAGTTTTAATACTTTTTTATGTTTTTTCTTGGCATTCATGCCGCCTTTAATTCTTGCCATTTCTCTATTTCCTCCTTATAAATTAGATGTAAGGTAAAATTTTCTTCATTGTCTTTACGTTTGTTGCATCTGTAATTGCAGGTTTTCTAAGATTTCTCTTTCTCTTAGTTGTCTTCTTTGTTAAGATATGGCTCTTATAAGCTTTATTTCTCTTTAATTTACCTGTACCTGTTGCTTTGAAACGCTTTGCAGCGGCTCTTTTTGTTTTCATTTTTGGCATATTATTTTCCTCCTATACTACTGTCTTTCTATTTTAACGTTTTTCAGTTAAAAACATTGTAATACTTCTGCCTTCTACTTTGGCAGCCTTTTCTACTACTGCCACATCTGCCAACAATTCAGCAAAATCATCTAAGATATGCTTACTCTGCTGCATATGTGCCATTTCTCTACCGCGGAAACGCAATGTAACTTTTACTTTATCACCTTTTGCAATAAATTTTCTTGCTGCATTCACTTTCGTTCGTAAGTCATTTTCCTCAATGTTTGGAGATAAACGAACTTCCTTTACATCGATTACTTTCTGTTTTTTCTTGGCTTCTTTCTCTCTCCGAACCATCTCATATTTATACTTTCCGTAATCAACAATTTTGCATACCGGTGGCTTTGCTGTAGGAGCAATCTTAACCAAATCAAGATCTGCCTCTTTTGCAAGAGCAAATGCTTCTCTGGCAGACATAATACCTAACTGTTCTCCATCTTCACCAATTACACGTACTTCCTTGTCTCTAATTTGTTCGTTAATCATTAAATCACTAATAACCGTGCACCTCCATACAATCTGAAAAATTTCTATTTCCTAATGAGCAAAAAAATAAGTAGATAGACAGACTACCCACTTACCGATTAGACTTTCGCCTTATAATCAATATAAACACTTAGTCGCCCGATTGCGCTAAGGTGAGAGTGGATACTCTGCTTTGTTTTATTTGCTTTTCACAACTTCTATAGAATATCACATCATTATGCACCTGTCAAGCAAAATTATTTCTTTTTCATACATATTTTTTTCATCTTTTCTCCATACTATCTCTGTGCAACATACAATAGAAAACCGGAGGTATCATTATGACAAAATTAGTTTGTAGTGCCACAAGCTGTACTTACAATAAGGACAAGCTGTGTGCCAAAGGAGATATTTTAGTATCAGGTTCCGATGCTGAAAAACCAAGTGAAACCCACTGCGACAGCTTTATTGGTGCCGGCAGAGACTGCTACTGCAACAGCTCCTCGGATGGAAAAGAAAAAATCGCCGTTAAATGTGAAGCAATCAACTGCGTTTTCAACGAAGACCGCGCATGCTCTGCGGAACATATTGGCATTGCAGGTCAGCAGGCACATTCTTCTTCTGAAACAGAATGTTCCAGTTTCCAAAAAAGATAATAACCACCATCAAAGGGGCTGTCGCTTTAACGAATGAAAATTCGTGAAGCGGCAGCTTCATTTTTGCTGTTTTTTGATTAATTTCAAGAAAAGATTCTGATTTATTCTATCATTCTATAAAAGAAGCGTACTTTAATAAGCCATTGTCCATG
>JBGVOM010000193.1:0-14115 GCA_045126515.1 Lachnospiraceae bacterium
CTCACCTCCACGTGTTCTGTAGTGTGTCAGTCTAATAAAGGAATTATATCAGAAGGGAGAGAGAATTGAAAAGCGAAAGTCAATCAACACGTTTCATGACGCATTGGTGCCTTTCGCAGAAAGGCGGATTATAGTTATGAAATACATAATGAATAGTTTTTTACAAATGCTTTCTTCTATTCGAAAAGATATGATGTTGTTTGCCGCTTGTCTTGCCCCTGTACTGGCGGGATTGGTGTTTCGGTTTGGCATTCCGCAAGCAGAGAAACGGTTGTGTGATTTTATGGGAAAAACGGTTGTCCTTACGCCCTACTATGAACTGTTTGACATTGCTCTTGGGATTCTGGCACCTGTGATGTTCTGTTTTGTAGCAGCTATGGTTATCTTAGAGGAACGTGACGAAAAGCAGGTAAAATACCTGATTGTTACCCCACTTGGAAAAAGAGGCTATTTGTTCTCACGCTTTGGAATACCATTTTTCATTTCCGTGCTGGTTACTCTGATTTTAATTTCTATTTTTAAGCTTACAAAATTAGCCTTATGGACAATGCTTTTTCTGTCTGTTTTCGGGGCAATGTTGGGAATGATTGTGGCACTTATGATTGTAACGTTATCATCAAATAAGCTGGAAGGAATGGCTGTTTCAAAACTTGCAACATTGACAATGATTGGCTTTATGGTTCCCTATTTCATTGGGGATAAGGTGCAGTATATTCTCGCACCCCTTCCATCCTTTTGGATGGGAAAGGTGATATATCATGGTAATCCCTTTTTTATACTTCCGGGGATAGCTACGGCACTGGTGTGGATAGGGTTCCTTATGAAAAGGTTTATGAATAGCTAAGGAAGAGTGGAGAAAGTTATGAAGTCAATTTATCGAAACGAAAGTTCAAAGAAAGCGGTATTAGAATTATATGATAAGCAGGTAGAGGAATTGCAAATATCATATAAAGACTTATATGTGGATACTACGTTTGGGAAGACTTATTTAATTGAGTGTGGAAATTGCAAGGGGAAACCTCTGCTGGTTTTTCATGGTGGAAATGCAACAACTCTGCTGGTTCCGGCGGCAATTAAAAATGCACCTACATATAAAAGTATTAGTATGGCATTTCCAATGCTTATGTACTGGCTCACCCATAAAGAAAAGTGGTTTATCAGGTGTATTCTTCCAATGGCATTGACGGAATCCAATATTACAGATGATATTTTAGCCACAGCTCGCTGTAGTATAGACAATGGAAAAATAAAATCAGTTATGCCGCAAAATGAGAGTTATAGAAGTCTTTGTAAGTATAGTAATCCGGTTCTTGTTATGGCAGCAGAGAAGGACTGTCTGTTTCCTGCTAAGAATGTTTTGCCTCAAGTTAAGAGAGCATGGCAGCAAAGTATTACATACTTGCTAAAAGACAGGGGACATATAAATGAATTGACAGAGGAAGAAAAGAAAATGATTGTAGAGTTTTTAGAAGCAGAAAGCGTATGAATATAGGAAAGAAGTTTAATAAATGGTTTTTCTATCTGTTTTATCCGGCACATTTGCTGATACTGGGAATTATCAGAGTGGCATTGCTATAAAAGGAATTTTAAAAGTAGACAGCTCGTGTCTAGTGCAGTAAATACGGCATTTCTCACTTTGTGTCGTGTTCATTTTGCTGAAAAAACGCTATGCTGATTTTGAAAGGAGGAGCAAACTTGGACCAAAAAGTAATTGGAAAGTTTTTAAAAGATTTGCGAAAGGAAAAGGGAATTACCCAGGAGCAGTTTGCTGAAATTATGGGGGTATCCGGCAGAACAGTTTCCAGATGGGAAACAGGTTCTAATATGCCGGACTTAGATGTACTTATCCTGATTGCAGATTATTACAATGTTGAACTAAGAGAAATTTTAGATGGCGAAAGGAAAAGTGAGAAAATGAACAAAGAATTGGAAGAAACAGTGTTAAAAGTGGCAGATTACAGTAATGAAGAAAAAAGCAAATTAGCAAAAAGATTTCATATTCTTTCCTGGATAGGTGTTGTTGCCTTTATTGTATATGGAATATTAGACGCTATGGGATTGGCGGACAGTGGAAGCACAGAAGCAGTTGCATCCTTTTGTGCCGGACTTGCCTGTGGTATTTTGATTATTGCTGTAATTTATTCCAGCAGATATATGGCGAAAATAAAGAAATGCAAAATGAGAGTTTTGCATCGCAAATAAGTTTAAGACCGTATGTGGCGATAATACATCACCAAAATTGTCCGAAGATGTTATACAAGAAACAGAAAGCGTTACACAAGAGGAAGAAAGAGAGGCAAAAAGCACTGCAGAATCGTCAGGAAATATAGACAATAAGAGTTTAGAGGATATTTTAGCAAGTATCAATGCAGATTTTGACTCTACGATTGGATTTTTAACAAAAGAATTGGAAACTACTTACAGTAGCATTGGCGATTCGTATGAGGGTTATGTTGTAAATAAGCAATCACTCTCGGATTGGTATGCATTAGTTCAAAGTGAGTCAGAAAAATTATTTGAAAGAACAAAAGAAAATTCTATAAAATATTTTAAGTTAATAGTATCATCTATTACTCATAGCGATTCAGATGCCGAGTTAAAATATTATATGGAAGTAACAGGACGAATTACACAGAAACTTGCTGATATGGCAATGTAGAGATGATTTTTATGAAAAATCATATCGTAGGAATCTTGCAAAATGAAAAATTTGCATCAAAAATATTAAATATAAACTTGGCAGGGATAATCATTGGAGGTTATAATAAGACATGAGAGTACCATCGATGGCTGGGAGCAGTTTTTGAACATGGAGACTGGAGATTAGGAAAAAAGGAGAAAATTCATGGGCGAATATAAACCACCATTTCATATGACGGATGCGATGATGAATCTAATAGCTGAAATTAGTGAGCAAGTTGGGCGAATCAACGTGCTTGGACAAGCTCAAATCAGCCCTCATCTTCGTAAAGAAAATAGAATAAGAACAATTCATTCTTCGTTGGCAATTGAACATAATTCTTTGTCCTTGGAACAGGTGACAGCTATTTTGGATGGAAAGCGCGTCCTTGGAAATCCTAATGAAATTAAAGAGGTACAAAACGCTTATCAGACGTATGAGATGATGCTGTGTCTTAATCCGGCTTCTGTGAAAGATTTGTTGAAAGCACATGGTATTATGATGAATGGACTAGTTTCTGAAAACGGCTGTTTTCGTTCGGGGGGAGTTGGTGTTTTTGATGGTGAAGCATTAATTCATATGGCACCGCCGGCTCAGTTTGTACCGGAACAAATTCAGGATTTATTTGAATGGTATCAAAGTTCGTCTATGCATCCTTTAATCAAAAGTGCAATCTTTCATTATGAATTTGAGTTTATCCATCCCTTTGCTGATGGTAATGGGAGAATGGGAAGAATGTGGCATAGCCTGCTTTTGGGGCAGTGGAAGGAAATGTTTTTCTGGCTCCCGATAGAAGAACTTATTCAGTCCAGACAAAAGGAATATTATGATGCCCTTGGAAAGGCTGACAAAGAAGCGGATAGTGCTGTTTTTGTTGAACTTATGTTGGAAATTATTCGAGATACACTTCAGGATGTAGCTGTCCTTGGAAACTACACCGACCAAGAAAGCGACCAAGAAACCAACCAAGAAACCGACCAAGATAATGAGTTCATTTCTAAACTATTGACAGTACTTGGTAATGACACAGTTTCTGCGGCAGTATTAATGGAACGTTTAGGGTTATCTCATCGACAAACATTTAGAAAAAACTATTTGCAGCCAGCGTTAGATGCAGGCTTAATTGAACGAACGGTTCCTGATAGGCCAAATAGCAAAAATCAAAAGTATCGTAAAAAATATTAAAATGAAACAATATTACAATAACCCTGTCCCCCTAATGGTTGGCAGGGTTTTCTATATGCATACCCAACTTGCAAAAAGTGCATTCCAGAAAATACCAGCCAAAATCAGTTGACATAAACGATAAAGTAAGTTAAAATGAACCGAAGTTAGAACAAACTAACGCAAGAACAAAAATATGAAACCCAAAAAGGAGGACTTACTTATATGAAAAGAAAAAAACTGATTAGCATACTAACAACCGCCTGCATGGTATTTGCATTGGCGGGCTGTGGAAGCACAGATACAAAAGATTCCGGAAATACAGAAGCTGTCATCACCGAGGAAGCGGTAATCGAAGCGCCAACAGAAGCTTCAGAAGACACATCCACAGCTTTCCCAATTACAATTTCCCATGCATACGGTGAAACAACAGTGAAAGAAAAGCCGGAAAGAGTGGTATCTTTAGCATGGAGCAATGAGGATGCTGTGTTAGCCCTTGGAATCGTTCCGGTTGGAACATCAGCGGCAAATTTCGGCGCAGTTGGAGAGAGCGGCTTACTTCCTTGGACAGAAGAGGCTTATGCATTCTTAGGTGAAACAAATCCGGTGGTCTATGATGATACAGATGGATTTGATTATGAAGCTATTGCAGATTCTAATCCGGACATTATTGTTGCATCCTATTCAGGGATGACCAAAGAAGAATACGATACTTTAAGCCAGATTGCACCGACCATTCCTTATAAGGAAACAGCCTGGAAAACAACATGGCGCAATCAGACAATGGAAATTGCAACAGCACTTGGCTTAGAAACAGAAGGAAAAGAATTGGTAGCAGAAACAGAAAAAACATTGGAGAGTGTCAAAGAGGCACATTCAGAGGTAGTGGGAAAATCAGCGGCATTATTCTGGATTGACCCTACGGATTTAGGCACATTTTATGTATACACCACAACAGACCCAAGAGGAGCATACTTAGAGGATTTAGGTTTTGAATTTCCGGAAAGTATAGCACAGATAGATGATGGAACTTCTTTTTCTCTTGCCATCAGCTCAGAAAATATCGATTTATTAAACGACGTAGATATTATGATTGCATATGGTGATGAAGAAACTTTAAAGGCTATGCAGGAAGACCCATTATTTAGCCAGATTCCGGCAGTTGCTAATGGAAATGTTGTATTACTTGACGCTGCTTCAAAATTAGCAGCAGCTTGTAACCCATCGGTTCTTTCTATTCCGGAAATGGCAGAAGAATATATGTCACTGATTCATACCACCTATACAGAGGCAGAATAAGAATAAAATGAAAAATAAGAAGACCATCTTAAGTATTATCATAGCGTGTTTGGTTTTAATGACCATAGGCATTTTTTCCATTGCTTTGGGAACCAGAAGGATTTCATTATCCGTTCTGATTCAGGTTCTCAGTGGAAATACAACGGATGCAGTGAGTATAGAGGCAGCAGCTATTTCAAAAAGAATACCAAGAATGTTTTTTGGAATGATAGCCGGAGGTGCATTAGGAGTATCAGGTTCCTTAATGCAGTCCATTACGAGAAATCCCATTGCAGACCCAAGTATTCTGGGCGTCAATACAGGAGCCTCTCTTTTTGTTGTGTCAGGTCTTGCATTCTTTCATATTACATCAGCCAGCCAGTATATCTGGCTGGCGATTATTGGTGCAGGTCTTACCGCCGTCTGGGTATATGGAATTGCTTCCATAGGTTCCGGTGGAGCAACCCCATTAAAGCTGGCATTGGCGGGAACAGCCGCCAGTACAGCGTTAGGTTCTCTGGTTAGTACCATTATACTGCCTGCGGATTCTCATGTCTTGAACAGCTTTCGTTTCTGGCAGGTGGGAAGTATCAGCGGAGCAGATTGGAATCATATAAAACTGTTAGTACCATTTTTTATCATTGGGGTGGGAATGGCGGTCTTTCTGGCACCTCAGTTGAATGCCCTTGCCCTTGGGGATGAGATGGCGGTATCTCTTGGGGTAAATGTAAAGTTTGTTCGGGCAATGGCTGCAATAGCAGGTGTGCTGTTATGTGGTGCTACCACTGCACTGGCAGGTCCTATAGGCTTTGTTGGTCTTATGGTTCCCCATATGGTACGAATGGTGTTTGGTTCTGATATGAAAATCCTTATGCCAATGTCTGCCATAGGGGGAGCAGGAATTTTGCTTTTCTCTGATGTGATTGGGCGTATGGTAGGCGGAGCCGGTGGAACAGAGGTTGGAATTGTAACAGCATTTTTAGGAGCACCGGTATTTATTTTTACTGTTCGAAAGGCTAAGGTGCGTTCATTATGATACAGAAAAATGAAAATTCAAATGTTTTAGAGGGATATTTTTCACGCAAAAGAAAAGGGATTATTATTAGTATTTTACTTGTAATTATTATAATTGCACTGGCAGTTACCATGATGTTAGTGGGTAATACTTTTTATTCTCCTGGAACCGTTGTAAAAATTCTTATGGGACAGGAGTTAGAAGGGGCTTTTGCTATCCATACCATAAGGCTTCCAAGAATGTTTGGAGCAATTTTGGCAGGTGGAGCTTTTGGAATGTCAGGCTATATTTTTCAGACATTGCTTCGTAATTCTCTGGCAAGCCCGGATATCATAGGCGTTTCTGCCGGAAGTACCACCTTTGCTGTATTTGCGATTCTTGTTTTGGGATTACAGGGGGCAGCAGTTTCTATGATTTCTGTGATTGCAGGAATTCTGATTGCTTTGGGCATATACTTGTTATCAAGAAAAAACGGTCACTTTTCCAATGGAAGAATGATTTTGGTAGGAATAGGCGTCCAGGCGTTTACCAAGGCAATAACCAATTATATTCTCACAAGGGCAGCAGAATTTGACGTACAGAGTACCATGCGGTGGATGAGTGGAAGTCTTAATAATGTTCGGATGTCAGATGTGAAAGTTCTGGCAGTTGTTGTCATTTTAGCAGGCTTTATTCTCTGGTGCTTTAGCTCTCATTTACAGATTCTGCAGTTAGGGGAGGAATATCCTGTTACTTTAGGTGTAAATGTTAAGCTTATAAATATCATTTTGATTTTAGGTGGAGTTATTCTGGTGGCGTTTTCCACATCTGTTACAGGCCCCATAGCATCGGTTGCCTTTTTATCCGCTCCTATAGCAACAAGAATCATAGGAAAAGACAGATGTGGACTGATTCCTTCTGCTTTGGTAGGAATTATTTTGGTGCAGGCATCGGATTTGATAGGACAAAATCTTTTGCCGGCAAGGTATCCGGTAGGCGTGGTCACAGGGCTGTTGGGAGCGCCCTATCTCATCTATTTACTGATTTGTATGAATAAGAAGGGAGAGTCCGTATCATGAAAGAACATACGTTAGCAGCAAGAGAACTAAAGGCAGGTTATGATAATAAAGTGATTATCGAAAACATGAATATTACTCTGCCAGAGAATAAGATTAGCGTGATTATTGGGGGAAATGGTTGTGGAAAATCTACCTTATTAAAAACCTTTTGCAGAATCGGAAAAGTGATGGATGGAGAGATTCTATTAGACCATCAGAGTGTTTCAAACTACAACAGCAAAGAACTGGCACAGACGGTGGGACTGCTTCCCCAGTCCCCTGTGGTACCGGAAGGAATTTCTGTCGTTGATCTTGTTTCCAGAGGAAGGTTTCCTTATCAGAAATTTATGAAAGGTTTAAGTAAAGAAGATTATGAGGCGGTAAAAGAAGCTTTAGAGCTTATGAACATTTCACATCTGTCAGATTGTAGTGTGGATGAACTGTCAGGGGGGCAAAGGCAAAGAGTCTGGATTGCCTTATCACTTGCACAGCAGACAGACATTCTTTTTCTGGACGAGCCAACCACCTACTTAGACCTTGCTTATCAGGTGGAAATTCTGGAGCTTTTAAAGGAACTGAACCGGAAGAAGAAAACAACCATTGTAATGGTACTGCATGAATTGAATATGGCAGTGCGCTATGCAGATTATATTTTTGCAATGAAAAGCGGAAAATTAGTGAACGAGGGGACACCAAAGGAAGTCGTAACTACAGAACTTTTGGAAGAAGTTTTTGGCTTACGGGCTGAAATATTTGAGGACCCGGTGACGAAAAGTCCGGTGATTGTACCGCTGGGGCGGGTGAAGAATTAAATTCTTATGCCCTGCACAAAATTTTTGCCACAACATAACATACTATAGAGAAAACAAAATGGAGATTTTCTATGAATTGTGAATATCGTGTATGCCAAAAAGATTATGGGGCAAATCCGTATGTAGCAAACATTGGACAAATGGCGGTGCAAAATCAAAATTTTCGTACCGCTATTTGGACAGGTTGCCATTTGCAGATGACGCTTATGTGTATTCCGCCATGTGGCGAGATTGGGTTGGAACTTCATGCAGATACAGACCAGTTTGTCAGAGTGGAGCAGGGAAATGCAGTGGTTAAAATGGGAAGACGTAAAGAACGGATGGATTTTTACCAAAATATGCGCAGTGGAGATGCTGTGTTTATACCGGCAGGAACCTGGCACAATATTGTTAACGCCGGTAGGAATTTTTTAAAAGTATCCTCGATTTATGCACCACCGCATCATCCAAAAGGAACAGTGCATAGAACCAGAGAAGAGGCAGAAAGAGAAGAATACTAAAAATAAAAATGACAACATTCAAGCCGATTCTTTTTTCCTATTGAGGTTAAGTCTGACCACAATACGAAAGCCAAGAGCTTAAAGGTGTATATGGAAACTTATAAGCCTGCTTATGCAATCAAACTCTCCACGAAAAATTTTGGCTTTGAGGATGGAAAAGAATTGTGCCTTTATATGCCTCATTTTGTGTTTAATTATTGACGATAATTAATATGGAACGAAAAGATAAAAATTCTATTTAAACTATATAAGTATGGATTTGCTTTTGAAGGGAAGAAAGTGCTGAACGGGTGAGAAAAATAGAATATTTTGTAAAACATTTTTAGGTGAAGTAAAGAAAGGAAACAAAAAATGAAATTTAAAATGATTCATGAAAACTATAATGTATATGATTTACAGAAGTCTTTAGACTTTTATGAAAAAGCCTTAGGGCTAAAGGAAATGCGAAGAATAGAAGCAGAGGATGGTTCTTTTATTATTGTATATGTGGGAAATGAAGAAACAGATTTTGAGCTGGAGTTAACTTGGTTAAGAGATATGGATAGAAAATACAATCTTGGAGATTGCGAATTTCATCTTGCATTTCGTGTAGACGATTTTGAAGCAGCCCATGCAAAGCATGAACAGATGGGATGTATCTGTTATGAAAATCCTGAGATGGGGATTTATTTCATTGCAGATCCGGATGGTTACTGGCTGGAAATTGTGCCGACGAGAAAATAAACCCAAAGTGGAATCATTATAGAAAGGTGTTGGAGAATACTCCGATGCCTTTTTCTGTATAGAATAATCATTAGAGAACAGGAATTATTGACAAAATCAGTATCTGTAGTATAATAAAACTGCGATGCATAACAGCGTTATAGAACGGTGTTTTTATACGAGCTGTTGAAAGGAGAATATCGAATGCCACCAAAAGCAAAGTTTACAAAAGAAGAAATTGTACAGACTGCATTTGAGATGACAAAAGAAAATGGATTTAGCTCCGTAACAGCCAGAGAACTGGGGAAAAGGCTGGGAACTTCAGCAACTCCAATTTTTACGGTGTTTCAGAATATGTACGAAGTGCAGAAGGAAGTTCGTAAACGGGCTATGAAGGAATTTGAAAAATATGTGGCAGATGTACTTAATTACACTCCGGCATTTAAACAGTTTGGTGTGCAAATGATTAAGTTTGCTACACAAGAGCCACAATTATTCCGGATTCTTTATATGGAAGTGAATGAGGAAAGCCAGTCTTTTGATGAAATGCTTCAGGAACTTGGGGAGCCTGCGTTGGTTAGTATTGATTTGATACAGAAGGAGTATGAGGTGTCAAAGGAGGAGGCCGAAAGTTTATTTCGTCAGGCATGGATTCATACGTTTTCCATCTGTGTATTGGTGGTTAATAAAATATGCCATTTTTCTGCCGAGGAAATTACAGATATGCTTGGGTTGGATTTTCAAGGATCGTTGATGTTAATTAAGGCAGAACAGTACAAAAAGATAGATGTAGCACCTAAGAAATAGTAAATGGGGAGAAAAAATTGGGAAAGAAGGTATACATTATGGAAGAAAAATTTTTTATGAAAATGATGTGAGAGTAACAAAAACCGCAGTTAAGGTGACAAGATGGATGATAATAGTATTTCCATTGTTGATACTGCTTTCGTTAGTGGGAATATTTCAATCCAATATAAAGGATTTAATACCACTAACACTGGTTGCAATTGTCGTTACCATGGGACCGACAGTTGCCTATAAGATGAATGTGCCTATTGGAGCAATGAAATACATTACTACACTGGCGCTGGGCATGCTGGTGGCGTTGATGGCTACGAATCCTACCATTGGAATTTATATGACTTATGGTATTGCTATGGTATTCAGTATTTTGTACTACGATAAAAAGTTTACTTTGCGCATTTCTATCATTAGTTATTTTCTGTTGGTGGCTTCGCTGTATTTCAGGTCTATCAACGTACAGCAGATAGAATTTGAAACCAATTTTGAGTGGTTTATTAGTCGTTCTCTTGGATTTTTGTTAGAAACAATCGTAATGACCATTGTTTGTGTGAAGATTGCAGAGATATCTCACAACATGCTTGTAAAATTTGCGGACACGCAGCAGACAGCAGATTTGGTAGAGCAGTGTAGAAATGCTTCCGGGGAATTAAGTAACGTAGTGGAAAAACTGGAGGACTGCATTCATGGATTTGCAAATACAAATCAGATTATCACTGATTCTGCACAGGCTACCTTAGAAGATTGCAACAGTAGTTTTAAGTTTGCTGATTCAGTTTGCACTTCTATGGATGAATTAAATGAGACAGTTAACGTTATTGGGGACAACACTGCACAGATGTTGGAAATTTCAGAGGAAACTACTGAAAAAATGCAGGGCTATATAGAACTTATGGAAAAGACCACAAATGATATGCAGGTGATTGAACAATCTGCCCATCAGACAGAACAGTCTATTGAAAGTCTGGAGAACGGCATGAAGGAGGTAGCTGAATTCGCAACCACAATTGCCGGAATCACAAAACAGACCAATCTTCTTGCATTAAATGCTTCCATTGAAGCGGCAAGAGCAGGTGAAATGGGCAAGGGATTTAGCGTAGTGGCAGAGGAAGTCAGAGTACTGGCAGATGATTCAAAAAAAGCCAGTGATGCCATTGCCGGTATTATACAAAAGATTTTTTCCTTGTTGCAGGAAGTACGGACTTCTAATCAGGAGAACATGAACAATATAACAGAGGGAATTGAAAAACTGCATGAAGTTGGAAAAGAGGCCGAAAGTTTAGGAAAACTTCAGACAGAATCCGGCGAAAAGGCGAAGAAGGTGGCTGCTTCCAGTGAGGACACAAAAGCTCATGGGGAGCAGGTTTTAAACATGGTGAAACAGATGCAGGAACTTGTAGAGAATACCTTAGAACAGGCAAACCAGATTGTACAAGAATCAGAAACACAAAAGAAAGTAACCAACCAAGTGCAGGATTCCTTCCATCAGGTGAATGATGTATCAAGAGATTTGTTGGAAATCAGTAAGCCGGTTTCCCAAGGAGAACCTATGGAGGTGTAGGATTTGAGTATTGAAAAACAGTTCAATCTTATAGCAAAGGAATATGATGAAAATCGGAAAAAATTTGTACCTTGTTTTGATGATTATTATGGGAGCACAACAGCGTTTGTTGCCTCTAACATTACTGTACCAAAGCGAATTTTGGATTTAGGGGCAGGTACAGGTATTTTATCATCTTTTTGGTATGGGCATTTCAAGGATTCAGAATATCTTCTTGTTGATATCGCGGAGGAAATGCTAGAGGTTGCCAAAAAACGTTTTGCAGGATTAACAAATGTATCTTATGAGATTTTGGACTATTCTCAAAAATTACCTGAGGGTGAATTTGATACGATAGTTTCAGCATTATCGATTCACCATTTGGAAAATGAGCAGAAAGCGGAATTGTTTTCGCGCATATATGATAAACTTCCAGTGGGAGGAGTGTTTGTTAATTACGACCAGTTTTGTGCCGGCTCTTTGAAAATGAATCATTGGTTTGATTCTTATTGGGAAAATCAGTTAAAGAACAGCGAACTAACAGAAAATGATTTGGAACGTTGGAGAGAACGTAGAAAACTTGATAGAGAGTGTTCTGTGGAAGCGGAAATTGCCATGCTTCAAAAGTGCAATTTTGAAAATATCAAATGTGTATACTCCAACCAGAAATTTTCTGTCATTGTTGCAATCAAATAAAAGTAGAAGTTTTTAATTTTGGAGGAGTACAGAAATGATTATTAAAAAAGCAGAAAGAAATGATTTACAAGAAATACTTGATTTGCAGTATCTTGCTTATCAAAGTGAGGCAAAACTTTTTAATGATTCTGATATTCCTCCGTTGCAACAAAAGCTGGATGATGTATTAGGTGAATATCAGAAAGGTATTATTTTAAAAGCCGTAGATGAAGATAATATAATTATAGGTTCCGTTAGGGGGTATCTCGCTAACGGAACAGTTTATATTGGTAAATTGATAGTGCATCCCAAAAAACAAGGAAAGGGTATTGGGACAAAGCTTCTTCTTGCCATAGAAAGAGAATACCCTAATCAAAGATATGAACTTTTTACCAGTACTAAAAGTACAAGAAATATAAAATTATATGAGAAATTGGGGTATAGGATTTTCGGTGAAAAGAAAATTACGGAAGAATTGAAGTTTGTATACTTGGAAAAGTAGGGATGTTTATTAAAAAGAGTGAAAAGAAGTGAAGGTAAATAGTTATTATGAAGATGGAAATGTGGGTGCAGGGACAGGTGCTACAGTGGGGAAACTACATGGTGCAGACAACTGCATGAAATCCGGAATCGGAAGTTATGCAGTTCAGATTGGAGAACTTAAGGTGGGGGCAATCGTGGCTGTCAATGCTTTGGGAGATATTTATGACTGGAAGAATGGGAAAAAGGTAGCCGGACTTCTTGCAAAAGATAAAAATACTCTTCTCAACACGGAGGAGGAGTTTTATAGAAAATATGATGTGATTGAGAATAAATTTGTAGAAAATACCACCATCGGTATAATTATTACTAATGCAAAATTCAACAAGACACAACTCTGTAAGATTGCCTCAATGACTCAAAATGGATACGCACGTTCTATACGTCCGGTACATACTACCGCAGATGGTGATAGTATTTATGCAATGTCTGTGGGTGAGGTGGCAGCAGATCAGGATATGGTGGGCACTTTGGCAGCACAGGTGATGTCGGAGGCAATATTACGTGCTGTGATGAGTGCTGATTCAGCGTATGGATTTATAGCAGCGAAAGAGTTGGAAGCAAATAAGTAGGCGGATATTTCAAAAAGTAACAGTGTATGGAATTTTGTAAAGGAGCAAATATAAAGATGAAAATTGAGCCAGTAAAAATGGAAGATGCCAAAGAACTTCTTTCAATCTATGCACCGTATGTTCAGGATACGGCAATATCATTTGAATACGAAGTTCCCTCTTTGTCTGAGTTTCAAGATAGAATACAAAATATTTCATCAGTTTTGCCATACATAAAAGCGGTAGAGGCAGGTGAAATTCTTGGATATGCTTATGCCGGTAAATTCAAAAACAGGAAAGCATACGATTGGTCAGTGGAAGTGACTGTTTATGTGAGAAAAGATTCCAGGAAATCAGGCATTGGAAAATTGCTTTATCATGCACTGGAAGATTCTCTGAAACGTATTGGGGTTCTGAATATGAATGCATGTATAGCAATTCCCAGAGAAAACGATGAACATTTGAGCAATGACAGCTATTGTTTTCATGAAAAAATGGGATTTCGTCTTGTGGGAACTTTTCACAATAGTGGTTATAAGTTTAATACATGGTATGATATGATTTGGATGGAAAAAATCATTGGGGAACACCAAAAGCATCAAGGGAATGTCAGATACGGTGAATGGACGGTAGAATGATAAATAAGAATTTGTAGGGGATGTGTGGCAAGGAGGACGAAGAAACTGTCGGTTTTCCGCTGGGGAGCCGCTCTCGGCACCTGCGACTAGTCCACGTAGCTGTAAGAGCGTGAGGTGTATCGCTGAACGGAGCTCTCGCCTCACGCTCTAACAGCTTCGGGACGGATTCTCCGGTGCCTACC
>JBGVOM010000194.1:0-24679 GCA_045126515.1 Lachnospiraceae bacterium
TTTATTTCCTCTGAAAAGTGCATAATTTTTAACTTTTCAAAATGAATTTTGAAGCCATGGACAATGGCTTATTAAAGTACGCTTCTTTTATAGAATGGTAGAATAAATCGGAATCTTTTCTTGAAATTAATCAAAAAACAGCAAAAATGAAGCTGCCGCTTCACGAATTTTCATTCGTTAAAGCGACAGCCCCTTTTACTTTTCAATATTCAAATTATCCTTAATTTACCGCAGTATTTATAATCATATCTATTAACCTCTCAACTGCCTCATCAATCTTATTTCCATCCCAGCCTAAATTCCAATCGCTTTCGCTATATATATCGGAAACCACATAGATTGCCGAAGCAAGACAATTTCTATAGTTTGCTATTGTAAAAAGACCTACACCTTCCATTTCTACACATAACGCACCTTTTTCTCTATGTTCTATTATCTGCCCCCAGGTTTCTCTATATCCCGCATCTGTTGTCCAGTGCTGTCCTCTTCTAAACTTAATTTTATTCTTTGTCAATAATTCGCTCAATTCATCTGTTAATTTTTTCGAAGATTCAATAATATCATAGTCGAATCCGTATAATCTTGCTACCGCTGTATCGTTATATGCTCCGTCTGTTAAAACAATATCTCCGGCGCTCATATCAGGCTGCAAACCACCGGCATAGCCAATATGTATCAGTTCTTTTACGCCGCCCGCAATCAAATCCTCCGCTTGTGTTGCAATTGCCGGCGAACACATATGACCTTTTATAAATCCAACATCTTCGTTTCCATTGAACACAAACAGCTTTCCGCCTAATGGGTATTTATATGTTCCACAATTTCTTGAAACCATGGTGTCATATATGCTGTCAGCCAACAAAAATACTCTTTCGGGAACTTTCATTGTGTCGATATCAAATCCCTGATTTTTCAGTTCAAGTCGGACTAATTTTTTAGGGTCTGTTAATACGTCATTTTTATCCATAATTTTGTATACTCCTTTTTCATCTATAAATAGTATCACTTCAAAATATTTACAATAAATATCGCGCCTCCCAACACAGTAAGTACAACTCCTGTGGCACGATTCAGCGTAACTGCACTTACTTTATTTGCAAATTTAGCTGCAATTCGTGCCCACAAAAGGGTGAAGGTAACACAAAGAACCAACGGAAGAATATCCGGCATTCCTCCAATCACAAAGTGACTTCCCGCCCCGGTCAATGCTGTAAATGTCATAATAAATACACTGGTACCAACGGCTGTTTTCAACTCGTATCCAAGAATACTAGTCAACAGCAGAAGCATCATCATTCCACCGCCGGCACCTATAAATCCGCAAATAAATCCTACCATCATACCAGAAAACACTGACTGTAGAAACCGCTTTTTAGGACTGACGGACACCATTTTTTCCTTTGTAGTCATAACCGGACGGACAATAAATTTAATCCCCACTAAAAGAGTCATAACAGTAGAGAAACTTCCCATTGCAGAATTGGGAGCTTTACTTGCCACAAAACTTCCAACAAATGTAAAAATGAGAACGGATATCATCATAACCAGCCCATTTTTAATATCCAGATTTTTGTTCTTTCCGTATGTGTAAGCACTGACTGCACTGGCTAAAACATCGCTGGCCAGTGCAATCCCGACCGCTTCATACGCAGGCATACCAAGAAAAGTAATGAGCATCGGACTAATCACTGCTGCCGCACTCATCCCTGCAAATCCGGTTCCAAGTCCCGCCCCCATACCTGCAATAAAACATATCAGAATTTTAATCAACATATCCATTTATATTCTTCCTCAATTCCTTGTATTATAAACCTTTTTTATCTTAGAATGTGTGTATTAGCACGAAAACCTTAGCTTGCATATTTAGATTTACGAAAACCTTTTTTGAATCTTACTAATCCATCTTCCAGCAATAGCAGCAATAAACAATATAAAACCAACAGCAATAATTATTGAATAATCCTGTTGTATTACAATAGCCATAATCCCCGCAATTGCAATACCGACTCCTAATAATAAAACAGGTTTTCCTGACTCCTTTGCATAACCTTCTTTATCATCTGTGTTATCAAATACCTTACCATGCATACTGGCATAATTTCCTCTTAATAGTGAAATACTCAAAAACACGAGAATAATAGAAACAAACCACATCATTATACTAAAACCTATCATATTAGATTACTCCTTAATCTCAATTTGTATTACTCATTATATAGCACCCTAACTATTTCCACAACAGCTTTTTAAAAAGTTTCGCTCCCTCTCCCCTTCAAACTTCCTTTATATTCCATACATAAAATGATAAAATGCTCCATATTAGCCTTTTAAGCTGATATAGAGCACTTAATTTTACGTCTCAACTATTCAAATTTCGCAACATACTATAAAAGTTGTTTATCTCTCGCTGGTTTCTACGGGTGTACGGTTATAATGCCTACGTTACACTGATATGCAGGTGCAAAAACATGTTGATGTACTTGTTCAGTTACGAAACCATCCCATGTAAAATGTAAATGTCTACTCAATATTTCCCTTACTGGGGTATCATCCTTATAAACCATTTCCAAAAACTTTTTTGTTGTTTCATTTGCTTTATAATATGTTGTTCCATCTAATCCCCATGCCAATTCTCTGTCTCCCCATCTTTCTCTAGATTGGCTTCCTAACGTTTCATCTATCATTGGTTCTAATGGAACATGTGTTATTAAAATAATAGGCTTCTCAATTAAAAAAATATCCTGAATTTTTTTTAGCGTTTTTTTCGAAATCTGTTTTATTGAATTATCTATACCTACTATGTACAAATCATCGTATTCTATAGTATATATTTCTGATGTCTCTATCACAGATTTTTATAGTTTCTTAATATCCTCTTTTTCCAAAGATTCACTATACCATCCAGCATAATCGTGATCCTCCCTTGCATATAAAATAGGTTGCTCAATCTCTTTTAATCCATCTGCAAGACACTTACAATTTGATTCGCTGGCATAATCAATCATGTCGCCTCCTAGCAGCACTGCATCTGCCTCTGTATCATTTATATATGTAGCAAGACTTTTCCATATATCCGCTGCTTTGATTCCATTTGGTGTAATAAACATATTGTCTTCTCTATCTTTTACAACTTCAACATATTCTTCCGCCACATCTAAATCTTCTTGTATAATATGAAGATCTGAAACCCAAACAAACGTATATGTATTCTTTAAATTTGGAATATGCACATCTACTTTTTCAATAGAATTTTCCTGTTTTAAATCTTTTTCTTTGAAAGTTTTTTCTGTTATTTGTTGTTTAGATTCTTGCATTTCTATCTGTCCATTACAGAAAGTTAAAATGCATACTACTACCACACATAGAAAAACGAACCATGTTTTAAATTTTATATTTTTTATCTTTTCTATTATATCCTTATTGTTTTTCATTATCTATTCCTTTTTCAGCCTTGTTACCTTATACAATTCTATTTCAAAATCCTGTCTATTTTTTTGATACATTGTATCTAAAACTAATCCTGTAAATAATGCTTGAATTGATGCAATAATCGAAAAACCACAGACAATTAATGTAGGAAATTTAGGTACCTCTCCTGTTTTAAAATATGTAATCAACACTGGAAAACCGAATACCATTGCCAGCACAAAAAGTATCAGTGCTATTAAGCTAAAAAACGCACTGGGTCTATATGTCCGAAATAGCTTCATTATAGTTTTTAATACTTTTATCCCATCTGAATATGTATTAAGTTTTGATACACTGCCATCCGGTCTGTCCCGATAATCAATGACTACATTTTCAATATAGAGATTCTTATCAACAGCATGTATACTCATTTCTGTCTCAATTTCAAAGCCTTTTGATAAAACTGGAAATGTTTTGACAAATCGATAGCTAAAAGCTCTGTATCCTGTCATTATATCTTTTATATTATTTTTAAATAGAAGATTAATTGAAGAACGTACAATTGAATTTCCAAGATTATGAAAAAGTCTCTTGTTTTCTTCAAAATAAGTCGATGACAATCGGTCACCCACAACCATATCCGCTTTATATTCCAGCACTTTCTGAACCATTTCAACAGAGGCTTCTGCCGGATACGTATCATCACCATCTACCATCAAGTAACATTCAGCATCTATTTCTGCAAACATTCTTCTAATCACATTCCCTTTTCCCTGCTGATGTTCGTATCTTACAATTGCCCCTGCTTTCAATGCTATCTGATCTGTTCCATCCACAGAATTATTATCATATACATATATAATTGCATCCGGCAATACTTTTTTAAAATCGTTAATTACCTTTTCTATTGTCTTACTTTCGTTATAGCAAGGTATTAATACTGCAATTTTATCCATTACTTGTTTCCTCAATTTCTTGCTTAACATCCTTCAACTGTACTTTTATTCCATTGTTTTTACACAATATTAGTAGTATTGGTAATGCCTCAATCAATGGTAAAATATATCTAACCGCTCCATTTACCGGAGAAACCAAACATACTAGAAATGTAATGTATAATGGCACAAGACATTTCCACAATTGTTTTTTCGCTCTCATATAAGTAAGGGACGTAAATATTAATAACCAAAAATATGTTCCCGGTTGAAATACCAGTCCAACAACTGAAATACTTTCTCCTAGTGAAAAAATTTTGCGATAGAATTCTCTCTCCTTTTCTAAAGGCTTTATGGCAAAATTAAAAGTATATGCATCTTTTTCTGTAACACGTGCCATATAAAAAAAACCTCTTTCCGATAGCATGGGACCTGTTGGATCGATATAAGCATTTGCATTACCCAAAAAAGCCTCCATGTATACCATAGGATGTCTGAAAAGATTTTTTAGCCATATCTTCAAAAAATCTACAATTTCTTCATGCGATGCTTCTTCGTTAAAAAATCCTTTGATAGGATCTGATAACATTGGGTTATATCCTTTAACCATTGCCTTAATGTTGATAACATTTTTAAGTGCATCTTTTTCATCTTTTGAAAGTTCGTCATAATAATACGTATAATATCTGGCTGTTTGCTGTAAGGGAAGGGAATACATCTCTGATTTATTCTCTTCTGCTACATCAAAATAATGTTCAATATAGCTATCACTAATCTTAAAACACATAACACACAACATGGAAATTGCTAATATCCTTTTCCATTTTTTCTCTTTTATGATAAGTATAAGAGTAGTTAATACAACTACATATATGCCATTTTTTCTAAAAAATAAAACACCTAGTTCTGACAATCCCAAAAAGACATAATTAATCTTATTTGAAACAAAATTCTCTCTATCCGCATAAAATTTCAATAAAATAAAGCAAAACCATGCACAAAAAGCAGCATAAAATCCATCTTTCAACAACACATAGGTAGAAAACAGCGGAACTGGCAACAGAACCATCATTGCTAAAACCGCATAAAATGCCCTATCGCTGCAACCAATCCTTTTAATTAGACTTAATCCATAGCTCAATACATAAGCCAAAAAAAGCGTTTGCATAAAATTGTATAGAAACAAACCAAATTCCTGATTAATCATCATTGCTCCAATTTTAACGATAAAGCCCATAAAATATGTAATTTCGACGGGTTGTTTATTGGTTAAGTCCTGTATCTCTGCAAATTGGTTCAACTGATATATTCCGTCCCAACTTGTTGCTCCCGGATAAAAAATAATTATATAGGGAAGCCAGAAACAAAGTATGATTAACATAATCCTTAACTGAGGGACTTCCTTTTTTTCAGAATTCTTATATTTACTATAAAAAATAAGAAATAATCTGGAAAATATAAATGTCCAGCTTATGACCGATAATGTTACATAAATAAAATCTGTCTTCAGGAAATAAAGCGAATCCTGCTTTTGAAATCCTGCATCAACAACAAAACATACCGACATGATAAAAATAAGAATCCAATCTATAGGTTTTAATTTTACGTCTTCATTGCTGATTCGTTTTGCCATAATACATACAACAAAAAATACCATTACAAAAAACAAATTAATATATTTGTCATAAAAATGAAGTATCCCATCACAAAATTCAGTATAATTTCTAAATATGTAATAACTTACAAGTCCATAAACAACCACAATACCTGTCAATATATCTTTGATTCTGTACTTTTCTAAAACAGACATTGCTTAATCCTCCTATAAAGCTAAGTTCAAATCTAACTGTTTCACTGGTTTTGTACGACCATACATAATTTTTGGCACAATTTGTCCATTCGTTCATTATACTTGATAAGTTTTTTTACACCCTCAAGCACAAATGAGATTACAATTGATGATACAAGTAAAAACACTAATATCAATTCCCAATATTTGAATCCAAAGGTAAAATCCTGAGCATATGTTGAACGTATGAAAATATGTACAAGAAAGACATTCATAGAATGTTTTCCCACAAAAGAAAGCACTTGTCCCAATATAGGAATATTTGCGAGATACAATCTAATCCAAATAATCAAGATAAATGGAATTAATCCATAATTAATGTCATAAAACTGATTTACCGGTAATGATATATACAATCGATATCCCAAATATACAAGCAACGTGTTTATGATGAATAAGGAAATCTTCACCCAAATATTTGCCTCATTAATGTACTTAATTATCTTTTCCATAAGATTATATTTAGCACATGCTATTCCTAGCATAATAATCATAAAGAAAGCAATAAATGAATTATTTCCATTGGCTGGTAACGCTACATAATTTACTCCTAAAATTTTCGGAATTACCAACGTAAACATCAGAGTTGCGATAATTCCCAATTTATCAAAAATCTTATTTGCTAATGGAACCAAAACTATTATTTCAACAGCAATTTCCATATACCACCACGCACCATTTAAACTTGGTGTACTAAATATATTATTTAGACCAAAAAAATCGATAATTCCATATACAGTTGCTGTGAATAGATTTCCACATTGGTATGGATTGCGATTTGTTATTATCATAACAATGAATGCCAGAACATAAACAAACCAGAATCCTTTATACAAGCTAAATGCCCTTTCAATGAACCATTTTCGACTCCCCTTATTTTTCAGAAAGCTAAGTGTAATCCCATATGCTGAAATAAAAGCAAATATTGCCACGCACTCTTTTCCATACCAGGAAATATTTCTTATTCTATCCGGCGATATACCTCGAAAAATCACCCCGTAAGATTCACAAACACTTTGATTTGCAAATAAATGATGCATAAGCATTAACAGAATTGCAATTCCTTTTAACCTCTGACTATCTTTAACCGTAAAACTACTCTTTTGCATTTTTGCCTCCTCTAAAATACCGAAAAGTGTACTTTTTTACACTAAGTATCTCTCCTTCCCAAGACCAACACACAGTATATATAACCATTTGCATTGATTATAAAATCTCGAAAAGAATCATTTCTTTATGACATGTTTTTATAATATTGGTTTTGAGTATTACCTAACGACAATGTCCATGAGAGGCGGGGAATCATAACCAGTTTTTTCTTTACAAATTTTATTTATATATGTATAATTGTTTTGGTAGAAATAGCACCAAATTAATTTTTATATATACTTATTTGGGTTGAGTGCTAGAAAGTACACTTTTTAGCACTTATTATGCATATTTAAATCTTATGTTCCCGTATTCTCTTATAATATGTGGATTTACTCATGTTACATGTACTTAATGCTTCATCAAGCGAAATAGTTCCATTTCTTTGTTTATCCACAATATCCTTAAAATTATGTGGAATGGGTATTTGGGGTCTTCCAAATTTTATCCCTTTTGCCAACGCTGCATCGATACCTGCACGTTGACGTTTTTTTATGTTTTCTCTTTCTGTTGCTGCACAAAAAGAAAGTATTTGCAATACTAAATCCGCAATAAATGTTCCCATTAAATCTTTTCCCTTTCTGGTGTCCAGCAGCGGCATATCTATAACGCAAATGTCAATTTTCTTCTCTTTAGTCAATATTCTCCATTGTTCTTGAATCTCTTCATAATTTCTTCCCAGCCTATCTATGCTAAGCACATAAAGTAAATCCCCTTTCTTTATTTTTTTAATGAGTTTCATGTACTGTGGTCGGTTGAAATCTTTTCCTGATTGCTTATCTAAAAAAATATGTTTTGGTTCCACCCCCTTTTCTTTCAAAGCAATCATTTGTCTTGTTTCATTTTGATCCCTTGATGAAACTCTCACATATCCCCATATTTCCGCTCTTTTTTTCATTTTTTCCATAATTATAATCCGCCTTTCTTATAAATACCGATGAAATCATAATCCCCTATCGGCTGACTTTCACTGTCTATTTTAATATTGTAGTTAATATATAAAGTTTCCCCAAAAAAACTATATAAAAAACGCCCTATATCAGCCACCTAAACTAATATAGAGCACCTAATCTATTAAAAATCCCCTCTATTTCTCATAGCACGATTGCTCGCCTAGATTCTGCTTTGCTTCATCTCGGTGTTCGTATGACTAACATAGATTAAAATAAGGAGCCACATGACAGCAAGCTGCCTGCGTCTCCTTATTTTATTTAATCAGCCTTCATGCTATTTGCATATCCATCTATACAACAGGGTGTACACATATGCGTCGTTGAAACATTTAAGGGCTATACACATGCGATACTTTTAAAATTAAATCCCCTTATATTAAAAATATTGAACTCTGTAAAGGGAATTTCTATCCGTTCATTTATTATATTTCCTTTTTTTCCTGGGTTTTCATCTCTCCACTGCTTTGCAGTCTTTCCAAACAACGCTATATTCAACACATCTGCTTCTGATGCATATACAACAGATGTCTGCGAGCTGTTAATTCTTTAGAGATTAAGGTTTCTTTTATTGCATCTGCGTGTATATGGTAATTAATCTTTGCTAATTCTCTTTTAGCATTCCAACCAAATTATACACGTTCCTCTTCCTTCAATCTTTCAAATTCTTTTATCAAGTATAATTTAAATTTAGGGGATACCCAACTTGCTCACCCTTTATCTCCACACAAAAATGCCCTATATCAGCCACTTAAACCAATATAGAGCATTACTTTTTAAACTCATCTATAAAATTTTCAATCTCGCATCAAACCTAGTACTATCTCCTCTAATTATCCTGCATATTCGCCAACTTCGCCGCCTGGTCCGCCGCAATACAAGCATCAATAATCTCCTGAATATCCCCATCCATAATTTTATCTAACTTATACAGTGTAAGTCCGATTCGATGGTCTGTCACACGTCCCTGAGGGAAGTTATAGGTTCTAATCTTCTCGGAACGATCTCCGGTACCAATCTGGCTTCTTCTGGCTTCTGCTTCTGCATCATGAGCTTTCTGACATTCAATGTCATACAATTTCGCACGCAGCAGGGCAAAAGCTTTCTCCTTATTCTGCAGTTGGGACTTTTCTGTCTGGCTGTAGATTACGATTCCTGTTGGGTAGTGAGTCACACGAACTGCAGAGTCTGTGGTGTTGACACACTGTCCACCGTTACCGGAGGCACGCATTACGTCAATACGGATATCTTTTTCATCAATGTTAATATCTACTTCTTCCGCTTCCGGCATAACTGCTACTGTAATGGTGGAAGTATGGATACGTCCGCCGGATTCTGTTTCCGGTACACGCTGTACACGGTGAACACCGGATTCATATTTCATCTTTGAATATGCACCCTGACCTGTAATCATAAAGGTTACATTTTTCATACCACCGATACCGATTTCTTCAAATTCCATGGTTTCCACTTTCCAGCGCTGGCTTTCTGCATAATGGATATACATACGGTAAATTTCTGCTGCAAATAATGCTGCTTCGTCACCGCCGGCGCCGGCACGGATTTCCACGATAACGTTTTTATCATCATTCGGGTCCTTTGGAAGAAGAAGGATTTTCAATTCATGCTCTAATTCTTCTACCCTTGCTTTGGAATCATTTAATTCTTCCTTGGCAAGCTCTCTCAATTCTTCATCACTTTCTTCATCCAGCATTGCCAGACTGTCTTCTATATTCTGCTTTGCAGCCTTGTATTCCTTATAAGCTTCTACAATCGGTGTCAGGTCATTCTGTTCCTTCATCAATTTACGGAAACGCTCCTGATTTCCGGCCACATCCGGTTCACTTAATTCACTCATTAATTCTTCAAATCGAATTAGTAAATCCTCTAATCTGTCAAACATGATATTCCTCCTATTTTAAAACATCTAATGTATTCTTCTTACTCCGGCAGTTTTCCATACACATTCCGGTCCAGTCCGCATAAATCTTTCTCTACTCTCACCTGTATAAATCCCTGTTCCTTAAGCAGTTCTGATACTTCTGTTCCCTGATCATAACCAATTTCAAGACACAACATACCGCCCGGCGTTAAAAACTTTCCTGCCTCACTTGCAAGCTTTCTGTAAAAATACAGACCGTCCTCTTTGCCATCCAGTGCCAGATGAGGTTCATAATCCCTCACCTCCGGCATCAGTGTTGTGACAACCTGGCTTTTAATATAAGGTGGATTCGACACAATCATATCATACTTTTGTGTAATCTGCTGAAACATATCGCTTTCTATAAAATTCACCGAAACTTCATTTGCTACAGCATTTTCTCTTGCTACTTCTAAAGCCTTTCTTGAAATATCGGCCGCACTGACCTGTACATCGTTGGCATACTTTGCAATGCTTACGGCAATGCACCCGGAACCGGTACACATATCAAGGATTTTCATTCCGTGTTTTATATGTTTTAGCACTTCCTCTACCAGACCTTCCGTATCCTGTCTGGGAATCAATACGTCCGGCGTCACTTTAAATGGAAGCCCCATAAATTCCTGAGTTCCTAAAATATACTGCAAAGGCATATGTTGTCTTCGCTTCTTGGCGATTGCCATACATTCATTGATATCCTGCTGCGACACTTCTTCTCTCTTTTTTAAGAAGAACATGGAACGGGATATCTGCATCACATGCTCAATAATATAGAAAGCTTCCAGCTCTGCTTCCTTGATTTCTGCCTCATCTAATAAGGAAGTAATTTTTTCATTTAACTCATTCAGGTTCATAAAATCACCTAATATTTTGATTTTACACGAGAACTGTAGCCGTTGGACTCAATCGGTGATAACTGTCCGTAAACTTTTTTTCCATCCTTTTGAACAAAGGCACGCACTCTGTAATAATATATCACTTCCGGTTCAACATCTGTATCGTCAAACGTGTTTTTCTTAATATCAGAATACATTTTGTAAACATTATCCTGTCCATTTTTCCTGTACACCACATAACCACTGGCTTTTTTTACTTTTTCCCAGTGCAGATGAATTACACCTGCTTCCGAAGAATCTACTTCCGTAAGTCTTGGTGCCGGAAGACTCTTATCTTCCTCTATATCCGCAGGAACTTTGACCGGCTTTGGTTCTCTTTTGGCATATTCCGGTACTGACTCTGCTTCCTTGTCGGCACTTTCTGTTACCGCCTCCGCTTTTCTGCCCGCATTTTCTGCCGTCGGCTCTACTTTCCTGTCCGCTTCTGCCACTTCCGTCTGAATCTCGTCCTTATTTTCTTCTAAATAAGCTTTCCAGTCAAACACTGCTTCCACAGCTTTAATCGCCACTTCTACCATGCTTTCATCCGGCTCACTGGTGGTCAGACGCTGCAGCATCATTCCCGGCTTACTTAATGTTTCCACAACTTTATTTTCGCTTCTTCCTGCCAGACGGATAAACTCATAAGATACTCCGGCAATGACAGGAACAAGAAGAATTCTAAGTGCCACACGAAGCCACGCGGAATCTACTCTGATGAACAGGAAGAAAATAATGCTGACAACCATAACCACTAACAAAAAGCTGGTTCCGCATCGTTTATGCTCCTTAGAGCTTTTCATTACATTTTCCACATTTAACTCCAGACCATGCTCAATACAGTTAATACATTTATGTTCTGCACCATGGTACATAAAAACCCTCTGGATATCTTCTATTTTAGATATCAGCAGGATATATCCCAGCAGGATTGCCACACGGATGACACCCTCTATCAATGCCAATACCACATCAGACACAATAATTGTTTTTAACAGTTCCGCCAAAAAGTACGGCAAAATCATAAAAACAGCCACTGCCAGAATAATAGATACGGCAACCGTCATTCCCATAATAAATTTTTCGCCAAAACCACCCATAAACTTTTCCAAAGCTTTGTCTAACTTAGTTGGTTCTTCGTCTTCTTCATAAAATTCCGCAGAATAAGTCAGTGTACCCATTCCTAATACTAATGAATCTATAAAATTAAAAATCCCTCTCAAAAAGGGAAGTTTTGTCAATTTCTCATGTTTTACAAAACTCTTATGTACATCTTTTTTTACAACAATTTCTTTATCCGGCTTTCTTACAGCAACTGCGTAGGTATCACCATTTTTCATCATAATACCTTCCATTACTGCCTGTCCGCCAATTCCTGATGACTTCAAGTCATGCCACCTCCGTATATTCCATATCGACCAAAAGTAAATCTTTTCTATTTGTCATAATCATTGCCATAATCAAAAATAGGTTGAGATTATGCAACCTCAACCTTATCTTTATGTTAGACTTATTTGTTTTCGCCCATACCATATTTCTTGTTGAACTGGTCAATACGTCCACGAGCCTTAGCAGCTTTCTGCTGTCCTGTATAGAAAGGATGGCATTTTGAACAAATTTCAACGTGAATATTTTCCTTTGTAGAACCAGTAACAAATGTGTTACCACAGTTGCAAGTAACTTCTGCCTGATAATATTCTGGATGGATTCCTTCTCTCATTCGTTTCACCTCTTTACCAATTTCTTATAGCTACCATAGAAAGCACGCTTCGCAGACTTTCTATTTACTAAATCAACATTTCGTCGATTTTATTTCTCATAAACAGCTTTCTAAGTATACCACATACTTTTATAAAGTGCAAGCTATTTTTACAATAATTTTGTCTTTTTTACCATCTGTACGAATTCTTCATTGTTTTTTGTCTTCACAAACAGATTTAAAATAGATTCTACAGCTTCGTCAGAACGTAAACCATTCAATGCCTTACGCATAATATAAACAGCTTCCTGCTCGTCTTTCGTAAGAAGTAAATCTTCTCTTCTGGTGCTGGACTTCGGAATATCAATAGCAGGGAAAATTCTCTTTTCAGAAAGTTTTCTGTCTAATACCAGTTCCATGTTACCGGTACCCTTAAATTCTTCATAGATAACATCATCCATTCGGCTTCCGGTATCTACCAGTGCAGTTGCTAAAATAGTAAGACTTCCGCCCCCGCGCATGTTTCTGGCAGCACCAAAGATACGCTTTGGCATATATAAAGCTGCCGGGTCAAGACCACCGGATAACGTTCTTCCGCTGGCAGGCACTACTAAGTTGTAAGCTCTGGACAAACGTGTAATACTGTCTAACAGAATTGTAACATCCTTTTTATGCTCTACTAAACGTTTTGCCCTTTCAATTACCATTTCTGATACTCTCTTGTGATGCTCCGGCAATTCATCAAATGTAGAGTAAATCACTTCTACATTTGGTCCTTCTACATCTTCTTTAATATCGGTAACTTCTTCCGGACGTTCATCAATAAGAAGAATAATTAAATGCATATCCGGATTATTGTGGGTAATTGATTTTGCCACCTCTTTTAAAAGGCTTGTCTTACCTGCTTTTGGCGGGGAAACAATCATACCACGCTGTCCCTTACCAATCGGGGATAAAATATCCATAATACGCATAGATACTCCACTGGAGGAAGTTTCTAAACGCAGTCTTTCATTTGGGAAAATTGGTACCATATCTTCAAAATTACAACGCTTCATGGCATCTTCAATTTTCATGTCATTAATAGTTTTAATATACAACAATGCACTGAATTTTTCTGAAGACGTCTTAATTCTTGTGTTTCCTTCAATAATGTCTCCGGTTTTCAAACCAAATCTTCTGATTTGTGCAGGGGCCACATAAACGTCCTGTTCTCCCGGAAGATAATTCAATGCGGAACGAATAAATCCATATCCATCCTGAAGCACCTCTAAAATTCCCTTTACTGTGTGACCACTGTCTAACCTTGCCAGTTCATTGGCGTCTTCAATGACTTCTCCCATTTTCTGCTGTGACTTGCGAGGTTTTTCCTCTGCCGGCTTTGCTGTGGTTTCCTCTGCTTTTTCCGGCTTTTCTGATTTTACAGGCTTTGTTGCAGTCTTTTTATCTTCTTCTAACATTGCCTCCACTACTTCGGATTTTTTCATAGCAGATACCCCTTTGATTCCCCTTGTTTTAGCTAATTCTTTTAAGGTAGCCAATGATAATGATTCATATTTTTCTCTCATACTTACTCCTTTAAATCTCCTATACTATTGCAAATTAAAATATTAAGTTTCTTAAATTATTATTTTATTGTGCACTTTCTCCTCTGGGATAGGTCATCAGAACCGATGCACGACGATCAGAATTTTCCGCTTTTTACAGTATATCATAATTTTGGAAATAACACAAAGGATAATTTTGATTTCTTTCCATATTGCCCCTATTTTTTCTTTGTGATATACTTACAAATAGATTGAAAACAGATTTTCGATTAAATTTTAGCAACGAAAGGTGAAAAAAATGACAACGAACGAAAAAGCTCTTATGCTCCATGAACAATGGAACGGAAAAATTGAAACTACAGCAAAATCCAAGGTAAATTCAAGAGAAGATTTATCAATCGCCTATACTCCTGGTGTTGCAGAACCTTGTAAAGTGATTGCCCAGGACAAGGAAGCTGCTTACAAATACACCATCAAATCTAACACAGTTGCTGTCGTATCCGACGGAAGTGCTGTACTTGGACTTGGAAATATCGGTGCAGAAGCTGCCATGCCTGTTATGGAAGGGAAAGCTGTTTTATTCAAAGAATTTGGCGGTGTCAACGCATTTCCTATCTGTCTTGCCACTCAGGACACAGAGGAAATCATCAAAACGGTAGTAAATATCGCTCCTGCTTTCGGTGGTATTAACTTAGAAGATATTTCAGCACCTCGCTGCTTTGAAATCGAAGAAAGATTGAAAGAATTGCTTGACATTCCTGTATTCCATGACGACCAGCACGGTACAGCCATTGTAGTATTAGCAGGTATTATCAACGCTTTAAAAGTAACCGGAAAGAAAAAAGAAGATTGTAAAGTGGTAGTAAACGGTGCTGGAAGTGCCGGTGTAGCCATTACCAAACTGCTTCTCCGCTATGGCTTTGTCAATGTAATCATGTGTGATAAGGCAGGCATCATCAGCAAAGATACTCCTGATTTAAACTGGATGCAGGAAGAAATGAGCAAGCAGACAAATCCAAATCAGGAAACAGGAAGCCTTGCAGATGCTTTGAAAAATGCAGATATTTTCATCGGAGTTTCTGCTCCGGGAATCGTAAGTGCTGAAATGGTAGCTTCCATGAACAAAGATTCTATTCTTTTTGCTATGGCTAATCCGGTTCCTGAAATCATGCCGGATGTTGCAAAAGCTGCTGGTGCAAGAGTTGTAGGTACCGGACGTTCTGATTTCCCAAATCAGGTCAATAACGTGGTTGCTTTCCCTGGTATCTTCAAAGGTGCTTTGGAAGGTCGTGCAACTCAGATTACAGAGGAAATGAAGTTGGCCGCTGCACATGCTATCGCTGGTTTAGTACCTGAAAAAGAATTAAATGATGAAAATATCATGCCTGAGGCATTTGATCCACGTGTTGCAGAAGTTGTAAGTAAAGCAGTAAAAGATCATATTCAGAAATAATTATGGACTGTCCTTATTATTCACTAAATACTTATTTGAAAAAAACTTATGGAGAAAAACTTTATAAACTTTCTTTAAATGCCGGTCTGTCCTGCCCTAACAGAGATGGCACCCTTGATACCAGAGGGTGCATCTTCTGCAGTGCAGGAGGCTCCGGTGATTTTGCCGAAAATCCCATGGATTCTATTACCCAACAAATAGAGGCTGCCAAGCTTCGTGTACAGCACAAAATGAAGGGAAACAGCTATATCGCTTACTTTCAGGCTTATACGAATACTTACGCTCCTGTTTCTTATCTACGGAAAATTTTTACCGAAGCCATTACCCATCCGGATATTAAGATTCTTTCCATAGCTACACGTCCCGATTGTCTTTCTGATGAAGTTATCTGCCTGTTACAGGAGTTGTCCGCCATAAAACCTATCTGGGTTGAGTTGGGTCTTCAGACAATCCATGAAACAACTGCTAAATACATTCGTCGTGGTTATCCTCTTTCCTGTTTTGACAATGCCGTAGAGCGGCTGACAAATGCCGGAATTGAGGTAATTGTGCATATGATTCTGGGATTGCCCGGAGAAAAAAAGGACGATATGTTAGCAACGGCTGACTACATTGCTTCTTTGCCGATACAAGGAATAAAATTACAATTACTGCATATATTAAAAGGAACTGACCTTGCCAAAGATTTTTTTCAAAATAAGTTTGAAGTTTTGGAACTTTCACAGTATACTGATATTGTAGTATCTATTGTGGAACGTCTTCCAAAGGATATGGTAATACACAGAATTACAGGGGACGGGCCTAAAAGTCTTTTGATTGCTCCTCTTTGGAGTGGCGATAAGAAACGGGTACTAAATACCATAAATCAGGAATTCAAACTGCGAAATACCTGGCAGGGCAAAAACAGATAAGGGGGTTAACCATGTCAGAACCATTTACATTATACAAATTAATTATTCTTTATATGTTAAGCAAAGTGAATTTTTCTCTTTCCAACAGCCAGATTACTGACTTTATTCTGGAAAAAGAATATACAGATTATCTGACCTTACAGCAGGCACTGGCTGAACTTTTAGAAGTAAAACTCATCCGGGTAGATGCTTCTTCAAAAAATTCTCTTTACAATATTACAGAAGAAGGTATCGAAACTCTTGGATTTTTTGAAAATAGAATTTCAGAAGAAATTAAAGAAGATATCACTTCTTACATAAAAACCCACGGCTACGAATTATATGACGAGCGCTCTGTTTTAGCTGATTTCGAAAAAAACGCTGATAACGAGTATGATGTGCGCTGCCGTGTTATGGAAAAGAAATCCCCATTACTGGACCTTACAGTTACCGTTCCAACTTTGGAAGATGCAGAAACCGTATGCAGAAACTGGGAACAGTGTAGCCAGCCGGTATATGCTTATATTATGAGTGAACTACTCAAATAAAGGTATTATTTATTCAATTTAGTTTATTGGTTTCACGGACGCTCATAGCCGCTACAACTTCTGCGCAGAAAGGCAGAGGCTATGAGCTGTTCTTTTGAAAAAAATAAAGAAAACGAACATACTACTTATATGACGTGTATAAAATATTCCAACGTAGGGGTTTCAATGCACAGCTTATAAGTAGCAGCCCTTCTGCCTCGGAAGGCAATTCAGGAGGCGTTCTTAACAAATGTGAAATCCACTGTTTAGGGCGGCTTGGGCACGACAGCCTTCTGGAGTGTCTTAGCCGCCCTTAACAGTTAGTTCACATTTGCGTTGCCTCCTCCTTCCAAGACAGAAGGGCTGCTGCTTATAAGCGTCCGCGTAACCATTTATTAAATTTTATTCCGCCTCTCTCCGAATTCTGTCCATATGTTCTTTAATATTCTTCTCATATCCGTTATTCGAAGGCTCATAGAACACCTGGCTTGCCAGTTCATCCGGAAGATACTGTTGCTTCACATAGTGATTCGGATAGTCGTGAGCATATTTATATCCCAGTCCATGCCCTAACTTTGCTGCACCACCATAATGTGCATCCTGCAAATAAGGAGGAATGGCCGCAGTCTTTGTATTCTTTACCACTTCCATCGCTTTGAAAATACCAACGCAGGCAGCATTGCTCTTTGGTGCTGTTGCCACGTAGGAAACGGCCTGAGATAATATAATCTGTGCTTCCGGCATACCAATACGCTCTACGGCCTGTGCCGCTGCTACTGCCACCTGTAGAGCCTGTGGGTCTGCATTTCCCACATCTTCAGAAGCGCATATCATGATTCTTCTTGCAATGAACTTTATATCTTCACCTGCGTAAAGCATTTTTGCCAGATAATAAACTGCTGCATCCGGGTCTGAGCCCCGCATACTTTTAATAAATGCAGAGATTGTATCATAATGATTATCTCCAGTTTTGTCATAACGGATTACACGTTTTTGAATACAGTCCTCTGCCACTTCCAGGGTAATTCTAATCTTTCCATCTGCTGCCCGTTCTGTAGTCATAATGCCAAGTTCAATGGCATTCAATGCCATTCTGGCATCCCCATTGGAAATGTCTGCCAAAAATTCCGCTGCTTCTTCTGTAAGTTCTGCGTCGTAAGCACCCATTCCTTTCTTCTCATCCTGAACAGCACGGTACAGAAGCTTTTTAATATCTTTCTTTTCTAATGGCTTCAATTCAAAAATAATAGAACGGGATATTAGCGCTCCATTTACCTCAAAATAAGGATTTTCTGTGGTTGCTCCTATTAAAATCAGCGTTCCATCCTCCACAAAAGGCAGAAGATAATCCTGCTGTCCCTTGTTAAATCTATGAATTTCGTCTACAAACAAAATGGTCTTCTTACCATACATACCAAGATTATTTTTTGCCTGCTCAACCACTGCCTCCATATCCTTTTTCCCGGCAATCGTAGCATTTATCTGGGTAAATTCTGCACTGGTTGTATTAGCAATTACCTTGGCAAGGGTTGTTTTCCCAGTACCCGGAGGCCCATAAAAGATAACAGAACTCAGCTTATCTGCTTTTATGGCACGATATAGTAATTTGTCCCTGCCAATGATATGCTGCTGTCCCACTACTTCCTCCAAAGTTTCCGGCCGCATCCTTGCTGCCAGAGGTGATTCGTTTTTTAAGTTTTCTTCCCGCATATAACTAAATAAATCCATTTTTATCCTCTTTATTCTAAAAGAATCTCGTCTAAAGTTACAAACTCATATCCTTCCTTTTCCAGTGTATCAATAATTTCAAACGTTGCATCCACTGTACTCTGGTAAGAGTCATGCAACAGTATTATATCACCTTCTTTTACTTTTGACACCACTCTTTTTACTACCAAATCTTTATTCTGACACTGCCAGTCTAAAGGATCCACATCCCACAGCACAACAATCATATTGGTAATACAGTCCAGTTCATGGTTCCATGATCCAAAGGGTGGTCGCACGTAATCGGGCATTTCCCCAGTGATTTTTTCAATCACCTGATTTGCCTTTGTCATTTCATTACAGGCGTCCACATCTTTCATGGCATCTAACTGTACATGAGAATAACTGTGGTTTCCTATTACGTGACCTTCCTCCTTTATACGCTTCACAATATCCGGATATTTTTCCGCACTTTTTCCCATTAAAAAAAAACTGGCACTTACATTTCGTTCTTTCAGACCATCCAAAAGCATAGGTGTATACTTTTCATGAGGTCCATCATCAAATGTAAGTGCAATTTTTTTCTTTTCTGTCATAACCTGTTCTTCCTCTGCCGCCGGCAGAGGTTTCAATACTCTGTAATCCATAAAGCTTCCTGACGAAGCGTCCGAAACAAAAATAATCTGAAATAATAACAGAATGATATTTATGCATCCTAATAACCGTAACAGCTTCTTATCATCCCTCATGTTCTGCACATTTCCCATCCTGTATTGCTCTTATTACATTTTACTTCAATTGCCTTTAAAATATGTTTATATCTACAGCTTTAAATGATTTACATAAGTTGTTTCAAATTCTTCTGTCTTTGCCAATACCACTTCTTTTGATAAATTCACCAGCCTGCTTATTTTTTCTTCTGCCTCCTTATCCCGCAGAAAGCTTACCACACCAGCCAAAGAAGTATTTCCCACTGCCTTGATTTTCCCCAGAAATTCTCTTGGAAAAATACCGATATTAACTGCCTTGCGAATGTTCATCCGATATCCGAAACCGCCGGCAATAAATACTTCCGGAATCTCCCGGTACGTTTTTCCATAGCTTTTAGTTAACATTTCAATACCCGCACCAATAGCCGCCTTTGCCAACTGTAATTCTCTGATATCCTGCTGGTATACGCAAATACTCTGTCCCTGTTCATTTTTTGCAATCTCATACCCCTGCTCTAAATACCGCTCTGCTATATTTCCATCTATATTTAAAATCCGCTTATCCTTTAATTCTGATAGGATTTCAACCATTCCGGTTCCACAAATTCCCACTGGCACAGCATTATTGATGGTAGTCACTTTCCGGTCAGCGCCCTGTAGTTCGAAGGAACTAACTGCTCCACTGATACTTCCCACGCCACAGCGAAGCCCGCCCCCCTCAAAAGCCGGACCTGCTGCTACCGAAGTACAGAGAATTTTTTCTCCATCGCCAATTGCCATCTCACCATTTGTGCCAATATCTATCAACATCGCCGGACGTTTTCTGCCCAGATATCCACATTGAAATAAACCGGCCACAATATCTCCACCCACAAATGCTGAAATAGGCGGAAAAATAATAACTTGTGCTTCTGATTCTTCACTTCCAAATATCTGTTGAAAGGAAAGTTTTTCAAAGGAATGATATGATGGCGTAAACGGATAGGAGGCCAGCCCTGACAAACTTTTTCCCAATAAAATCTGACTTACCGTAGTATTGCCTGCGATTCCTATTCTCTGAATTTCCTTAGGGGCAATTCCGGTTTCCCTGCAAAGAGTCTTGATTCCTGCCAGGATATCCCCTCTAGAAAGCTTTTGCAGCACCTCAAGTCCGCCCCGGACAGCATTTTGTATCCTGGTAATTACATCTGCTCCGTATCTTCTGCAGGAATTCACTGCTGTATATGTTTTTACCGGAACAGCACCTTCACCGACTAACAGCTGCATAGCAATGGTGGTGGTTCCTAAATCCACTGCTATCTGGTAAGGTGGCTGTAATTCGTCTTTACCAGCAGATACCGTTGTTCCGGCTGTAATAACATCAAATGCAGCTGTCCCTTTCATTTCCAGCTGCATTTTCCCACGCATCTTGCATTGCAGATTATTGCATTTACTGCAGTCATGCTGCATCTGAAATACCTGTCTGTTCTCCGTTAACTGCAAAATATAGCCAAAAGTCTTTACCGGTTCAAACATATAGCCTTTGGTCATATGAATAAAGTCATCTTCCCTCTTAACCTTTTCATAGATTGTAAGCTGTTCTTTCAATTCTATGTCCACACCCGGCTCTAAACGCTTCTCCACGCCCAGTTTCTTCTCTGCAAATATTTCTTTTGTCAATGCCGGAAGTTCTGCGTCCATTTGAAATAAATAGGTATCTGCCATGGCATCTAACAAAAGTGCATCCATTACCTTCCCTTCCTGCATCCAAGATTCTGTTTTTTCTGTAATCTTTGCACCCAGGGTTAATAAAATATATGCTTTTTTTTCGGTGTCTTCAATTTCTATTCTATATTCCGGCTGTATACAATGCAAAAATTCGGGAAGCAGATTTTCAAATTCTCTGCTCAACTCTTTATACAACACCTCAGGTTTATTCCCTTGAAGCCGCTCTAATACAGTCTGTTTATTTAATTGAATATTTAACTTCTGATAGCTATGATAAATTTCCATGGTATTTCCTTTTATACAAACTGATTTTGACTTTCTTCATATTCGTAATCTATGCTTTTTAAAGTTTCTGTCAGTTCCTCCTTTTGCACGTCATAAACACTGCAAAATTCCTCTAATGTACTGTAGTTATCTCTCAACTGCGTATTTACAAAGCTTAAAAGCATCACCGGATCTTTTGGTAACATATGGATTCCTCTTTTCTATGATTTTCTCGGTATAGTATATCAAATTTTGGCTGCAAATACCATGTATTTCTTATTCACTTTTTCACAAAACAGAACAGGACGCCCATTAAAGTCTGAACTGTCACTACACAACACATACCACAGCCAGTATTAATTCTACTATAAACCCTACCAAAATCATCAAATTTTTGTTACAGTATGACACAAACGTGTATGCCAGCTGGAAACCAAAGCATTGTAACGCAGATACTATTACGCATAACCCACCGGTTTTGAGATAAATCAGATAATACACCATCACCATCAAAAAAAGAACAGCAACTGCATTGGTAAACTTCACATCAATAATGGTATTAATACTCTCAGCTTCCACCATTCGTTCATAAAATTTCCACGTTACTTTTCTGTATTGATAAAAGAACGCTGCCCAGGTAACACCAAAAATAATGTACATTAGAATAAATGCTTTTCCAAAACCACATAAAAGTCCCACTGCATTCAACACTAACAGCATCAGCATACTATTCCCCCGCTTTCAAGTTCTCCCGAAAATCTTATGCTTCCTTCTTTTCCTCACGTTTTGCACAAATAGCAACGCAAAACAGCAAAAAGAGTATTGCAGCGAAAAAAGTAACTACCGCTATGATTCCCTGATGTTCCATTGCATAATTTAAAACCATTCCTAAGTTGTTCAGTGTTTCTTCTTTTTCTTCTCCAACTTTTTCCATAAGGAAACTTCCTCCAAAAAAGAAAATGAATCCCGGTATCATGCGGATAAGTGCAAGGTACTGCTGGTTCTTAAATTCAAAGAAATACATAAACACGTACTGTATCGCATTAATACACAGTCCTACACTTAAAAATATAATTACTTTCGGCAAAATATAGCCAATTGTTATTCCACCATCGAGAATATATGGGATAACTGTTAAACTACCACAAACTGCACATACTGTCAAAAATACTACTCCAAACAAAAATCTACCTAACACACGCTGTTTTGCAGAAGCCGGAAGCATTTTTATAAAGCCATCTGCCACCGCTGAATCAATCGCAAAAGGCGTAGTGGAAAGAATAATTCCCATAAATACCATATACATACTACTCCAGATTCCCATGGTATCTCCTATCATTCCATTTACCAAAAATAAAACTGCAATCACCACAATGGCCATTACCTTTGCCTGGCTCTTCATTTTCAAAAAGTCCATCTTCATAAATCTTATAGCATCCATTCTTTAGCCCTCCATATCCTTAATCAACGCAACTACGATTCTGTCAATCGTAGGTTTTTCTAATACGCACTTCTGGCTCAGACATGTGCTTTCGTCTGTTTCTATAATTCCCTCAAAGCCCACACTACTTTTCTTTATGCCTTTGATTTTCCCCGCAGCAGTTTCTGTTAATTCTTCTAAGCCGCCTTTCACCAACAAATACTTTTCAGATATTTCTTCTCTAGTGTCAAAGAAGACTTTCTTTCCTTTGTGAAGGAAAAAAATGTAATCTGCAATTTGCTCTAAATCACTTAAAATATGCGTGGAGAATAGAACACTCCTCTCACCGTCTTGAATATAATCTTGCAGGATTTCCAGCATTTCCTGCTTCATCACCGGATCCAAACCGTTAGTTGCCTCATCTAAAATAAGTAATTTCGTATCTCTTGCAAGAATTCCTGCAAACATAAGGCGAATGCTCATTCCTTTGGAGTAGTCTTTGATTTTTTTCTTTTCCGGCAAATCCCATTTTTTACAGTAATTCATAAATTTTTCTTCTTCAAAAGTTCTGTAAAAATCTTTTAGAATCCTTTTAATATCCAGCAAAGTAAAATCATTTGGAAAGTAGCACATATCACGCACATATCCTATCATCTCCTTGTATTTTTTAGGATTTTCCTTAAACTCTATACCATTAATTTTAATCACACCGCCATCAGACTTTTTTTGGTGGGTAATCAAATCCAAGGTAGTGGTTTTTCCGGCACCATTCTGACCTACATAACCGCAAATATACCCTGCCGGCAATTCAAAGGAAATGTCCTCTAGCGAAAAGTCCTTATATTTCTTTTGTAACCCGCGCACCTCTAAAATATTCATAATGTTCCTCCTACAATAATGTTTCAAAAATTTCCTTCAGTTCCTCTGTGGACATTCCAATGAGCTTCGCAGTAGCAATGGCACTTTCCAAACCTTCCTCAATCCGCTTTAAATACTGTTCCCGTATCATGTTATTATCACGTTTTCTTACAATGCTGCCTTTTCCTTGCACAGAAGAAATAAATCCTTCACTTTCCAGTTCATTGTAAGCTCTTGTAGTGGTAATCACACTGACACCTAACTCCTTTGCCAACTGTCGTATGGACGGCAATACCGTGCCCTCATCAATAAGTCCATTTAAAATCTGTTCTTTTATCTGCTCCCTAATCTGTGCATAAATAGGAAGCTCTGATTGATTGGATATTACAATTCTCATGTTTCTCCTCGCTTTACATTTGGAACTGCCTTTGCAGTTCTGTTTATATAGTATATACTGTATATGATAGATTATATACAGTATATACTCTTTTGTCAATAGGGGGTATGCAAATAAAAGACTTGGAGGTTTGTGGGACGCAAATAGCCGATACAATGCTTCTCCGAAAGGCAGATATTTTAACAGCCTTTGGGAGAAGCATTGTATCGGCTATTTGCTGTTCTTGGAAAACGGCAAGTCTGAAATGGTTACTCTTTTATTTGCCTAAGGCTCTGTGCATGGTAGGCTTCTAAGTTGAATTATTGCAATTTCAACTTAGTGATTTAGAAGAACAGTACAGAGACGGTGCAACTTCTTCCTTGGAAGGCAATTTGAGAGGCGCTTTTAGCAAATACGAAATCCACTGTCTAGGG
>JBGVOM010000195.1:0-2033 GCA_045126515.1 Lachnospiraceae bacterium
AAACTAATATGAAGGTAACTGTATATAGATGGCGGTTAATAAGTTGTTTTAATTTTGGCATAAGAGTTCCTCCGAAACAGTTTAAAAATAGGAATAATTGTAGTATTATAAAATAGACAGAATATTAAGCTCCTATTAATAGAATAGTAACAAAATAAAGGTCAATATTCAACAAAAGACTTGCAATAGTTTGTGTCAAGTAATCGTTGGCAACTTTTCCATTATTTTTCTCAATGATGTATAACCCATTTTTTTGTACACCAAATAAACCCTGTAGGGCTTCATTTAATTCGTTTAACAGAATACTCTCTTAAATGCCTTTCTTGATGCAGTCTGCATAGCCTCTAATAACGGCATATGTGCATTTACCATATCCACATACGGATTACCTTTTCCGTCCTTCTTTGGTGCCTTGGCTACACTTAATGTCTCTATGATTTCCTGCATCTGCATCGTAAATACCAGACCATCCGTATAGCGGTCTATTGTTTTTATCAATTCCTTGTTTTCTTTGCGATATAAGGCTTTGGCAAGGTTATTGGCTCCAGTTACTGACCAACGCATTCTGCGGTTTTTCATTCGTAGCGTTATTACTGTACAATTCTGACTTTCCTGTACTCCCATTCCTTTATATATAATGCCTTCCTTTGGTTCGGGTATTCTGATTCCCTGCTTATCATATGGCAACAAACCGCTCCTGTTATTCTTCAGATATTGATATAATTCTCTGGCATGTTTGCTCCGCTTGTCTTTTTCATCCGGACTTTCCACACTGGTTGCATATATTTCTATATATTCCAGCATTTCTTCCGGCTTTTCCTCATCAAACAGCTGCCTGATTTCTCCCTGTGCTTTTTTATCACTGATTTTCTCTGTAATCTTGCTGTACACGTGGTAACGGTCAAGCTGGAATATAACCTCTGGATCATAGGGTTCCTTTATCCACCCGCCTCCATCGCCATTTAGAACACGCTGTCTGATTTCATCAGCATTATACTTCTTTCGGATACATGCCTCTCGCTTTTCATGGAACTCGCTGCTTTTTTCCATACCTGCAAGCATTGTTTTTTCTACCAGAGTGCTTCGCTTCTGTTTTTCTTTTTCGGCATCCCACCCCTCGTACATGGTAAATACCTTCATTTCCTGCTTTCTCATCTTTTTATGGTCTTTACCCTGCATATGAAGCCATACACCATCCATTTCTTCAAAAAGCACCGGTATTTCTTTGGTTCCTTCTGACTGGTCGGCATTCATCTGCTTAACGGCATGTTCTTCCTCTTCACTGATTCGCTCACCAAGACGTTGCATTATATTCCATACACCGCCCGCACTGATGCTTTGTCCGCAGGTACTGCTTATGGTATCTGCCGTGACACGGTAAGGTGACTCTGTTACTGTCATGGCTATCTTCTCTGCCAGATTCGTGGATATCAGTCCTATTTTATCCATCTGCATGGCTTCGTCCAAAAGATAAACATATGCCTTTTCTCCATCCTCAAGTCTGGTCCGGTATACCCTTCTGCAGTATTCCACATCTCCATAGACTGTTTTTATACTGGTTTTGCGACTTCCCTTGTCGCGATATTGTCTGGTATCCCTGCTTGCGGCAAGCTCCTTATCATAGGACTCCAGAATTATCTGGGTGATTTCACATCCAAGCTCACATACATATTTAAAAACTTTTTGTTCCAACTCCTTGAACGAAATTAATTTTTCCTCTACAATAGAATTCATCACACAGTTCCTTTACATGTTTTTCTTAGCAGTTAACATCATAAGGAAAAACTGTGTGACTGGGAAGAGGTATTTTGCTTCTTCCCTTTATTTTTGCCAATTAAAATTATACACTAACAGGCAGAAAGAGAAGGAAAGAAAATGAGTAAAGATATGAAAAAAGTAGCAGAATCAGCAGAAAAATCAACAAACACTGTATTTAACGCAATGGTAGATGGTATTGGAGAACATATTAGTCAGTTAGAAGAAAGCGCGGAAAAGGGAAAAGAAACAGCTAAAAAGGTGGGAGAACTTATTTT
>JBGVOM010000196.1:0-2546 GCA_045126515.1 Lachnospiraceae bacterium
CGCCCAGAGCCAATACCTTTCTTATCAGAAAGGCAGAATTTTTAACAGCCTTACTGATAAGAATGGTATTGGCACTGGGCTGTTCTTGAAAAACTATCGAAGCTGAATTGTTGCATTTAAAACTTATCGTTTTCCAAAGACAGCTCATAAGTGTTGCCTCTGCCTTCCAAGGAAGAAGTTCTCACACCTATGAGCGTCCCTGAAATCAATAATTTTAAATTCCATTACAGTATCGGTGACAGCAATCTGGAAAACTGTTCCTTCAACTTAATCAACAAAGAACGATTATTGTACATATGCAAGGTAATCTTGGTACATTTTTCTATGTCTTTTAAGAAAATCTGCTCAAACTGTTTTGTGACTTTTTCGTCATATATGACAGCATTTACTTCAAAATTCAACTGAAAACTTCGGATGTCAAAATTTGCAGTTCCATAGCTGCAGACTTTTCCGTCTACACAAATTCCTTTCGTATGGATAAATCCATTGTCGTAAGTATAGCATCTGGCACCTGCCTGCAGCATATCTCCGATATAGGAATAGGTCGCCCAATATACAAAAGGATGATCCGGCTTGCAAGGTATCATGATTCTCACATCTACCCCTGCCGCTGCTGCCATTTTCAAGGTATCTAACATAGTTTCATCAGGTATAAAATACGGTGTCTGTATATAGATATGGTCAGTCGCGTGGCTGATAAGATAAACATAATTGTCACGGATGGTCTTCCACTTAGAATCCGGTCCGCTGGAAATAATCTGAATTCCGCTATTGCCCTCTGGCAGTTTTTCCTGCGTAAAATATTTATCCTCTAAAAAAAGATTGCGTCCGGAAGCATAATTCCAGTCCAGCATAAAACGTATCTGCAATGCAAGCACGGCACTTCCATGGATTTTCATATGGGTATCACGCCAGTAGCCGAATTTTTTTGCAAGTCCAAGATACTCTCGTCCCACATTGAAACCACCAACAAAACCGGTTTCTCCATCTATCACCACAATTTTTCTATGATTTCTGTAATTAATACGCAAATGCGCCTTCTTTAATACTGCCGGAAAAAATTCTGCTGTTTCTATTCCCTTTGCCCGAAGGGCTTTCCACTGCTTTTTGCGAATCTCACGACATCCCATGCCATCATACAAAATCCTGACTTCCACACCCTCTGCCGCCTTGCGGATTAATACATCTTTAATGCGGTCAAACAATTCATCATCCCGGATAATATAATACTGCATATGAATATACTTTTTGGCATGTTCCATCTCTTCAATTAACGCATCGAACTTTTCATGGCCATCTGTGTAAATGGTTACATCATTATCCTCTGTATACACACTACCGGAACTACGCAGATTGTAGTAAGCTAACTCCTTATATCCCTTCATTTCATAGCTTTCCGTCATTTCAATCTCATTTTTTACTTCTTCACTCTGCTTTCGTATCAAAGAATTCACTTCATCTTCGACTTCCTTAATACGAAACATCCGATCCTTGTGCATATTCTGTCCCACAATCAAATATAAGAGAAATCCGATTCCCGGAATAAAATAGAGCACTAAAAGCCATGCCCATACTGCCCGTGGATCTCTTCTTTCAAAAAATACAATCACAATGGCAAGAATCATATTTATATATATCATATTGTCGCCCAGCCACTCCCAGCATGTTTTTAAGGCGTCCATCATTACGTCCAAACCCCATTCCTCCTTAATTCAGACAATTTCCAAAATATACTACAAATTATACGTTTCCTTTCTTTCCTTGTCAACGATGCCAATTGTAAAACAATTCTAAAATGCTTGAACCTTCTCTGAAATGGTGATACAATTACTAAGATTTACAATTTTATTATTCAGGAGGTTTTGATGTGAAAACAGGAACAATTGTATTATTGATTATTCTGGCAGTTTTGATTATCTTATTCGTAGCTCTCTACTTTTTTGGAAAGAAAGCCCAGAAGAAACAGGAAGAACAGCAAAGTCAGTTAGAGGCTGCTGCACAAACCTTTTCTATACTGGTTATCGATAAAAAGCGAATGCGTCTGAAAGATGCAGGTCTTCCACAGATGGTTATTGACCAGACACCAAAGTTACTCCGCCGTTCCAAACTTCCAATCGTAAAAGCGAAGATTGGTCCAAAGGTAATGTCACTTATCTGCGATGAGAAAATTTTTGATTCTATCCCGGTAAAGAAAGAAGTAAAAGCTGTTATCAGCGGAATCTACATAACTAGCGTAAAGGGATTACGCGGGCCATTAGAACAGCCTGCCAAGAAAAAAGGCTTCCGCCAGAAAATTCAGGACAAAGCCTCCAAAATGCAGGCACAGTTAAAAGAAGAAGAAGCTGCTTCTAACAAAAAAAATAGCAAGAATAAGAAGAAATAAAAAATGCAGACCTCTGGTCTGCATTTCAGACTGTAGACAAAGTGGCATTGGAGTCAACACTCCAACGCCACTTTTCTCTGTTTATAGTTATAATTCCATATTTTCAAAAATAGTTGGGGTATTCCTTTCTTTATTACCCCCATTCTTTGTTTCATTTTTGCCA
>JBGVOM010000197.1:0-43414 GCA_045126515.1 Lachnospiraceae bacterium
AAAAAGTACGTGATTTTAGTTGACATGAAGTATGTAAAGCGTTATACTGAGACTTGAATTTAATAAAATTGTAATACTTATGAAAAGAAAATGAAAAACAGGAGGTTCAATCGACATGACAACAGGAACGATAGAAAAGCGTTGTAAAAAGAAAAAAATTTTTGCACTTCTTATGATTCTGGCATGTGTATTTACGACTATACCGGATTATGTGGTGGCGAATGCTGCGGCTACATCAGCCATTCCTCAGCAGATGCCAGCTCCGGAGATTGTTGGCACATCAAATAATACACTTTGGGCAGATGGTAGTACATATAGTGAAAACAATAGTCTGGATGCCATAAAATGGCATTATGAGTCGAAAGAAGGACGTTATTATTTATATCTTCCTTCCAGTGCAGATTTAAACAAACTGACCATCTGGCATTCCTTTGCTAATACATTGTATGTAAATGGTACCAAGGTGGAAAATGGTGAAACTACAGATGTATTTGCGGGCGGCGGTAAATTTACCTTGAAAGCAGGCTCTGTGGAATATAAGCTGACGGTAATGAAATCAGAGAACATTAATACAATGTTTATCACAACAGAAAGTGGGAGTCTGGATTCTGTAAATGCAAGTAAGTCCAATACAGATTCTGGCGAAATTGTTTATGTAGACAAAAAAGGAAAGGCACAGCAGGTTGGATTAGAGCAGATTAAGGGACGTGGAAATTCTTCCTGGGAAGCAGCACAGAAGCTATTTTATAAATATCCTTATAATATTAAATTAGCTTCCAAAACAAAATTATTTGGAATGGCAAAATCGAAAAAATGGTGTCTGCTTGCCAATGATTTTGACCAGTCTTTGATTCGTAATAAGTTTGTGTTTGACTTGGCAGAAGATGCAGGCCTTGCTTATACACCGGAAAGAGAGTATGCGGACGTATATCAGAATGGACGTTATATAGGAAATTATCTGGTTACATCTAAGGTGGAAGTAGATTCTAACCGTGTAGATATTTATGATTTAGAAGGTGCTACAGAAGATGTAAATAGTAAAGATTTAGAAGCTTATTCCCGTGGTGGTTCTACTTCCGGTGCCAGTGCAGGAACTTATAAATATTATAATATTCCAAATAATCCGGAAGATATTACCGGTGGATATTTGTTAGAATTTGAATTAGATGAGAGATATCCTGATGAGGTCAGTGGTTTTGTAAGCGGCAGAAGACAGCAGGTGGTAGTAAAAAGTCCGGAATTTGCATCCAAAGCGCAGGTAGAATATATTCGCGACTATTATCAGAAGATGGAAGATGCGGTATATTCTGCAGATGGATATAATTCTGAGGGTGTTTATTATACGGAATATTTAGACATGGAATCTGCGGCAAAGATGTATATTATTGAAGAACTGACCATGGAAAATGATGCCAATGCAACCAGTTTTTATTGTTATAAAGACACCAATGATGTGATTCATTTTGGTCCTGCATGGGATTTTGACTGGGCAATTGGCGGCTATAATAAGAAAGAGTTATTAGACACTAATTACTTATACGTTCAGAATAAAACAATTTATAATAATAAGACACAGAAATGCTTTTTAGCGGCTCTTTGTACTCATGCAGACTTTATGGCAGAAGTAGCGAAAGTATGGGAAGAAGAGTTTTATCCATTGCTTCAGGTAAGTATTGGAGCGACAGATGCTTATACGGATAATGTGCTTCCGATTACTCAGTATGGTTCTATGGTGGAAGCTTCTGCAAATATGAATTTTAGCAAATTTAAGTTTCTTGGAACAACTTATTGGGGAAGTACATATACAGGTTCTACGTTTGCGGCAAATGTAGATTATGTAAATTCTTTTATTAAGAAGCGAGTTGCTTTTCTGGATTCTTATTTTAGAAGTCTGAGCAAGGAATCTGTGTTCTATTTTGACAATACAGCAGCAAAATGGTCACAAGTGTATGCTTATGTATGGGATGACAATGGAAAAACAGTAGTTCCGGGAACTTTGATTGATGCGGAAAAGCAGATTTATAAATTCAAAGTAACAGGACCATATACAAAAGTAATATTCAAAAATACGGATGGAACCACTTCCTGGCACATACAGACAACGGATCTTACCATCCCCACAACAGAGAAAAACTGCTACAAGCCAAATGGAACAGCAAATAAGTGTGGTGGTTCCTGGTATGCTTATGTGGAAGGGGATCCAACACCAACTCCAACGGCAAAGCCGACAACAACACCTTCAAATAACACAGTAACATTATATTACAACAGTGGATGGACAAATGCATATGTTCATTACAAGGTAAATGGCACATGGACCACACTGCCGGGTGAAAAAATGCAGGCAACCACAGAATATGAAGGATACACTTATAAATATGTTATCGATTTAGGGAATGAAACTTCAGCAACCGTATGTTTCAATAACGGCAATGGCTCCTGGGACAGTAAAAATGGAGCAAATTATACAGTTATGGCAGGCTGGTATGGTATAAGCAATGGGGCAGTTAAGAAATTAGAACCATTGGTTATCATATCACCGGATAGACCGATTGTGACAGTAACCCCAACACCTGTGCCGGAAAATACAGTAACAGTATATTATAATAACAGCAATTGGAGCAAAGCCTTCATTCATTACAAACTGGATGGCGTATGGACCACAGTACCGGGGGTACAGATGGAAGAGGAAAATGAAGTATCAGGATACAAATGGAAGTACACCATAGATTTGGGAAAAGAAACAAGTGCTACAGTCTGCTTTAATAACGGAAGCGGATCCTGGGACAGCAAGAATGAATCCAATTATGTGGTAGCGAGCGGAGATTACGGCGTGAAAAACGGTGTAGTGACGAAATTAGACCTTACTTATCGCACAACCTTGTCCGCTGATAAGACTACAGGAATAGTGGATAAGGAAGTAACCTTTACTGCAAATGCAGTAAATGGTGTAAAACCGTATTCATATACTTTCAGCATTACAAAAAATGATGATAAAGTAATGTCTAAAACTACAGAAGATAACACATTCTCCTGGACACCTTCTGAGGAAGGAAGTTATAAAGTTACGGTTAAGGTAACGGATGCTTCCGGAAAAGAAACAAGTGCAGAAATTGCAGACTTTGAAGTGAAAATGACAAATACTATAACAATATATTATAAAAATAGTAATTGGAGTAAAGCGTATATTCACTATAAAGTAGACGATGTATGGACCACCTTGCCGGGAATGCAGATGCAGGCCAGTGATGTCAGTGGCTATACATGGATGTATACCATAGATTTAGAGGATGCCACAAGTGCAGTGGTATGCTTCAACAACGGCAGCGGTTCCTGGGATAGTAGAAATGGTTCTAACTACGTTTTATCTGGAGAAAAGGTGGGCGTAACGAATGGAAGTATTTATATAGTAGAATAAAGGATAATAGGGACTCAATCAGTCAGGAGGGCTGGTTGGGTTCCTTTTAGCTTTTTATAGGGTAAAAGTAGAAGTTCTCATAACTTTATGATGATAGTTTAGGAACAGCGAAGTCGAGTGAGTCCAATTCCCCATAAAACGAGGAGTGCCCCGAACACCTTTCGATGTCGGGGCTATTATGAAAAAATTTATCTATGTGTGTAATGAAAACACTAACTGTAACTCATTTCTAAGTTGTTTTTAGTATAACAATGGCTTGTGAACAAACTATGAACAAGCTGTGAAAAGACTATGAAAAATATACAAAAGAATTGTGGATAATCTATAAAATTGAAACGAATTACACAAAAGACGAAGCGTAACCAGATAAGATGTACAAAAATAGTAGAAACTAAGCCATTCTTTGGTTGACGAATCAATAAAAATATGTAAAATTATAAAGTGAAACAAATTAAAATACGAGGAAAGAAGGCAGATTATGTCAGATAAGCAGAAAATCTATGTAGTGGGACACAAAAATCCGGACACGGATTCTATTTGTTCTGCTATTTGTTATGCAGAATTAAAGAGAAGAATTACAGGAGAAAATTACGAGGCAAAGAGAGCCGGTAATGTAAATGAAGAAACACAGTATGTACTGGATTATTTTGGCGTCAAAGCACCGGAATTTTTACCAAATGTTTATACACAGGTAAAAGATATTCAGATTCAGAAATTAAACGGAGTAGCTTCTAACATTTCCATGAAGAAAGCATATACACTAATGAAAAGTGAAAGTGTTGGCACCTTGCCGATTACCAACGAAGAAGGAAAATTAGAAGGTCTTATTACCATCGGGGATATAGCAAAATCATATATGGCAGTTTATGACAATAATACATTGTCAGAAGCACGTACACAGTATAGAAATATTATTGATACCATTGACGGAAAAATGCTGGCAGGCAATGAACATGCATTCTTTATGAATGGTAAAGTAGTAGTGGCAGCAGCAACTCCGGATCTTTTAAAATCTTATATCGGAGAAGATGACCTTGTAATCGTGGAAAACAGCAAAGAAGCCATGGTTTGTGCGTTGGAAAATAATGCAAGCTGTATTATTGTATGTGAAGGTGCCAAGGTGGATGAGGACATTATTGCGAAAGCAGAAGAAAAGAGCTGTGTCATTATCTCAACTTCTCATGATACCTTTACAGTGGCACGTCTTGTAAACCAGAGTGTTCCAATTAAGAGATTTATGACAAAGGATGGAATTGTAAGCTTCCAGTTAGATGAGCCTTTAGAAGAAGCGAAAGCTTCTATGACAAAATTAAGACATAGAGATTTTCCTATTTTAGATGGAGAAGGAAAATATGTGGGAATGATTTCCAGAAGAAATCTGTTGAAAGCAGACCAGAAGAAAGTAATTTTGGTAGACCACAATGAATTGACACAGACTGTTGATGGAATCAAAGATGCAGAAATTTTAGAAGTAATCGATCATCATAAGATTGGTGATGTATCTACTGCAGCTCCGATTTACTTTAGAAACCAGCCGGTAGGCTGTACTGCAACCATCGTTTATCAGATGTATCAGGAAAATAATCAGGAAGTGACAAAAGAAATTGCAGGAATGTTATGTTCTGCCATTATTTCAGATACACTGATGTTCCGTTCACCAACTTGTACACCGGTGGATAAAGAAACAGCTTTAAAACTGGCTGAAATTGCAGGAATTAATGTGGAAGAATATGCAATGGCAATGTTTAAGGCGGGAAGTAACCTTTCTGATAAGACGCCGGAAGAAATCTTTTATCAGGACTTCAAAAAGTTTAGTGCAGGTAATGTGAACTTTGGGGTTGGTCAGATTAGCTCTATGGCATCAGACGAATTGTTTGAAATCGCAGACCGCTTAAAGCCATATATTACAAAAGCATGTGAGGAACAGGGATTAGACATGATTTTCTTCATGCTGACAGATATTTTAGAAGAATCTACCAACTTAATTTATGCGGGAGAAAAAGCAGGAGAATTTGTGGAAAAAGCCTATGGTGTGCCATGCGAAGAAGGCGATTATTACAAGTTAGCGGGTGTGGTATCCAGAAAGAAACAGCTGATTCCTGCATTTATGGCAGCACTTCAGTAAGAGGAAAACATTATGGCAAAACAGGAATGGAAACCGGGTAATATGCTTTATCCATTGCCGGCAGTCATGGTAAGTGTGGCAGACCAGGATGGAAATTACAATATTATAACCGTGGCATGGGCGGGGACGGTATGTACCAATCCTCCTATGTTGTCCATATCAGTAAGACCAGAGAGGTATTCTTATCATATGATAAAGGAAACCGGAGAGTTTGTGGTGAATTTAACCACAGAAAGCCTTGCCTACGCCACGGATTACTGCGGCGTGCGGTCCGGTAAGGATGTGGACAAGTTTCAGGAAATGAAACTGACACCGGAGGCAGCAACCAAGGTAAAGGCGCCGTTGATTAAAGAAAGCCCGGTCAATATTGAATGTAAAGTGAAACAAGTATTAGAGCTTGGTTCCCACCATATGTTTTTGGCAGAAGTGGTGGAAGTTCATGCGGACGAAAGTTACATGAACGAAAAGAATAAGTTCGAGCTATCAAAGACAAAGCCGATTGTTTATTCTCACGGTGAATACTATGGCATTGGGAAATTGTTAGGTACTTTTGGGTATAGCGTGAGAAAGAAAGGTACAAGACGGAAGAAGAAGTAACAGTTTAGATGCAATGGTTTGCGGGACGCTCATGGGCGTCATGTTTAATCATTAAGTCTGAATTATTATTGAAATATGCAAAGCAAAATAAACCTTGCTTTGCATATTTTTTTTATTTTTAGAAATAATAAAGGGGAATAAATTGTAGGGAAAAGCAGGTGATGAAATGAAGAAGGAAACTGTATATTTAAAACTAGAACGGGACATAAAAGTAGTAAATTATGATGTAACGGTTAATGATGTGGCAGGAATCAGCTGCAATGATAATACCTTGGCGGCAAAAATAAAGTGTATCAAACTTTTTCAAATCAATACAAAAAAGTCAAAGCGTGAGATTATTTCTGTAATCAAAGTGGTGGACAGTATTATTCGGGAATTTCCTGACGCAGAAATTCAGAGTATTGGGGAAATGGAATGTGTTGTGGAATATGTGGGAGATAAAAAGAAATATAAGTTATGGGATATTATAAAAATAATTTTTGTGTCGCTGATAGGTTTTTTTGGAGCAGGATTCGCCATTATGACATTTAATGAAGATGTATCTGTATCCGATGTATTTGGAAATTTATATAACAATGTATTTGGAGTTATGCCGGATGGACCGGGAATTTTGGAAGTGGCGTATTCCGTTGGACTGACAGCGGGTATTTTGCTTTTTTATAATCATGTTGGAGGAAGAAGGATTACAAAGGACCCTACACCTATTGAAGTACAAATGCGGATATACGAGAATGAGGTTAATGATGCCTTGGTGGAAACCGCAAATAGAAAGGGTGAGCTGATTGACGTTGATTAAATATGTAGTAATTATATTGCTTGGATTAAGTGGTGGAGTCATTGTGGCAGGTGGTATGTTTACTGCATTGTTTACGGTAGGACTGATACCGAGATTTGCGGGAAAAACGCATACCGGTTCACATGTGATGATTTATGAATCTGCGGTGGTTTTTGGTACTATTTTGGGAAACTTGAGCAGCTTGTATGAATATTCGCTACCTTTTGGAAATATACTTTTGGGATTTTTTGGATTTTTTTCCGGAATTTTTGTGGGATGCCTGGCACTTGCCATTGCAGAAGCACTCAATGGAATTCCTATCTTTGCAAGAAGAATCAATTTTCGACGCGGTTTGGGAATAGGTATTCTGGCACTTGCTTTTGGAAAAGGAATAGGAAATATTATTTACTTCTTTAATTGCCATTAATATTTGATATGAAAGAATATTTTTGAAAAAAAGGAAAACAGAAAAGAGGGAAAGACAATGAATGAGATGCAGAAACAGCAATATAACGATTATGTGGAGCAGGTGACTCCTAAAACAAATTTAATCTGGAATATGGTAAAAGCATTTATTACAGGTGGAATAATATGCGTTATTGGTCAGGGGATTTTAAATTTTTGTTATGCACAGGGAGTGGACAAGGATACTGCGGGAAGCTGGTGTTCCATGCTTCTGGTACTGCTAAGTGTGGTGCTTACTGGTTTTAACTTGTTTTCTAAAATAGTAGATTTTGGAGGCGCAGGAGCACTGGTACCTATTACCGGATTTGCAAATTCTGTGGCGGCTCCGGCTGTGGAGTATCAGACAGAAGGTCAGGTATTTGGAATAGGATGCAAGATATTTACCATTGCCGGACCGGTAATTTTGTACGGTATTGTTACAAGCTGGGTAGTGGGCTTGATTTATTGGATTTTAAAGGTATTGGGGGTGATGTGATGAACAGCAAAGAAGAAATGCCTTTGGGTTTGGGGTTTGGACTGGCAATGAATGAGCAGGCAATGAACAGTTTTTCGTCTATGACAGAGCCGGAAAAAAGACAGGTTATAGAAGCGGCAAGAAATGTGCAGTCTAAATCAGAAATGGAAAGTCTTGTTCAAGACATTGCACAAATGAAATAGCATAAATTATATAAAAAGCACAAAAATATTGAGAAAATGAACTGAAAATATGGCAAAATACATGAAAAAGTATTGACGATTTGGCAAAAATGTGGTATTTTTTTTATACAATAGTTTATGCAAGGTATAATTACAAAAGCTTAGGGGGAATAAAATATGCGTTTAGATATACAGTCGGTTGAGGAACTATTAGAAGAGTTGGGAATATCTCAGGATACAAATGATACAAAGGATGCACAAAAACCAAGGAAACACGTTCTTGTGGTGGATGATGACGTGAGAATGTTACGGCTTATAAAAAAGTATTTAGAAGCCGATTATGATGTGGCAACTGCAGTAAATGGAAAAGTTGCCTTAAAATTCCTTGAAACCAGACATACTGATTTAATTTTACTGGATTATGAAATGCCTTTAGAGGATGGTCCGTCTGTATTGGAAAAAATACGGCAAAACAGTGAACACAAGAATCTTCCGGTAATATTTTTAACGGGTGTTTCTTCGAAAGAAAAAATTCAGGAAGTTTTGCAGCTAAGACCGCAAGGATATTTACTGAAACCAATCAACAGACAGAAATTACTTTTAACCATTAAGAAAAATATTGGTTAATGATTGTGGGGCGGAGTATGAAGGATAAAACGAAAAAATACTTACAGGGATATATTAATAACGTTATGAATGCATCTTCAAAAGGCAGAATGGGGAATATTTTGTTGATAAAGCATAATAGTGCACTTTCCTTACAAAAAGGGGAATACGAAGGGATTGGTACTTATCACAAATACCAATCCCTTCGTATTGCAAGGCCTTATGAACCTTTTTTAGATATAATCAAAGAATTTGTAAAAGAGAAAATTTCAGAAGATGTTTCTTATTCGCTGGAAGAATTTTTTGAAAAAACAGATGTATATCCTGTACACAGAGAAATGCTTAAAAACTATTTTAATAGTGGAAGATGTATGCGCCGGGAGGAACTGCTGCTAGGAGAATATCAGTATGAAAAGCAGAAGTTTCAACAGGCCATTGTGCGTATGCTGTTCGAAATAGCGGAGCAAAAAGAATTGTTTTTGCTGCTGGACGAAATTAATGTTGCCAGTACAGCGGTACTTTGGATTTTAGAAAGTATCATTCAGCAGGAAAACAAGCGTATTAAGCTGGTACTTTTGTATAATGAGGCAGGCGAAAGATTTTCCTTTGCTCAGGAAAATTTACAGCGGCTTGTACAGTTGTGTGAAGATAAAGATATTGTATATAACTGGACAATGGAGCAGGAGGAAAGGGGGTCAGTATTAGAAAAAGAAAATTTTGATGCGTCTGAAAGTGCGATGGCTTTGGAAAATTTAATGTATGCGTTTGAGTATGATTTGGCGGATTATCATTTTAAAAAGATTTTCAATCGGATTGAACGGGAAAGAATGCAGATTGATTCTAAGGATGAACAGGATCTGATTCGTATATATTTCTGGATTTGCCTGGCTTTGGAAGACTATTCTTATGCACTACTTTTGTGCGAAATGCTGGCAAAGTTAGAATTTGAACAGGAAAGCCAGAAAAAAAGGGCTCAGTTTCTCAGTGAACAGTATAAAATGCTGATACACTTATATAATGAAAACAGTGAACAGTTTCAGGCAAGTTTGCAGTTTTGCGAGAATCTGGCTGATGAAGTGGATGATGAAAAGATAGTTTTTCAAGTAAGGCTTTTAAAAATTATGGAAAATTATTCCGGATTCCGGAATTTGTGGATTTGTGAAAATGATACCAAGGTAGAAGCAGATTTTATAGAGTTGTGTAAGAAATATGGTTATATAAATCATTTAGCTCATATTTATGTATACTGCTATAACTGTGATTATACAAATTTTACAACAACAGAAGGAATTGAAGATAGAATTAAAGAATTCCATCAGGGTATTGCTATTGCTAAAGAACTAAAAAACGAGCAGTTTTTGTTGGAAGCGTATCGGAAAAATGTGATGCTGGCATCACTTCACGGATATTTTAAGGTGTGCATTTACTTTTATGAAAAAATGCTTGAAATTGTAAAACGCAGTAAGGATGAAGTGGAAGAAGCTGGAATTTACAATGGCATGGGCTACAGCAACTCGGGGCTGGAACATTACGAGAAGGCAAATCGCTATTACAATCAGGCACTTATTTTATATCATAAATATGCAATGTCGGATGAGATTGTGGAAACATTATATAATTTAGGTATTAATGCTATGCTGGCAGGAGATTACAAAAATGCGTGCAATTATCTTTTGGAGGCGGATGAGGTACTTTGCCTTTTGAAACAGAGTACCATGAAAACATGTAATATTTCAAAATTATTTGGTTTAATTGCACTGGCAAGTTTCCGTCTGGGTGGTACTTATCGTGCGTCGCTGTATTTAAACAAGGCAAAACAGTTTCTGGCACATGCAATAGGAAAAAAAGAGGAAGAAAAAGTACATGTTGCTGATGACAGTCTGTTTCTTGTATATTTTGTCGCAGGGCTGTTAAAGCAGTGGGACAAAAATTATACGGAGGCAAAGCAATGTTTTCAAAAGGCAGAATTTTATATGCAGCGTTCTACCGGTGGCAAGTTCTTTAATTATCCGGAGTTTGCTTTTGACAACTATTGGCTGTTAAGAGAATTAGGGGAAGAAGATGCAGCACGGGAAAGTCTGATGAGATTTCAGAATTATTGTAAGGAAAACCATTATCGGTATAGAGAAAAGATAGTAAATGAAGTATTAGGTATTACGAAAAAAGGAAGTATAAAGAAACCTGGAAAAATGCTTTTGAAAGATATTTCCCTAAGTGATATTACGGAACTTATGAAACAGAAAAGCTGTGAAAAAGAAAAGGATAATATGGTTAGAACTATCCGTTTCTTTCACATACTGCAAAAATTCACAAGCCGGATGAACCGAAGTGTAAAGGAAGAAATTTCTAGCGTACTTCCTATGTTTAAAAATAATTTTAGCATGGATAAAGTGCTTCTCATTCGTTGCAAAGATGGGGAAAATGAAATTGCATACAGTGATTTGGGATATGAAGTGACGAAACCGGCAGTGGATGCTATTGTGGCTTATTTTAAAGAAAAACCGGTAGGATTTGTAGTGTCGAAAGATGGCATGGAACATGAGGAATATGATAAGATAGTATCCATGTTTCAGGAAGAAAAGATTAGTTCTTTTGTAGCAGTGCCGGTATTTGAAAATGAAATATTAAATAGTGTATTTATCACATACATAGAAATTAAGGATAATTGGACTTCTGCTAAGGAGCGTTCCATTTTAGGACAAGAGGATTTAGAGAGTTTTACGTATGTGTTCAGTCAGATTTCTAACGCCATGGAAAAAATGGAAATGGAAAATGAGTTAGTTGAGGCAAATAAAAAACTGAAAGATCAGATGGAACAATTGATAGAATTAAAAAATGAGGCTGAAGTTGCTAATGAGGCAAAATCCAATTTTCTTGCCAATATGAGTCATGAAATCAGAACACCGATGAATGCTATTATTGGAATGGCAGAAATTGCTTTGCGGGGAGAACAGTCTAAGGAGCAGAGAGAAACCACAGAACAGATTATGGCTTCAGGAAAGACTTTGCTTGCCATTATTAATGATATACTTGATTTTTCTAAAATTGAGTCTGGGAAAATGGAGATTAACGTAGAAAAGTATCAGCCATTATCCATAGTTAAAAATGTGGTAAACATTGTTACCACACGGATTGGTGAAAAAGATGTAGAATTGATTATTGATATGGCACCGGACATGCCCCGTGAACTTTTAGGTGACAGTGTGCGTCTGAACCAGATCATTATTAATCTTGCTAATAATGCAGTGAAATTTACAAGGCAGGGAGAAGTAAGATTAAAAATATCTTATGAGAGAAGTGCTGAAAAACCAAAGGAAGAAATTATTTTGAAAATTGTGGTGGAGGACACTGGAATTGGTATCAAAAAGCAGGATTTAGGAAAGCTGTTTCAGTCTTTTGAACAGCTAGACAGCAAACGGAACCGCAATATTGAAGGAACCGGTCTTGGCTTAAGTATTACCAGACAGCTGCTTAAATTAATGGATGGAAATATTTCGGTGGAAAGTGAATATGAAAAAGGAAGCCGCTTTAGCTGCAAGCTGCCACAGAAAATAGTGACAGATGAACCTGGGATTGTGGTTGAAGGAGCAGAAGATAAAAAGGTAGCATTGATGATTGTCAATCCATATGTGAAACAACAGTTGTATGAAGATTTAGAAAGATTGGGCGTAAGCTGTATAACATTAATGTCCGAAAACGAGCTAGAAGGGTTGCGGAAAACCAATGTAGGGTATTTGTTTGTGGAATATCCTTTGTTTTCGGAAAAAGTATTACATTATATTCAGATGAATCCATGGCTTACCGGGGTATTATTAGTAAATTTTCAAAGCAGTGCTTCTTATAGTGATAGTGCAGATAAGGTGGAAAATTTAAAAATTGTGAAAAAACCGCTGTATTCTCTAAATCTGGCAAATATTCTAAATAAGGAAGAAATTGTATATGGCGTAGAAGATGAAAATGCCGGAGATTTGGATTTTGTGGCACCGGAAGCGGAAATTTTAATTGTAGATGATAATACGATTAATTTAACGGTGGCCAAAGGGCTATTAGAACCTTTGGAAATGCAGATTGATACGGCAGCCAGTGGAAAAGAGGCAATTGAAAAAATCAGCATAAAGCAGTATGATTTGATATTTATGGATCATATGATGCCGGAGATTGACGGTGTGGAAACTACGCATATTATTCGAAGATTTCATGAAGAATATCAAGATGTTCCGATTATTGCATTGACTGCTAATGCTGTTGAGGGTACGAGGGAAATGTTTCTGCGGGAAGGCATGAATGATTTCGTAGCAAAGCCTATTGATTTTTCCGTGATAGTGGGTAAGTTGAAACATTGGCTTCCAGGGGAAAAAATACAAAAAGTTCAGGGACAAAAGAAAATAAAAAGAGAAGCAGCACAGGAAGTTTCCATAGAGATTGAGGGACTGGATACGAAGTTTGCTCTAAATCTTCTGGGAGAAGAAAAACTCTTTTGGTCGGTCTTGAAGGATTATTATCGCGTCATTGAGAAAAAATGTAAGTTAATTAAAAGTCTGGAGGAAGCAGAAAACTGGAAGGGTTATACCATTGAAGTACATGCATTGAAAAGCGCTTCAAGACAAATTGGTGCCATTTCTCTGGCAAATAAGGCGGAACGAATGGAAATGGCAGGCAATGGGCAGAATGGAGAATTAATTCATGAATGTACCGATGAAATGCTTGCACAATACAAACATTATTTGGAAATATTAAAACCATATTTTCCGGAAAACGAAAAAAAGGAACAAAAGCAGAAGATTTGTAAAGAAATATTAGAAGTTGTGTTCCGAGATTTAAGGGAAGCTTTAGAAGAACTTGATTTAGATAAAATGGAGGATGCAATGAAAGAACTGAGTCAATATGAATTTGATGGCTGGCAGAAAGAGATGTTTGAACAATTAGAAAATGCCGTGGAGGAAATTGATTCGGAAACCTGTGAAGAAGTGATTCAAGTGTGGGAAGAAAGAATGCAGAGATAATCTCTTGCAATTTATCTCTATATAGTCTAAACTCTATACTGTAGAAGAGAAGCGAGAGAATAAGGAGAGTGCAGATGAAGATTTTACACACCGTTCCCAGAGAAGACGGATTTTTTATGCCGGCAGAATTTGAACCACATTACGGATGCCTTATGATTTGGCCGGAGCGGGCAGATTCCTGGCAGTACGGGGCAGTTGCGGCAAGACGAGCTTTTTGTGAAGTGGCAAAGGCAATTGCGGAGAGCGAAAAAGTGATTATGCTTGTAAGCTTTGAGCAGTATGATACGGCAAGAGAGATGCTGCCGGAGCATATCCGGGTGGTGGAAATGTCAACGGATGATTCCTGGGCAAGGGACTGCGGTCCTACCTTTGTGAAAAATAAGGCTGGAGAAATCCGGGGGATTGATTGGGGATTTAATGCATGGGGCGGTTTGTATGACGGTTTGTATTTTCCGTGGGATAAAGATAACAAAGTGGCAAGAAAAGTTTGTGATTTACTGGAAAAGGATACTTATGATGCAAGAAATTTCATTTTAGAGGGCGGTGCCATTCACTCAGATGGGGAAGGCACCGTAATGGTGACGGAAACCTGCCTTTTAAGCAAGGGGAGAAATCCTGAGCTTACTAAAGCAGAAATAGAGCAGAAATTAAAAGCTTATCTGCATGCAGATAAGGTGCTGTGGCTTCCATGTGGAATATACATGGATGAAACCAATGAGCATGTAGATAATATTTGTGCTTTTACGGCACCGGGAGAAGTGGTGCTTGCGTGGACAGAAGAAAAGCAGGATCCTCAGTATGAAATGTCAAGGCGGTGCCTGGATTATCTTACTCAGGAAACAGATGCTAAAGGAAGAAAAATTAAGGTACACAAACTACCCCTACCTTCTCCGGTGTATATGACGGAGGAGGAATGTGAAGGTCTGATTCATTGGGATGGTGAACCTACCAGAACGGATGGAGAACGGCTGGCAGCATCCTATGTAAATTTTTATATTGCCAATGAAGCAATAGTGATGCCTGCATTTGGGGACGCAAAAGACAAAGAGGCGAAAGAAATTGTAGAAAGGTTATTTCCCAACCGCAAGGTGGTACAGATTAGTGCAAGAGATATTTTGATTGGCGGAGGAAATATTCATTGTATTACACAACAGATTCCTTTGTGGAAATAAGAGTTTTAGAATGTCAAATAAGAAAGGAAACAGATAGGAAATGAGAAAAGTTACAGTAGCAGCAGTTCAGATGCAGTGTGATAAATCCAGAGAAAAAAATATCAAAAAAGCAGAAGATATGGTGCGCAAGGCGGCAGAAAAAGGCGCTAATGTAATTCTTTTGCCGGAATTGTTTGAAAATCTCTACTTTTGCCAGGAAAAGCGTTATGACTATTATGAATTAGCGGAAAGTCTTCAGGACAATAAGGCAGTGCAGACGTTTCAGAAACTGGCAAAGGAGTTAAAAGTGGTGCTTCCTATCAGTTTTTACGAAAAAGATATCAATAGTCTGTATAATACAGTTGCGATGATTGACGCAGGTGGAGAAATTCTTGGAATTTATCGCAAAACCCATATTCCGGACGACCATTTTTACCAGGAAAAGTTTTATTTCACGCCGGGAGATACCGGATTTAAAGTGTGGGATACTGCATATGGAAAAATTGGTGTAGGGATTTGCTGGGATCAGTGGTTTCCGGAATGTGCAAGAAGTATGGCGGTACAGGGAGCAGAACTGATTTTTTATCCTACTGCAATTGGTTCTGAGCCGATTTTACAGTGTGACAGTATGCCTCATTGGCGCAGATGCATGCAGGGACATGCAGGCTCTAATCTTGTGCCTGTGATTGCGGCAAATCGTGTAGGTGAGGAAAAGGTAATTCCTTGTGAAGAAAATAACAATCAGAGTTCTTCCCTGATATTTTATGGCTCTTCTTTTATTACAGATGAAACCGGAGAGATAAAAGTGCAGGCAGACAGAGTAGAAGAAACTGTATTGCTACAGGAGTTTGACTTAGATGAAATTGCAGAAAATCGTCTGAGCTGGGGATTATTCAGGGATCGTCGTCCAGAGTATTATAAATTATAAAAATAAACTTTTCGGAAAGAGGTTGCGAAAAAGTTGGGATTGGACTATATTATTATATGGAGGAAAAGTAAGATATAAATAGTTTACGGAAAGGGAAGGAACATGAAGAAGATAAGTGGAAAAGCTGCAGCAAAACATACAGCAGCCAAGGTGGCAGCGAAAGCGGCAGCAAATTCAACAGTAAATGCAGAAATAGTCACAGAGGAAAAGGGAGAAGTTATGAAAAAGGCAGAAGTAAAACCGGAAGTTACAATACAGTATCGTCATTACGAAGCAGACATGGATGCGGTTATCCAGAAAGTGAAGGAAGACTTAGAAGTCAGAGGACATCGTGGGGTGAAAATCGAGAAAATGCAGGTTTATGTAAAGCCGGAAGATTTTGCAGCATATTATGTTATTAACGATGGCATCGTGGGAAAAGTAAGCTTATTCTAAGCGATATAGAAACATGGGCAGCGAATAAATTTTCAAAAACCTCTTATACTATCCATAAGAAAGTAGGATAGATAGGAGGTTTTTTTATGGAAAAAAATATTGTACAACAGGGAAAGCAGAGCCTTTCTTTTCAGAATCCACCGGGGATTCTCTCCAGCGCTTCCGTAGTAGGAAAAAAGGAAGGTGAGGGACCGTTGGGAAATATGTTTGACGTGGTGGGAGAAGATCCGATGTTTGGTTGCCAGTCATGGGAAGACGCGGAAGCTACGCTGCAAAAAGAAGCATTTACGCTGGCAATTGGAAAAGCCTCCATTGAGAAATGGCAGCTTCGCTATATTTTTGCAGGTGACTTACTGGGACAGGAAATGGCAAGCTCCTTTGGGCTGGCAGATTTACAGATACCATTATTTGGCGTTTATGGAGCATGCTCCACGGCAGGAGAAAGTCTGTCTTTAGCAGCATTAACCATTGCCTCTGGTGCAGCAGATTATGTGATGGCAATTACCTCCAGCCATTTTGCCAGTGCAGAGAAGCAATTTCGATTTCCATTGGCTTACGGAAATCAAAGACCGCCATCTTCTACCTGGACAGTAACGGGAAGTGGTGCATTTGTGGTGGGAAAAGATGTGGGCATGGCAAAAATACAGGGAGTCACTACTGGAAAAATCGTGGATTTTGGAGTGACAGACTCTATGAATATGGGAGCGTGTATGGCACCGGCTGCCTGTGATACCATATATCAGAATTTTATGGATTTTTCCTGCGATGAGCAGCAGTATGATCAGATTATTACCGGAGATTTAGGAGATGTGGGGTGTGAAATTCTTGTTGACTTGATGAAAGATAAGGGATTTGATATCAGCGATAAACTACTAGACTGTGGAAAAATGATTTTTGATAAGGAGACGCAGGGAACCAATGCGGGAGGCAGCGGCTGTGGCTGTTCAGCCACAGTTTTATCGGCATTGATTTTGAAAAACATCAAAGAAAAGAAGTGGAATAAGGTATTGTTCGTGCCAACAGGGGCATTGCTTTCGCCGGTATCCCATAACGAGGGATTAAGTGTGCCGGGAATAGCACATGGTGTCATATTAGAAAGCTGTTAGCTTTCCATTTCAGTTAACAGCTTTCGATATTGGCTTGGGGTTATTTTAAATTTGGATTTAAATACTTTATTAAAATAGGAAATATTGTTAAAACCGGTATCTAAAGCAATTTCCATAACAGAATCGTCTTTTTCCCTGAGCATTGCAGAAGCCACATCAAGACGGTAATTATTAATATAGTCGATACAGGTCATACCTACATGCTTTTTGAAAAAACGCATAAAATGATATTCGCTGAAATCACATAAAGCAGCCAGATCAGCTACCGTAATGTGTTCTGCGTAATTGGTATGAATATAGTTAATCACATTTTTTAAAAGCTCTGATGTGTGTTGGATATGAGGGTGATTTCGTTCTTTCGAGAGGATGTCATAATGAAACAGTTGGTAAAATAAGAGCATCAGGTGGGATTTCACCGCCAGCTCATAACCGACTGTTTTTTCTTTGTAAGCCTTATGAAGATCAAAAAAGCACGCAACAATTTTATCATAACCGGGAGTATCTTTATGAATCACCATGGGAGAAGTGATTTCGCCATGCATTAAGGGAACAAAATATTGAATGGCACAGGCATCGGTAAGCAGGCTGTTTAGCATATTCAGATGAAAGACAAAAGTAAGGGTTTTCAGGTCCTTAGAGTCTTCTAGCCGGGAAGCGTGAAGTACTCCGGGTGGGATGATTAAAAGGTCTTCACTTTTTACTGGAAATTCATTTAGGTCTAAGTCGTAAGTGCCATGACCTGAAACAAGGAAAGTAATTTCCATTTCCTCATGCCAATGCATAGGCAATACAAAAGTGCTGTTTCCTCCGTTTAATTCGTAGCAGGAAATTGGAGAGAGAAAATCTCCGTGGGTGGTTAATTCTTTTAATTGTAAATATTCCATGTATTCCATAAGAACCTCCGGGGTGTTTTTACAAAATAAGCAGAATAGTGTTAGTTTAAAGCTATATTTTGCAAGAAAACATTTAATAAAATAAGTATACTACTAATTGTAGGAAAAAGAAAGTATAGAATCATGGAGGAGGCAAAAATGGTTAAAAAATATAGTTTTGGAAAAGTATTTGATACAGAAGCAGTAGTAAAGAGCATAAAGACGGAGAAAGGAAAGATGCCTTTCTTTCAGCAGCAGAATAATGATACAAGAGAGGGGTTGCTCTTTAGTTATGAAATGGGGAAAGAAGATAAGGTTTACGGACTTGGCGAACAGGTCAGAGGAATTAATAAGAGAGGCCATCTGTATATCAACAACTGTGCAGACGATCCAGTACATTCGGAAGAAAAAAATTCTCTATATGGAGCACATAATTTTATTTTGGTAGATGGCAGAGAAAGATTCCTTGTATTCTTTGATACTCCGGAAAAGGTAAAGTTTGATATTGGATATACGGATTTAGATATGATTACCATAGAAACAGCAAAAGATGTAGATTGTTATGTGGTAACCGGAAAAAAAATGTTAGACATTGTAAAAGAATTTCGCGAAATCATTGGTCAGAGTTACATTGCACCGCTTTGGGCATTTGGATATCAGCAGTGCCGCTGGAGTTATATGAATGAGGACGAAATCAGGGAAGTGGTGAAGGGACATAGAGAAAACCATATTCCGTTGGATGCAGTTTATATGGATATTGATTATATGGAATCTTACAAAGATTTCACTATTAATGAAAAATCATTTCCTAAGTTTGAAGAGTTTGTAGAAGAAATGAAAAAGGAACATATACGTCTTGTTCCGATTATTGATGCAGGCGTAAAAATAGAAAAAGGCTATGATATATATGAAGAAGGTGTAAAAAATAATTACTTCTGCAAGGACGAAGACGGCAGGGATTTTGTAGGTGCGGTTTGGCCGGGAAAAGTACATTTTCCGGATTTCTTAAATGAGGATGCCAGAAAATGGTTTGGAAAGAAATACCAATTCTTATTAGACAAGGGAATTGAAGGATTCTGGAATGATATGAATGAACCGGCAATTTTCTATTCTGAAAGAGGTTTGCAGGAAGCTTTTGATTATGTGGATAGTGTCAAGGGGAAAAATATTGATATCGATGCTTTCTTTAAATTAAAGGATAAAGTGTTAGGCGTTGCTAACTCGCCGGCAGATTACAAGGCATTTTATCATAATACAAAGGAAGGTAAAATTCGTCATGACAAGCTGCATAATATATATGGCTACAATATGACAAGAGCAGCAGGGGAAGCTTTCGAGGAACTGGTTCCGGAAAAACGTATTTTAATGTTTTCCAGAGCATCGTATATTGGAATGCATAGAAACGGAGGTATCTGGCAGGGAGATAATCAGGCGTGGTGGTCTCATCTGCTGATGACGATTAAAATGCTTCCATCTTTAAATATGTGTGGCTTCCTTTATACCGGTTCTGATATAGGCGGTTTTGGTGCTAATACTACAGAGGATTTGGTACTCCGCTGGTTGGAATTTGGGGTATTTACACCGTTGATGCGTAATCATGCAGCCATGGGAACAAGACAGCAGGAAGCATATCAGTTTAAAAATGTAGAAGACTTTAAAAATATCATTGGTATTCGTTATGGTCTGCTTTCCTACATTTATAGTGAATATATGAAAGCTGCACTGAATAATGAAATGTATGCAAAGCCACTGGCATTTGTATATGAAGATGATATTCATGCAAAAGAAGTAGAAGACCAGTTGATGATTGGAGATTCTATTATGATTGCACCGGTTTACACACAGAATGCCAAGGGAAGATATGTATACCTTCCGGAAGAAATGATGGCTGTAAAGATGAGAAGTCTTACAGAATATGACTGTAAAGTACTGCCGGCAGGACATCATTATATGGATGTGGATTTGAACGAAATGCTGTTCTTTATTCGTCCAAATTGTTTAGTGCCAATGACTTACGGCGGAGAATCTGTTGAGAGCACAGACTTTACTACATTGAAAGTGTTCGGCTTTGTAAAGAAAAATACAACTTATAAACTTTATCTGGATGATGGTATCAGTAAGGAATACGGCAAGAAAGAAAATTTCATGGAAATCAAGGCAGATAAAAGCGGAAAAGTGACAATTAACAATGATGAGATAACTATAAAGGAAAATGTGATTTTAAATAAATAGAGGAAATCAAAGTGGATAGAAATACGAAGAATCCCAAGATTAACATTAACGATTATACGATGAAACGAATTGTGTTGATGTCCATACCTATTTTCATAGAATTGTTTCTACAGTTGTTGGTGGGAAATGTAGACCAGATAATGATTAGCCGCTATTCTCAGAATGCAGTAGCAGCCATAGGAAACGGTAATCAGATTATGAGCATACTGATTATTTTTATGAATGTGGCCGGTTCTGGTACTACCATAGTACTGGCAAGATATCTGGGCGCAAACAATAAAGAAAAGGTAGCAGAAACCTGCACAGCATCTCTTGCAATTATTATGCTGATTGGATTTGTTGCAAGTCTTATTCTGGTAGTGTTTCATATGCCGATTTTCCGCCTGATGAACGTGCCGGAAGAAATTTTGTCAGATGCTTCTAAATATATGTTTATTATTGGATTTTGCGTAATTGTGCAGGCAGTATACATTGGTTTTGGAGCTATTTTGCGTAGCTATTCCATGAACAGCACGATTACTGCAATTTCCTTTATCATGAACATATTGAATGTAATGGGAAATGCAATTTTAATATACGGGTTGTTGGGACTGCCAAGCCTTGGAATTGTGGGAGTTGCCATTTCAACGAATATCAGTAAATGTGTGGGGCTTATCATTATGCTGATTGTATTTAAGAAAAGGCTGAAAATTAAGATTTCTCCAAAGTATCTGCGGCCACTGCCCACAGAAACCATTGGTAAAATTTTGGCGGTGGCAATTCCGTCAGGAGCTGAAGGAATCTCTTACAATCTTTCTCAAATGGTAGTCCTTGGTGTGGTAAATACCTTTGGAACTTATGTGGTGAATACTAAAGTTTATGTGGGTATGGCAGCCAATGTGGCATATATTTATTCTGTGGCAATTGCTCAGGCACTTCAGGTAGTTATCGGCTATTTGGTGGGTGCCGGAAGAAAAGAATTGGTAGGGAAAAAGGTTTGGACAGTACAGGCAGTAGCAACGGCGGCGTCAGTGGGAATGAGTATAATTTTGTATTTTAACTCTACGGCATTTGTGGGGTTATTTACAGAGGATGAACGTATATTGGCACTGGCTCATCAAGTCTTGCTGGTGGAAATCTTTTTAGAGATTGGGCGTTCCATGAATATTGTAATGGTAAAGGCACTGATTGCTACCGGCGACGTGAAATTTCCGGTAGCTTGTGGCATTGTTTGTCAATGGCTGGTAGCAGCATTGTTTTCCTATATAATAGGCAGTGTTTTAGGCTTAGGACTGACAGGGGTGTGGATTGCACTGGCAATGGACGAATGCATTCGTGGATTCATTTATATAATTCGGTTTAAAATGGGAAAATGGAAAAAGATAAAAGTAACATAACGTATAAGTAGAAGGTTTTAAAATGCACCTGGAATGTCAGATACAATATCTCGCATTCTGGGTGCATATTTTATATGGCGTTGGAAATACTAGCCTTAGAAAATTGTTTTTGCATAAGACGGAAAGGAGTCAGAGCATATGATGGACTATGTAAATGCTTTTTGGGTAGGAGGGGGAATCTGCGCATTGATACAGATATTGATGGACAGAACAAAGCTGATGCCTGGGAGAATTATGGTGCTTCTGGTTTGTAGCGGTGTGGTGCTTGGTGCGTTAAATATATATCCACCATTGGTGGAGTTTGCCGGAGCCGGAGCCAGTGTACCGTTGCTTGGATTTGGAAATGTACTTTGGAAGGGAATCAGGGAGGCGGTGGACAATGACGGATTTATTGGTATTTTTATGGGGGGATTTACCTCAAGTTCCGTGGGGATATCGGCGGCATTGATTTTTGCATATATAGCAAGTTTGCTTTTTAAGCCCAAGATGAAGGAATAGGAAAAATTCTTGACATGCTAATTCAGACTGTATATAATGTGTATTAAGACTTATAATACACTTAATAAGATAATACAGTTAGGTAGAAAGGAAATGTCATGATTATAATTGATTACAAGGATAGAAGACCTATTTATGAACAGGTGATTGAGCGGTTTCAGGATTTAATTGTAAGAGGAGTCCTGAAGCCTGATAGTCAGTTGCCTTCGGTTCGCAGTCTTGCTATGGAGTTATCTATCAATCCCAATACCATACAGAGAGCGTATACGGAATTAGAACGGCAGGGCTTTATTTATTCTATAAAAGGGCGAGGCAGTTTTGTGAGCTTTAACGAGGAATTGTTAGGCGTAAAGCAAAAAGAAGTGACAGAAAAGCTGGAAAAAGCTATACAACTTGCCAAAAGTGTGCAGATAACACAAGCACAGGTGCAGGAAATTGCAAGAAAAGTTTACCAGGGGGAGGAGATAAAATGATAGAAGCAGCTGAAGTCAGCAAAAGTTTTGGAGATATTAAAGCGGTAGACAATATTTCAATCACAATAAAAGAAGGAAACGTATTTGGATTAATTGGAACCAATGGAGCCGGAAAGAGTACGTTTATGAGGATGTTGGCGGGTGTCCTTCGGCCGGATTCGGGAACTGTCTTGATTGATGGAATACCTGTATATGAATCTGAGAAAGCAAAAGGGAAATTTTTTTATATTTCAGACGAACAGTTTTTCCTTTTAAATGCAACGCCAAAAGACATGGGAAAGTTTTATAAGAACTTTTATCCGGAGTTTGATGAGAAGAAGTATTTGGATTGTCTGGAAAAGTTTTCATTGGATAGCAGAAGAAAGATTGCTACCTTTTCGAAAGGAATGAAAAAACAGCTTTCTATTTTGCTGGGAATTTGTACCGGAACGAAATACCTTTTGTGTGATGAAACTTTTGACGGTTTAGACCCGGTGATGCGTCAGGGAATCAAAAGTATGTTTGCTATGGAAATGGAGGAACGGGGATTGACTCCTGTTATAGCTTCTCATAACTTAAGGGAATTAGAAGATATTTGCGATCATGTGGGATTATTACATAAAGGTGGTGTGCTTTTATCGAAAGATTTAGAAGAGATGAAGTGCAACATATATAAAGTGCAGTGTGTTTTTGGCGATTCCATTACGGAGTATGAAACAGTCACAAAATTAGAAGTGCTGAAACATGAAAGAAGGGGATCGTTGGTGACATTGACCATTCGCGGAGAGCAGGAGGCAATTATGAATAAAATACAGAGTGCGAACCCTGTATTCAGCGAAATCCTTCCGCTGTCTTTGGAAGAAATATTTATTAGTGAAACGGAGGTAGTGGGATATGATATCAAAAAGCTCATTTTCTAGTTTAACGAAAGAAGACATGAAGGCAAAATTGTGGCTTATATTGATGAGTATCATTTTAATGTTTTTAAATTTTCCAATTGTAATGGCTGTAAGGGTGGAAAGAGCGGCAGAATTTGTGAAACAGGGGATATACACACATAAACAAGCTGTGGATACACTTGTTTACTATGTAGGTGGGGAGAATAAAGGAACCAGAATACTTACCGTACTTCTTGCATGTGTGGCAGCCATAAGTCAGTTCGGATATTTATACCAGAGAAATCAAGTGGATTTTTATCATAGCCTTCCGATTCGCAGGCAGAAACGTTTTTTGGTACGCTTCGTGAATGGAATGGTATTGTATACAGTGCCGTATTTGTCGTTCTGTCTGATGGGAATTGCAGTGGTTTCTGCCTTTGGATACGGGCAGATGGCAATCGTAAAAGCAGCACTGTTAGGTTTTTTAGTTAATGTTACAGGGTATTTTTTATGCTACGCTACATCAATACTGGCGGTGTGCCTGACCGGAAATATTTTTACGGGAATCTGTGGGATTATCACCCTTTTGGGGTATGGAGCGGTGGCAACGCTATTTATCAATACCATGGTGGTAAAATATAGCCAGACATATATGGAAGAATACGGAAGAGTAGAGGAATTGTGTTATTATATTTCTCCTGTAAGTGCCTATTGGAACTTGTCCGGCCAAGTGAAAGAGTCTTTTCAACTGTTATTGTGGTTTGTGGGATGTTTGAGTGCAGCTATTTTATTAACATTGGCAGCACTATGGGTTTATCTTAACAGAAAGTCGGAAAGTGCCGGAACGCCTATTGCGTTTGAAAAAAGCAAGGGTGTGATTAAAGTGTTTATAATGACACTAATCATCGGATGTGGAACTTTATTTTTCTCAAATTTAGGGTACAATGCAGAGCGCATCTGGGGAGTCGTTGGATTTTTGGTTACTTTTGTGTTGGCTCAAATTGTGCTTCAGATTATTTTCGAGATGGATGTGAGAGCCATAAAACAAGGCTTAAGGTCAGCTTTTGTTTCGGCAGGAATTGTCATTGTGGTATTTATCGGTTTCCATTTTGGAGGGCACTATTATGATACATATCAGATTGACTGGGAACAGATGGAGTATGCTGCGGTATACTTTACCAATAGTTTCAGTGGGTCATATTATAGTATAGAAACAGGTTCTTATGAAAGTTATGAAGATTGTGCTTTTGATAATATGAAAATAGATGACAGAGAACTGATTAAAAACTTTACGATAGATTGTATTGAAAATCAGAAGCAGAAAAAAGATGGTGAAAAAGTTTTAGTCTCTTTGAAATATACAATGGAGAATGGGCGAAAAATATATAAAAATTATGCAATTGATTATAATGTACTTGAAAAGTATATTCTACAGTTTTGGAATAAGAAAGAATACAGGATAGGTACAAATCCGATTTTTGGTATGGATAGGGACAGGGTAGAGCAGATTAAGTATTATGATGAATGGTCAGACTACAGACCGAAGTATCTGGATATGACCCGTGAAGAAATAATAGAGTTACTGGAAAATTATGAAGAAGAATACTTAAATGCTACAGTAGAAGAATTAAATGAGTGTGCACCGGTTATGAGTTTTACTTTGTGTGCCTATGAGGAAGAAAGCGGAGAATGGGATGTTGGTATTGTCTATGTTTATCCGTCCTTTGAAAAAACCATTGCTGTGTTGGAAAACAAGGGAATGAAAAAGAAAGACATGGAAAATACAGATATTAGTGAAATTACAGTATTCTGGTGGAATAATGAAAAAGGAAAATCAACCAAAGAAGTGGAAGTGACCTATACAGAACCGGAAAAAATTCAGAAGGTAAGAGAGTGTCTGGCTTTCGAGGAATATGGTTACTATACGGCGTTTGACTGTAAAGATACGTGGAAAAGCGACTATCAGATTACAGTGAAGGTTGTAGATGAAAATGGAGAAATCAGCCAGCAAAATGCTATGTTTATAAAAGAAGTACCGGAATGGTTACAGGAAGATTTGAAAAATACGGAAATCCAACAGGAGTTAGAAAAAACGGAATCATAGAAAGTAAAGTAGCGCGAACGAGTGTTCACGCTACTTTGTCATTTCATATAAACAATTCGTGTTATATTTCCTTTTTGATTAATTACATCCTGCAACGTTTTGTTGGAATATTTTCCAGGGTCAAAAATCAGGAACTTGTCTGCTGAAATGGTTTTGTCACCGGAATATCCATAAACGGTTACCCAGTGCATTCCACCATAAGAATTCTTTAAACATACAGTGGCCATTTTACCTTCCGAAAGTAAGGTATACAATCGGTTTAAGGCTACTGTTCCGCCATAATATTCCTGAGCCCATGCATTTGGAAGATTGCCCCAGATTAGCAAACCGCCTGAGGTATACAGACGTGAATTTTGTGCCAGCTCTGTGGGGAGGGTCTGATTACCATGGTAAGTCATAATCAATGCTATGTTGCAGGTAAGACAGCCGGAACGTGCAAGAGAATAAGAAGAATTTCCAAGCATAATTTTCCGGTAAGATGCCTGTGTCTGTACATAAGGGAAGACATTGTACTGAGCCTGTGTCATGGAATAGTCATTTAAAATAATTTTCGGATAGAGATAATCCCAGTGAGCATACAGTGTAGTTGTTTTGGTAATCTTAACTTTGTTTGTGGGTAATATCTGGGTACCACCCTTTTTTTTCGTAAACCAACCAAGGAAAGTATAGCCTTTTTTGGTGGGAACAGCAAGTTTTCCATAAGTAGAGGCGTAAGTCACTTTACAGCTGGATTTAGAAACTTTACCACCAGTGGCATTTAATTTTACTTTATAGGTCTTTGCTTTCCAATGGGCATATAAAGTGTGACTTTCTAAATTTGTTACCCGGGTGGATGATTTTACTTTACTGCCTTTTTTAGCAGAAGTATACCAGCCTTGAAAGGTGTATCCTTTTCTGGATGGTGTAGGAAGCTTTCCGTATTTTTGACCTGCAGTGGCAAGAATGTTATCATATTTTGCTGAAGTTTTGTAATTTAAATCAAAACTGACAGAAACCATCGGAGTTGGTGTGATGGTAGGTGAATGAGTCAGAACTGCTGCTTTTGATGTTATGGCAACATTAGACGTTACAAACGCACAATAAAGCAGACATAATAAAAATAAAATACCTTTAATTCTTTTCTTCATTAAGAAATCCCCTTCATATGTATTTTCGACATTTATCGCATATATCTATGATAACCTTTCAAGTGGGAGGGTGCAAGTGGAAATAAGCGGTAAAAGACAAAAAAATCTTAATTTTTCCTTAAGGAAAAGAAATGGAGCAGACTGATTAAGATTTCACTGGCAAGAATTGCCCATAAATATCCTGTGATTCCCACGGCAGGAATAGTGAAAATTACAAATAGAATACGGAGTATCAGTCCTGCCATATTGTGAAAGAAGGAGGTCATTGTTTTTCCAAGTCCATTTAAAATACTTTCTAAAGTAATTGCGAGGCATAAAAATGGGCAAAGGAAGGAAAGAGTACGGATAAAATGTCCGGCCAGGGTGCTTTGAAAGAAAAATTCTCCCAGAAAAGAACCGAAAATCAGAAATCCTGCAGTAAGAAGAAAACCAAAGGCAATACTTAACGTAAAGGATTTATAAATTAAGGTGCGGATTAATTTCTGATTGTCCGATGCTTTTGCTTCTGCAATTGTAGGAAGAAGCAGAGTTGCAATGGAAGTGGTAATGGCGGAGGGAAAGAGGATAAAGGGAAGTGCCATTCCGGTTAATGTTCCATATACTTGAAGCGCTTCAGCATTTTGTAGACCAAAAGAAGAAAGAGATAAGGGAAGCAATATTGCTTCTAAACTTTGGAGCAAATGAAGTGCCAGATGGTTGAAACTCAGAGGAAGACTTAAGCGTATCAGAGAAAGAAAATAGAGCTTATCCATGGATTTTGGCATGGTTGTATTGTCGTGTCCTAAAGCAGTAAGGCAAAACAGCATGGAAATGGATTCACCTAATACAATTCCTGTTACGGCTGTTGAAATTTCCGCGGGAGAGTTCTGAGATTCTAAAATATGGCAGATTAAAATGACAGAAGCTACTCTGACAACTTGTTCTACCAGTTGTGAAAGAGCAGGAATTTTAGTCTGCTTTTTACCGTAGTAATAACCACAGATACAGGAATGTACTGCGGAAAAAGGAAGGGATAAGGCGATGATTTTGAACAAGAGTCCACAACGCTGCTCCCTGTAAATGTGTACGGATAATGTATCGGCAAAAAACATTAACAAAGTTCCGGTGAGAATGGAGAGTCCAATGGATAAAATCAGACCGCTAAACAATACAGATTTTGCGCCGGCTTCATCTGCGCGGGAGTGCTTTTCCGCAACCAGTTTAGAAATGGCGGTATGAATGCCGCCAATCGTGAGGGCATGGCATATGGCTGCAATAGGAAAGATTAATTGATAAATTCCCATTCCCTCTGCACCAAATTTGTTGGATAAGAATATTCTATAAAAGAAACCAATTATTTTATTCACAAATCCTGTCATAGTCAGGATAAACGTTCCTTTTATAAAAGCAGCTTTTTTCCCAGATATCATCATTGTCATTAACCTAAAACCAAAAGTTAATATAGTATATGGGAAATAGAAATCAGATATACATGAAGTTGGGACGGTAAAGAGTCGTGAGGATAGAAAGAGGGGAGAATATGGAGCAGGTTATTTATATGGATAATGCAGCAACAACAAAGCCGAGAAAAGAGGTTGTGGAAGCTATGATGCCTTATCTGGAGGAGTACTATGCAAATCCCTCCAGCATCTATGGTATTGCCATGGAAAATCAAAAATTAATTCAGGAAAGTAGAAAACGGATAGCAGGTACACTGGGAGCAGAACCGGAAGAAATTTATTTTACAGCAGGGGGAAGTGAGGCGGATAACTGGGCTTTGAAAGGAATTGCACATGCAAATCGAGAAAAGGGGCATCATATTATTACTACCAAAATAGAACATCATGCGGTACTGAATTCTTGTCAATATTTAGAAGAAGATGGATATGAAGTGACGTATCTTAATGTGGATGAAAAAGGAAGAATTTTTTTGAGTGAGTTAGAGGAAGCGATTCGGAAAGATACGATACTGGTTTCTGTCATGGCTGCTAACAATGAAATCGGAACCATAGAGCCAATCAGAGAAGCAGCAAGAATTGCCAAGGAAAGAAATGTACTGTTTCATACCGATGCTGTGCAGATGTATGGTCAGATGCCGTTAGATGTGAATGATCTTCAGACAGATTTATTAAGTGCCAGTGGACACAAATTTAAAGGTCCAAGAGGAAGTGGATTTTTGTATGTAAGAAAAGGAACAAATATTAGTCCTTTTATAAATGGTGGCGGGCAGGAACATGGTATGCGGGCAGGCACAGAGAATACGGCAGCAATTGTGGGAATGACTAAGGCAGCGGAGTTAGCTGTCTGCACCATGAATTACCGGATACGAAAAGAAATGTATCAGCGGAATTATTTGATTCGCAGAGTGCTAAAGGAGATACCGGGTGCCAGATTAAATGGTCATCCCTATTATCGGCTTCCGTCCAATGCCAATTTTTGTTTTGAGGGAATTGAGGGAGAATCTCTTTTGATTCTTTTGGATATGAAGGGAATCTGTGCATCGGCAGGTTCTGCCTGTACGACTGGAAATACAGAGCCATCTCATGTGCTAAAAGCAATTGGATTAGATGATAAGACAGCAAATGCTTCCCTGCGGCTGACACTCAATGAGGATATCACAAGAAAGGAATTAGATTATGTGGTGGACGTTTTAAAGGAAAGCGTCCGGTCTTTACGGGAAATGTCGGGTTGACATACCAAGGAATTATGAATTATAATGAGACGAATAGGAAGCGGAAATAGTGTTGCATGATTTGGGAGGGAAAAATGAAGTGTCCATTTTGCAATAATCAGAATACAAGGGTAATTGATTCAAGACCGGCAGAGGATAACAGTGCTATTCGCCGGAGAAGGATGTGTGATGAGTGCGGGAAGCGTTTTACTACCTATGAGAAGGTGGAAACCATACCTTTAGTAGTTATTAAGAAAGATAACAACAGAGAACCGTATGAAAGATCCAAAATAGAAGCTGGAGTTATGAGAGCCTGCCATAAAAGACCAATTTCTGTACACCAGATTAATGCATTGATTGATGAGGTGGAAACAGCTATTTTTAACCGAGAGGAAAAAGAAATTGAGAGCAAAGTGATTGGCGAGCTGGTCATGGATAAGTTAAAGGATTTAGAAGCAGTAGCCTATGTTCGTTTTGCCTCGGTTTATCGGGAGTTTAAAGACGTGAATACATTTATGGATGAATTGAAGAAAATGTTGACATAAAACATAATATTGGAAACAGCAGGATAGCATGTTTCAAGAATATCCGTTGAAGAAATTCAACGGATATTTTTAAATTAAAAAATAATCAAAGAATACAAAAATAATAGAATGGAAGGGAAAAAGATGGAATTACCAGTACAATTTTTAGAACGAATGAAACAGATGTTAGGAGAAGAATACGAAGAATTTCTGGCTTCTTATGATAAAGAGCGGGCATATGGGCTGAGAATTAATACTTTAAAGATTGAAACAGAAGAAGCAAGGAAGATGCTGCCATTTTCACTGGAACCTGTTCCGTGGTGTGAAACAGGATTTTACTATCAGGAAGGAGAACGTCCGGGAAGGCATGCATTTCATGAGGCAGGGCTGTATTATATACAGGAGCCTAGTGCCATGATTACGGCAGAATTGGCAGAAATCACGCCGGGAGAATGCGTACTGGATCTTTGTGCAGCACCGGGAGGAAAAAGTACACAGCTTGCCTGTAAAATGCAGGGAAAAGGTGTGCTGGTTTCTAATGAGATAAATCCCCAAAGAGCAGCCATATTATCACAAAATATTGAGCGAATGGGCATCAAAAATGATATTGTGACCAATGAAAGCCCGGAAAGATTAAGTAACTTTTTTACTTCATACTTTGATAAAATTGTGGTAGATGCCCCTTGCTCCGGAGAGGGAATGTTTAAAAAAGAACCTTTAGCAGTTAGTGAGTGGAGTGAAGAAAACGTAGAAAATTGCGGAAAACGGCAGATGGAAATCCTTTCTTATGCAGCCAAGATGCTGAAACCAGGAGGACGTATCATTTATTCTACCTGTACTTTTGCAGTCAGGGAAAATGAAGATGTAATCCATGGATTTGTCGCAGAGCATCCTGAATATGAAATTTTGCAAATGCATAGAATCTGGCCTCATAAGGTAAAGGGAGAAGGACACTTTGCTGCGGTTTTACAGAAAGCAGGAGAAAGTTCTACGCAGATCAGGAAAGGAAAAACGGGAAAATTGGAAAAGAGCAGGCAGGCACAGCTGGAGGAATTTATCCGTACCACTCTGGGGATAAAACTGGATGGGAACTTGGTTGTTTTTGGAGAAAATTTATATCTTTTACCGGAGCAGGCACCGGATTTGAATGGGCTGAAAGTGCTTCGACCGGGACTGCAGATTGGAAGTTTTAAAAAGAACCGATTTGAACCGGCCCATGCACTTTCTCATGCATTGAAAGCATCTGAGTGCAGACATGTACTAGACTTAGATAAGGAAGATGGGAAAGTAGAACGTTTTTTAAGAGGTGAAAGTATAGAAGGAGAAGCAGAGGAAAAGGGATGGTATCTGGTTTGTGTGGAGGGGCAGCCCCTTGGCTTTGCAAAATATAGTAATGGAATGTTCAAAAATCATTACCCAAAAGGACTAAGAATTGTTGGTTAAGACGAAAAAAAATGTGTGGGAGTAATGAAAAAAGAAAAAGAAATGTAAAAATGACGAAAAAATATGTAAAAAATATGAAAAAATTGTGGAAAAATATAGTGGAAAGTAATATAATAAGAAAGGAGAGTTGATACAGCGTTATATAAAGAGGTGGTATTTTATGAGGAATGAACTAAAACGACGTAATGAACGGCGGATGTTCAAAAATGCAGTAATTGGGGTAGGGAGTTTTCTGGTGTTACTGATTATTGGGCTTAATTTTGCGATGTATGGCTCAGTACAGCGCCAGTTGCTTGCACAGGGATTATCAGAGGAAACGGTAGGCAGGCTGGTCGGTGTTTTATACGTTGTCAGCGGTGGCTGTTTTGGAGTTATTGCTATATTATTTGGAATCCTGGGGGTTGTGCAGGTGAAAAGTAACTGGGAATTGGAGAAAATTGTTTTTGTGGACAGGATTACCGGGGGAAGTACTTATGAAAAATTTAAAATGGATGTGGAAGACTATTTAAAGAAAAATATAAGACAGACTTGTGCCTTACTTAGTATTGATATTGATAAGTCAAAATATATTGAAGAAATATTTGGAAATGAAGAATATGTGAAAGCAATAAATTATGTATGGAATGTTTTGGACGAAGAAACGGCGGAAAACGAGTTTTGCTGCCATAAGGATGCAGATCATTTTTATGCACTGGTTCAATACAAAGATGAAACTCAGATTAAACAGCGCATTGAAGCAATGAATAATAATATCCGTGAGAAAATCGGGCAGGGTGAAATTTATTACGATTTAAAAATTTCGGTAGGTGTCTACATATTAAACAATAGAAAACACACCGTAGAACGTATTTTATCCAGAAGTGATGCTGCAAGAAAGACCATTAAGGGACAGCATGACAGACTGTACGCATTTTACACCGAAGAAATGAAAAAAAATCAGGTGAAAAATAAAGAAATAGAAGATAAAATGGAAAAGGCATTGGAGAAAGGTGAATTTTATGTATGCTATCAGCCAAAATACAGTACCCACGAAAAAAAAATCGTGGGAGCAGAAGCATTAGTTCGCTGGCGAATGAATGGCGAAAATGTTATTCCACCGTCAGAATTTATTCCACTGTTTGAAAGCAATGGGTTTATCAAAGAATTGGACAAGTATGTATTTGAGCAGGTGTGCAGAGATGTAAGTGAGTGGTTAGATAAAGGATTAGACGTGAAACCGGTATCGGTTAATTTGTCGCAGATGCAGCTTTACAATGCCAATTTTATTAAAGAATACGCACAGATTCTGGAACGTTATGACTTAGATTCTAAGTATGTACAATTAGAATTAACAGAAACCGCCCTGTGCGATAATCCGATGGTTCTGGCTAAGATTATTAACCAGCTTCACAATATGGGATTTGAGATACTGATGGACGATTTTGGAAAAGGCTATTCTTCTTTGAATATGTTAAAAAATGTAGAAGTAGACACAGTCAAAATTGATAAGAGCTTTGTGGATGATATTGGAAACAATAAAAAGGTAGAGCGGATTATTGCAACGATTATTTCATTGGTGCGTTCGTTAAATATGCACGTAGTAGCTGAGGGCGTAGAAAATGAGATGCAGTATAAGTTTTTGAATTTGGTGGAATGTGATGAAATTCAAGGATTTTATTTTTCTAAGCCTGTTGGGGCAGAGGAATATGAGAGAATGTTGATAGAACAAAGATGTGAGGAATAAAACAAGAGCAGTCAACTGACGGGATTGACTGCTCTTTTTGTTTACATTTTATTCTTTAATTAAGCAATAGAATTAACAGCTTTTGCTAAACGAGAAACTTTTCTGGCAGCGTTGTTCTTATGGTAAACACCTTTAGAAGCAGCCATTTCAATTTTCTTTGTTGTAATAACTAAAGCTTCTTTAGCAGCAGCAGCATCTTTTGCAGCTACAGCAGCTTCTACCTTTTTGATGTAAGTCTTGATTTCAGACTTGATTGCCTTATTTCTTTCTGTTTTAGTTGCAATAACTTTAATTCTTTTCTTTGCAGATTTAATGTTAGCCAAATCCGTACACCTCCGTGAAATTTTTATAATTAATTATCTGTTTCAATACGTTTTGGTTTGCATTAAACGGACACGGACGTTAATGTAAACACACTAGATTATAATAGAACAAACATCTTTATGTGTCAATACATATTTTTGTATTTTTTGCAAAAAATATCCACAAGAAGCAATCAAGGAGAAAGAAGGGAAAGCAAATGAGCGAATTTAGAGTGCGAACGGACTTGGCCGTGGAGGCAAAAGAAAGCTTTGAGGAGGATAATGTTGAAATTCGAGGAGTACGGATTGATGAAGATTATGATAAAAACCATGAAATCAATATCACTAGAGTAGTCATTGAAACAAAGAACGGTGCAAAGGCCATGGGAAAGCCAATGGGAACGTATATTACCCTGGAAGCCCCGAATATGGCAATCCCCGATGAGGGATATCACAGGGAGATATCAAAAGTATTGTCCAGATATATCAAAGAATTGTTGGGCGATTTTTCCAGAGAGCATTCGGTGCTGATTGTGGGGCTGGGAAACAGAGAGGTAACGCCTGATTCCTTAGGACCTTTGGTGGTTGGAAATCTTCTGATTACAAGACATGTTGTAAAGGAGTACGGCAGATATGCCATGGGGAAGGAAAAGGTGAATTCGGTCAGCGGAATTGTTCCGGGAGTGATGGCACAGACGGGAATGGAGTCGGCAGAAATTGTAAAAGGCGTAATTGAAGAAACAAGTCCCGACTTGTTAGTGGTAGTGGATGCTTTAGCAGCAAGGAGTACCAAACGATTAAACCGCACCATTCAGATTACAGATACGGGAATCAATCCGGGTTCTGGTGTAGGCAATCACAGAAATGCTATTAATAGTGAATCTATGGGAATACCTGTGATTTCCATAGGAGTTCCTACCGTTGTGGATGCAGCAGTCATCGTAAACGATGCCATGGAAAATATGTTGCATGCCATGGAAGAAGCAGAGAGCTTAAAAAGTATAGAAAATGTGTTGAATACTTTTAATGTGGCAGAGAAGCAGGAGCTATTTCGGGAACTTTTGTCACCACAATTAAATACTATGTTCGTGACACCTAAGGACATTGATGAAACTATGAAGCGTTTAAGCTTTACCATATCAGAAGCACTAAATATGGTATTTCAGACAGCTTGAGTGCATATAATAAAGAGGTGGATAAGTTTAAATTCTGAGAGTTGGCCGGGGGGAATGGTATGGATAAGAAAAGAAAACACACAAGTATTGAAATTATTATCCTGATGCTTACGGCAGTTTTTTTAGTTGAAGTGGTTCAGGTATCTATAGAACAGGGGTTTAAGATTCAAATAGAAGACGCGAAAAAATATATGGAAAATAAGGTGACAGTGGCAATCGTGGAAACGCTGTCACCTAATCTTATGTTTTCCATGGATGACGGACAGACGCGGGAGTACACAAAGTTAGAAACATGGATTTTAGGGCAGTACCCATTGTTAGAGTACAGTATGGAGATATATGAATATGAAACTGCCGTGGAAAATGAAGGGGCGTATGAGTTGATTTTAAAAGGTGAGGCAAACGATGAAAACTTTGTAGATGAAAATGGAAATGTAGTCATTGTGGCAGAAACTGCCAAGGAGGAAAAAGATACCCCAAAAGAGGACGAGGCGGGGGAAAAAAAGAAATCAAAAAAAATAGAGAATATACAAGAAACAACTCAAAAGCGGCAAATTAATATGGAACTTTTAAAAGACGAGAATTATATTAAAAGCACGTATTATACTATAGACAGCACTACTTACGTGGAAACGGGGGAATTAAGTGTTGACAGGCTTTTGGGAAAAGATATGAAATTGAAAGGGGATAATAGTGCGCCACAGATTTTGATTTTCCATACCCATTCACAAGAAGCTTTTGCAGATTCTGTCACAGGCGATGCAGATACTACAATTGTAGGGGTGGGGGCATATTTAGCAAAACTGTTAACAGAGAAGTATAATTTTAATGTAATACATAATACTACCACCTATGATTTGATAGACGGGAAACTAGACAGAAATAAAGCATATTCGCTGGCAGAAACAGATATCAAGAGAATTTTAGCTGCAAACCCGTCCATAGAAGTGATACTTGACATCCATAGGGATGCTATGGATGAACAGACACATCTGGTCACTGAGATGAATGGAAAACCTACGGCAAAATTTATGTTTTTCAATGGCATGAGCAGAACAAGAAAATTGGGAAATATCGATTATTTGCCAAATCCATACCGGGAGGAGAATATGTCCTTTGCTTTTCAAATGCAGTTAAAAGCGGAAGAATATTATCCCGGGGTTACCAGAAGGATTTATTTGAAAGGCTACCGCTACAATCTTCATTTGTTGCCTAAAACTTTGCTGGTAGAGGTTGGTGCTCAGAACAACACGGTGGAGGAAGAAAAAAATGCAATGGAGCCGTTGGCACATATGCTTTCCATGGTGTTGAAAGGGGAAGAATAGAAAATAGAAAAAATAAATAGTACCACTTCACGAAAGTTTTTTCTTATGCTATACTTAGATTCAAGTGAAATGTTTTACAGGAGGAAAGTTATGGCACATATTGACCAGAGTAAAATTAGAAATTTTTGTATTGTGGCACATATCGATCATGGTAAATCCACATTGGCAGATAGAATTATTGAAAGAACAGGGTTATTAACCAGCCGGGAAATGCAGGCTCAGGTATTAGATAACATGGACTTAGAGAGAGAACGTGGCATCACTATTAAGGCGCAAACGGTGCGTACAGTGTATAAGGCACAGGACGGAGAGGAATATATTTTTAATTTAATTGATACTCCGGGGCATGTGGATTTTAATTATGAGGTTTCTAGAAGTCTGGCAGCTTGTGACGGAGCAATTCTTGTGGTAGATGCGGCCCAGGGAATTGAGGCTCAGACACTGGCAAATGTATATCTGGCATTGGACCATGATTTAGAGGTATTTCCGGTAATTAATAAAATTGATTTGCCAAGTGCAGAGCCACAGCGTGTTATTGATGAAATCGAAGATGTCATCGGGATTGAAGCACAGGATGCACCACAGATTTCTGCCAAGGCAGGAATTAATATCGATCAGGTGTTAGAACAGATTGTAAGCAAGATTCCGGCACCGGAAGGGGATCCGGACGGACCTTTGCAGGCGTTGATTTTTGACTCCCTTTATGATGCATACCGAGGTGTTATTGTATTTTGTCGAATCAAGGAAGGAACCATTAAGAAAGGCACTCAGGCACTTATGATGGCAACAGGAGCTACGGCAGAAGTAGTGGAAGTGGGGTATTTTGGTGCAGGTCAGTTTATTCCGTGTGAGGAATTAAGTGCCGGAATGGTAGGGTATTTTACGGCCAGCATTAAAAATGTAACAGATACCAGAGTGGGTGATACCGTAACGGATAAGAATCGTCCATGCGCAGAACCGCTTCCAGGCTACAAAAAGGTAAATCCTATGGTGTACTGCGGTCTTTATCCGGCAGATGGAGCAAAATATCCTGATTTAAGAGATGCTTTAGAAAAACTGCAGCTAAATGATGCTTCCTTACAGTTTGAAGCAGAAACTTCCATTGCATTAGGCTTTGGCTTCCGATGTGGATTTTTAGGACTGCTGCATTTGGAAATTATTCAGGAACGTTTAGAAAGAGAATATAATTTAGATTTAGTAACTACAGCACCGGGGGTTATTTATAAAGTGCATAAAACCAACGGAGAAGTCATTGAATTGACGAATCCCTCCAATCTGCCGGATCCATCGGAAATCGACTATATGGAGGAACCTTTTGTAACCGCAGAAATTATGGTGACAAAGGAGTTCATTGGTCAGATTATGGATTTATGCCAGGAACGTCGTGGTATTTATCTTAGTATGGAATACATTGAGGAAACAAGAGCTTTGATTAAGTATGAGTTGCCACTGAATGAAATTATTTATGATTTCTTTGATGCGTTAAAATCACGTTCGAAAGGATATGCTTCGTTCGATTATGAAATGAAGGGATATGTACAGTCTTCCCTTGTAAAATTAGATATTTTAATTAACAAGGAAGAAGTGGATGCACTTTCATTTATTGTTCATGAAAGCACTGCTTATGAGCGAGGAAGAAAGATGTGCGAGAAATTAAAGGAAGAAATTCCAAGACATTTATTTGAAATTCCGATTCAGGCAGCGGTGGGTAATAAAGTCATTGCAAGAGAAACAGTCAAGGCAATGCGTAAAGATGTGCTTGCAAAATGTTACGGTGGTGATATTACCCGTAAGAAAAAGCTTTTGGAAAAACAGAAGGAAGGAAAAAAGAGAATGCGTCAGGTGGGCAATGTAGAAATTCCACAGCAGGCATTTATGAGTGTGTTGAAGTTAGATGATAAATAAGAAGTTAGGATTATATATTCATATTCCATTCTGTATAAAAAAATGCAGTTATTGTGATTTTTTATCCTTCCCTGCCACGGAGCCGGTGAAGGAACAGTATGTGAAACAATTAGTAAAAGAATTAGAAGTGCGTTCTGCTGCCTTTAAGGACTTTTCTGTAGATACAGTCTTTTTAGGAGGCGGAACGCCTTCTGTTTTGGAAGAAAGACAGATTGCAGAAATCATGGAAACGGTAAAAAAAAGCTTTACTTTAGAAGAAAAAACAGAAATTACCATGGAGATGAACCCGGGAACGGTGAATGAGGAAAAACTTAGAGGGTATTATAAAGCAGGAATCAATCGTGCAAGTTTTGGGGTGCAGTCTTTACAGAATAATGAATTAAAGCTTTTAGGAAGAATTCACACAGTGGAAGATTTTTTAGAAAATTATGAAACTGCAAGGAAGGTGGGCTTTACTAACATTAATATTGATTTCATGTCTGCATTGCCAAATCAGACGCTAAAGGATGTGCAAAAGAACCTAAAAGAGGCGGTAAAGCTTTCACCGGAACATTTGTCCTGTTACGGTTTGATTATTGAAGAAGGCACCCCATTTTATCAGGCGTACGAGGAACAGGAAGTGCGCCGTCAGGCAGGGGAAGAACGTCAGGAGGATGCGTTACCGACGGAGCAGCTAGAACGGGAAATGTATCAGTGGATTAGTGATTTCCTGACAGAACAAGGCTATATGCATTATGAAATATCTAATTATGCAAAACCGGGAAGGGAGTGTAAGCATAACCTTAAATATTGGGAGCGGAAAGAATATTTAGGGGTGGGACTGGGGGCAGCTTCCTTCTGGGGTGAAATGCGCTTAAATAATGTGAGAACGCTGCAAGATTATCTAAAGACGGATATCAGAGGAGATGTGGAAAGGCTGGTAGAAGAAAAGGAAGTTATTGATGAAACTGCCGCTATGGAGGAATTTATGTTTCTGGGACTTCGTAAATTACAAGGGATTTCACAAAAGGAATTTTATGAAAGCTTTGGGAAAGAATATATGCAGGTGTATGGAAAGGTTCATGAAAAAATGATTTGTCAGAGTTTACTGGAAGAAGAGGGGGATATGGTACGGTTGTCAAAACGGGGAATTGATGTGAGTAATTATGTGATGGGAGAGTTTATGTAAGTGGGGAGGTTCTTTAGAACTCCCCACGTAGTTTCTTTAGTGCATTTTTTTCTATTCTGGAAACATAGGAGCGGGAAATCCCAAGCTCATCAGCAATTTCCTGCTGGGTACGAATTTTATTGTTATATAGTCCGTAGCGCATGGATATTACATATTGTTCCCGTTTGTTTAGTGTTTTAGGAAGGATATCATAGAGTCTTTTGGTATCCTCATTTAAAGTTATTTTATCAAATATATCTGTTTCGTCTGAAACAAATATTTCCATAATGCTAATCTCATTTCCTTCTTTGTCTGTGCCGATAGGTTCATACAGAGAAACATTTTTCGTATGTTTTTTTCGATTTCGGAAAAACATTAAAAGTTCGTTGTCGATACATCTGGCAGCGTAAGTGGCAAGACGGCAGTTCTTATGGGAATTAAATGTGGAAATTGCTTTTATCAGACCGATGGTGCCTATAGAGATTAAGTCTTCGGTATCCTCTGCGGCAAAGGGATACTTCTTGACAATATGCGCCACCAGACGCAGGTTTCGTTCAATTAGTATATTTTTTGCTTCAAGGCTGCCTTCTTGGTATTGATTCAGGTAGTAAGCTTCCTCGGAAGCAGACAATGGTTTTGGAAAAGTCTTCAAAAAAAGCACCTCTAAGCCTATTTAATACATTCTATGTAAAAATAGGATTATTGGTGCTTTTCCATGGGGAAAATTTCTATTGTTTTCGGTTGGCTGGCTCGATGTTGATTTCTTTTCCCTTGATTTTTACGTGTTCCATAGCATTTAATACTTCAGAAGCAAATTCTTTCGGAACTTCTACAAAGGTGTACTTGTCAAAGATATCAATGGTGCCAACTAATTTGCCAGGCATACCGCTTTCACCGGCAATGGCTCCGAGAATATCGCTTGGACGTACGTTTTGTTTTTTACCAATGTTGATAAACAGACGTACCATGCCATCTTCTGCACCGGTATCACCAAAGTCGATAGTTTGTTCCGACTGGTCATTGCCCAAGGCTGTTTTTAAGAAAGCTGCTGCAAGCTCTAAACTGCTGTAGTCTTCATTGTTAATATGTTCTTCAATAATGTTAACCATAGAAGTTAAGTCTTCATTGGCAATCACATCACTTAAACGTTTCAAAATCTTTTCTGTTTTTGTGCTGTTGACGTCATCTAAGGATGGAATCGGCTGTGCCTTGATTTTAGTTTTGCAGTAACGCTGAATATCTTTTAATTTGTATATTTCCTTGCCCCAGATAAAATTAAAAGCAACACCGCATCTGCCGGCACGTCCGGTACGTCCGATGCGATGTACATAATATTCGTCATCTTGTGGCAAGTCGTAATTAAAGACAGCTTCCACATCATCTACGTCAATACCTCTGGCTGCCACGTCGGTTGCTACCAAAATTTCAGTGCGTCCGTTTCGGAAATTGTTCATGACACGGTCACGCTGGGACTGTTTTAAATCTCCGTGCAGACCTTCAGCAAAATATCCTCGTCCTTGCAGGGCAGATACCAGTTCATCTACCTGGCGTTTGGTATTACAGAATACCAAAGAAAGTTTTGGGTCGTAAATATCTAGCAGACGGCAAAGAACTTCTTCCTTTTTTCTTGGACGTACTTCATAGTAGAACTGGTCGATGTTTGGAACGGTCAGTTCTTTTTTTACTACTTTAACAATTTCAGCGTTTTTCTGGAATTTTTTGGTAATATCTAAAATTGGTTGTGGCATGGTGGCAGAGAATAAAATGGTCTGGCGTTCTTCCGGAACTTTAGAGAGAATGGTTTCCATGTCCTCACGAAATCCCATATTTAGCATTTCATCGGCTTCATCCATAACCACGGTGTGAACAGAATTGAATTTTACGGTCTTTCTGTCCATGTGGTCCATAATACGTCCTGGTGTCCCAATGACTACCTGAACACCGCTTTTTAAGGAACGGATTTGCTTTACAATATCCTGTCCGCCATATACAGGAAGAATTTTCAGACCATGCATATATTTGGAAAGGTTACGGAATTCATCTGCAACCTGAATGGCAAGTTCTCTGGTAGGGCAGAGTACGATTGCCTGTAAATGTTTATTGGAAATATCAATTTTTTGCAGCAGAGGGATTCCAAATGCTGCTGTTTTTCCAGTACCGGTCTGTGCCTGACCAAGTACATCGCCACCTTTCATAATTAACGGAATGGCTTTTGTCTGTATTGGTGTTGCTTCTTCAAAGCCCATTTCGGTGACTCCTCGAAGAATTTTCGGTTCTAAATCTAGTTCATCAAATCTAACTGTTTCCATTGGATACTCCTTTCTAGAGTGAAAGCGGAAAAACCGCAAAAAAAATAGGGTAGCATCTGTTGCTACAGAATACCTTACCCCAATATCTCAATATAATAACAGAATTAAGGGGGATTTGCAAGATATATATTATTAAAAATCTATAAATCTATAAATGTACAGTTTGATAATATAAAAGGCAGTGCGATTGCACCAACTACCTTTAATCATCTGCTGGTAGAGGGATGTACCTTTACGGATGTTGATAAAAGAATTGCATATATTGCCGAAGGTGGGCAATATGGTGCAGGCGGTGGCTGGACAGAAGCACAGGATTTATATTACCGTAACAATACAGTTACAAAAGGATATCAGGATGTTTACTTTCATACGGGAAGAAATCTTTACCTTGAAAATCTGAAAGGGCACAATGTAACCTTTGACAAAGGAGTTCTTGGCGGTACCATTCGTGATATGGATGATTCGGGAATGTATATCAACTGGACTTTTGCAACATATTACGTGAGTGGATTTGGCAGAATCTTTGATAATAATTGTAAAAATATTAACGTAAAACATATTCCTCAGGATAAGGTATTTCAGAAACTTCCGGAATATCGTATCAAGAATTGTACTATCGCAGGTGATGGCTTTAGTTCACAGCTAGAGTACATTGAATATGTAAATTGTACCTTTACCAATTTCAATGGTGACGTAGGTGTTCTGCGTGGATGTAAGCTCAATGAAGCGGCTCGCATTGGTAATGACATTATCATTTATAGCAAATAATAAAAATCCACTTTGACAAATGGACAGAAATGTTCTATGCTTAATAAGGTTATTATTTTGTGAGAAAAACAGATAGGAAAAGGAAAGCTATGAGTAAAAAATATGATTATTTAATAGTAGGTACAGGTTTGTTTGGTGCAATTTTTGCTTACGAAGCAAACAAAAGAGGAAAGAAGTGTCTTGTAATTGACAAGCGTCCAAATGTTGCAGGTAATATTTATACCAAGGAAATGGAAGGAATTCAGGTGCATCAGTACGGAGCACATATTTTCCATACCAGCAACAAGGAAGTGTGGGATTATATTCAGCAGTTTGCGGAATTTAACCGCTATACCAATTCACCGGTGGCAAGATATAAGGATGAATTGTATAACCTTCCGTTTAATATGAATACATTTAGTAAGATGTGGAATATCAAAACACCGAAGGAAGCAAAGGAAATCATTGCTAAGCAGATTGCAGAGGCAAAAGTGGAAAATCCAAAGAATTTAAAAGAGCAGGCAATTTCTTTGGTGGGTAAAGATATTTACGAAAAATTAGTGGAAGGCTACACAGAGAAGCAGTGGGGCAAACGTGCTACGGAACTTCCGGCTTTTATTATCAAAAGACTTCCAGTTCGTTTTACATACGATAACAACTATTTCAATGACAAGTATCAGGGAATTCCAATTGGCGGTTACACTCAGATTATTGAAAAAATGTTAGATGGCATTGAAGTACGATTGAATACTGATTTCTTTGCAGACAGAGAAAACTTAACAGCAGAAGCAGAGAAAATTGTGTTCACTGGTATGATTGATGAATTTTATGATTATAAGTTTGGCGAGTTGGAATATAGAAGCCTTCGTTTTGAAACAGAAGTGCTGGATGAGGAAAACTATCAGGGAAATGCAGTAGTTAATTATACAGAATATGAGATTCCATATACAAGAATTATTGAACATAAGCACTTTGAACTGACTGAACAGAATCCGGATAAGACAGTAATTACCAGAGAATATCCGGCAACCTGGAAGAAAGGTGATGAACCGTATTATCCAATGAATGATGATAAGAACAATGCTTTATATGCCAAGTATAAAGAACTGGCAGATAAAGAGGATAACGTAATTTTTGGTGGAAGACTTGGTATGTATAAGTATTTCGACATGCACAATGTGGTAGCAGAAGCGTTGAAGTGTGTACAGGAAAATTTATAAAGAATATATAAGATAAAAGAAAGGGGCTGTCGCTTTAACGAATGAAAATTCGTGAAGCGGCAGCTTCATTTTTGCTGTTTTTTGATTAATTTCAAGAAAAGATTCTGATTTATTCTATCATTCTATAAAAGAAGCGTACTTTAATAAGCCATTGTCCATG
>JBGVOM010000198.1:0-2184 GCA_045126515.1 Lachnospiraceae bacterium
TTATCTATATTATACCACTTGTGGAGAGAAAATTTATATAAAATATATAAGAAAACCCAGTAAAATCAATGGGTTGGGGTGTTTGTTAAACGCCTAATTACTATATGATTAAGGAGAAAATACACATGAACGAAGAATTACAAAAGGGGGGCTGGTTTTCTCCCGCTGATGATGATACCTCAGTAAAAAAGGACTTGCAAAAAAAGTATGGTTGGTTTTCCAATGTTCTGTATATGGTCTTGCTACTAATTATCAGTGGCTACCTTCTTATTCAGACAGTGAAGTATATCAGTTTGTATGGGGCAGATTTTTTCAGTATATTAAAAATCGCAATTTTTGCCATACTGGTTTTGGTCAGCCTTTTCGGTTTAAAAGGTATTTACACAGACTTTACCCATTTCAAAAATGCCGTTTTCTATGTAAAAACCTGTAGGATTGTAAGTTTTCGTGGAGAAACACCTGTAAAACGCACAAACTGGTATGTGACTGTTCAAGATGGAGATCGGGTAACAGAATACCAATGTAAAAATAATCCTTGGTTTTCAGAGGAAGAAATAGCTGCAAAAAAGGAAATCACCATTGCAACCTTTGATGATGCAAACGAAGACGATGATATATCTATGGTATATATCTTAGATAATGTATATCCAAACTATCGCTTGCAGTAAGAACAAATTTATACGAAAATACAAGAAAATAAACTGTTGAAAAAACATATATATATGTTATAATAGCACAGTGCAAAAGAAATTAACACAGTTCATCAGAAAATGTACTTTCATTTTTTGTTACCGGACATATCCTTAGAGGATATGTTAGGGGATAAGGGAACTACGGTGCGAATCCGTGACAACACCCATTACCGTATCTGGATTTAAATCCTCAAGTCGGAATGCTTATCGTTCTGTGCACTGCTGAAATCCCTTGGGAGATGTGGAGGGAAATGCGGTATAACAGGTACGGCAGGGTACCTTTTTACTTGTCATTTAGCCCTTCATTTGAAGGGCTTTTTTACGTTTACTTTTCGTACATGACAACATTTATAAAGAAAGAAGGAATAACATGAAAAAAAATTACAAATCATTTTTGCCACTACTACTCTGCCTTATTCTTGCATTTTGCATAGGTGGATGTGGCTCAAACACAAAAAACTCTGACCTTTGGGCAAATGCCGCTTACACGGAAGACACAGAATTTGGCGAAGGCAACGTAACCATTCAAGCAGAGGTAAAGGTAAACGAAAACGATATTACTTTTACCATACACACTGACACGACTACTCTTGGGGACGCCTTGTTAGAACATTCACTTATTGCCGGAGATGATGGCGAATACGGACTTTATGTCAAGGAAGTCAATGGCATCCAGGCTGATTATGACACCGACAAGGCTTACTGGGCTTTCTATAAGGATGGGGAATACCTGACGACAGGTGTTGACTCTGCAAATATCACAGACGGCGAGCATTATGAAATTGTTTACACGCAGGAATAGCGAAGAAAAAGCCAATACATCCAAAAAGAAGAGAATTTCAGCAGCAGAAATCTGCAAATTTTCCATGCTGGGAACTCTTATGTTTTGCTCTAAAATCATTATGGAATGGGCACCCAACCTTCACCTGCTGGGAATGTTCACTATGGTGTTTACTCTGGTTTATCGAAAAAAAGCTCTGATACCCATTTATATATATGTTCTATTAAATGGATTATATGCTGGCTTTTCTCCCTGGTGGATTCCATATCTGTACATTTGGACAATACTTTGGGCTGCTACTATGCTGTTACCTAAAAAGCTCCCAACGAAACTGGCAGCCGTTGTATATCCGATTGTATGTGCCCTTCATGGTTTCCTCTATGGAACCCTGTACGCTCCGGCGCAGGCGGTTATGTTTGGTCTGAATTTCCAGCAGATGATTGCCTGGATTATTGCAGGTCTTCCTTGGGATGCCCTACATGGCACTGGAAACTTTGTGGCAGGATTTCTCATCCTGCCACTTACCGGATTATTGCGGAAACTGGAAAATGGTATGATTCATGAATAGCAAATGGGGCTGTCGCTTTAACGAATGAAAATTCGTGAAGCGGCAGCTTCATTTTTGCTGTTTTTTGATTAATTTCAAGAAAAGATTCTGATTTATTCTATCATTCTATAAAAGAAGCGTACTTTAATAAGCCATTGTCCATG
>JBGVOM010000199.1:0-2918 GCA_045126515.1 Lachnospiraceae bacterium
CATAAATTTTCTCCTCCATAAGTTGTGAAATGTATTGTTGTTGTTATCTATATTATACCACTTGTGGAGAGAAAATTTATATAAAATATATAAGAAAACCCAGTAAAATCAATGGGTTGGGGCGTTTGTTAAACGCCTATTTAATAACAAGTTAAGGAGAGAAATACATGAAAAAGGTTTTATTTATTACCAATATTCCAGCACCATATAGAATAGAATTCTATAATACGTTAGGAAAATATGTAGATTTAACTGTAATTTTTGAAGCAAAAAGAGCAACAAAGCAGGGAATAAGATTTGATTGGATTGAAGAAAAAAAATACAGTTTTCACGCAATCTTTCTGTCAGATGGTGATATGGATGAAAAGAAAATTGATAAACGAATTTTTAAACATATTAATAAGTCATATGATATTGTTGTAGTTACATCATACGCATATTATACAGAAATGGCAGCATTGATATATCTTAAAATGAAAAAGATTCCGTATTACATGGAAGTAGATGGTGGGATGATCAGAAATGAAAATTTTGTGAAAAAAATGTACAAGAAGTTTTTGGTTTCAGGTGCAAAAGGCTATTTTAGCCCTAGTGTAGAGACAGATAAATATTTGCAGTATTATGGTGCTAAAGGAAGTGCAATATATAGATACCCGTTTACTTCAGTAAAAGATGAAGATATCTTAGACGAAGTTCCGACTTGGGAGACAAAAGAAAAATATAGAAAAGAATTACAAATAAAGGAAAAGAATGTTGTTTTAGGCGTGGGGCAATTTATTTATAGAAAAGGGTATGATGTTTTGTTAAAAGCATCACAAAAGCTTGGAAGTGACACTGGGGTATATATTATTGGAAACAAACCAACACCGGAGTATAAAGCACTTGTAAAACAATACAAGTTGCAAAATATTCATTTTGTGGAGTTTAAAACAAAGAAAGAACTGGCAAAGTATTATAAATGTGCAGACGTATTTGTACATCCCACAAGAGAAGATATTTGGGGGTTAGTAATAAATGAAGCAATGGGCTATGCTTTGCCTGTAATTACAACGGACAAATGTATAGCGGGCTTAGAAATGGTAAAGAATGGTGAAAATGGTTTCATTGTACCTACGGAAGAAGTTGAAATACTGGCGGATAAAATTAATTATATTTTAAATGATGAAAAACAAAAAAGAAAAATGCAAGAGGAAAGCTTAAACATCGGTCGAAAATATACTATTGAAAATATGGTTAAGGAACACTTGAAATTTTTTAAATAGATGTAAGAGAAATTTAGGAACAATCATGAAGCATAATGAGAAAAAAATTCTATTAAAGTACATATATATGATAGAAATAATTGTTACATTAATATTATTGTTTGCTATTATATATAGGGGATGCCACACAGAAAAAAACAATATGATTTATCAACATGGAGTTCGCTATATATTTCATATGCTGATATTGGGGAAGGGGCAAGAGATTTTGGGTTAATGAAAAGAAAAATAGTAGATGTTATGGCTTCAATGAATGAATATAATCGTTTTTTAAAGGGAAATTTTGGATGGATATGATTTCGCACTTATTGGCTATCTTATGAGAATGTACGGAACGGTATCTGTCTCTTTTATATGATTACCTGCACGAAAAGCTCTATGAGTATCATGTACTGCAGGCTGATGAGACACCTGTCCGTGTGACAAAAGAAAACCGGACAGAAGGCTCCACGCACTATATGTGGGTATATCTGTATTTTGCAACCCCAAAGTGTAACAAAATGCAAAGTAAAAATGTAACACCCTAGAGAGTTATTAAGTTGCTGAATCCTTCATAAGGGAATGTTCAAATCTCCAGCTGTCTCTGTCAAAGACAATCAGATGACTGTGATGAACCAGACGGTCAATTAACGCCGCTGTTAGTTGGTCGTCATAAAATATTCCATTCCATTTACTGAATTCTATATTTGTTGTAAGTATCAGGCTGCGTTTTTCATAACAGTGTAGCTCTGCACCATTATAGTATCTTACTTTTTGGTGTTTGCTATGTAGTGGCCTTTGGGGTTTCGAAGTTACCGTTTCAATGGTGTAAAGATATTGTAGTGTAATATAGAGAAAATATGCATATTAAAATATTTTAAAGTGGAGCGGAAGAAAATGTCAATATTAAAATTATCTCCAGCCGGCAAAGACTACCTCTGGGGCGGTACCCGGCTGATAACAGAATACAAAAAACAATTTACCTGGGACAAGTTAGCTGAGACATGGGAGCTGTCCTGTCATCCGGACGGGCCGTGCACCATTGCAGAAGGTGAATTTGCCGGGAAAACATTATCAGAGTATATTGAAGCAAAAGGAAAGACTGTTCTAGGTACGAAATGCCAACACATGGAACAGTTTCCACTGCTGATTAAATTCATAGATGCCAAAATGGATTTATCCATACAGGTGCATCCGTCAGATGAATACGCCTTAAAGCACGAGGGACAATATGGAAAGACAGAAGTCTGGTATATCATGGACTGTCAGCTGGGAGCTTTTATCTACTATGGATTTAAAGAAAGTATTTCTAAGGAAGAATTTGCAAGACGGATACAGGACAAGACTTTATTGGAAGTGCTAAATAAAGTAGAGGTAAAAAAAGGTGATGTTTTTTTCATTGAGCCGGGAACCATACATGCCATCGGCAGCGGAAATCTCATTGCGGAAATCCAGCAGAATTCCAATGTTACCTATCGTGTTTATGATTATGGACGGGTAGGAGCGGATGGGAAGGAAAGAGAATTGCACATCGATAAGGCAAAAGCTGTTACAAAGTGTATTCCGCCAAGAAGCAATTATGACTTTGGCTCTCATTTAGTAAGCTGTGATTATTTTACGGTAGATAAGTTTGTTTTGGATGGAAAAACAAAAGGAAAAATGTCAGGAAATGTGGAT
>JBGVOM010000200.1:0-33652 GCA_045126515.1 Lachnospiraceae bacterium
AGACTGCTTTACTTTTACCACAGATGGAAGCGATTCATTTTATGAATATACCTACGGAAACACCGGAGTGGATGGATATGTTGTATACAAAATCTATAAAGATGCAGACCTGACAGAAAAAATCGTAGAAGACGATTTAGGCTACAAGAGAACCGGTTACCGAAATCTTGCAAAGTTAGAGAAAAATCATACATATTATGTGGTGGTAAATGGAAATAATAAGGGTTCTTATCAGTTCAAAGTAACAAAAGCACAAGATGATGTAAAGGATACTGTAAATGAAGCGCGCAAATTAAGTTTAAATGAAAGTAAATACTTTAATATTGAAAATCCTTTAGATGTAGATTGCTTTTCTTTTAAAACCACCGGTTATGTAAATTATACATTGACATTTAGTAATTGTAATATAGATGGAAATGCAACAATCCATATCTTCTCTGGAAAGGATTGTCTGGATAGCCAAAAAGTTTGTGAGTACTCTTTGGGAAGGAAAAGTTCTCTTTCAAAGAACGATGCTTCATTAAAATTAAAATCATCTAATACATATTATATAAAAGTTACCGGTGAAAAAGGAAAATATAAGTTGGGTGTAACTGCAACTGCACCTGCATCTGTAAAAGTATCCAAAGCTGGAACAAAAAAAGTTTCCATTACCTGGAAAAAAGTGAGCAACGCAGCAGGTTATGAAGTTTATCGTGCACAGAGCAAAAATGGTAAGTATAAGAAAGTTACAACAATAAAAAAAGCAAGCACCGTAAAGTACACAGATAAAAAAGACTTAAAAAAAGGGAAGACCTATTATTATAAAGTAAGAGCTTATAAAAAAGTAAATGGTAAAAAGTGTTACACAGCATTTACTTCTGCAAAATCCGTTAAAGTCAAATAAAAATTCATATGAGGTGAAGATGGGTTTTGTAATGTAGTTAATGGAATATCAAATTTAATAAAATTCCACTGGATGTCACCTTGTAAATAAAATATCCAGTGGAATTTTTCGTATTTTCATAATGAAAAAGGAGGAGTTGCGTATATGAAGATAAAGAAAAACCGAAAAACGGAATTCAATGATTTGCTGATTCCGATACTCATAGTTCTGGCGATTTTACCTTTTGTGGTGTATCTGGCAATGTATGACTGTGGGCTGGGGCAGGAACTTTGGTATGGGGAAAACGATATTATTGGAGATATTTACTGCTATTACAAGAGCCGTTTGTTTGTGTTGGTAAGTGTGGTAGCCGCTTTGATTTTATGTGTCTCTTTTCTGATATACAAAAATTACCGTCATTTACCTAAGATGTTCTGGCTGTTGGCACTTTTTTATGTGCCGGTATTGATCAGCACCTTTAGAACAGTCAATACAAAAGATACAACTATAGGGTCTATTTACCATTTTGAGAGTATTTTTGTATTGCTGGGATATGGGATTATGTTTCTGTATGCATATGTTTTTGTGAGGAAAGAAAAAGATTATGAATGTATTGCACAAACATTAGTGATATCCACGGCAGGATTGGCTGTGATTGGGCTCTTACAGGTGTGTAACAAAGATCTCTTTGATATGGAATGGTTTATCCGGTTGATTACTCCGGCAGAATGGGAAACATATGCCTTGGAAAATATGCAGGATGCCTTCAGTGGTAATAATGTGTCACTGACTTTATTTAATCCCAATAATGCCGGACAATATCTGGCAATGATTCTGCCTGTTTTTATTTTATGGGCTCTTTTTACAGAAAAAAAGTGGATGAAATGTGTGTTGGGATTTTTTTCGGTGATTTTAATACTGTTATTGTGGTGTACTTACTCTAGAGGCGCGTTGTTAGCTTTTTTTGTGGAACTTCTTGTTCTGAGTGTGATTTTGTGGAAAAAACATTCTCTAAAATCACGAAAGTCTTTCACGTATATAGTGTTTTTTGCAGGGCTGTGTGTTATAATTTTATTGTTCGTAGAGTTTATGTCAGGATTTAAGTTTATTCATCGCTTACATGATGAAAGCAGCGATTCTAAGCTGAAGGAAATTGTTACCGGAAGTGACAGTGTGGATATTACTTATGATAATCACAAGGTTCAGATTGGGTTTTCAGACCAAGCTTCAGGATTTTTTGTACAGTTGGATGGGGACGATGTAACAGATACATATCTTGCAGCAGATGGCAGCTTTCAGAGAGAAGAATTGAAGAACTTTCAGGTATTTTCCATGGAGGAAAGCAGGGAGCCTGTCATGGTGGTAATGATAGAGGACATAGGATATTCATTTATCTATGAGGATGAGAGCTATTATCACATCAATGATTTGGGAAAAGCAGACAAGCTGGTACATATTGAGGCTTTAGATTTTCACGGTATGGAATTGAAAGGGTCCGGAAGATTATACATATGGTCCCGAAGTATTCCTTTGCTTAAGAATTATCTTATATGGGGAAGCGGACCGGATACCTTTTATCGGGTATTTCCTCAGAATGATTATGTGGGGAAAAAGCAGTATACCGGTACATCAGCCAGAATGATTGAAAAACCTCATAACAATTACATAAAAATTGCTGTGCAGACCGGAGTTTTATCCTTAGTGCTTTTGATTATATTTTATGGATGGTATGTGAGCTGTATTGCGAAAGCAATTTCGGATACGCAGGTCTTTTCCAAGAAAAATATTGTTGGGATAGGATTTTTCCTGGGAACCATCGGATATGTAATCAGCAGTTTTTTCTATGATTCCTCATTGCCATGTACACCGTTGACTGCTTTGATGGCAGGTGTCAGTTTAGCCTATGCAAGGAAAGAAAGCAACTAAACTCTACAAAGTTACATTTATAATTTACATAAGAGATAATAATGAAAAGGAGAGTGGATTTTATGAATCTAAAAAAGAGAATTGCAGTTTGTTTGTGTCTGCTTTTGGTGATGCCTACATTGCTTGGAAGCTTACCTTCACTGACACTGCAGGCAAATGCCGCAGGAAGGATTAGCGGTGGATGTCGTATGCCATGGAGTACTTATACATATGGGGATAGTACAAGTTGGACAGCGACGAATTGTATAACACTTGAAGTGAATCAGGAAGTGGATTTTTCCTCATACTTTTATTATTACAACAATTCTGATTATACTTCACATTACTTTAGTGATATAACTGGGGATAGCTACAAAAGTTCTGATTCTTCCGTAGCATCTGTATCAAAAGCAGGAGTGGTAAAAGCTATCAAAAAGGGAACTGCAACTATTACAGTAAAGTACAAAGAGCTGATTTTTAAGGTAAATGTAAAAATAGTTTCAAAGAAGTATACCACACGCAAGGATGTAAAAAAATTGAACCAGGGAATAACTTCTTTGTGGAAGGATTATGGAAATAAAAAAATTACTTCTAAAAACGTAGTTGCTGTATATAACAAAGTCTGTGATTTACGAAAAATAGCTTTGAAATGTAATTCTGTACTTGGAGTGAATGATACATATCCTGCTGTACTTCGCCCATATATGCATATGGACTCAGATAATTCTTATCGTATTCTTGTGGACTATGGAAAATATGAAAAAATTTGTGAAAAACTTCGTTCTTTTGCATGTGATAAAAAAACCAGTATTCTTGCCACAGTAAGTACCAAGAACCTGACAGCAAAATCTGTAAAGGTAAATAATAAATCCATTACAGTAAATTTTAACAAGGCAATAAGTGTGAGGCAGTTGACAGGGGCTGTTGTAAGTGTAGGAAAATATGATAACAAAATTTCCGAAAAATCAGGAGCGAAATTACATTATTGCATTTATAAAGGCAAGAAGCTTAATGTATTTAATTATTATAAAAAAGGTACGCTGAAAGAAGAGGGAACAATTACTTTAAAACCTGGATCCAAAAAGGTTGCTGTAAAACTGAAGAAAAAACTTGCTAAGGGAGATTATTTTATCGGTTTCTATCCGGAAAACGCTGTTCCATTCTACAGTTTGTCTTTCTCTAAGGCATTTAAAGTGAAATAATAAATTATAATTTTAGTGAAAATTTCATTGAAGTAACTGAAACAAACGATATTCAGAGCAGGAGCAACCGAATATCCAGCCTTCGTCTCTGAGTAATTGGAGATGGAGGCTTTTTGTTTGTAAGGAAAAATGAAAAGTTAATGATACAGTAAGAGGAGGAAAAAAGATGAAGAGGAAGAAACTTCTGGCAGCTATTTTGGCAATGGCAACAGCGCTGACAACTGTGCCTGGTGAGGTAGTTAATGCCGCAGAAATTATTTATGATGAGGATATTGAGTGGGCACAGGGAATTGAAGAAGCAGCACAACAGTTCAAAGAAGGTTTGCTTAATAGGAGCAGTTCCATTCAAATTTATGTGGAACTTCCGGAAAAAGACGATGATATTGAAAGTAAAATTAAGAAGCTTGCACTAGGTCATACAGGAAACGGAAAGGAAGGAGCTTATCTGGAAAAAGCTATTTATACGGGTTCACCCCATATGATTTATCCGGAAGAGCTGGACGGAAAATTCAGATGTCAGATTGTCTGCAGTCCTACCTATCGAATGACTGCAGCGCAGGAAGAAGCCTTGGAGGCGAAAGTATCAGAAATTTTAAATTCTTTGAAATTAGACGGGAAATCTGATTATGAAAAGGTCAAAGCAATTTATGATTATGTAACGTCTCATGCAACTTATGATTATGAGGGGTTAGAGAAATTCGATGATGGAAATGGTGATAAAAGTTATGTCAAAATTTATACACCTTATGGAACGCTGGTAGAAGGTAAATCGGTGTGTGAAGGTTTTGCCTTAAGTATGTATCGACTGTTAAATGAAGCAGGAGTTGATTGCAGATATGTTGGAGGACAATTAAATGGAGATGGCGGTTGGGGAGCACATGTATGGAATCTGGTGCGCATTGACGGAAAATATTATTACTTGGATGCTACAACAGCAGAGGGAACCAAGTATACTTATTTTTTGAAAAGTGAAGCAGGCCTGAAAGGTGATTATGAACCACAGCTTTCCGAACAGATCTTACAGGAATGTGATATTTCTACTACAGATTATGTGATGCCGGAACAGGAGCCCACAAAAGAGCCTACGAAGACGCCGACCAAAGAACCAACCAAGGAGCCAACGCAAGGACCAACTAAGGCACCAACAAAGGCACCCACAGCAACCACGGCACCAACGTTGACGGTAACTACAGAGCCCACAAAGGCACCAACCGTTTCACCGTCAACAAACCCTACTACAGTACCGGAGGAGAATCCAAATGCAGAGAAGGCTTCCGATTTTGAATATATCATTACGGAAGACGGTGAGGTTACTATTACGAAATATTTGAGGGATAAACAAGACGTTATCTTTCCTTCTTATATCGAAGGAAAACCAGTTACCAGAATTGCAAAAGAAGCAGTTATAGTAAAGAAAAAAATGGTTTCTTTGGAAATTCCGGAAGGAGTGCGTACTTTAGAGCCACAGGCAATTTATAACTGTATGTCGTTAAAGACACTCTACCTGCCAACAACTCTTGAAATTGAAATGCCAGAGAAATTTGAAGACTATCAGACACCATTTTCTGCAGTGGCTTTCTTTCAGAAGGCGGTGGTGGCAGAAGGTAGTCCCTACTTAAAAACAGATGAACTTGGTAATTTATATACAGCAGATGGAAAGATGCTAATTCTTGGAAACAAAACAATGACGGAATATGAAGTGCCGTCGGGAGTGGAATTTATTGGAGACGAAGCATTTAGAGGCAACTATAATATAAAAAGCGTCATTTTACCAGAAGGACTAAGAGGAATTGGTGCGCAGGCATTTTGGGGAAATAGGGAAATTAGAGAACTGGTGTTGCCTTCTACCTTAGAGTATATTGGAGTGCAGGCTTTCGATTCTTTGAAAGTGAGAAGCCTGCACCTTCCTAAGACACTGAATTATGCAGAAAGCTTTGGACGTATCGATAATTTAAAGGAAATTACCATAGAAGAAGGTAATGAATGCTTTTATGTGACAGAGGATGGCTTGCTTTGTTCTACAGAGAAGGCAAGAAGCGAGAAAAATGCAGCGGTGATGTATCTGAATGCGTGCGGAAATACGGTCTGCATTGTACCGGATGGCATTAAAAAGATTACTTATAAATGTTTTGATGGTATGTTCCAGACAGATAAACAAATTGTAATACCGGCTTCTGTGGAAGAAATTGTTGCAAATGGTTTCTATTATACTTATGCATTTGAAGGCAGAAAGCAGGAAGTTTATTTCCTGGGAAATCCGCCAAAGTTAGAATCCAATACCTTCTTTGAATCAAAAGTGACGGCTTATTATCCCAAAAATAATGACTTATGGAGTAATTACTTAGAACAGAATGCCGAGTCGGCTCTTGTTAAAGATAATGTATGGATTGCTTTTGAAAATGAACCTGTGGAAAAAGAGGGTTATTTTACCTGGCAGGAAGAGAACCATAGTTGTGAATATACATATTACATTAAGGTAGGAGATAGTGAGATTGCTACCAGTGTCCCTTGTGTGGTCAAATATGTTCCGGATGTGAATAGTAGTATTGCAGGAAATGATAATTATATTGCAACGGCCACAGTAAATGGAAAGACAGTAACAGATGAGAAAAAAATAATTGCCACTCATGTATCACATGATGTAATACATTTCAATGAAAAGGAAGCTACCTGCAGTAAGGAAGGAAATGAGGAATATTATGCCTGCACGGAGTGCGGAAAACGAAGTCTGGAGGAAAATCTATATCAAGAAGCAAGTGCGAGTCAGATTACCATACCGAAAAATTCAAACCATAATGTGAAGTATCTACCTGCAAAACCTGCCGACTGCGAAAGCACAGGGATGGTAGCTCATTATATTTGTACAGATTGTGGAAAGCATTTTCAAGATAAAGAAGCAAAAGTGGAATTAGACGTAAATAAACTTACCGTAAAAATCGGTGAGCATACCTGGGATAGTGGAAAAGTTACACGAAAACCGAATGCTGTTACTTCTGGAATCTGTTTATATACCTGCATGAAATGTAAGTGTACTAAAAGTGTAAGTATTCCTACGTTGGGTGTTCCCAAGAAAGGAACAATTTTAGTTTCAGGTAAAAACAGTTATCGTGTAACGAAAGCCGGAGCGAAAAATGGAACTGTGGAGTTATATAAACTAGATAGCAAGACCACCAAATTAAAGATTGCGGAAACGATTCGTGTAGATGGTATTACTTATAAGGTCACGGGGATTGCAGACAATGCAGCTAAAAATCATAAGAAACTTACCAGTGTGGTTCTTACAGATAAGATAGAAAGAATTGGAGTGGGAAGCTTTAGAGGCTGTAAGAAACTAAAAACAGTTACCGCGGGAAGTGGTTTAAAAATTATTGGAAAGCAGGCATTTTGTCAATGCGGAAGTTTAAGCAAGCTTAACATTACCTCTGTTCGCCTAACCAGCGTTGGTTCCAAAGCACTAAAGGGAATTAAGTCAAATGCAAAAATATATGTACCGAAATCTAAATATTCCGAATACAAGAGGATGTTAAAAAACAAAGGGCAGGGAAGCAAGGTTACAATTAAAAGTAAGTAAAAATACTATCCCCTGGCAACGGCTGTTGCCAGGGGGTATGTCTGTGAAGAAATTTCTTGTAATATTCACTCTTGTTGTTTGAAAAATATTGAATAATGTAAAAATTTCCAGTATAATTATAACAATTGAATATACAGAGGGGGAATACATGTGGAAATTGAAGTAAAAAATGTATCAAAGGAATTTGTTTCACCGAAAAAATATCCGGGTTTAAAGGGAGCGGTGAAAGGACTTTTTTCCAATGAAAAAGTAAGAAAAATGGCAGTAAAAGACATATCATTTTCCATTGAAAAAGGGGAAATTGTAGGTTACATTGGAAGTAATGGTGCCGGAAAATCTACCACCATTAAGATGATGACCGGAATCTTAGAGCCAACACAGGGGGAGTGTCTCATTAATGGAATTAATCCAAGTAAAGAACGAAAAAAGAATGCACAAAATATAGGAGTTGTCTTTGGACAGCGGACCCAGTTATGGTGGGATTTGCCTTTAAGTGAATCTTACACCATTTTAAAAGAAATCTATAATGTCAGTGACGAGGAATACGAATCTCAAATGAAATTTTTAAATGAAGTGCTGGAATTAGAAGAATTCTGGACAAGACCGGTGAGAAATCTTTCTTTGGGACAGAGAATGCGTGCTGATTTAGGGGCTGCGCTGTTACATAATCCGAAGGTATTATATTTAGATGAACCCACCATTGGTTTGGATCTTGTAGTAAAGGATAACATTCGAAAAGCTATTCGGGAGATTAATGAAAAATATAAGACAACGGTTATACTGACAACCCATGATATTGAGGATATTGAAGAACTTTGCAGCAGAATCATTATTATTGATGACGGACAGAAAATCTATGATGGTTCTTTGGTTGAACTGAAGGAAAAATATGGGGTTACCAGAAAGGTAACTATGGAAGTAAAGAACATCAAGGAAGCTTTAGAGGTGAATTTATCTTCTTTATTAAATGTGCCTGAGGAATCTTGCCAGATTACAGCGGATAAGGAAAGAAACAGCGTAGAAGTTGCCTTTGATAAGCATAGTCTGGGAATTTCCGACGTAATTTCACAGTTTATGCAGCATACAGAAGTGAGGGATATTCAGATTCAGGAAACAGAGTTGTCTGAAATTGTAAAAGAAATTTACCGCCACGGAATGGAGCAGGAAAATAGACAAGAAGAAGGCGTGGTGAGTTAAATATGAAAAAGAGAAAATGGAACATTTATGTGCCTTTTGCACTCAATGAATTAAAACGAAACCTTGCGTATAAAGGAAGTTTCTATCTGTTTATTTTGTGCAGCTGCTTTGGGGCTTTTATTTCCTATTATTTGTGGATGGCAATTTATGGAAGCTCAGAAACAGGTGTATTAGGCGGGTTAACCAGAAATGAAATGATTCTTTATGTGTTTATGACATACGTTACCGGGAATCTGGTAAATGTTGGGATTTCGGGAGATATGGTAGATGATGTTAGGGATGGTTCGGTAGTAATGAATCTGATTAAGCCTATTGATTACCGTTTAAGCTTGATTTCAAAGGCGCTGGGCTGTGTTGTCTATCGCTTCTTGGCACCATCGGTATTTGTGTGGATTGGGCTGGAAATATATAAAGTAGTGGTTCTGGGAATGGATGTAGTTTCTATAGGAAATATTGTGCTGTATCTTGTAAGCACATTATTTAGTGTTCTGATTTACCAGTTGTTTGATTTCTGCTTTGGTTTAATGGCGTTTGTGACTACATATATGTTTGGACTAAATATGGCTAAAAATGCTTTGGTTGGATTTTTAACGGGACAGCTGATTCCTATCGGCTTTTTTCCGGAAGTACTTCAGCGTGTATTTGACTTTCTTCCGTTTTCATCTATGATATATACGCCGGTTATGGTTTATCTTGGAAAATACACAGGTGAGGCGCTGGCAATCGTTTTATTGCGTCAGGTGATTTGGATTGTAGTGCTGTATGCATTGGGCACATTTCTTTGGAACAGAATCACAAGACGTCTGATTGTGTTGGGAGGTTAGAAATGAAAGAATTAAAAAGATATGGAAGATTATATAAAGTATTTGTGGCACAGTTTTTTAAATATATCGTACAGTCTAAAGTGGACTTTTTGCTTGGTCTAGTGGGATTTTTTCTCACTCAGGCGGCAGGAATAGCATTTCTTTATCTGGTGTTTGAACAAATTCCTACGCTTGCAGACTGGACATTGCCACAACTTATTTTTATCTATGGATTTGCTCAGATACCAAGAGGTATCGACCATTTGTTTACAGACAATATCTGGTTAGTGGCATGGGATTACATTGTAAACGGACAATTTGACCGGTATATGTTGCGTCCTATGAATTTGTTTTTTCAGGTAATATGCGAAAAATTGCAACCAGATGCATTGGGAGAATTGTTAGTTGGTAGTATTTTGTTGGGAATTTCTTTGTCCAATGGGGTGGTAACAATAGGAGGAACAAAAATTTTGCTTTTTGCTGTGTCTGTAATTGCAGGGGCAGTTATTTATACTTCGGTAAAATTGTTGTTTGCCTCTTTTGCCTTCTGGATGAAAATCAGTGGTCCGGTACTTTATACAGCGTACCAATTGGCTGATTTTGCTAAATATCCTACAGAAATTTATGCAAAAGGCGTTCGATTTATTATTACATGGCTGATTCCGTTTGCTTTTGTAGCGTATCTTCCAGCCAGTTATTTTTTAAAGCCACAGGTTAGTCCATGGAGCACTATTGGAGTGGAATGTATACTGGCGGTGGTAGCTTTTGTTATTGCATACGGAGTATTCTGTTTGGGAAGCAGAGCATATGAAAGTGCCGGAAATTAGAATGCGGTTAGAAAAAGCAGTATGAGAAATGTATATTTGTTATAAAAAGGTGGAGTAAAAATGAAGGATAAGGGGATAAAGACACGTAAGAGAAGTCTGGTAGGAAAAATCAGAAATACCATGCTTATTATGGGGATAAGTATTGTATTTGTTATGACGGGATTATCATGCTTTGTTATGAAAAATTATCTGGTGGAGGATGTAAAAAAGAATGTAGCAGGAATTGCACGGATAGCGGCAGCTCAGGTGGATGGCGATAAGTTTGCGGGAATTAAGCCGGGAGAAGAACAAAGTGAAAGTTATCAGGAAATTTTTACAAATCTATCGTATTTTCTGGATGGAAACAGTGTGGCGTATGTGTATTCCATGAAACAGAACGAAGATGGAGGTTTGGAATTTGTAGTTGATACGGATACAGAAGAAGGCGCTCTGATTGGCGAAGTATACGAAGACGGCGTTCAGGAGATGTATGAAGCATTGGAAGGAAAGGTTACTACAGATTCTGAAGTAACCAGTGATGAATGGGGAAGTTTTTTGTCAGGATATGCACCGATTTATAATCAGGCAGGAAGCGTGGTAGGAATTGTGGGAGTAGATTGCTCCGCAGACTTTGTGGAAGAAAAGACGGGCACATTTTTTAAATATATGATAGTTATTGATATAATTTGTGTGATTTTTGCCGCCTTTATCGCAATTTTTCCTTCCAGAACCTTAAGCAGACGTTTGGCTATGGTGAATGAAAAGTTATCTGATGTTGTTTATAATGATGGAGATTTAACAAGGAAGGTAATTATTAATACCGGGGATGAATTTGAAGAAATTGCGAATAATTTAAACGCACTATTTGAGCAGACCAGAGAAATGGTAGAAGATATTCAAAAATGTTCCGGAGAGATTCAGCGGGCATCTGAACATGTGGATGAAACCATGAAAACAGCTCAAAAAGAAGTTGTGGATATGAATGGTTTTTTGGAAAATATGGAGCAGGGAGTAAGTGTTACCGCCAATGTTATGCAAGAAATTCACAATGTAATGCAGAAGGTTGGAAATTCTGTGGAAGAAATTAATGAGAGTTCTGCCCAGGGGGCGGAAATTGCAGCGGTAATCAGCGAGCGTTCTGCTGTAATGAAAGAAAACGCTTATAAATCCCAGCAGGATATTGTAACAGCCGTGGAAAAAATTAGCGCAGAAATGCAAGAAACAGAAAAGCAGGCAAAGGCGGTAGAACAGATACAGAATTTTACAGAAGATATTTTACATATTGCTTCTCAGACAAAGATGTTAGCGTTAAATGCAAACATAGAGGCAGCAAGGGCTGGTGAGGCAGGAAAAGGTTTTGCTGTAGTGGCACATGACATTGGAGAATTGGCAGAGAATTCAGGAACTGCGGCTGCCAATATCCGGGAGGTCAGTGGTGAAGTTGTTCGTGTTATGCAGGAAATGGAAGATTTATCGCAGGAAATGCTTCAGTTTATTCAGGAGCATATGATGGGAGAGTTTAAAAATCTTACGGTTTCCGGTGAAAAATATTCGAAAGATGCAGTAACCATACGGGATATGTTAGAGCAGTTTAAAATGGAGATGAATATGGTAAATCAGGCAGTTACCAATGTGCAGACTTCCGTAGAAATGGTAGCCAAAACATCGTCTTCTAACAGTCAGCATATTAAAGAGGTATCCAAATGTGCGGAGCAATTAAAAACAGATATGGGATACACAGTAGATATGTCCCAAGAGAGTAAGAAGCGGGCAGAGCATTTAAGTGATGTAGTGGGACATTATAAGGTATAAAGAGAAGGCATGTGAATCTTTGGGGATTTCACATGCCTTCTTTGAATATAATATACTCAGAGAATCGTTTTTCTGTGAATTAATATCCCAGGGTACCGGTTACAGTACCGTTTGCACTACTCCAGTTTAATGGAATACGGAAGATATTCAAGAAGGAGGACACTGGAATATATAAGCTGTCATTCTGGTAAACAGGGGATAAATCCATTAGTTTGTTACCGTTTGGTGTCACATATACGTTGGAGTTTGCGCGTAGTTCGTAAGAAATATCTTCATATTTAATTGTGTAAGTATTATTATTCTTTGTCACCTCTGCCCCAAGAGCGATAAGCACAGGTTCTGCTTCCACATAGTAGGATTCATCAATAATGGTAACAGGGAACGTGCTTTCTTCGACCTGCAGTTGTGTGGTGATGTATGGTGCAAAGTCTGTTTTTTCTACTAAGGCATGAATTCCTTTTGTTTTATCCACTACCTGGGAAACTTCATAATCGGTGCCGGCACTGAGATATGCATAAGCAAGGGCGCGGTCTAAGGTGAATTCTTCTGACAGGAAATCAATGCTTTCACGTACAGACATTTTCATTGCTTCGTCTAAGTCTTCGTTCAAGCCAATCGGGATCCAGTAGTTCTCTGTTTCGCCAAATGCCATATCAAAGCCATTGTTGTCTCCTGGAACTTCGTCAGTACCATTTTTAATGACAGTTAAGCGGACTGTGGCACGAAGGGAACCTTCTAATGCGGTTAAGGCAACTTCACCATCGCCCTGTGCAAAATGCGGATCGCCGGTGTAGAATAAAGCACCATCTACATCAATTGGAAGATATAAAGTACTTCCTACCCCCAGTTCGTTGATATCCAAGTTGCCGCCAAGTCTGGTAGGCGGTACAGTACTTGCTTTTTCGGAAGAATTTGCAGCAACTCCCATAGTTCCTAAAAATGGATTTATCTTAAAACTCAATTCAGAACCATTTCCATCATCTAAATAACCATAATATTCATCGCCAATCTTCTTAATTGGTGCAAAAATAGATACATTGTTGTATGCTTCCGGATTCTCTGAACTTGGGTTGTCTAAGCGTCCTTCATTTTCAGGAAATTCATTTACAAGGCATCCTTTGTAATGGCGGTTAGAAATAACACCGTATGGTACACGAGGGGTCAGGGACAGTACTTCCACCTTTAATACGTCTCCAGCTTCGGCACCTTCCACATAAATTGGTCCGGTAATAACATGAGGACCGTCTTCATCAAAATTATGTGGCAGATCAGAAGCAGCAATTTCAATGGCATCTTCCAAAATCATATCTTCAGAAACCCCTTTGTCAGTAAAGTAGGCAACCGGATTTTTTCCCTGGTCCTCCAAAATGCCTTCATGGGATAAGGTATCAATGGTAACGGTGGAACCGGATTCCACAGTAAGCACCGGTTCAGAGTCTTTATTCGGTAAACGTCCCCAGGTAACAGTATCTACACTGGTTTCTAAAAAATAGTCACTTTGATAGGAACCATCTTCTGCAGTCTGGAGCACTTCATAATTATCTAATAAATCCACATCTTCGTTGTCCCGGGCTGTTACAGACGGCAGTTGGGAAGCAGAAGTACTTTCCGTTGACGGAGTTTCAGTGGTTTCAGAAGTTGTATTTTCCGTAGACTCCTGATTTTTTGGTTCTTGTGACTGTGTGTCAGAGTTGCCGCAGCCAGTTAAGGCAGAAGTAGTCATAACAGTTGCTAACAAAATAGATACTATTTTCTTTTTCATAATAATTCCTCACATTTCCTTTATTCTGATTAAATTAACTAGTAGCTTTTTCCGGAAATACCTATGCATAGTAACAAAAAAGGTCTGTTTGTAAAGCATTGAAGATTGCTTTACAACAGACCTCGTTGTCTTGATTGTGACTTTTTTGTTGAGTGTATTGTAGCAGAGGAAAACGCATATGTCAATATGTAATTTGAAACTTTCTTTTTGTATCATAGAACAAGAGCAAAAATGTCGTATTGAAATAATAGAATAACCTTTTGAGTTGGCACGGACGCCCCTGATAGTGACAGAATCTTCCCATGCAGGCGGAAACGGCACTCCAGCAAACTAAATTCTAAGGCACACTAGGTTCATCGCCTTAGGGCTCTTCACCAAGTGTTGCCTAAGAATTGGATTTTGCTTCCGCTAAAAGCGTTTCCTGATTGCCTGCATGGGAAGATTCTGTCACTATCATGGGCTGTTCATGGCAAACACCAAAGGTTGATTTGAATTATTGAACTGCTCTTTTTGAACATACCAACTTCTCAAGAAGCGCTCATTAATGTGACAAAGTTTAAACTTAACGGTTATCAAGGCACAGCTCATAAGACAGTTAGTTCGCATTCGCGTTGCCTCTGCCTTCCAGAGAAGAAGTTGTCCCACTTATGAGCGTCCCTTCAACCAATAAGTTTAAATCGTTATCGAACCATTATCAAAATTTCCCTAGACGATGTCAGGTAAGTTTGCTATGATGTTAAAGAAGAATTATCACGTGCGAAATAATGATGGAGTGGTCAAGAATTATGTTATTGGCCTGGGAGGAAACGCAATGTATTTGGATGGTTTAGATGAAATAGATAAAAAGATTGTAGCTCTGTTGACGGAAAATGCCAGAATGTCTTATGTGGATATTGCAAAAGAAGTAAATCTGTCACGTATTGCTGTGAAGGCACGGATTGATGCCCTGGAAAAGGAAGGTATCATTGAGCAGTATACAATTATTGTAAATCCCCTGAAAATTAATAATTCTGTTTCAGCATATCTGGAGGTGGAAGTGGCAGCAGGAAATCTGCTGGAAGTAATTGATATTTTACAAAAAAATGATGTTGTCACTAAGATTTACCAGCTGACGGGAAAAAATAAGCTGCATGTTCATACGGTGGCTGCCAATCAGCAGGAAATGGACTTGTTTTTAAAAAATGTGGCATATAAGCTGCCGGGGCTTACGAATTTAAGTTGTGATGTGATTTTGTCGCGGGAAAAAGATATTATCGGATTAAAATTGTAATAAGGAAAGGAAATGAAAAACATGAACTTCACGCATTTACATGTGCATACAGAGTACAGCCTGTTGGACGGCTCTAATAAAATAAAAGAATATGTTGCCAGAGTAAAGGAACTGGGAATGAATGCGGCAGCAATTACGGATCATGGTGTCATGTATGGTGTGATTGATTTTTACAGGGCAGCCCGAGAAGTGGGAATTAAGCCGATTTTGGGGTGTGAGGTTTATGTGGCGCCGGGCTCCAGATTTGATAAGGATAACAGTCAGTCTGAGGACAGATACTATCATCTCGTATTGTTGGCTGAAAATAACGAAGGATACGCCAATTTAACCAAGATAGTTTCCAAAGGGTTTGTGGATGGATTTTATTATAAGCCCCGTGTGGATTTAGAAGTGTTGGAAACTTATCATGAAGGAATTATTGCGCTGTCTGCCTGTCTTGCAGGAGAAGTTCAGAGAAATCTTGCAAGAGGCAGGGATGAGGAAGCAGAAAAAGCTGCATTGCGCTATCAGCAAATTTTCGGCAAGGGGAATTTCTTTTTGGAGCTTCAGGACCATGGAATTCCGGAACAGCGGTTTGTAAATCAGAAACTTCTTGGATTAAGTAAAAAGACCGGCATTGAGTTAGTTGCAACAAATGATGTGCATTATACTTATCGGGAGGATGAGCAGCCTCACGATATTTTATTGTGTCTTCAGACAAATAAAAAGTTAGATGATGAAGATAGAATGCGTTACGAAGGCGGACAGTATTATGTAAAATCTCCGGAGGAGATGGCGGAATTATTTCCTTATGCGTTAGAGGCATTAGAAAATACTTGTAAAATCGCCGAGCGCTGTAATGTGGAAATTGAGTTTGGCGTGCGGAAATTGCCAAAATATAATGTTCCAGATAATATGAGCTCTAAGGAATACCTGCGAAAATTATGTTTTGAAGGTCTGGCACGGAGATACCCGAAAGATACCGGGGAAATTGCAGGAAAGTTAGAATATGAACTGTCTGTCATTGAAGGCATGGGATTTGTGGATTATTTCCTGATTGTGTGGGACTTTATTAATTATGCCAGAAAACACCAGATTATGGTGGGGCCGGGACGAGGTTCTGCGGCGGGGAGCATTGTATCTTACTGTCTTGGCATTACCAATATTGATCCTATCAAATATAATCTTTTGTTTGAGCGTTTTTTAAATCCGGAGCGTGTGTCCATGCCCGATATTGATATTGACTTTTGCTTTGAACGAAGACAGGAAGTTATCGATTATGTGGTAGAAAAGTATGGCAAAGACCGGGTAGCTCAGATTGTCACCTTCGGTACCATGGCGGCAAAAGGAGTCATACGAGATGTGGGGCGTGTGCTGGATTATCCATATGCTTATGTAGACAGCATTGCAAAAATGATTCCAAACGAATTGAATATGACCATTGATTTAGCATTACAGAGAAATCCGGAGTTTCGTAAGCTGTACGAATCCGATCCTCAGGTAACTTGTCTGATTGATATGTCAAAACGATTAGAAGGCTTGCCAAGACATACTTCTATGCATGCGGCAGGTGTGGTAATCAGCCAGAAATCGGTGGATGAGTATGTGCCTTTATCCAGAGCTTCTGACGGTACTATTACAACTCAGTTTACCATGACAACCATTGAAGAACTGGGATTGTTAAAGATGGACTTTTTGGGGCTGCGTACCCTGACGGTAATCCAGAATGCAGTACGCCTTGTGAAAAAAAGCTTTGGGGTCAGTATTGATATTGATCATATTGATTTTAATGACAAAAAGGTTTTGGAGTCTATTGGAAGTGGAAAGACAGAGGGTGTATTCCAGTTAGAAAGTGCCGGAATGAAAGGCTTTATGAAGGAATTAAAGCCTCAGAGTTTAGAAGATATTATTGCCGGAATCTCCCTTTATCGTCCGGGACCTATGGATTTTATTCCTAAATATATCCGCGGGAAAAACGATGTTTCTGCCATTACTTATGACTGTCCTCAGTTAGAGCCGATACTGGCACCAACTTATGGCTGTATTGTGTATCAGGAACAGGTTATGCAGATTGTAAGAGATTTAGCAGGCTATACTTTAGGACGAAGCGACCTGGTGCGCCGTGCCATGTCAAAGAAGAAGGCTTCCGTTATGGAAAAGGAACGCCAGAACTTCGTATATGGAAATGAAGAAGAAGGGGTAAAGGGCTGTATTGCCAACGGAATCGATGAAAAGACGGCAAACAGAATTTATGATGAAATGATAGATTTCGCAAAATATGCCTTTAATAAATCTCATGCAGCGGCATATGCAGTGGTTTCTTATCAGACTGCCTTTTTAAAATATTATTATCCGGTAGAATATATGGCAGCCCTTATGACCTCCGTCATTGATAATCCGGGTAAAGTGTCAGAATATATCATGACCTGCCGGAATATGGGGATTGAAATTTTGCCGCCGGATATTAACGAGGGAAGTTATGACTTTTCCGTTTCCGGCAATTCTATCCGTTTTGGGCTTTCTGCCATTAAAGGTGTGGGAATGCCGGTAATTAAGGAAATTGAAGAAATCCGCTCCGGTTTAGAAACTAAGAAATTTGCCAGCCTGCAGGACTTTATTGAAAAGATGGCACCAAGAGGAACAGTGAATAAGCGAGTGGTAGAAAACTTTATTAAAGCTGGTGTATTTGATAGTTTAGGACACAACCGTAGGCAGTGTCTTCTTATATATAATAAGTTGATGGATGCGGCAAGTAACGGAAAGAAAAATGACATTGCAGGTCAGATGTCGCTGTTTGACTGGGCACCGGAGGAAGAAAAAGAAAGCTATAAGATAACTATGCCTGATGTTCCGGAATTTGAAAAGGAAGTAATGCTTGCCTTTGAAAAGGAAGTTCTGGGTATTTATATTAGTGGTCACCCACTGGAAAACTATATAGATATAATGAAGAAAAACACTACAAATACTACCAGGGATTTCGCTCTGAATGAAGAAACAAACGAGCCTGCGGTGGCAGAAGGGGCAACAGCGATTCTTGGTGGGATGATTACCGCCAAAAATATCAAGCACACGAAAACTAACCAGACCATGGCATTTCTGACCTTGGAGGATATGGTGGGAGCAGTGGAAGTAGTAGTGTTTCCAAGGGATTATGAGAAAAATGCCAAAATGCTGGTGGAAGATAATAAGGTGTTTATCCGGGGCAGAGTGAATGTGGAAGAAGAACGTGGTGCCAAGCTGATATGTGAAAAAATCATTGGTTTTGAGGATATCCCAAAAGAATTGTGGATAAAGTTCGATAATAAAGAAAGTTTTGGGGAAAAAGAGCAGGAATTATATGAGGCAATTAAAAACTCTGACGGCAGTGACAGTGTGGTGATTTATGTAGAAGACGTGAAAGCAATCAAACGTCTGCCACCAAGCAGAAATGTACAGGCAAATGAAACATTAGTGGAACAGTTGACACAACAATTCGGAGAAGGAAGAGTAAAAATTGTGCAAAAAAGTATCGGAAAATTACTGTAATGAAAGGTGAAAAGAATGATTACAAGTGCTTCTAACACAAAAATTAAGACAATTCAGAACCTGCGTAAAAAGTCAAAATGCAGGAAGGAAGAAAAACTATTTATTATAGAAGGAATCCGTTTATTTCAGGAAACACCAAAAGAACTTTTGAAAGAGGTTTATGTGTCGGAAAACGCTGAAAATTCGCTGAAAGAACAGTTAATTGGTATAAAATATGAAGTGGTATCTGACAATATTTTTGCTTCCATCAGCGATACCCAGACACCTCAGGGAATTCTTGCGGTGGTAAAACAACCGTTTTCTTCCTTAGAGAAGATTCTTAACAAAGAGAATCCGTTGCTTCTTATATTAGAAGATTTGCAGGATCCGGGGAACTTAGGGACTATCATGAGAACTGCAGAGGGCGCAGGTGTTACGGGAATTATTATGACAAAAGGGTGCGTGGATATCTATAATCCGAAAGTGGTGCGTTCTACTATGGGGTCCATTTACCGAATGCCTTTTGTTTATCTGGAAACCCAGGAAGAATTTGCTGGAATATTCAGACAATTAAAGGAGAGAAACATTGCAACTTATGGGGCAGCATTGATGGAATCTAAAGATTATGATAAATACTCCTATGAAAAAGGAGCTGCGTTTGTCATCGGAAATGAGGGAAATGGATTGTCCCAAACAGCTCTTTCACTCTGTGAAAAATATGTAAAAATTCCTATGTGCGGTCAGTTAGAATCTTTAAATGCAGCGGTTGCAGCCTCGATTTTGATGTATGAAGCATTTCGCCAGCGACGTCTGGAAACCCCTTAAAAATCAAGGGAATTGCAGAAAAAATCAAGAAAATAAGGAAGGAATATCTAAAATAGTTTATATTTGTGAACATTCCACGAATCAAAAAGAACATGTGTTCTGATTAATAGCAAATTGTACTAAAAAAGCATTGTGAAGTTTGGCACTATTACCTATTGAATATTAAGAAAATCTTAAGGATTGATAAAAAAGTACATTAAAAAGGGCTATTTTTGCGAACTTTCGTCAACTTGACAATAAATCCAGCCTTTGATAAAATTTCGTTCGTAACAATTCGTAACAAAAATTAAGTTTTTTGTAACAAAATTGGTATAATTGGATTGATTGAAAAATCTATTACCAGATTCAATTATAACGAAGCAGGAGGCTATATGAGAGTAGGACACAGAAAACTGCTTATGATGATGTCAGGTGCATCAGCATTTATGTTTCTTACAGCGTTTGCAGGAGTTGCTACAGATACACAGAATGTAATTTCTCAAGTAGACGTTCCGGCAATCACAGTTGAGGCATCACAGGAAGAAACAGACAAAGCAGTAACAGAAACAGCAACGGTAACAGAAGCGCCGGTAGAAGTGACAGAGAATACGGTTCTAGAGCAAGCAGGAGATTCAGTTGAATGGGAAACATTGGTTCTGGCAAATGTAGAGGAATCCCTTAACATTCGTGCAGAAGCCAGTGAAGAGTCTGATGTAGTTGGAAAATTATATGCGGGCTGTAAAGGTTCCCTTCTGGAAAAGGAAGACGGCTGGACAAAAATTTCATCCGGAGATGTAATTGGTTATGTAAAGGATGAGTATATTGTATACGGCGATTTGGCAAAAGATTTGGCAGGCACAAATGGAAATCTGGTGGTGATTGTCAAAACAGAGACTCTGAGAGTCAGAGAGGAAGCCAGAGAAGATGCGGCAGTTCTTGGTCTTGTGGCAGAAGAAGATAATTTAGTAGTAGCTGACCAGGAAATCAAGGACGGCTGGATAAAGGTTGATTTTGATGATACGCAGGGATATGTATCCCTTGATTATGTAGAAGTAAAATATTCTTTTGGTTCTGCAGTCACAATTGAAGAAGAAATGGCGGCACAGGCTGCAATAGCGGCAGCACAGGGAGAAACCGCACAGAGTGGAGCTACGAAAGGCGCAGCCACCTCACTTTCTAGTGATGATATATCTCTTTTGGCAGCGATGATTCAATGTGAAGCAGGTAATGAATGTTTTGAAGGCAAAGTAGCAGTTGGTAATGTTATTTTGAATCGAGTAAACAGCGGTGGCTATCCAAACAGTATATACGGAGTCATCACCGCACCGGGACAGTTCCCACCGGCAACAAACGGAACATTGACTAGCATTCTGACAGGCGGAATCAGCAGCGAATGTATCAAGGCAGCACAGACAGCCATGTCAGGAACAAACTATATCGGAAGTGCGAAACATTTCCGTTCTGTATCCTCAGGGAATGCAGGAACAGTGATTGGTAATCACGTATTTTGGTAAATGTAAATAAGAATTGTTATATTTGGGAGCAGAGATGCTCCCATTTTTAATTGTGGGATGTTTGGAAAATTTCCGGCTGCAGGGACGCTCATGTCAAGAACCAATGCTTCCCGCAAAGGCAGAAGGAATATTTACAGCCTTTGCGGGAAACATTGGTTCTTGGCATGAGCTGTGTCTGGCAACCCGGCAGGTTAGCAAAACAATTTCAAAAATAAATTATGCAATTCAAACATGACGGCATCAGATGAGCTCCCAAAGATAAAAGCTTCTTTTGTAGTGCGCTAGTGTGGGGGAGCATCTCAAAGTGGAAGTGTTCCGTTTCAAACTTATCGGTTTCGAAAAACAGCTCATAAATGGCAGCAAGGCTTCCTGGGAAGGCAATTTGAAAGGCGTTTTTAGAGAATGCGAAATCTACTGGTTAGGGCGACTTAGGCGCGATGGCTTTCCAGAGCGTCTTAGTCGCCCTTGCCAGTTAGTTTGCATTCGCGTTGCCTCTTGCCTTCCCAGGAAGCCTTGCTGCCACTTATGAGCGTTCCCCGAAAACCAATAACTATGAACCGCGAACTCTGAAACGCAACAAAGAAACATATTGTTTTACCCCCCGAAATATAGTATAATAAAAAAGCATGCAGACATAAAATAATAGCATTTTGTATGACTAACAAAAAGAGGAGGGGAAAGGATGGAAACACAGACAATCTTGTGGCTTGTTATTTTTGTACTGATGGTAGTTATCGAAATTGCTACAATGGGGCTTACCACTATATGGTTTGCCGGTGGAGCGGTAATTGCATTTTTGCTTGCATTGTTCGGCGTTCCGCTTAAGGCACAGATTGTGGTATTTTTGGCAGTGTCATTCTTGCTTTTGTTTATCACAAGACCAATTGCCATGAAACATCTGAATTTTAAAAGAACCAAAACCAATGTGGATGAGTTGGCAGGAAAACATGCCGTGGTTACAAAAGAAATTAATAACCTGAAGGGTGAAGGTCAGATTGTGTTAAACGGCATTGAGTGGACAGCAAGAAGTGAGAATGATGAAATTATTCCGGCAGATACAGAAGTAGAAGTAGTGGAAATTAAAGGAGTAAAAGCATTCGTCAGACAAAAGAAAGCATAATAAGGAGAGGAGAAAAAATATGTTTTTTGTATTTTGCGTATTTTTAGTTATTGTTTTGATTATAATTGTAGCTAACATAAAAATTGTACCTCAGGCACAAGCGTACATTCTGGAACGTCTTGGAGGTTACCAGGCAACATGGTCTGTAGGACTTCATGTAAAAGTTCCGTTCATTGACCGTATTGCAAAGAGAGTTCCTTTGAAGGAACAGGTAGTGGATTTCCCACCACAGCCGGTTATCACAAAAGATAACGCAACCATTCAGATTGATACAGTAGTATTTTTCCAGATTACAGATCCGAAGTTATTTACTTATGGTGTGGAGAACCCAATTATGGCAATCGAGAACCTGACAGCAACTACACTTCGTAACATCATTGGTGATTTGGAACTGGATGAAACATTAACTTCAAGAGAAACCATCAACACAAAGATGCGTGCATCTTTGGATGTGGCAACAGACCCATGGGGAATTAAAGTAAATCGTGTAGAATTAAAGAATATTATTCCACCAGCAACTATCAAGGAAGCCATGGAAAAACAGATGAAAGCTGACCGTGAACGTAGAGAAGCAATCCTTCGTGCAGAAGGTGAAAAGAAATCCTCTATTCTTGTGGCAGAAGGTAAGAAAGAGTCTGCTATCTTAGAGGCAGAAGCAGAAAAGCAGGCAGCAATTCTTCGTGCAGAAGCAAAGAAAGAAGCTATGATTCGTGAAGCTGAAGGTCAGGCAACAGCAATTTTAAAAGTACAGCAGGCAAATGCAGATGGTATCCGCTTTGTAAGAGAAGCTGCACCGGACGATGCCGTATTAAAAATCAAGAGCTTAGAAGCTTTTGCAAAGGCAGCCGATGGTCAGGCAACAAAGATTATTATCCCATCTGAAATTCAGGGACTTGCAGGACTTGCAAAATCTGTGGTTGAAGTAGCGGAAAAATAAAGGGTTTCAGGGTAACAGTTCAGCGGATTGAGGTTGGAGGGACGCCCCTAATAACAGTAGAAGCTTCCAGAGCAGACTTTTTAACAGCTCTGGAAGCTTCTACTGTTATTAGGGGCTGTGCACTGCCAACATCATAGAGTTGAACTGGTGCATTTCAACCTAACTGTTTATGGGGAATCGTTATATAATTTCAATTTAATAAATCAACGATTCTACCGTATGTCATACCCAGCCCCCAATACCAACAGAAATCTGAATTGTTACATTACTTGCTATCTTTAAATATTTATGGTATGATTAATCATACAAATCATACTAAAGGAGGGTGAGATTATGGAATTTCCGGAAGGTAAATACGCGTGGATGGTGAAAATTGGAGAGAAGGGGCAGTTCGTCATCCCGAAAGAGGCAAGGGAAATGTTTGAACTGCAACCGGGAGAAGAGATATTGGTGTTAGGTGATGTGAAACGCGGTATTGCAATTCTGCCAAAAGCAATGCAGAGAGAGTATATTACAAAAATCTTCTCCGAAATGGAAAACGGAGAACAGGAGGTATAGTATGAGTAAAATTGTTTTCTTTTGTATTCCGGCACATGGACATACCAACCCTACTTTGGGCGTAGTGAGGGAGTTGGTTAACAGAGGACATCAGGTGTGGTATTATTCCTATAATGTGATGCGTGAGAAGATTGAGTCTGCCGGAGCAACCTTTGTTTCCTGCGACGATTATGATATGGAGCAGAAGCTTACACCAAAAGATGCAGTTCGTGTTGGAAAAGATCTGGCGTTTTCCACAAAGATATTAGTGGATACAACATTGGCACTTGATGACAAGGTATGTGCAGATATGGAGAAGATGAAACCGGATTGTATTGTGGCTGATTCCATGGCAGTGTGGGGAAAAGCTGTGGCTATGAAACTTGGTATTCCTTTTGTATCTTCTACCACAACTTTTGCATTTAATCAGCACTCAGCAAAAATTATGAAACAGAGTCTGGGTGAATTATTCGAGATGATATTTTCTATGCCGAAGGTGAGCAAGGACATCAAACGTTTACAGGATAAGGGTTATCCTGTAAAGAATATTTTGGATATTATTCAGAATGATGACAATACTCATACGGTGGTTTATACATCGCCGGAGTTTCAGCCTTGTTCAGATACTTTTTCGGATAAATACGCATTTGTGGGTCCATCCATACGACCAGCCGAAAGTGAGATAGAGAAGGTAAAGGATAAACTTGTCTACATTTCAATGGGGACGGTCAATAACGATTTGTTGTCTTTGTATAACAAATGTATTGCTGCCTTTGCTAACACGGATTATCAAGTGATTTTGTCTGTTGGTAATTTGGTTTCCATGGAGAAGTTCGGAAAGTTACCGGAAAATATATCAGTTTTCCCAAGTGTTGACCAAATTGCAGTACTTCAGAAAGCAGATGTTTTCATTTCCCATTGCGGAATGAATAGTGTGAATGAGAGTTTGTATTTTGGAGTACCGTTAATTATGTTGCCACAGACCTCGGAGCAGGGAGGAGTTGCAGCAAGGGTATCTCAGCTGGGTGCAGGAGTAAAACTGAAAAAGACCGATGCAGTGTCAATCCTAAACGCAGTAAACAATGTGCTTGCTGACAAGTCTTATAGACAAAATGCATCTGCAATCGCGGAAGGATTTAAACGTTGCTCCGGTGCCAAAGGTGTAGCAGATAAGATTATGAATGTATGCGAAAGCAAATAGTGGTTGGAGGGACGCCCCTAATAACAGTAGAAGCTTCCAGAGCAGACTTTTTAACAGCTCTGGAAGCTTCTACTGTTATTTGGGGCTGTGCACTGGATTGTTACGTTACAACTTAGCGGTTCTCCCAAAACGCTAAATAGTAACAATTCAACCATTATGCCGTTTGTCATGCACAGCCCATGAGAGGGAGCAACTCTTCCCAGACAGGCAATTAGGAAACGCTCTTAGCGAAAGCAAAATACAATTCTTAGGAAACACTTGGTGAAGAGCCTTAAGGCGTTGAACCTAGTGTGCCTTAGAATTTAGTTCGCTTGAGCGTTGTTTCTGCCTGTCTGGGAAGAGTTGCTCCCTCTCATGGGCGTCCTACAAACCAATAAAGGTTGAACAGTTCTATGGCGGTTGTTTTTTCGCACAGGAATACTTGTAATCACTGGAAAAAATGTATATAATTTAGAGTAATGGGGTGATGAACATGAAAATGGCATTAGATGTGACAAAAGAGTATGCCCTCGTGTTGGAAGGTGGTGGCGCTAAAGGCGCTTATCAGATTGGGGCATGGCGTGCTTTAAGAGAGGCAGGAGTGAAAATCAGTGCAGTAGCAGGAACCTCTGTGGGAGCACTGAATGCGGCCCTTATATGCATGGGTGATTTAGAAGCGGCTGAAAATATCTGGAAAAATATCAGCCATTCTAAAGTGATGGAAGTGGATGATGACAAGGCAGCACAACTTTTTGACGGTAGTGCAAAACTGCATGACTGGGTACAGGTAGTATTTAAGTATGCAGCAGAAGGTGGTGCGGACATCACGCCGTTAAAAGAATTGATTGCCGGAGCCATTGATGAGCAGACTATTAAAAATGGAGACATATCATTCTATCTGCATACTTTTTCATTGAATGAAATGAAAGAGTTGGATATCGATGTGAAAGAAATAGAGGACGGTCTTTTGCCGGACTTTCTGTTGGCCAGTGCATACCTTCCGGTTTTTAAGCACGAAAAGCTTCACGGACAAAGTTATATGGATCCGGGAATGTTTAACAATGTACCGTTGGATTCGTTGATTAAACGTGATTATAAAAATATTATTATGCTTCGGATTTTCGGACCGGGAAGATATAAACCGGTAGAGATACCGGAGGATGTGAATATCTATAGCGTGGAACCAAGAGTCAGTCTTGGAAATATATTGAATTTCGAAGCCAAAAAGAGTATCAATAATCTGAAAATCGGATATTATGATACACAAAGATTGTTGTATCAGCTGTCCGGCAGAATTTATTATATTGATGAATCGGAAAAAGAGTGTTATTATGTAAGACAGCTTACTAGTATAAATGAAACGGTAATGGAATTTCTAAACAACAGTTATGCACCGAAAAGTACAAAACCTCTTTACCGGACTTACATGGAAGATACCCTGGGTATCATTGCGGAAAAATTGAAATTAAGAAAATATGATTATAAAACACTATATCTTTCTATTTTGGAAGCCACGGCAAAACTTTTAAAAGTGCCAAAGTATTCTATTTATACTGTGGAAGAATTGCTTGCTTCCGTCAGAGAGAAACAGGAATGGGAAGAACTTCCGGCATTTGCTTATCTCGTATTAGACAGGCTGCCGGAGGATACCGTAGAAGAATCAGAAACTTAGGAGGAAGAAAAATGAATTTAAAAGGACGCAGTTTTTTAACACTGAAAGATTTTACATCGGAAGAGATTATGTATCTTATTGATTTGGCAGCAGAGTTGAAAGCCAAGAAAAAGAAAGGTATTTTAGGAAACAGCCTGAAAGGGAAAAATATTGCCTTGATTTTTGAAAAACCATCTACAAGAACACGTTGTTCTTTTACCGTTGCCTGCAATGATGAAGGTGGTTATCCGGAATATCTGGGAAAAAATGATATTCAGTTAGGATATAAAGAAAGTGTGGAAGATACTGCAAGAGTATTAGGACGCATGTTTGACGGAATTGAATTTCGTGGCTTTGAACAGCGTACCGTAGAAAAACTGGCAGAATACAGTGGTGTACCTGTTTGGAACGGATTGACAGACGATTATCATCCAACACAGATTCTGGCAGACTTTTTAACTGTAAAAGAACATTTCGGATATTTAAAAGGAATTCATTTTGTATATCTTGGTGATGGACGTAACAACATGGCAAATTCCTTGATGATTGGTTCCGGAAAAATGGGACTGCACTTTACCATTATTGCACCAAAGGAATTGTGGCCAAAGGAAGATTTGGTAGAACTGACCAGAGGATATGCAAAAGAATCCGGCGGAAGCATTACCATTACAGATTCTTTAGACGGAGTAAAAGATGCAGATGTGCTGTATACAGATGTATGGGCATCTATGGGTGAAGAAGACAAAGCGGCAGAGAGAATTGCACTATTAAAAGATTATCAAATAAACACAGAACTTATGAACCGCACGGGAAAAGATACTACTGTATTTTTACATTGTCTGCCGGCAGTAAAGGGAAATGAAGTGACAGAAGAAGTTTTCGAATCTTCAAAATCACTTGTATTTGATGAGGCAGAAAACCGTATGCATACCATTAAAGCTGTTATGGTAGCAACTCTTGGTGAGGATAATGAATAAAATTACAGAAAAAGATATTAATACCATCGATTGTGTCAACCTGGGAGTAGGGTGTCTGCTTATTTTGTCCACTATATTTGCGTTCTGGAATGGCGAAGTGAAGACTTTCATGTTTCCGGTGATTTTTCTGCTTGGCTCCTTTATGAGTTTTATGTGGGGCATGAAGTGGTCAGGAAAAAATAAGATAGCAGCCATTGTCTGGCTGTGCGTTGGAATTGTACTTTTTCTAATTGCTGTAATATTGGCATTGTAACAAAAAGGAAAGAGGAAATGCGTTGGAATTGAAAGCGGAAATACTGAATACGTTGAAAAATACTAAGGATTATGTGTCGGGACAAGAACTTTGTGACAAATTTAACGTATCCAGAACAGCTATATGGAAAAACATTAATAATTTAAAAGAAGAAGGATACGATATTGAAGCAGTGCGTAACAAGGGCTATTATCTGAGGGAGACTGCGGACGTGTTAAATGAAAGTGAAATCCGCAGTTTTCTGAATACAGAGTGGAATGCAGGAGAAATCTACTATTACAAAGAAACAGACTCTACCAATACCAGAGCGAAAGAGTTATTTCGTAAAGGTGCATCTCATGGAGCTTTGGTGGTGGCGGAACGGCAGACCCAGGGCAGAGGAAGAATGGGCAGGGTATGGGAATCTCCGGAAGGAGAAGCTATTTATATGACTACCCTGTTAAAACCACAGGTACATCCTGTGGAGGCTTCCATGCTGACTCTTGTGATGGCATTAAGTCTTGCCAGAACCTTTCAGGAGTTATATGGCATAGAACCGGGTTCGGAGGGAATTCAGATTAAATGGCCAAACGACATTGTATTAAAGAAAAAGAAAATTACCGGCATTCTTACAGAAATGAGTGCTGATATGGATGAAGTTCATTACGTGATTATTGGTACCGGAATTAATATGAATATTACTCAGATACCGGAAGAATTACAGGAAAAAGCAACGTCCCTTCTTTTGGGTACCGGAAAGAAATTAAAACGCTCTCAGATTATTGGTAAGGCAATGGAATATTTTGAACAGGATTATCAGAAATTTGTCACAACCCATGATTTAAGACTTTTAAAAGAGGACTATGAGAAATTTCTGGTGAATAAAGATGCCCAAGTTCGCGTGTTAGATCCTAAGGGTGAGTATACCGGAATTGCCAGAGGAATTAATGATAAGGGTGAATTATTAATAGAAAAGAACGGAGAAATCCTTACGGTATATGCAGGAGAAGTATCTGTCAGAGGAATATATGGATATGTATAAAGAGGAAAATGTATTATGTGCAGCAAGCACATACGAACAAAAATATTATTTTAATCAGAGATTTGCGGCACTGCCTATAGGAATTCAGGAAGAACTGCAGATTATGTCAGTATTATTTACAGAGGAAGTAGGCGGAATTTTCAGTCTTGTATTTGATGACGAAGGAAACCTGACCATGGAAACCGAGGCAGATGAAGAAGATATTCTTTACGATGAAATCGGAAGTGCGTTAAAGATAAAACAACTTCAGGAAACGAAAAAAGAATTATTTGAGTCATTGGAGCTTTTTTATAAGACTTTTATATTGCATAAAGATATTACAGAACTGCTTTCCGGGGAGGATGAATAAATGTTATTAGTAGTTGACATTGGAAATACAAATATTACCTTCGGTGTGTTTCAGGGAGAAGAAGTAGCAGCTACTTTTCGTCTGACCACCAAAATGCCAAGAACATCGGACGAATATGGTAGCATTATCTGTAACATGATAGGTTATAACGGTTTGCAGGTAAAAGATATTGACGGTATTATCATAGCTTCTGTGGTGCCAAATATTATGCATTCCTTTAATAATGCGATTGTAAAATATTTTGGACAGCAGCCGTTAATCGTGGGCCCGGGAGTAAAAACGGGAATTAAAGTGATGACAGAAAACCCAAGACAGATTGGCGCGGACAGAATCGTGGATGCAGTGGCAGCTTATACCTTGTACGGAGGTCCGGTTATCGTGTTGGATTTTGGAACGGCAACCACCTATGACCTAGTGACAGCAGACGGAAGTTTTGTAGCTGGAATTACAGCACCCGGTATCCGTACAGCAGGAGAGGCACTTTGGGAAAAGGCAGCCAAGCTTCCGGAAATTGAAATCTGTAAGCCGAAAACAATTCTTGCCAAGGAAACTATCAGCAGTATGCAGGCAGGTTTATTTTATGGACAGATTGGTCAGACAGAATACATCATCAATAAGATGAAAGAAGAATGTGGTTATGAAAATGTAAAAGCAGTGGCAACCGGAGGTCTTGGCAAGATAATTGCACAGGAAACGGAAACCATTGATATTTATGATTCTATGCTGACCTTGCAGGGGCTGAGGATTATTTACAATAAAAACATGGAATAGGAATAAAAAATGAAACTTAAGATTGGCAATGTAACCTTGGAAAATAACGTTGTGCTGGCACCTATGGCAGGTGTTACAGATTTACCCTTCCGTCTGTTGTGCAAGGAGATGGGAGCCGGGCTTATCTGTATGGAAATGGTCAGTGCAAAAGCCATATTTTACAATAATAAAAACACCATAGATTTACTGCAGATTCATGAAAAGGAATGTCCGGTGTCCCTGCAGTTTTTTGGTTCGGATCCTAAAATTATGGCGGAAATGGCAAAGAAAATAGAAGAACGCCCATTTTCCATACTGGATATTAATATGGGTTGTCCCGTTCCTAAAGTGGTAAATAATCACGAGGGTTCGGCGTTGATGAAGAATCCGAAGCTTGCAGAAGAAATTGTAAGGAATGTGGTAAAAGCCATTAATAAACCGGTTACCGTAAAAATACGAAAAGGTTTTGATGAGGAGCATATCAATGCAGTGGAAATGGCAAAGCGGATGGAAGATGCCGGTGCCAGTGCCATTGCAGTTCACGGCAGAACCAGAGAGCAGTATTATTCCGGAAAAGCGGACTGGGATATTATCCGTCAGGTGAAGGAGACGGTAAGTATTCCGGTGATAGGAAACGGTGATATCTTTACACCGGAGGACGGAAAACGGATGCTGGAACAAACCGGCTGTGACGGCATTATGGTGGGCAGGGGTGCCCGGGGGAATCCTTGGATTTTCAGAGAATTAAATGCATATTTAGAGCATGGCGAAAAGATAGAAAGACCTACACCACAGGAAATAAAAGAAATGATAGAAAAACACGCCAGGCTTCAACTGGAATATAAGGGAGAGTATACAGCGGTGCGTGAGATGCGTAAACATATTTCCTGGTATACAGGGGGACTGCCACATTCAGCTGCACTTAGGGCAGCGGTGAATACGGCAGAGTCTATGGAGAGCCTGCAACAATTACTTGACGAATGGCTGTAGGTGTTTTATAATATTAAGACTGTGAAAATTGAGAAATGTAAATTGGAGGGTGAATATCATGAGCGAAAAGAAAAATCTTTTAACATATGAAGGACTGAAAAAATTAGAGGATGAATTAGAGGATTTAAAAACAGTAAAAAGAAAAGAAGTGGCAGAGAAAATTAAGGAAGCCAGAGAACAGGGTGACTTATCAGAAAATGCAGAATACGATGCTGCAAAAGATGAGCAGAGAGATATCGAAGCAAGAATCGAAGAAATTGAAAAGATTTTAAAGAATGCAGAGGTTGTAGTAGAAGACGAAGTAGATTTAGATAAAATCAATGTTGGATGCCGTGTAAAGGTATTTGATATGGAATATGAAGAAGAAATGGAATTCAAGTTGGTTGGTTCTACAGAAGCAAACAGCTTACAGGGTAAGATTTCGAATGAATCACCGGTAGGTCATGCACTGATTGGTGCCAGAGTAGGAGATGTTGTAGAAGTAGAAACACAGGCAGGAATTATCCAGTATAAAGTATTAGAAATTCAGAGATCAAACTAAGGAGTGCAAAGATGGCTGAACAGAAGAATGAACAGGTAAAAGAGCAGGATATTAACCAGTTATTAAAGGTTCGTCGTGAGAAGCTGGCAGATTTACAGGCAGCAGGAAAGAACCCATTTGAAATCACAAAATATGATGTGACACATCACAGCATGGAAATCAAAGATAACTTTGCTGAATTAGAAGGAAAAACCGTAACCGTAGCAGGACGTGTTATGTCAAAACGTGTTATGGGTAAGGCTTCTTTCTGCAATATTCAGGATTTACAGGGCTCTATCCAGTCCTATGTGGCAAGAGATAATATAGGCGAAGAATCTTATAAGGATTTCAAAAAGTTTGATATTGGTGATATCATTGGAATCAAGGGACAGGTATTTGAAACAAAGACAGGAGAAAAATCAATTCACGCAGAAGAAGTGGTTTTATTATCCAAGAGTTTACAGATACTTCCGGAAAAATTCCATGGCTTAACCAACACAGACATTCGTTATCGTCAGAGATATGTGGATTTAATTATGAATCAGGACGTAAAGGAAACTTTTATTGCCCGTTCTAAAATTATAAGTTCCATCCGTCGTTATTTAGACGGCAACGGTTTCATGGAAGTGGAAACACCAATGTTAGTTGCCAATGCAGGTGGTGCTGCAGCAAGACCATTTGAAACTTACTACAATGCTTTGGATGAAGGTGTAAAGCTTCGTATCTCCTTAGAGTTATATTTAAAGAGATTAATCGTAGGTGGATTAGAAAGAGTATACGAAATTGGACGTGTATTCCGTAACGAAGGTCTGGACACCAGACATAATCCGGAATTTACTTTAATGGAATTATATCAGGCATACACTGACTATAACGGAATGATGGACCTGACAGAAAATCTGTACCGCCATGTGGCGCAGGAAGTTTGTGGTTCTCTAGTAATTCCGTACGCAGAGGTGGAAATTGACTTGTCTAAGCCTTTCGAACGTCTTACTATGGTAGATGCAGTGAAAAAGTATGCCGGTGTAGATTTCAACGAAGTAAATACTTTAGAGGAAGCACAGAAACTGGCAGATGAGCATCATATCCAGTACGAAAAACACCACAAGAAGGGCGATATCCTGAATTTATTCTTCGAAGAATTTGTAGAAGAAAAATTAATTCAGCCAACCTTTATTATGGACCATCCGGTAGAAATCTCTCCACTAACTAAGAGAAAACCGGAAAACCCGGATTATGTAGAACGTTTCGAGTTCTTTATTTATGGACGTGAAATGGCAAACGCATACTCTGAGTTAAACGATCCAATCGACCAGAGAGAACGTTTCAAAGCGCAGGAAGAATTGCTGGCACTTGGTGATGATGAAGCTAACACAACCGATGAAGATTTCCTGAATGCACTGGAAATCGGTATGCCTCCGACAGGTGGTATTGGATTCGGTATTGACAGAATGGTGATGCTGTTTACGAACTCACCGGCGATAAGGGACGTGCTGTTGTTCCCAACGATGAAGTCGTTGGACAAATAAATGCCCATTTTATGCGGGTTTGCGGACTTTGAAATTGTATGGTACGACAAGAGTACGACAAAATAACCTGTCTTAAAGGGTTAAAATAAACGATTTTATACTATAGAAAATTCGCTTTGCAAATTTTCTATAATCATGAATTAAAATCGAGTCAGTTCAAGTTAATATTTTGTACTATAAGGACATTTTTCTAAAAGAAATTTTAGAGAAGTGTCCTTTTTTGCGTTATTGTCAAAAAATTATGAAGTGGAGGAAATGAACATGAATAGTACAGCGTTAGGAGCAGGAGCTGAAAAAGCCCAGGATGTTATTTTTATTAGCGAAGCACATGAGAAATTCTACTATGAGAAATTGAAAGAGGTGAGGTATCAGGATGTGTACCACAAGGCACTTTGCTATTGCCTTGGCATTAGTGATGATACCAGAAGAAATGCGAACCGCATTTATGATTTTAAGACAGGCTGTGTAAAGACAGAATGTTTACAGGAAGGCTGGCAGACCAGCGGAAGCGTCAAAGTAGTCAGAATGGCGTTTAATCTGTACTGCAACAGTACACCAAGCGTGGATGATTACAAGGACGCAGAGGAGCAGATCAATGAGTGCAGGCAGTATACGGTGGAAGAATTGTTCTGCTGTGCCTATGCACCGTATTTTTGGCAGGCGATACAAATCCGGTATCCGGAATATGCAACCTATGACCGGAAACTGTATGCCCTGTTTGGAGGAGCAGATTGATGTTAAAAGTTCGATTGATGGGAACAAAGAATGATATTAAATGGTTTGGGAAGATTTTGCAGAGAAATCCCAAGATTGAAGTAACAGAGTTTTCAGATTTATACCCGAA
>JBGVOM010000201.1:0-4090 GCA_045126515.1 Lachnospiraceae bacterium
TCATAAGCAGTAAGTTCCAGACATTTATCAATCATGGCACGAGTCTTTGTCTCTACAACCTTTATCACAAGCTTGTTTCTTACATCTTCTGGAAGTGCCTGATGCAGTCCTGTAAAAAAACAACGCTCCGTAGCCTCTGTATCTGTAACAATCAAGTAGTAACCTAATTCTGGCACCTTGAATTGTCGTCTTTGTTCTCGTGTTTTTCTATTACCTGTTCTATCTTTTTTCGCCATACTTAATCCTCCTTTTTATGAAGTCTTAAGCCTGTTTCTTCAGATGTCTGTACAAGAGCATCTTTAAATATATCTATCGCTTTAAGCATAGGAATCGCACCATACTTTCCAACCAGATAATTCTTCTCATAGCTTTCATCCTTACGGATGCGGGAACCATCCTCATCCACAAAATCAGCCAATGAGTACAAAGTAGATACTCCTCTTTCATCCTTTTCTACAAACCAAATTTCATCACGACGCAATAACTGGTTAGACAACTGCCATGTGTCATGAGTTGTAAATACAAGTTGCGCATGGTTCGTATTGATTTCAAGGTTCAAGAATGTAAGCAAGAAATTTCTTACTAGTAAAGGATGCAGACGGGCATTTAATTCGTCTATGAAAAATACACTTCCTTTCTCCAATACTTCCTGAAGTTCCGGATATAATGCAAACATCTTCAAAGTTCCTGCTGACTCGAGACCTAAAGGAATTTCTGCCATTTCATCAGAATCAATCATCTTGTGAAGTGCATTAATCTTATACTTCTCTTCCCTAGACTCTCCATCTTCCGGAACCTTTTCAATTCTAAAATCCTTGATATGTTCATCAAAGGAAGAAAAATATTCTACAACCTTCTTCTGAACATCCTTGTCAGTCACAAATCCCTTTGGTAACCTACGTGACATGAAGAAGTTTGTAAATGGATCTCCAAAATCTGCAAATTCATTTGCCATAAACCAATCTCTAATTGCCTTACACTTACCAATTTTAAGTTTTGCTCCCAATGAAATGATAAGCACTTGCTTTTCCAAAGCCACCTGTATATTGTCCCTGCTACTCTTAGGAAAACCGGACAAATCAAGTTCTTCCTCGGCAGTACCTCGATAGAATACAGTACTGTACTTTCTGGCAGTCTTTGCCTTAGAGTTTAACCATTCTTCCGTTATACCCTCCTTATCAATGCAAAAACCATAATTATATGTTCTTTCATTCTTGTCACCGGGCAATGTGAAATAAACCTCAAAACTCGATTCAGCATTGGCAGATGTGGAGTCAAATAGAAACGGAGTCGGTCTGAATTCCTCGAACTTCTCATCTTCATCACCATATTTGAAAGAATCAACAACATATTCAGACATATATTCAAAGGCATTGTATATGTTGGACTTTCCGCTTGCATTTGCACCATAAATGGCAGCAACCGGCAAAATCTTTTCACTACCTATAGATACTACTCGTTCCGAAAACTCTGTCATTTTTGCAGCTGATAAATCCAAAGTAACTTCCTCTCTAAATGATTTGTAATTTTTAAAACTAAATTGTATCAACATGATTGCTTCCTCACCTTCTTTTCTACTTTCTATTATATACAATTTTTCATAATTTTCAACATCTATATGAGATTATTTCTCATTTGAGCGTATATATTCTTGAAATAAAAAAACACCTTACTTGCAAATACGCAAATAGGGTGATTACTCAATAATTATTACCATATTATTTTTTCAGTCCTTTATTGATTTGAACGCTGGTCAATATGTATACATCCTACTTAATCAATTAAATCTCGCAGGATGCCGGTAATCCTTATGCTGCTTTCTGAAAACTCTTCTGACAATTCTTCACATAAGCCACATACCGCAGTCTTTTTCCTTCTGCATCATAACACCAAGTTTCCGGATTATAGTGAAGCTCTTCAAGTATATCTTGCATAACTAATAGCCCATATTTCTCCATCATCTCAGCCAGAAATGTGCAGCAGCGTTCAAATTCCTTGTTCAAACTGCTCCTCCTTCCATAGTTGTGCTTCTGCATCGTTTCTTACATATAAAACTCAAACTTCGCACTTGAATAAGTGCCTATGCACCTTGAAAATTCAATAATAACTGGCATAAAAATAGCATGAAACCATCTGATTTGGTATAATTGAGTTGTTCAGAAACAATTAAAATCGGAGGCTCATGCTATGAATAAAAGTATAACACAAGACAACCTAAATGATAACCAGATTTCAAAATCTATCAGAAAATTTTTTACACGCTTTCATCTTTCCTCAGCATTAAAAGCTGCTAATGCATATAAAAAGAAAGGAACTTCCGCAACACTGATTTTTCAGTACCTGTTTCTTTTGATTTTTTCAAACAGAAGCATGTACATGAATCTGTTGATTGGAAAAGACACACCGGATTTTGCAAAGGATACGGTATATCGTTTTATGAAAATGCTCCAGATTAACTGGATTCGTTTTACAACGATTCTTTCCAGCCGCATTATCAAAGATGCTATTGTTCCGCTAGATTCAGAAGATCGTGCTAATGTACTGATTATCGACGATTCCATGTTTGAACGTAACCGTTCAAAGAAAGTAGAACTTCTTGCAAAAGTATATGACCATGCAAAGCGCTGTTATAAATTTGGTTTCCGTATGCTTACTTTAGGCTGGTCAGATGGAAGCACTTTCCTTCCTGTCAATAGTATCCTTCTCTCTACCGAAAACAAAAAGAACAGAATCAACGAAGCAAAGGAAATTGATAAAAGAACGGTCGGCTATAAGCGACGTATGCTTGCTGTCGAGAAAGGAACGATTGCCATGCTAGAACTTTTAAAATCAGCTAAAAAGGCTGATATCCCAGCTAAATACGTTCTTTTTGACAGCTGGTTTTCCTCTCCAAGCTCTCTTCATTCTGTCAAAGAAATCGGATATGATGTGATTGCAATGGTAAAGAAAACGCCCAAAATGTTCTTCCGGTATAACGGCGAAGATATGCCACTGACCACTATTTACAGCAAGAACAAGAAACGGCGTGGGCGTTCCAGATATCTGCTCTCCGTCAAGGTAGACGTTGTAAAGGATGGAAAAATCATTCCTGCAAAAGTGGTCTATGTCCGCAACAAGAACAAAAGAAACGAATATCTCTGCCTCATTTCCACAGACATAAGTCTGAGCGAAGACGAGATCATCCGCATTTATGGAAAACGCTGGGACATCGAGGTATTCTTCAAAGTCTGCAAGAGCTATCTAAATCTGAGCAAAGAATGCAGATCCATATCTTATGATGCAATGACTGCCCATACAGCAATCGTTTTTGCAAGATATATGATGCTTTCCCTGGAGAGTCGCGAGTCAAACGATCCCCGTTCCATGGGAGAACTCTTTTTATACTTTTCTGATGAGATGTCTGATATCACATGGATACAGGCTTTTCAAATGATGCTTCAAATGTTCAGGACTCTGCTTGCGGATCAGATAGATATATCTGATGAAAAAATCGACGAGCTGGTAGATGCATTTATGGATGCAATACCTGCACTTTTAAAATCGAAATTGCAAGCGGCATAATTGACTGAACATTGACAATTGAATAGCTATCAGGTATTGAATTTTCAAGGTGCATAGCTAAAATTTATGTGCGAAGTTTGAGTTACTAATCTTGAATGGGCGAAATTTTCAGTATTTCCAATTTTTACAATGTTAGCTATCATAGCCATGCTGATAAATTTTGATGGCTTGAACAATACAAGACAAATGAATACTCTTATTTGTTTGGCATTTGGAATGTTGATATTAAATATCTTTGTATTTTATCTGCTTTGGGATGCAATTGAACGGGAGGTAAAAATCAGAAAAGAGCAATTAGCTATCGAGCGGGCAAAAAGTCAAACAGCAATGTATCGGCAGATTTCAGAAAATTTTGACCAGCAGAAAAAAAAGAGAACATGAATATAAGAATGAATTGATGATTATCACCTCTTTGCTAAAGCAGAATGAAATGGAAAAACTGCATCAGGATTACGGCATAAGCGCATTCGGACTTTGCCGTGCGCTGATAAGAGAAAGCGATCTTCCAAGTAAATTTTCGGACGGCATA
>JBGVOM010000202.1:0-35014 GCA_045126515.1 Lachnospiraceae bacterium
AAGAAAAAAATCCAACAGATTTACCCCTTGTATCCGGTGGAATTGGTTTCTTTTCTTATGACTACGGAAGAACATTTGAACAGATAAAAACCAAACACACCAAACAAGATTCCATGCCGGATGTAATTCTTGCCTTTTATGACTGCTTTTTCATTGAAGATACCCAAACACAGGAACTGTATCTTATTGCAAACGGAAAACTACAGAATCCAGAAAAAAGCATTGCACAAATGCAGAAATTATTAGATACCGTGCAAAAAAAATCTTATAAAAAATGCTCCAAAGATATCTCTTATCCTCACTTAGAACTAGCAGAAGTGGAGCATCTGACAGAGAAACATGTTTCAAAAGAATCTTATCAAAAGGCAATCTGGCAGGTGATAGAATATATTGTAAAAGGACATATCTATGTTATGAACCTGACACAGCAGCTTACCGTTCACAGCACCCGCCCTCCCTACCAGGTATTTCAAAGACTGCAGCAGCATAATCCGTCACCCTTTTCCGCTTATCTAAACTATGAAGAAGGAGAAATCATCAGTGCCTCTCCAGAGCGTTTTCTTCGCATTCAAAATGGTAAAATAGAAACAAGACCAATCAAAGGAACAAGAAAACGCGGAAATACAGATGCAGAAGACTTGATTTTAAAAGCAGAATTACAAAACTCGGAAAAGGATAAAAGCGAACTTCTAATGATTGTAGATTTAGAACGCAACGACTTAAACAGGGTATGTGAACCCGGAAGCGTACAGGTAACAGAATTATTTCAGTTAGAAACATATGCAACCGTATTTCACCTGATTTCCAACATTGTGGGCACTCTTAGAAACGATGTGGATGTAGTAGATGTACTGCATGCAACTTTTCCGGGCGGTTCCATAACCGGAGCACCAAAGGTGCGGGCAATGGAGATTATTGACGAACTCGAAAGCGTGCCACGTGGTATATACACCGGTATCCTTGGCTATATTTCCCTGAATGGTGACTGTGATTTTAATATTGCCATTCGCACTGCACTGCACCAAAATGAAAGCTACCATATTGGAGTGGGAGGCGGTATTACTTATGAATCCGATACGGATTTTGAATATGAAGAAACCCTTCAGAAAGCCAAAGCACTTGTGGAAGCAATCCTGTAACGTTTAGGAAAGGAACGATAAACATATGAATGCAGATAAGAAAATCATTACTTTAGATAACGGATATTCTTTTGGTATGGGGATTTTCGAAACAATCGCAGTAGAAAAGGGACAACCTCTCTTTTTATCATGGCATTTAGAACGAATGGAGAAAGGTCTGGAAACCCTAGACATTTCCAAAAAAGATTTTCTTGAACAGGCAATACCTGAGAAACTAGAACAATATTTAAAGGAACATCCTATGGAACATGGTGTATTAAAAATTATGGCATCCGAAAGTAACTTTATTCTTACCACCAGAGAAAATCCATATACGGATGCCGATTACAAAAAAGGATTCCGCTTGGATATCAGCCGTGTTTTCCGTAATGAAACCTCACCATTTACCTACATAAAATCCTTTCATTATGGCGATAATCTGTTAGAAAAAAGAAAAGCGAAACAAAACAACTATGACGAAACCCTGTTTCTAAATTCAAAGGGGCAGATTACCGAAACCAGTGCCAGCAATATTTTCTTTGTAAAAGGCAAAAGAATTTATACCCCTTCCGTGGAATGCGGACTGTTGGACGGGATTGTGAGAAGGTATGTGAAAGAAAACTATGATGTACAGGAAACGATAATAACACCACAAGAAATCAAAAATTTTGAGGAAGCGTTTCTTACCAATTCTCTTATGGGGATTATGCCGGTGGTATCTATTGAAGATTATACATTCCCGACAAGAACATGTGCAGACAGTCTGCTTACCGCTTATCACATTGCCAAATACCATCCCCAAAAGCAGGTTCGTATTTACTAAACAGGTGCAGACATTTGAATATAAACTTCTTAGAAAGGGCGGTTTGCATTAAACCGCCCAAATAAGCTTGTAATTAAAATATCATATAAAAATTCTTATCAAAGTTTGCACCAAAGTTATTATCCCAGTATGTCTGACCATTTACTTCATAACTTATGCAATAATGGAATGAGTCCATTTTGTCTGCATCCAAATTTAAGGCAACACTCCAAACTTCGGTATCAATATCGGTATCTGTTCGTGTATATTGATAACTTAAGTTCACGTCTTGATAAGTAGCCCAGTTATCCTGAGTATATCTTACCTTTACCACTTTGGCATAAGCCAGATTTTTAACATTAACCCGGATATTATAGGAAGAAGGAATCTGAGAGTATGAACGTGCAGCTCTTACATTAGCCTGTCCAAAAACATCATAACAGGAATAATTATCACCATTATTATTATCCCAATAAGTCTGACCATCACCTACATATTTAATAGAATACTGACCTACATTAGTACCGAAAATGGTAGCTTTCCAGATTTCAGTATTTGCATCCAGTTTTGTAACATAAGTTGCTGCAGTATCTTCCCAACTGCCAGCATAAGTCCTGTGATGAACATAAACTGCTTTGTTGGCAGCACTGGATGCATCAACCTGAATATACACACTATATTGTATAGAACCTCGATAAGACCCTTTCATATCACAGCAATACATTTTCACCGGGCTATTGGCAGCTTTTACCACAACTGTGGTGGGTGATACAGCAAATACACTAAATATCATAGCAAACACCATTATGATTGCGGATAATTTTTTCATTGCATTATGTAGCTTCATAATTTACAACTCCTTTTTCATTATTTTTGTTATTTTAATTTTAGTTTCTGTAAGTACTTACACTATAGACGATACTATGCCTTTACCGTTTAGTCAATGTCGAAAAAAGTAAGATGACATTTTACGACATAGTCAATGCACCAAAAAACGACTAAATACTACAAATAACCTGAAAGCACAAACGGTACTTATTCAGAAGCTTTTCATTATTTACCTGTAAAAATCTATTTTTAAAACCAGTAATTCTATGATAAAATAAAGCAATATAACTAGGAGAGAGGAAAATAAATGTTAAAAGATTTTAATTTGACAATCATCATAGAACCGTTATTGTCATGGTTTTCAGAAAATGCAAGAGTCCTGCCGTGGCGGGAAACACCTACGCCCTACAGAGTGTGGGTTTCTGAGATTATGCTGCAGCAGACCAGAGTAGAATCTGTAAAACCTTATTTTGAACGTTTTACGACAAGCCTGCCGGATGTAAAAAGTCTTGCCGAATGTGAAGAAGAGAAGTTATTAAAGCTTTGGGAAGGTTTAGGCTATTACAACCGGGTCAGGAATATGCAGACAGCGGCACAAACCATTATGAAAGACTATCATGGAAAACTTCCTGAAAGCTACGAAGAACTTTTGAAATTAAAAGGTATTGGTCACTATACCGCTGGTGCTATTGCTTCCATTGCTTATGGAAAAGCAGTTCCGGCAGTGGATGGCAATGTACTAAGAGTAATTACCAGGGTAAGTGCAGATGATTCTGATATTATGAAAGACTCTGTGAAAAGAGAAATGGAACAGGCATTAGCAAAAATTATGCCCAAAAACCATGCCAGTGATTTTAATCAGGCATTAATGGAACTGGGTGCTAAAGTTTGTATTCCCAATGGAGAACCATTATGCCACCAGTGTCCCTGGACAGATTTTTGCGAAGCCAGAAAACAAAATCGTTGGAAGGAACTTCCTGTAAAAAAGAAAACTTTAAAGCGGAAAATAGAGCAGCGAACGGTCTTTGTCATCCGAAAGGAAAATGCTATTGTATTAAACAAACGCCCTAAAAAAGGACTACTTGCGGGACTTTATGAGTTTCCAAATGTCACTGGATATATGACAGAAGAAGAAGCTCTTAATTGGATTAAAAACCAAAAATTAATGCCACTAAAAATTCTTCCGCTACAGGATGCAAAGCATATTTTCTCCCATATTGAATGGCATATGAAGGGATATATGGTATGGATAGATGAACTGGCAGAAGAAAACAGTGATTTTCTTTTTGTTGAACTAGAAGAATCCCAGAAAAAATATCCCATACCAACAGCATTTTCTGCTTACACAAAACACATGAATATGAAGCTTGGCAGACCTCAAAGCTGATTTATTAAATCATATCACTTCATACTTATCGTGTTCGAAGAACAGCTCATAAGTGCTGCAAATTCTTTCTTAAAAGGCAATTTAAGAGGCGTTCTTAGCGAACGCAAAATCCACTGTTTAGGGTGACTTAGGCGTGACAGCCTTCTGGAACGTCTTAGTCGCCCTTGACAGTTAGTTCGCATTCGCGTTGCCTCTGCCTTTCAAGGAAGAATTTGCAGCACTTATGAGCGTCCTTCCAACCAATAAGACTCAACTGTTATGATTTAAGAAATAACTTCACAGAAACTATTGACTTTCTAAAAAATAAGTGGTAATCTATACAAGAATAAAAAAGCAAAAGGCAACGAAAAGGAATAGTAAATTATAATTTGATTTCAGAAAGCTGTTGGTTGATGTGAAACAGTAGAGAATTATTTTTGAACTCGCCTTGGAGCCGCTGCCCCAAATGTTTGCAAAGTAGGCGCAGACGGAAGCCCACCGTTACAAGGGAAAGATATAGAACAGGCATTATGGTTTGTAAAGTATCTAGTGAGTGTGTGATTTATCACAAATTGAAGTGGTACCGCGTAGGATTATACCTTCGTCTTCGAAAAAAGAAGACGAAGGTTTTTTTGTGGACAATAAGTCAGGAGGAAAAGCTATGAAAAATTTTGAAAAGTATACCAGAGGTTATTTTTTACCACCAGAACCTTGCTTTGAATGGACAAAGAAAGATTATATTGAAAAGGCTCCAATCTGGTGCAGTGTTGATTTAAGAGATGGCAATCAGGCATTAATTGTACCGATGAGCTTAGAGCAGAAAATTGAATTCTTTAAATTGTTAGTAGAAATAGGCTTTAAAGAAATCGAAATCGGTTTCCCTGCAGCTTCTGAAACAGAATATGAATTTGCCAGAGCCTTAATTGAACAAAACTTAATCCCTGATGATGTAACCATTCAGGTTTTAACTCAGGCAAGAGAGCATATTATCAAGAAAACTTTCGAAGCTTTAAAGGGATGCAAACATGCAGTAGTACACTTATACAACTCTACCTCTGTAGCCCAGAGAGAGCAGGTATTTAAAAAGTCTAAGGAAGAAATCTTAAATCTTGCCGTAGACGGTGCTAAAATGTTAAAGGATTTGGCTGAAAAAACAGAAGGAAACTTCTTGTTTGAATACAGCCCGGAAAGTTTCCACGGAACAGAAGTGGAATATGCATTAGAGGTATGTAATGCAGTGTTAGATGTATGGCAGCCAACACCGGAGAAAAAGGTTATTATCAATCTTCCGGCAACGGTCGAAACAGCGATGCCACACATCTATGCAAGTCAGATCGAATATATGTCAACTCACATGAAATACAGAGAAAATGTAATTCTGTCCTTACATCCACACAACGACAGAGCTTGTGGCGTTGCAGATGCTGAGTTAGGTGTTTTAGCAGGTGCTGACAGAATCGAAGGAACCTTATTTGGAAACGGAGAACGTACCGGTAATGTAGATATTATTGCATTAGCAATGAATATGTACTCCTATGGAGTGGATCCTGAATTGGATTTCTCAGATATGCCGAAAATCTGTGAATTATACGAAAGAGTTACCCAGATGCCTGTGAACCCTCGAAACCCATACAGCGGAGCCTTGGTATTCGCAGCGTTCTCAGGAAGTCATCAGGATGCCATAGCCAAAGGTATGCAGTGGAGAAACGATTTTGATCAGGAACACTGGACAGTACCTTATTTACCAATCGATCCTCAGGATGTGGGAAGAAGCTATGATGCTGATGTAATCCGAATCAACAGCCAGTCCGGTAAAGGTGGAGTAGGATATATCTTAGAGCAGAAGTATGGTTTACATATGCCTGCAAAACTTCGCGAAGCTATGGGATATGCGGCAAAAGATGTATCAGACCATAAACACAAGGAATTATCTCCGGAAGAAATTTACGATATTTTCTTAAAAACTTTTGTGGATGTAAAACAGCCAATGGACATCACAGAATGCCATTTCAAACAGGAAAATGGCATTACCACCACAGTTTCCAGCGTGAAAAACGGAGAAAAATCCGAAACAACTGCCATTGGAAACGGAAGATTAGACGCTGTCAGCAATGCCTTAAAACAGTGCTATGGATACAAATATAAAATTGCAACCTATCAGGAACACGCATTAGAACAGGGTTCTGACTCAAAAGCAATTGCTTATGTAGGAATTAACTACGATGATGATAAGACAGCATGGGGCTGCAGCATTGATGCTGATATTATCAGGGCTTCCATTGATGCATTGGTAACTGCCATCAATAACGCGTTTCACTAATTTTAGCAGGTGAAAAAAGCTTCGTTTTCTTACACAAAGAAAAATTAGATTTTATATAATTTTTATTAATTTTTCATAAAAATAAAAAAAGTATAAAGACCTCCTTGAAAAATGTCGAAATTAGGACTATGATAAAAAATTGTCAAGCGTTTTTTATTGAAATCTATGAATTGACATATTTCAGGAGGTCTTAAATAATTATGGAAAAACTAAAGCCAAAATTGTTTTCTGTTATGAAAACATATTCCAAAGAGCAGTTTATTAAGGATGTGATTGCAGGTATTATCGTAGCGATTATTGCTCTGCCGTTATCCATTGCCCTTGCTCTTGCTTCCGGCGTAAATCCGGAAAGAGGTATTTATACTGCCATTGTAGCAGGATTTGTAATTTCTTTCTTAGGTGGAAGCCGTGTCCAGATATCCGGTCCAACCGCAGCCTTTGCATCCATCGTAGCAGGGATTGTGGCAAGAAACGGGATGGACGGATTAATTGTTGCAACAATCTTAGCAGGTATTATGCTGATTATCATGGGTATCTGCCGCTTTGGTAGTTTAATTAAGTATATTCCTTATACGATTACTACCGGATTTACCTCAGGAATTGCTATAACCATTGCCATTGGTCAGGTAAAGGATTTCCTTGGACTGACCATTGAAGGTTCTCCAATCGAAACCTTAGAGAAAGCAGAAGCTGCCATTAAGGGACTCCCAACCATTAACTGGTATGCATTTTTTGTGGGAGCTGTTTCTCTTGCCATTTTAATTTTATGGCCAAAGCTTACTGAAAAGCTTCCGGCATCCAAGGTCACAAAAGTGTTAGCAACCATTCCACCATCATTAATCGTGGTAATTGTTTCCGTACTTATGGTTTCCCTTGGAAATCTTCCGGTAAATACCATTGGAAGTTTGTATGAAATTTCTAATAAATTACCTGTACCACATATCCCGGAAACCAACTTTGCCATGGTAAAAAATGTAATGTCTGATGCATTTACCATTGCAATTTTAGCAGGAATCGAATCCTTATTATCTTGTGTGGTATCCGATGGTATGATTGGTTCTAGACATCGTTCTAACATGGAGTTGGTAGCGCAAGGAGCCGGAAACGTTGCATCTGCATTATTTGGTGGTATTCCTGCCACAGGAGCTATTGCAAGAACTGCCGCCAACGTAAAAAATGGCGGACGTACACCGATTGCAGGTATGGTTCATGCCATCACTCTGGTACTGGTATTAGTAGTATTAATGCCATATGCTGCATTAATTCCAATGCCTGCCATTGCAGCCATTCTTTTCATGGTTGCTTACAATATGAGTGAATGGAGAGCCTTTATAGACTTGATTAAAACTGCACCAAAAAGTGATATTATTGTTTTGGTTACAACTTTTGTTTTAACTGTGGTATTTGACTTAGTAGTAGCAATTGAAATTGGTGTGGTATTAGCAGCAATCCTCTTTATGAAGCGTATGAGCGACGTTGCTGATGTACATGGTTGGAAATATATTGGAGCTAACGATGCGTTTGATGAAGATGTAGATCCTGACAGTATTAATTTAAGAAAGGTTCCGGAAAACACTCTCGTTTACGAAATCTCCGGACCAATGTTCTTTGCAGCAGCAGATAAATTTCTCCAAATTGGCATTGAGCCTGGAAAAAATGTAGTGATTCTTCGAATGAGAAGTGTTCCTGCAATGGATGTAACTGCATTACATTCTCTTGAGAAATTTTATGCAAAATGTACCAAGAGCAATATTACCCTGCTTCTTTCCCATGTGGAAGAACAGCCATACAATATGATGAAACACGCAGGTTTCGTAGACAGGGTAGGAGAAGAAAATTTCTGTGCCCATATCGATGACGCTCTGGCAAGGGCTGAAAGCTTGAAATAAAAATTTAGAAATGATATACTATGGACGATGTGCTTATTTTGGCAACATCGTCCTTTTTAAACTTAGTTAATTTATTATAAGAAAAAATACAATACAAATAGAAGCGAGGAAAAACAAGTGGCAAAATTAACCCCAATGATGCAGCAGTATGTAGAAACAAAAGAGCAATACAAAGACTGTATCCTTTTTTACCGTCTGGGTGATTTCTATGAAATGTTTTTTGAAGATGCGATTATTGCTTCCAAAGAATTAGAAATCACATTAACAGGAAAGGACTGTGGACTGGATGAGAGAGCACCCATGTGTGGTATTCCATACCATGCAGTCGAAGGCTATCTAAATAAATTAGTAAGCCGTGGTTATAAGGTTGCCATTGGTGAACAAGTGGAAGATCCTAAACTTGCCAAAGGACTGGTAAAAAGAGAAGTAGTAAGAATCGTTACCCCCGGAACCAATTTAAATTCCGGTGCATTAGACGAAAGCAAAAATAATTATCTGATGTCTATTGTATGTATGGAATCCGGTTATGGGATTTCCACAGCTGATATCAGTACCGGTGCTTACTTAGTAACAGAAGTGGACAGCGAGCGAAAGCTCTTAGACGAAATCACAAAATTTGCTCCTTCTGAAATCGTGTGCAACGCTGCCTTTTTAGTCAGTGGCATTGATATTGAAGACTTGAAAGGACGCATGGGAATTGCGATTTCTTCTTTGGATGCATGGTACTTTGATGACAATATGTGCCATTCCCTTTTAAAAGAACATTTCCATGTATCTAATTTAGAGGGACTTGGGCTTAGTGATTATGATTGTGGTGTAATTGCAGCCGGAGCCTTGTTAAAATATCTGTATGAAACCCAGAAAAATAATCTGAATCATATGACTACCATTAAGCCATACACTATTGGAAAATATATGATTTTAGACAGCTCCACCAGAAGAAATTTAGAACTTACGGAAACCCTTCGGGAAAAGCAGAAGCGTGGAAGTCTGTTATGGGTACTAGATAAGACAAAAACTGCTATGGGAGCAAGACTTCTTAGAAATTATATCGAACAGCCACTAATAGAAAAAGACGCTATCACTGCCCGTTTAGATGCCATTGAAGAATTAAATGGCAATATGATATCCAGAGAAGAAATTAGAGAATATCTAAATCCTATTTATGATTTGGAACGTCTCATCAGTAAAATCAGTTATAAGACAGCCAATCCAAGAGATTTGTTGAGTTTTCGTAACTCTTTAGAAATGATACCTGCATTAAAACAAGTTCTTTCTGAATTTTCCACGTACCTTTTAAAGGAAATTTGTGAAAATATTGACGAACTTTCGGATATTTATGAATTGCTAAACAATTCTATTATAGAAGAACCACCAATATCTGTCCGAGACGGCGGAATCATCAAAGAAGGCTTCCATGCAGAAATCGATGAACTTCGCAATGCAAAAACCGAAGGAAAAAACTGGCTGGCGCGTTTAGAGGCAGAAGAACGGGAAAAAACGGGAATCAAAAATTTAAAGATTAAATATAACAAAGTATTTGGTTATTACTTAGAAGTTACCAATTCCTACAAAGAACTGGTACCGGATTATTACATGAGAAAACAGACATTAACCAATGCAGAACGTTACATTACCCCGGAATTAAAAGAACTGGAGGATAAAATTCTTGGTGCTGAAGACAAGCTTTATGCTTTAGAATATGAACAATTCTGTATGATTAGAGATACAGTAGCTGCTGAGGTGGAAAGAATTCAAAAAACCGCCAATGCCATTGCCATGACGGATGTATTTGCTTCTCTGGCAAAAGTGGCAGAGCAGAACAATTATGTAAGACCAAACATGAATACCAAAGGGATTATTGATATCAAAGGCGGACGTCATCCGGTAGTAGAAAAAATGATTCAAAATGATATGTTTGTAGACAACGATACCTATCTGGATAATGGAAACAATAGAGTTTCTATTATTACCGGACCAAATATGGCAGGTAAATCCACTTATATGCGTCAGACTGCATTGATTGTGCTGATGGCACAAATCGGCTCCTTTGTGCCGGCACAGGAAGCAAAAATCGGTATTGTAGACAGAATTTTTACCCGTGTAGGAGCTTCTGATGATTTAGCCTCCGGTCAGAGTACCTTTATGGTAGAAATGACTGAGGTGGCAAATATTTTACGAAATGCCACTTCGAAAAGCCTTCTGATTTTAGATGAAATTGGTCGTGGAACTTCCACCTTTGACGGATTAAGCATTGCCTGGGCAGTGGTAGAACACATCAGCAATCCAAAAATTTTAGGGGCAAAGACTTTATTTGCTACTCATTATCATGAACTTACGGAATTAGAAGGAAAAATCGACGGAGTAAATAATTACTGTATCGCTGTCAAAGAAAAAGGTGATAACATTGTCTTTCTCCGTAAAATCATCAAAGGCGGAGCTGATAGAAGTTATGGTATTCAGGTAGCTAAGCTTGCCGGTGTGCCAGACAAGGTCATTGAACGTGCAAAAGAAATTTCTGAGGAGTTAAATGATGCAGATATTTTAGTAAATGCCAGAAGAATTGCTGAAAATGGTACAAAAGCCTCTGTAGGTCAGACAATCCGTCAGGATATCGAGGCAGAACAAATGTCGCTCTTTGATACCGTACAGGACAAAGATATTGTAAAAGAACTGGAATCTATCGACATTGGAAACTTAACCCCGGTAGAAGCACTCAATGCACTCTACCGGCTACAAAATAAAATCAAAAACCGATGGTAAAAGTGGAAAGGTTGAAACTATGAAAAGGATTGAAGTACTTGATAAAAGTACCATAGATAAAATTGCTGCGGGGGAAGTGGTGGAACGCCCATCCTCTGTGGTAAAAGAGCTGGTTGAAAACGCCATAGATGCCGGTGCTACTGCAATCGCAGTGGAAATCAAAGATGGCGGCACCAGCCTGATACGAATTACGGATAACGGCAGCGGCATTGAAAAAAGTGAAGTGAAAACGGCTTTTCTTCGTCATGCAACCAGCAAAATCCGCAATGCCGAAGATTTATTAAGCATTTCCTCTCTTGGTTTCCGAGGTGAGGCTCTTTCCAGTATTGCCGCCGTTTCTCAGGTAGAATTAATTACAAAAACCTCTCCTGACTTTACCGGCAGCCGATACCGAATAGAGGGTGGAGCGGAAATAGGTATGGAAGAAATCGGCGCACCGGATGGTACAACATTTCTGGTGCGAAACCTGTTTTACAACGTTCCCGCCAGAAAGAAGTTTCTAAAATCCAACCAGACAGAAGCCGGTTATATCAGCGATTTAATGGAACGAATGGCATTGTCGCGTCCGGATATTTCCTTTAAATTCATTAATAATAATCAGACAAAACTGCAAACCAGCGGCAACACCAATTTAAAGGACATCATTTATCATGTATACGGACGGGATATTACTGCCAATCTGATTCCCGTTGACCGCGAAATCAACGGTGTACGCCTAAGCGGTTTTATTGGAAAACCTTTGGTATCCAGAGGAAACCGAAGCTTTGAGAATTATTTTGTCAATGGGCGTTACGTAAAAAGCAACATCATATCCAGAGCTATTGAAGAAGCCTATAAAGGCTTTGTAATGCAGCACAAGTATCCATTTACTGTTCTTCATTTATCCATTGATGGAAAAATGTTAGACGTAAATGTACATCCAACCAAAATGGAACTGAGGATTTCAAATCAGGAAGATGTATACCGTTTTATCTATATGACAGTAAATGATGCATTAAACGGCAGAGAGCTGATTCCTATTGTTTCCTTTGGTAAAGATGAACATAAAAAAGAAGATCGAGTGATACACAAAAAAACACCGGAACCTTTTGAAAAAAAGCGGTTGCAGGAAATACAGACAGCACAGAAGAAAGATGTTTCGAAAAAGGAAACTGCCACCTTAAGTACAAAAGAACAAAGTTCAACTCTGAAAGAAGTGCAGAAAGAGAAAGAACAAGCACAACAAATAGCACAAATGCCAGTATCGTCCACTGTGGATATTTCCGGCAAAAATGAAAAATCTATGATAAAGGAAGAACCTATTTATCAAGTGCAGAAACAGGAAAAGCCGAAGACACCCGAAGTTTCTTCACTGGAACAGAAAAAGCAGGAGACGCTCGAAGTTTCTTCACCGGAACAGCTGGAACTGTTTGATACAAAACTGCTGGCAGCGGAATCCCGAAGCAAGCATAAAATAATCGGTCAGTTATTTAAAACCTACTGGCTTGTGGAGTTTGAGGATAAATTATTTATTATCGACCAGCATGCTGCCCATGAAAAAGTTTTATATGAACGGAATGTAAAACTATGGCAATCCAAAGAACATTCCTCACAGCTTATCAGCCCGCCATTGATACTGACTTTATCCAATAAAGAGGAAGAAATTCTTCATACATATCAGTCTTACTTTGAAGAACTGGGATTTGAAATTTCTTCTTTTGGCGGTAAGGAATATTCCATCACAGCTGTTCCTATGAATTTGTATGGTCTGGCACAAAAGGAATTATTTATCGAGTTAATTGACAGCTTAGATACCATGACCGGAAAATTAGATCCTGATATGATAAGGGATAAATTAGCCTCCATGTCCTGTAAGGCGGCAGTAAAAGGAAACCAGAACTTGTCCTATCAGGAAATGGACGAACTGATTAGCGAATTAATGACCCTGGAAAACCCATATAATTGTCCTCATGGAAGACCAACTATTATATCAATGAGTAAGTATGAACTGGAGAAGAAGTTTAAAAGGATTGTGTAAGGAAATATTTTTTGGAAAGGATGTGCGGCCATGTCACAGGAGAAGAACTGGCAGTTTGAACTTGAAGAATATATACGGCAGGGCGAACCGGAGCAGATTGAAAAAAGCGAAGCATGGCAGACAGCAATTGGCTTACAGGCTGTAGATGGGTTAAAAACTTCTGCATATTTACTGGATACGGCGAAAGAACATATTGAAGGTAAAATCAATATAGATGAAGCCCAGAAAAGAATCCAGAGTTATTACGAAGAACGTAGTGAACGTCTGGAAATGGAAGATGGAACGAAAGAAGCCGATATTGTATCTGCAAGAATTGCAAAACTTCTTGGTGAGAAAACATTTCAATTTTCACCTGCAGAGTGGTTATCCATTCATCGCCGTCTATTTGAAGGCGTCTTCGACTATGCCGGACAAATCAGGACTTATAACCTCACCAAAAAAGAGTGGATATTGAAAGGCGATACGGTGATTTATGCCTCTTGGAACAGTATCAAAGAAACTTTGGATTATGATTTCAATACAGAAAAACATTTTTCATATGAGGGATTGTCCTTACCTGATTCAGTAAAACATCTTGCGAAGTTTGCCTCTGACATTTGGCAGATACATCCTTTTTGCGAAGGAAATACGAGAGCAACTGCAGTTTTTATGATTAAGTATATGAAAACCTTGGGTTTTGAAGTCAATAATGATGTATTTGAAAAACACTCATGGTACTTCAGAAATGCTTTGGTAAGAGCAAATTACAACGATTTAAAAAACGGTATCCTTGCCACAACAAAGTTTTTGGAAATGTTTTTTAGCAATTTACTGCTAGGGGCAAATTATGAACTTAAAAATAGACATATGCATCTGGATTACCTTCCCGAAATGGACGAAAAACAATTTCAAAGTGCCAATTCGGAAATTTCAAAGTGCCAAAATGGCACTTTGAAAATTACGTTGGATGAATTAGCTATACTAAAAAGAATCCTGAAAAATCCTATGATTACACAAGCCGATTTGGCAGAAGAAACCGGAAAATCTCTACGCACTATCAAAAGAGAAATGACCACCTTAAAGGAAAACGGTTATATTCGCCGTTTGAATGGAAAACGCAATGGTAAGTGGGAAGTTTTGATAGACATCTCAGGGGAATAAAACACTTTACGGCAGCAGAATGTATTCTAAACCATAAAAAATACATTCTGCCGCCTTTTTTATTGCATAAATCTGAAAATCCGATACAATACAATTGAAAGGGGGCAAAAGATGAAAGTAACCATACAAAAAACAGAAGAACGAATAGAGGATGAGATAATCATTCGCTATCACAAAATGACACCTGAGATTTCTCGTATTATGAACCTGCTTTCTATAAAAAACAAAAGACTTACAGGGCTAAATGCAGATAACCAAAAAGTGTTATTTACACCACATGATGTGTTTTACTTCGAAAGTGTGGATGGTGTACTGTACGCCTACTTAGAAAATGAAGTCTATCGAATCAGGGAAAAATTAGAGGAAATCATATCACAGTATGAAAATATTGGAATTATCCGATGTTCCAGAACCATGGCTGTCAATTTGTATCTGATAGAACGCTTAAAAAGTGAACCGGGAGGGCGTATCCTGGCCACGCTACAAAATGAAGAACAAATTATTATTTCAAGAAAATATGCCGGAATATTGCGAAATAAATTAAAAAACGGAAGGAGCTAAGCAGATGAAAAAAAGAAACCGCCAAAAAAAATGGCACACCTATCTAAGTGCTGAAATAGGAATAGAATACAAAGCCTGCCTGTACTTCTGGGTGATTCTATTCTTTCATGGCGTATATCTTGTTTTGCATAAAGTGTACGCTGCAAGCCTGCTTCATATCGCAGAAATGATTCTGACTACTTATCTGATGGGCTATTTACAAGTATATCTTTTGAGGAATTTTGATGAAGCAGTACACTTTGGAAAAAGGGAAGGATTAAGTGCTTGCTTATGTTCAGTAATTTATGGATTGATAAGCTTTTTTTTAAACTGGTTTGACCGAAGTCTTCCTGTCACACTGATTTTTATAGGTTATTTCATCTTTACCTATTTCTGCGTATATCTTATTAATAAAATCAAGCGTGATATAGACACAGACCAATTAAACGATATGTTAAGTGAATATAAAAAAGGAGGTAGAAGCCAATGACCTATGCAATAGAAACAAAACATCTAACAAAATTTTATGGTAAAAACAGAGGAATCGCTGACGTTTCCTTAAAAGTGGAGGAAGGAGATATCTTTGGCTATCTTGGTCCCAATGGTGCCGGAAAGTCCACTTCCATCCGTTGTCTTCTTGGAATGATTCATCCATCCTCTGGAGAAGCAAGTATCCTTGGCAAAAATGTAGGAAAAGAGCAGACAGAAATTCTTAAAAAAGTGGGCTATATGCCCTCAGAAACCATGTTTTATCCTTCTATGAAAGCAGGAGATGTGATTAAATATGCTGCAAAAGTAAGAGGTTTGGACTGTAGCAGGGAAGCAGCAAAATTGTGTGACTGCTTGGAAATAGACACAAAAAAGAAGATATCAGAGCTTTCTTTAGGAAACCGCAAAAAAATCAGCATTGTTTGTGCCCTGCAGCATAAACCGGATTTACTGATTTTTGACGAACCAACTTCAGGACTGGATCCATTAATGCAGGAAGCTTTCTTTGACCTGTTGATGGAACGGAACAAAGAAGGGGCTACTTGCTTTTTATCCTCTCATGTGCTACCTGAAGTAAAAAAATACTGTAAACACGCAGGTATCATCCGTAGAGGTGAGCTGGTAACCGTAGATACGGTAGCTAATTTAATTAAATCCAATCTCCGTAAAGTAAAAATTACTGGCAGTACCGATATTCCAAAACTTGCGGGGATGTCTGAAGTAACCATACAGGGAAATGAGGTTTTCTTTACCTATCAAGGTGAAATGAACGCACTGATTTCGGCACTTTACGGACTGGATGTACAGGATTTTATTGTGGAAGAGCCATCTTTAGAAGAAGTATTTATGCATTTTTATGAATAGAAGGGAGTGTATCACTTATGTATTTATTACGTCAGGAATGTAAATTAAATTTAAAAGTGCTGCTTATCTGGGCGTTATGTCTGGGCAGTATATGTTTTGGATGTCTTTTAATGTATGACAGTCTGGGAGATTCCATTGAACAGATGTCCGATATGTATGCCAATATGGGAAGTTTTTCTCAAGCACTGGGAATGGATAAAGTCAGCATCGGAACTTTAGAAGGCTATTATGCCATAGAAATTTCCATTATGCTTTCCTTAGGCGGTGCCATGTTTGCTGCCATGTTGGGAAATGGAATGGTTGCTAAAGAAGAAGAAGGCCATACCAGTGAATTTTTAAATACCCTTCCTCTTGGAAGATACAGAATTATCGGGGAAAAATATGGAGCTTTTGTAGTACTTTTAATTGCCTTTCATCTTATTTGCATAGGCTTCATATTATTTGGTTTCTTATGGATGGGAGAAATGCCTGATATGAAATACTTTTTAACATATCATATTCTGGCATTCTTCATGTGCTTGGAAATTGGAACCATTTGTTTTTTGATATCTGCTGTCTGCAAAAAGAAAATGATAGGTGCTACCATCGGACTTGCGGTAATTTTCTATATGATGGACCTTTTATGCCGTGTTATCCCTGCATTTGAAAATGCAAAATATATTACACCGTTTTATTATAGTAATGCATCAGATATATTTTCGGGAGAAATGGCAGGAAATGCTATGTACATAATAGGTCTTGGCATCACATTGATTTCATTGGTTGCAGCATTTGTTTGTTACAAGAAGAGGGATTTGGCGGCGTGACAATTCAGGTATCGGCTATGGGCTGTTCTTGGAAAACGGCAAAGTTGAATGTGGCTATTTCATTTGGCTAAATCACTGTGCATCACAACTTTCAAAATGCAAATTGTTACATTTAAACCTATCGTCTTCGAAGAGCAGCACTTATGAGCGTCCTTCCAACCAGAAGGCTGAACTGTTACATATTAAATTCAACGCATTCTTTTCGTTTTGTCACACCACATCTCTTCAAATTTCTATATTCACTATTGCTTTTCCATCAGTTCTTCATAAATCTTGTCCACAATCTGCCTTTGCTCCTCCGTCTTCAAATCAAATTTTCTGGCAAACAGACAGCCGGATTTCATTAGTTCATCATAGTCGTTGATGGTAAAACTGTATGGATTTCCCCGATTCCAATCAATATAGCGCATACACGCTATATAATTGTCATCCATTTTATCATAATATAATCTGTCTTTAAATTTTGAATTATACGCAAGGGTTTGTACGTAAATTTCATCCGGTGCAAATGTATGTTTAAAAGAATTCAGCAGATAATCCCAGTGTTCTAAAATATGAAAGGCAAATTCGTCAGTGATACTAAACCAGGACGAACCAAAGCATAATTCATATGGATTACTTTTCTGCCTGTCCACTTTGAAAAGCTTTTGTGCCCCCACGTATATATTTTCCAGAATTACTCCAAATAAAATTCTCTTTACAATACTGTTTTCTCTAATATGCTTATGAAATCTATGGTCATATGCATATCTGTCATAAATTCTCCGTTCAATTGGTGGTGGACAAGTGAAATGAACAAATTCCTTTCCATTATTTTCATCGAAAAATTTATGAATTTCATCCTGCGTCTTTAAAGGCATGCAGGCACCTGATAATACATGATAGTACTGATAATTTTCTATACCATGGGCCATTTGCAGAAAATACATCTGCGCCACCATAAGTCTCGGTGTCCCCCATTCCGTATGAAATCGTTCTGTATAATATACCTTGGACTTTTCCGCCAGTCCCTGAAAATAATCAAAGTCAAAGTCCATAATGGCACTGTTAATATGAATGTAAATATCATTCCGTTCATGGTCTAACAGCCGGATTAGTTTTTCTAAAATAGGCCAGTTATTAAAAGCAATGATTAAATAAGCATGTCTGTTTGTTTTTTTCATTTTCTTCCCTCACTAAAAACACCCGATACATTTTTACAGGTTTCATTATCTATGGGGATATTATACCACAATTTAGGAAAACTTTATTATTTTTACTTAAATTTATCAACCGGTACAAATTTCTACTTTAAAAACTTATCCAACGCCTCATTTAATTCATCAATAACTTTTATATCTCCTTCTTTTGCAGCTTCCACAATACAGTGGGAAATGTGGTCTTTCAAAATAACACGGCTGACGCTTTTGACTGCAGCATCTACCGCTGCTAACTGAACCAGTACTTCGCTGCAGTCACGCTCATCCTCCACCATATTTTTTATGGCATTAATATGCCCTGCAATCTTTGATAAACGGTTTAATACCGCCTTAGTTTCCTTATGACTGTGAGTATGTTTGTGTCCATGCTCATGATCATGGACAATCACCTGCCCATTTTCAGTAATATGTGTATGTGCATTTTTACTCATACCTTCACTTCCCTTCCGGCTGCACCTTTATCTAAATGTGAAAAGCATCCGCTTTATTAATATTTACGAATACGGAATGCCTCCTTCTGATACATTTCTTTACGGACTATATTCCAAATATTCCATAAGATGTTCTGCATTCCTAATGATGTTTCAAACAGTACTTTTACAACAAGTACATGTTCATCAGGCATGGAGCATCCTCCGCAGATTCCTTCCACACCATCCATATATGTTTTCAATTTTTCCGTCAGACCCTCTGTAATTTTCTCTGCCACCAGATAAGCCGTTGCAAAAATATGATAATGCTCCAGAACTGCCACATTATGAGGATCAAAATCCGCCGGAAAAAGTTTCATTCCTTCACGAAGTTTTAAATATCCGTCGTAATATAAAGATATATTAGAACGATACGATGTAAAATCAAAGCTTTCATTTCTTGCCATTCTTCCTGGCATCACTGCATCCCAGGTGAACAAACTCCCATTCTTTTCAACATGAAATACACTTTTTTGATAAAATCTGGATTCCTTATAGGGAACATTATGTTCCGGCAGATATTCCAGCACACTTCCGCTTTCTACTGTGGCATTTATTTCCTGTCTGGTATCTTCGCCCTTAGAACGGTAAATTTTATTGGAAGAAGGTGTGGTGATTACCGCTGCTGACTGCTCTTTCAAATGGAACTGAATATCGAACAAATCTCCTTCTAACATTCCACTGCTTGGATTTAATAGATACAAAAATGCCGTTCCATCTTTGTCTAAATAATTTGCGGGAAACACCTGCAATGGAAGTTTAAAATATTGTTTTGAAACATAAGTTTCTCCCGATTGTTTCCGTTTAAATTCTAACTGCAATTTTCCATTTGGTTCCATCCTATTATACCACACCTTTCTAAAATAGCCATCGCATTTACGACATATACATCCTGGATTCCTGTGTTTCATGATTCATGGATGCTATATCCAGCATAGGAGTGAAAGAAAACATATCTTCCTCCTCCATCTCCATTGCCTGCTTCACACATTGCAAAACCTCCGGATAAACATTTTTTATTACCACCTGTCCGTCAATCTGACTTAAAGGAATCAGCTTGATTGCTACCTGAACATAAGCTAACAGCGTTCCGGTCAGGTATGCTTCCAATGCAGCCGACAGAGATATTCCAAGATACTTGCATGCATATCCAAAAACTACCGGATAATTAAAATTTTCCAATTCTGCCTGTTCTAGCAACGTTCCCGGATACATTTTTGTAAATGCTTTCACAAAGGCTTTTCCTGTCCGTGAAGAAGCCATTCGAAGCTCCTTAGACGGTTTCAATGCAGTGCAAAGTTCATCCCATTCTGTCAACCGTTCGGGCTGTTCATAAGCAAATCGAACCAAGCCTGTGTCGGCTTTTCCGGAACCCATTTTCAATACTCCGGACAAATAATTTTCATAAGAAGATATATCTTTTGCCATTCCGGCTTCCAACATTCCCTCATATCCAAATGAATGAGTAAATATACCTGTGGGAAATACATTCGAACACAGGTGCATTAATTGTATTCGTTCCAGTTCTCCCATAATCTTTCTCCTTGCTCTTTTAAAATTACCGGAAGAAATATTTCTGTGCTAACGGCAATACTTTTGCAGGTTCACAGGTAATTAATTCATCATCCACAAATACCTCATAAGTTTCCGGATCAATTCGAATATTCGGACAATAATTATTGTACATCATATCTTTTTTTCCAAGATTTCTGGTATTCTTTACCGGTAAAAGTTTCACTCCTGACACTGGCAGTTTTTCTGCTAAACCATGGTCAATGGCTGCCTGTGTCACAAAGATTTTTGAAGTTCTGTTTATATTATTTCCTTTTGCACCAAACTGAGGCTTATAAAGAATTGGTTCACAAGTCATCAAGGAAGCATTGGCATCACCCATGACTGACCATGCAATAAATCCGCCTTTTAATACCACTTCCGGCTTTGCTCCAAAGAAAGTATTTTTCCAGATAACAATATCTGCCATTCTACCCGGTCTTAAAGAGCCTACATAATCATCAATTCCAAAGGTGATTGCAGGATTGATGGTATATTTTGAAAGATAACGTAATGCTCTCTGGTTGTCATTATCTCCCTTTTCTTCCGGAAGTCTTCCTCTTTGCATTTTATTTTTTGCAGCCAACTGCCAAGTTCTTAGAATACTTTCTCCCACACGTCCCATTCCCTGAGAGTCAGATCCCAACATACTGATTGCTCCCATATCATGTAAAACGTCTTCCGCTGCAATTGTTTGTCCTCTGATTCTGGAATCTGCAAATGCCACATCTTCCGGTACATTTGGATTCAGATGGTGACATGTCATAATCATATCCAGATGTTCCTCTAATGTATTAATCGTATATGGATTGGTTGGATTTGTAGAAGACGGCAGAATATTAGGCATTCCAACCACTTTTAAGATATCTGGTGCATGTCCGCCGCCTGCACCTTCTGTATGATATGCATGCATAGTTCTTCCGTTGATGGCTTCCAACGTACGTTCCACATATCCCGCCTCATTTAATGTGTCTGTATGAATCTGTACCTGAAAATCATATGCATCTGCAATTTTTAGACACTGGTCGATCGCTGCAGGAGTAGCCCCCCAGTCTTCATGAAGTTTCAGACCAATACATCCTCCCAACGCCTGATCCACCAGCGCATCCGGACGACTGGAATTCCCTTTTCCTAAAAATCCTGCATTAACCGGAATATCTTCAAATGCTTCAATCATTCTCTGAAGATTGTAAGGACCCGGAGATTCAATTCCTACCGTTACCGGTCCTTTCCCACCACCAAGCATTGTGGTAAGTCCGTTAGAAAGTGCTTCGTATGCCAACTGCATACTGTCAAAATGTACATGCACATCAATACCACCCGGTGTGGCAATCATACCTGGATCTGCTGAAATAATATTGGTATTTGGACTTACAATCAGGCCCGGTGTGATTTCCATGGTATCCGGATTACCTGCTTTACCGATTCCTACAATTTTTCCATTTTTGATTCCAATATCTCCTTTTACAATGCCATAAAAAGGATCTATAATTGTAATATTAGTAATTACAAAGTCCAGTGCACCCTGATTGGTATCTACCCCCGGTGCCTGTCCCATACCGTCACGAAGTGTCTTGCCGCCTCCGAATACTGCTTCATTTCCATAGCAGTCCGCATTGTAGTCTTTTTCAATTTCTATTACAAGACCGGTATCTCCAAGATGAAGCTTATCTCCCACTGTCGGTCCATACAAATCTACATATTCTTTTCTTGTCATTTTTTTTGCCATGAATTTTCCTCCTTTACCGGATTAACAGAATCCATATTTTACTGCCTAATCACATTCCCAAAAATCCGGATTCCTTTGCCTTTATAAATGCCTGTTCCTTCACTTTTTCATCTTCAATGGCACCCATAGTCAGCCCATTAAAGCCACACATAACTTTATTTCCGCCATATTCTGTCAACGTAACTTCCTTTTCTTCTCCCGGTTCAAATCGCACTGCTGTGCCGGAAGGAATATCCAGGCGCATGCCAAAAGCTTTTTTTCTGTCAAAGCTTAAAAACTTATTTACTTCAAAAAAATGAAAATGAGAACCTACCTGAATGGGTCTGTCACCCATATTGGTAACTATCAAAGTTTCTGTGCGTTTTCCTTCATTTAAAATAATATCGCCTTCTGCGTAAAATACTTGTCCAATCTTATATTCTTCCATAGAGTCTGCCCCCTTAACTCATATAGGCAAAAGACAATAAATCCTTTACCGTATCTTCTTTTTTCTCAAGCCTGATTGGCTGGTGAATGGTCACTAATTTTGTTCCATCCGGAAACAATGCTTCTACCTGAAGCTCCGGTATCAGTGCAGCAGTTCCTTCCATAACATCTTCTTCCGATAAAATCAAGGAACCCATCTCAATCAATTCTGATACTGTCTTTTTTCCTTCTCTTGCCTGTTCTAAAATTTCATCACAGATAATGGCTGTTGCCTCCACATAATTCAGTCGAAGTCCTCTCTTATAACGTCTTCTTGCAATTTCTGCAACTTCAAAAATAATCAGCCTCTCCTGCTCCTTTGGTGTTAATCGCATAATTTAGCCTCCTTCTATTTTGGCAGAGAAAATGTAACGGTACATCCTTTTTCTAACTCTGCCTCTAAGAAAAATCTACCGCCATGTTTTTCAATGATATTTTTCACAGTCACAAGACCAATACCATTTCCTTCATATTCCGAATCCGCATGCATTCTTCCAAACAATTGAAATAATTTTCCGGATTCTTTCATGTCAAAACCTACTCCGTTATCTGCAATATGGAAAATGTATTCCTTTTCGTTTTCCTCCCAGGTAATATGTATGGTTGTTTTTTCTTTTTTGGAAGAAAATTTCACTGCATTTGAAATAATATTGTGAATACAACAATTGAGCATCATTTCATCTGCCATAACATCTGGCAGTCTATCCGATACCAGCTCTATTTTCTGGTTTGGATTTAACACCTGGAATTCTTCTACATTACTTTGAATTAATTTATTCATACGGATTCTTACTATCTTAAATTTTTTATTCTTTAACTTGGTATAATTTAGAATTTCATTTACAAGATTCACTAACTTTATGGAATAACCGTCAATCTTTTCTGCTGCTTCTTTTGCTTCTGCCGGCAGCACATCTTTTCCCTGCTCCATAATCACATTACAATATAATCCAATGGCTCTTAATGGTGCTTTCAATTCATGTGCCACAGTATAACCGAAATTCTCAGAAGTTTTATATGCATTCTGTATTTCCTTTGTCCGCTCTAACACACGATTTTCCAATTCATCATTCATTTCCTGAATCTGTTCATTTAAAAGAATTTCATCTGTAATATCTTTGGCAAATACTGCCATGTCATACTGATGATTGCCCAGCTCTATGTAATGCATTTGCAAGTCATAATAATGTTTATTATCTTTATTATAATATTCTGTTTGATAATCTTCTGCTTCTGCCACCTTATCCATTACATCACACCAGAAATCTACTTCTTCCTTATCAAAGATTTCTATAAAAGGCACAGACTGGTAATTTGGATTCTTTCTTTGAAAAAAATCTCGTGCCACATGGTTCGCTGTCTGGATTTCTCCAGTAACACCGTTAATGCTCCAGATCATATCGTTACTGGATTCAAATACGGCTTCCTGTATCTTAGACATTTCCAGCTGATAACTCTGCTTTTTACAATAAAAATGAATAAAATGCAGTATTACGTCTCCCACCAAAAGAATGAAAACTGCTTTTAGAAGCATAAGCTGTGTGGAACCGATATTACTTTGATAATCATTCACTGACACTGTAATACAGAATAATTCATTAATATAGTTGCTGGCAGATACTGCAGTTAATGTTACCCCCAGTATGGTAATTCCTATTACCATATAACTGTAATTATCATATACAGCAGTTTTTTCACCCAGATAACGTTTCACCACAGGCATCATAATCAGCATATTAACTGCCAATACGCACAATGTCATAATTTCCAGAAGAATAATACCATTGGCATTAATTATATTTACCGGCAGATAGGAATATGATTTTACCGGAAAATATTTGTTCCATTTCACCAGCATTTGTATCAATGGCTTATTTACAATTAAAAAGATTAATATAAATACTAGCTGATACAAATATTGAATCGGAAAGGGAGTCTGATTACGCCGTCGCTCATCCATACAAATACCATGTCCTACAGACCATATCAGTATTCCCAGAGAGGCGGCTAAATTTCCCCAGCCATTATAATTTGCAATCAGGAAAGGCTGAAACATGGATAATCCCAAGGTACAGCAAAGAAATGCGTATTTTCCTCCATATAACATCGCTATGATAATGGGTACTACGATTCCAGGCATAAAATATACGTCATACGCCCGGTCAATACATAGAGAAAATTTTGTTAAGAATAAACTACTGTATCCTGCTAAAAGAGCCAGTATAAGCTTTCGCTTCTCTAAGTTTTTCATCAGAATACACCTTCCTTTTCTTTTAGTATGTAATTACCGACCATGGATCCGGTTTTATCAATTCATCTGACTGATAAACAATCTCATATTTTCCATCATGCACCTTGGCAAATCTGGAATACATCCATGTACAATGATTTTCCTCATCTATTTGTATTCTACCCTGAGGTGCATCAAACTCCAAACCTGAAAATGCCTGAATCAAGCTTTCTGTATCATAAGGATCCGATACTTTTTCCAATGCCTTTGCCAATAGATAACAGCTGTCATAAACTGCTTCCGCAAGACAATTAACACTGGTACCATCATTAACATATTCCTGATATTTTTCTACAAACTGTCTGCTTGCTTCTGTATCCAATGCAGAAAAATAATTCATAGACGCGTAGGAACCTTCCGAACACTCTTTTCCCATCTGTTGTAATGTCATTTCATCCGTTGTAATAGATGCAATAGGACATTCTTCCATAGAAAATCCCATTTTATAATACTGTTTATAAAAAGAAACCACAGAATCTCCTATTAAGTCACAATAAATGAAATCCGGGGTTGCCCGTTTTATCTGTTCTAATGCTTCTGTGAAATTAAGTTCTCCTGCCGGAAGATACAATTCTCCACAAACCTCTCCGCCATTTTCTTCAATCAAAAGCTTGGCCTGTTTATTGCAGGTTACAGGAAATATATAATCTGTTCCGATTAAGAAAACTTTTTTTCCACATTGCTCCATAAGCCAGGGTATAAACTCTGAGGTCTGCTGATTTGGCATTGCACCAGTATAAATTACATTTGGATGTTCTTCCTCCCCCTCTGTATAAGTTGGATAAATTAAAAGGGACTGGTATTTTTCCAACACCGGTAAGGTTGCCTGTCTGCTGGCAGAAGAATAGCAGCCAATGGTTGCCACCACCTTTTCCTTATCAATAAGATACTCTATTTTTTCTCCAGCTAATGCAGGACTGGAGGAGTAATCTTCCAAAATATAATCTATCTTTCTTCCATCCACGCCTCCATTTTCATTGATTTCATCAAAAGCCATCATCGCCGCATTCTGCATAGATTTTTCTACTAAAGCAGAAGTACCTGTGGCAGAGAATAGCAATCCTACTCGAATTGTTTCGTCTGATATGGATTCTGTTGTTTCCTCTATAGTTGTCTTTTCCTCATCCTCCATCTGCTTTTCCTTATTTTCTTTTACTATATATACAGCAAAAAGAACAATAATAAGTAAAATTAGTATGTACAATAACCTATTCTCTCTTTTTATTTTCATATCCATGCTCCTGCCTACAAATGAAAAACTTTTTACTGGTCGGACTGCATACGCCGGTAATCTGATAACGTAAAACCATATGTTTTCTTAAAAAGCCTTCCCATATACTTATAATCATCATATCCTAATTTTTCTGCAATCTCTAAAAAACTCATTTCCGTTTCCGCCAGAAGTTTCTTAATAATCTGCATTTTTAACGAAACAATGTAATCCACAAAGGATTTTCCCATATCCAGCTTAAACCGATGGCTAAGATAAGTGTGGCTCACGTAACAAACCTCTGCGGTGTCCATCAATGTGAGTCTGTCATAAGGATGGGATAAAATATAATCTACTACTTTCATAGACAGTGCTGACATATTTGGCGGATAATAATTTACTACCGTAACATACAATTCCATCATATAATTTTCAAATAGCGCCGATGCCATATACTTATCATCTGCCTGCAGCATACGTGTACATATTTCCTCAGGTGAAGTGACCAGCATAGAAATCCACTTATAAGTTTCTGCCACTAACTGCACTACTTCATTTAATGAATCTATAAGCAGCACAACACCCTTTACAATGTCATCTTCAACGGATTTAAAACATTTTTCTATTAACTCTTTTACCTGAATTTCATAATTACTGCTGCTCTTTATAATGCTTTCTGTGAGAATTCTGCACTCTGCACTAAATTCATGCTGTTTCGATTCTTCATCTTCCAGAAACTGCATTGCTCTGCCTAACACTTTGCTAAGAGAGTTACTCTTTACCGGCTTGATAATATAATCAAAAGCTCCCAGTACCAGACCTTTTCTTGCATATTCAAAATCTGCATATTCACTTAGGAGAATCACACATTTACATAGATTTTCCTGCTTCACATGCTCTAAAAGCTCCAGCCCATTCAACCTTGGCATCTTAATATCAGTCAACAGAATGTCGATTGGCTGCTTTCTTAAAAATCTTAAGGCATCTATCCCGTTATCTGCTTCACCCAGCAGACGAATATTTTGATGCTCACTCCAGCATTTCAAATCCTTAAGCTGTTTTCTAAAGATCTCATAATCATCAACAATCATCATACTAGCCATACCAAAGTACTCTCCTTTCTTTCGTCTAAGTGGCAGAACAATCACCAAAATTTAACTTTCTTACCTTATTATACTATACATTATACAGCAAGATACTTATTAATGGTTTCCTCATTTAGTGATTCCATCTCTCCCTGAGATACAATCTGCCCTTTCTGAAGAATTACATAGTGATCTGCTATTTTTTTTGCAAATTTAATATTCTGCTCTACAATCACAAGTGTCAAATTCATTTCTTTTCGTATTCTTTCCAGAATGGTGGCAATTTCTGCCACAATATTTGGCTGAATACCTTCGGTAGGTTCATCTAACAACAACATTTTTGGTTCTGACATCAAGGCTCTCGCAATAGCTAACTGCTGCTGCTGACCACCTGACAATACACCGCCTTTTCTTTTCAGATGAACTTTCAGGGCTGGAAAATATTCCAGTACTTTTTCCTTCTGACCTGCTAAGTCTGCTGTATGTGCATATCCACCCAGATCTAAATTTTCCTCTACCGTCAAGTCAGGAATAATCTCTCTTCCCTGAGGCACATAGGCAATTCCAAATCGGGAACGCTGGTGCGGCATCGTATTGGAAATATCTTTATCTTCCAAACTAATGGTTCCTTCTTCCAATGGAAGAATTCCTATCATGGATTTTAACAAAGTAGTTTTACCTACTCCGTTTCTTCCCATAACAGCCAGTTTCTCACCTTTATTTATTTCAAGGCTGATTCCGTTAATAATCTTACTTTTACCATAATTTACTCTGATATCTTTCAGTTCTAACATTAAAATCCCTCCCCGTTTTCATCCTGAAGATATACTTTTATTACTTCCGGATTATTCTTTACTTCCTGAAAACTTCCTTCTGCCAATACCTTACCTTGATGAAGTACGGTTACTACTTCTGCAATCTGCTCTACAAATTCCATATCATGTTCAATTACAAGTAAGGTATGCTCTCCTGCCAGCTGTTTTACCAGTTCACCGGTTTTATATGTTTCTACATCTGTCATTCCGGCTGCCGGCTCATCAAGAATAATTAATGATGGGGACTGGGCAATAACCATTCCAATCTCTAACCACTGTCTTTGTCCATGAGATAATTCCGTTGCCATCATATCTCTCTGGTCATAAAGCTGAATCATATCAAGAATGCCTTTGATTTTCTCCATTATTTTTGGAGTTCTACGGTAACTAAATGCCTTTGCCACTGAAGTATATCCCTTTAATGAAATTTCAATATTTTCGTAAACTGTCATATTATCAAATACATTCGGTCCCTGGAATTTACGTCCAATTTTATATTTCGAAGCAATGACTCCCGGTTCTTTTCCCGTAATGTCACTTCCCTCAAATAAGATTTTTCCACCGGTAGGTTTTGTTTTACCTGTGATTAAATCCATTAGTGTACTTTTACCGGCACCGTTTGGTCCGATGATTACGTGAACACTGCCTTTTTTTACTTCCAAATCCACATTACTAATTGCATGAAATCCGGAAAAAGACACAGATAAATCTTCTATTTTTAACATGGTTTCACTCATACCTATGCCTCCTTTCCTGCTGTAACTGCTTCATTCTGCTTTCTTCTTACCTTTTCCATGGCAGCTTTATGTTGTGTTTCCAAAAGCTGTCCTACAATTCCATTTGGAATAAAGAAGATAATGATTAAAAGTACTGCTCCTAAAATTAACTGCCAATAAGATGCAAAATGTTCTGATAACAAACTTTGTGCCCAGTTAATAAGTAATGTTCCCACTACAGCTCCGGTAAGGTTTCCTCTTCCTCCAACGGCAATCCATACAACCACTGCGGTGGATGCTGCAATTCCGATATCTTCCGGTGTAATGGAACTGGTTGCCGGTGTGTAAAGCACTCCTGACAGTCCTGCTAAGGCACCGGAAATTGCAAAGATTAAAATTTTGAACTTAGAAGCATTATATCCAAAAAATCCAAGTCTTGCTTCATTTTCACGAATAGATGTTGCAATTTTACCTACACGGCTCTTTGACAGCCAGAGGCAGAATAAAAATACTAATACAGTAATAGCCAGTACCAGATAATAATATGGAATTCTATCCATAGCCTCGCCACCATTTATTGCAAATCTTTTCACTCCCTGAAGACCATTAAATCCATTGGTATACTTTTGGATATTAATAATAAAGTCTTTAAAAATCTGTGCCAGTGCCAATGTAATAATGGTAAAAAATACACCTTTAATTTTACTGCTAAAAATAAAGCTTCCTAATATCCATGCAAATAATGCAGGTAGTACTATACCTATAATAGATGCTATAATAGGATTTTGCAATGGGATATAGAACCATGGAATCTCATTTAATCCTTCTCTTGTCATGAAAGCAGGCACACCATTCTGAATCTGATAGCAGATTCCTATCATATATCCGCCCATTCCAAACAATACTGCATGTCCAAGACTTAATAATCCGGTATAGCCCCATAATAAGTCTAAAGATAATGCAAAGATTACATAACAGAGATATCTGCTCATCATCTCCACTCTGAATTCCTTTACAAGCAAAGGAAATATTAATAAAAAGATCAAAACGGCAACATCTATATAACGATTTAATTTCGCCTTCCTGATACCTTGTAAACCATTTTTCAACATACAATCATGCTCCTTCCTATGTATTCACGTGTTTCACATTTAACGTTTCTCTTTATGAAACAGTCCTTCCGGCTTAAATCTCAAGAGTACAATTACAAAAAGGAATATGATAATTTTAGCCCATGTTTCATTACTAAATCCGGCAAGTATGGTTCTTCCTTCTCCAATAATTGCGGAAGAAGCAGCCATTCCCACCATAGACTGTACACCGCCGACTACAACGGTCAGGAAACAGTCTGTTAAATATACACTTCCCATGTTGTATGATACACCAATGGTTGGTGCCAGAATACATCCTGCAATTCCAGCAAGACCTGCACCGTAAGCAAATGTTAAGGTGTCAATCTTAGAAGTCTTAATTCCAAGGCATTCTGTCATCTGGCGATTCTGAGTAATTGCACCGATTTCTTTTCCGAATTTTGTTTTCTTAAAGAAGATAATGGTAAATATCAATAAGGCTAATGACATACCAACTACAAAAATATTATAGTATGGTATTGCTACGCTTCCTACTTTTAATACACCTGGTATTGGCATGTCAACGTTTTGTGATAGTGGCCATATCATTCTGGCGATTTCTGTAAGAATAATGGAAATTGCATAAGTTGCCAGTATGGTTTCCGTAGGCTTTGAATACAATCGTTTGATAACGCCAATTTCAATTAATGCACCAAATAAAGCTGTGACAATAAAAGAAAAAATAATTGCTATAATAAATGGCATGTTCCACACAGAAGTTACAATATAAGCACAAAAGCCGCCTATCATAATCATTTCACCATGTGCCATGTTAATAACATTCATCAACCCAAAGATAATCAAAAGTCCCAGTGTAGCAATCAATAATACTGCTGACTGATTTAAACCATTTATAATCTGTGAGATAAGTGTTTCCATTTTCCCACTTCCTTTCTTATCTAATATACATATATTTATATAGTAAAATCCAGCAACCACTCCCCATTGAGCAGCGCTGGATTTACAAACAGTTTTACTGTGGATAACAATTTGGATCATCCCAGCCTGGCATAAAGTTGGTTGATTCATACTCAGGGTATAATACTGCCGGCCAAGGTTCCGGACGTAATGATTCTTCGGAGGAATAGATGATATCAAATTTTCCATCATGAATCTTTGCAAATCTTGAGTACAACCATGTACAATGATTTTCTTCATCCACTTTAACCTTACCCTGAGGTGCATCAAATTCTACACCTGAGAACGCTGCAATCAATGCATCTGTATCTGTTGGATCTTCTGTATTTTTTAAGGCTTCTGCCAATAAGTAGCAGCTTGCGTATGCAGACTCTGTTAATACCGTTACTACAGTACCATCATTATATAAGCTGTTGTATTTTTCCACAAAAGCCTTGGATGCTTCACTATCTAAAGAAGAGAAATATGGCATGGAAGCATAATGTCCTTCTCCATATTCTGCACCAATTGCCTGTAAGTTACTTTCATCAATGGCGATAGAACAAATTGGTGTAGTTTCTGAATTTAAACCATACTGGGTATAGTTTTTAAAGAATGCCGTATTAGAATCTCCTACAACCGCAGAATATACTAATTCTGCACCGGAATCTTTAATCTTGTTACAAACGGTTGAGAAATCCGTACCTCCAAGAGGTACATATTCTTCTCCTACCACTTCACCACCATACATTTCTATCAATGCCCTTGCCTGTTTGTTACAGGTCTTAGGGAATACATAATCAGAACCAACCAGGAATACTTTCTTTCCTACATTTTCTAAAAGGTATGGAATAAATTCTGTTGCCTGCTGATTTGGCATACATCCTACATAAATACAGTTTGGATGAACCTCTTCTCCTTCTGTATAGGTTGGATATACTAATAAAGAATTTTCCTCTTTTAAAGTGGTCAAGGTTGCCTGACGGCTTGCAGATGTATAACATCCTACAGTTGCCACTACCTCATCCTGCTGGATTAATTTTTTTATCTTTTCTGTTGCGGTTGCCGGTTCCGAAGCATAATCTTCATGAATGTATTCTATCTTCTTTCCATTAATACCACCTGCTTCATTGATTTCATCAAATGCCATGATACAGGCATTTGTCATTGTCTTTTCTACCAAAGCTGTGGAACCGCTTTCTGAGAAAAGAATACCAACTTTAATGGTATCTCCTGAAGAAGAACTTCCTTCAGAGCCACCACAGGCTGTCATAGTTCCTACCATTGCAACCGTTAATGCTAATGCTGTAAGTTTTTTCAGATAATTTTTTTTCATATTTTTTCCTCCTTGCCACTTCTTTATGTCATTCTTTTAGAGATGATAATCTACTATCTATTCTTCATGCGGTATTCCGTCAATTGGTGCATATTTTACACCCGGCAGCTTTCTTGTCATAGCTTCTACCTTTTCCTGTGTTCCCTTTGGATCATTTACCCAGTTACGATAGAACTCAAACTGACATTCCGGTTCACCATAACGATCTTCTTTAGAATTAATAGTTCCGGTATAACCTCTGTGTAATAATTTATAAAGATGATTCTGTGACTGCCAGTTTGCTCTTGCATCGCGAATAGCACTTACGGATAACTGTGCATACTGATAACTGTAATCTTCTGTTCCTGTCATACCAAGAACATGTCCGTCAAATCCACAGATGGAAGAATTTCCAAAGTAGCTGTAGACTCCGTCATGTCCGCTTGCATTTGCTACCGCAGCGTATACATTGTTACACCATGCCATAACAGGTACTACATTTACTTCCTGCTGATTTGCCGGGTACATATAACCCTGACATCTAATTACCAATTCTGCACCTCGCATTGCACAGTCACGCCAGATTTCAGGATAGTTACCATCATCACAAATGATCAAGCTGATTTTTAATCCCTTAGGTCCTTCTGTTACATAAGTTCTGTCTCCCGGATACCAGCCTTCGATTGGTGTCCATGGAATCATTTTTCTGTACTTCTGAACGATTTCACCTTTATCGTTAATTAAGATCAAGGTATTGTATGGAACTTTGTTTGGATGTTCTTCATGTCTTTCACCTGTTAAGGAGAACACACCCCATACCTTATTATCGATACATGCTTTCTTAAATATCTGTACTTCATCGCCGTCATCTGTTGTGGCTAACTCCATCATTTCGTTGAAGTCATACATGATACCATGAGTACTATATTCTGGGAAGATTACTAAATCCAATCCTGGAATACCTGTCTTTAAACCTTTAATATAGTCTGAAATTTTATTACAGTTCTCCATGATTTCTGCCTTTGTATGCATTCTTGGCATCTTCCAGTTAACAACTGCTACTCCTACATTATCTGCGCTTGATGAAATGTCTCCATGTGTCATAATAATTACCTCCATATCTAAATTTTTTCAATCCACCACATAACTTGAAAAACAAAAAAGACGCATTTCTATGTTTTAAACATATCCATGCGCCTTTGCATTTATTTTTATTTTCAAGCCCTGCGGCTTTGTTGTGGCTTCATTATAATCTTAAATTTCCGGCTTTGTAAACTCAAAATTTTTTTAAGAAAGAGGATTATTTTTAACTTTCTCACAAGAATCTGGTGAAAAATATTTTTCTGCTGGAAGAATATTTTTTCCTTTTTGGCAAAACGTTTGACTTCAAGTTTGGATAATGTAATAATGTTTTCAATCTAAGTACTTAGTCATAAATTTCTTTAAAAGAATACAGAAAGGCAGGGTGATTTTAATGGGAAAAGTAATCACTGTTACCCGTGAATTCGGTAGTATGGGACGACTGATTGCTAAATTAGTCGCTGAAAAACTGAACTTCAATTATTACGACCGTGATATCATCGAACTTGCCGCCAAAGAATTCCGCGGCAATATTGACGAGTTATCCGGATTTGAGGATAAGAAGCTTTCTATTTTTGGTAAGATGATGTATCCTCTTGGATTAGGTTCTGCTGCAATGCAGAATAAAGTATATGAAATGGAAAAAAGTGTAATCTTAGACCTTGCCAGAACAGAGGACTGTGTTATTGTTGGTCGTTGTTCTGATCATTTGCTAAGATCCTGCGGTCATAAAGAAGAAGAACTTTTAAATATCTTTATCTATGCTCCTTACGAAGCCCGGCTTGTTTCCTGTAAAAATGAACTGAATTTGAACGAGGCTCAGGCTAAAAAATATATTGAGGGTGTTGATAAAGCAAGAAGTGAATTTTACAAACTTAATACCGGTGAATCTTTTTATTCCAATAAATATCGTCATTTAATGCTGGACAGTTCTATGGTAGCAAGAGATGTTATTGTAGATACCATTGCTTCCATTGCAAAAGAAAAGTTTCACTTAAATTAGCAACCATTAATTTTTACAAAACATATGCACACAAGAATGGAGGCACATTATGAAAGATATTTGTACTGTATCAGTAGTAACTTTTCATCCTGTCTGGGGTGATAAAGAAGCAAACTTAAAACGCATTGAAGAATATACGGAAGCTGCTGCAAAAAAGGGCAGTGATTTAATTATCTTTCCGGAAATGAGTTTAACCGGATATGATGATGAAAGTGACAAACCATTGAAGGAAAAAATGCAGTATAAACTTGCAGAAACCATTCCGGGACCTTCCAGCGAACGTGTTGCTGCCATTGCAAAAAAATATAATGTTTATGTGGTATTTGGTATGCCGGCAAGAGATGACAATGATCCTGATATCATTTACAATGCACTTGCCCTGATTTCACCGGAAGGAGTTGCCGGCTCTTATCATAAAATTCATCTTCCTGCTCCGGAACCTAACTGGGCAACCAGGGGAGATAAACCTGTTATGTTAGATACTCCTTGGGGACCGATTGGTATTGCCATCTGCTACGATAACTATGCATTCCCTGAACTTATGCGCTATTATGCATCTTGCGGTTGCCGTTTGATGATTAACAGTACCGCATTGGCACACTGCCATGGTCCATACTTTGGCTCTCCGACACTGGAAGCCGCTGTAGTTCAAAATGGTATTTATATCGCATCTGCAAATCTGGGAGGATTAGATGTGACTAACTATTTTTGGGGAGGCAGTTCCATTATCGGACCTGGACAAAAACATGATTGGTCCTTCTACTATTATGCAGGGCGAAAGTTCACCGACGAAGATGCTCCTGAATGTGAAATGTTTACAGCAACCATTGATTTATCTTTAGCATCACGTTATCCATTTAAATACAATCCTTCTGTAGACGGAACTGACTGGCGTCCGGATAAATATATTGAATTTTTCCAGGACGCATTGAAAAATCCTAACTACGGAAAGTAATTCGTTTTCTTATGTATCACCAATGGGGCTGTCGCTTTAACGAATGAAAATTCGTGAAGCGGCAGCTTCATTTTTGCTGTTTTTTGATTAATTTCAAGAAAAGATTCTGATTTATTCTATCATTCTATAAAAGAAGCGTACTTTAATAAGCCATTGTCCATG
>JBGVOM010000203.1:0-13674 GCA_045126515.1 Lachnospiraceae bacterium
GCTTAGGCGTGACAGCCTTCTGGAACGTCTTAGCCGCCCTTGACAGTTAGTTCGCATTCGCGTTGCCTCTGCCTTCCAAGGAAGAATTTGCAGCACTTATGAGCGTCCTTCCAACCAGAAGGCTGAACTGTTACTTTTCTAGTAACTATTCCTGCAACAAATTTTTAAATGTTTCTGACTTTATCGTAAGAATTTAACAACATATATTTCATTTGAGTCCTGTCGCGCACAGCCCCATATAAACAAAGAAGGCTTCAGAGCTGTTTAAAGTCTGCTCTGAAGCCTTCTTTGTTTATATGGGGCGTACCGACACCCACAACATTAAATATTCTATTTATCTCTCCAGATAATTCTACCCTTAGATAAATCATAAGGTGACAACTCAATCGTTACCTTGTCACCCGGTAAGATTCTGATAAAGTTCATACGAAGCTTTCCACTGATATGTGCAAGCACTTTATGACCATTTTCCAATTCTACCTGAAACATTGCATTTGGTAATTTTTCAATTACAGTTCCTTCGATTTCGATTACATCTGCCTTAGACATCTGCATTCCCTCCTTGTAATAACTTAAGTTTGATTATTCGCTTAATTTCTTCGTTCTGAATTTTTTCATTGTTTCGTATTTTTTCTACTACTACCTGTTGCGTTTCCTTGATAAGCTGGACATGTTTTTTTCTTTTCTTTTTCGGTTTTTCCATGGTTCGAATTTTTCCGTCCACCAAATACACATAATCCTCATCTACACCAATGATTACATATATTTTTCCCAAATCATGTCCTGCCAATGCTTTCGCCAACATTCCAACTTCAAATCTTTCCATTCTGCACCTCTTATAAAGATAAGGATAATATTTCCGGTTCACCTTTTGTAATCAGCACAGTATTTTCGTAATGAGCAGACAAAGAACCATCTTCCGTTACTACGGTCCAGTCATCATCTAACCACACTACATCAAAACCACCAGCGTTAATCATTGGCTCAATGGCAAGTGTCATACCCGCCTGTAATTTCATACCGCGTCTTCTCTGTTTGAAGTTTGGTATCTGAGGATCTTCATGCAAATTTTTTCCAATGCCGTGTCCTACCAAATCTCTGACAACTCCATAACCAAAGCTTTCAGCGTAGGCTCCAATAGCTGCTGATATTTCATACAGATGTCTTCCCTCTGTGGCATATTTAATTCCTTCGAAAAAGCACTGTTTTGTAACCTCAATTAACTGCTTAGCTTCCTTGCTCACCTCGCCTACCATATGGGTACGAGCAGCATCAGAATGATAACCCTTGTAAATTACGCCTGCATCCAGGCTTACAATGTCACCTTCCTGCAGTATCCTGTCGTGGGTTGGAATTCCATGCACCACCTCATCATTGACAGATACACAGATAGACGCCGGATATCCTTCATAGTTTAGAAAGGAAGGAATACATCCATGCTGTCTAATCAGCTTCTCACCTAAAATGTCAATGTCTTTTGTGGACATTCCCGGTTTAATTGCTTTTCCTAATTCATCATGCACAGAAGCAAGAATTTTACCTGCTTCTCTCATCAATTCAATTTCTCTTGCAGATTTAATTGTAACAGCCATTTCTTAAGCTCCTAATATCTTCACAATTGCATTGAAAACTTCTTCCATATCAACAGTTCCATCCACTTCTACTAATGCACCCTTTTGAGTGTAGTAGTCAATTAATGGCTGTGTCTGTTCATGGTATACATCCAAACGTTTCTTTACGGTTTCCGGCTTATCATCATCTCTTAAGATAAGTTCTTTTCCACAATTATCACATACTCCCTCTTTCTTTGGTGGAATATGTACTAAATGATAAGTTGCTCCACATGCAACACATGCTCTACGTCCTGACATACGGTTTATAATATTTTCATCCGGTACCTCTACGTTAATTGCATAATCAATTTTTGCACCGGCTTTTTCCAAAGCTGCATCTAAAGCTTCTGCCTGTGGGATTGTTCTTGGGAAACCGTCTAATACATAACCATTTTCGCAGTCCGGCTGTGCAAAACGATCCATAACTAAATCAACTACTAATTCATCCGGTACAAGAAGACCCTGATCCATATATGTTTTTGCTTTCTGGCCAAGTTCTGTACCATTTTTAATATTAGCACGGAAAATATCTCCTGTGGAAATATGTGGGATATTATATTTTTCAGCAATTTTCTTTGCCTGTGTTCCTTTACCGGCACCAGGTGCTCCTAACATGATTAATTTCATGAATTCTTCCTCCATTCTTTGTGATTCTTCTATACATAATGCTATATATCATATGAACCACGTTCCTAAATATATGCGTTTGCTAATATTGCCGGGAACCATAGGATTCCCAGCAATATCGTTATGTAATGCTACGCATCACCTTTATTAGTCATTCAAAAAACCTTTATAGTATCGAACCAGCATCTGAGATTCAATCTGTTTCATAGTTTCTAATACTACTCCAACGATAATAATCAGTGATGTTCCACCGAATGTTACCTGTGCATTAAATACACCGTTGAAGAAGATTGGAATTACTGCAACAATAATCAAACCAATTGCTCCGATAAAAATAATGTTGTTAAGAATTTTTGTCAAATAATCTGATGTAGGTGTACCCGGACGAATACCCGGAATAAATCCACCCTGTTTCTTTAAATTATTTGCCACTTCTAACGGATTGAATGTGATAGAAGTATAGAAATAAGCAAAGAAAACAACCAGTATAATATAAACAATTAACCCGATAGAATACTTCAAGTTCTTAGGATCGCACCAGTTAGATGAAGATAAATATTTTACCCATTCAGAACCGGATTTTCCAAGTAAAGAAGCTATAACAACCGGAAACTGTAACAAGGACGATGCAAAAATGATTGGGATAACACCAGCGGTGTTTACCTTAAGAGGAATATGTGTTGACTGTCCTCCAACCATTTTTCTACCCTGCATTTTTTTCGCATACTGAACAGAGATTTTTCTTTCTCCGCCCTGTAAAAGTACTGTTAATACAGTAGTTAAAATAATAACTGCAGCAATAATTAAAATTGCAAGAATTGCATATGCAAGTGTTTTTCCTTTTACAAATGTTTCATATAATGTGCCTAAATCAGCCGGAATTCTGGAAACAATGTTAATCAAAAGTACAATTGAAATACCGTTACCCACACCATTTTCTGTAATTCTCTCACCAATCCACATTAGGAATACAGAACCTGTTGTTAATGCTACGATTACTGTTAACACATTAATAAAATTGAATTCCTGTAAAAGTCCTTTGTTACCAAAGCCCACTGCCATTGCAATTGCCTGAATTAAAGCTAATACTATTGTTACATAACGTGTAATAGAAGCAATTTTCTTTCTTCCATCCTCTCCATCTTTCTGCATTTCTTCTAACTTCGGAATTACAATAGTTAAAAGCTGCATAATAATGGAAGATGTAATGTATGGTGTAATATTCAACGCAAATACTGACATTTCTAAAAAAGAGCCACCGGTGACAGCATTAAAAAAGCTGAATGCGTCACCAGTCTGCTGAGAAAACCACTGCGAAAAAAACTCTCTGTTTACACCAGGAATTGGAAGCTGAGAACCAATTCGAACAACAACTAACATCATTAATGTATAAAAAATTTTAGTTCTTATGTCCTTAATTTTAAATGCATTCTGCAGTGTTTTGAACATTAGATCACCTCAGCTTTTCCACCAAGAGCTTCAATCTTTGCTTTTGCGCTTTCGCTGAATGCGTTAGCCTGAACTGTAAGCTTCTTAGTAAGTTCTCCATTTCCTAAAATCTTTACTCCGTCTTTAGGATTCTTAACGATTCCTGTTTCTAATAATGTTTCAATAGATACTACTGCATCATTGTCGAATACTTCAAGAGCACTTAAATTAATACCAACGATTTCTTTGTGGTTGTAATTTGTAAATCCTCTCTTCGGAATTCTTCTATATAATGGCATCTGACCACCTTCGAAGCCTGGTCTTGGTGCTCCTGAACGAGCCTTCTGACCCTTATGACCTTTACCAGCTGTCTTACCATTTCCTGAACCATGTCCACGTCCACGTCTGAATCTATCTCCCTGCTTAGAACCTTCTGCAGGTCTTAAATTTGATAAGTCCATTCTGACACCTCCTTATCTGAATCTTAGATTTCTTCTACTTTAACTAAATGTCTTACCTGCTGAATCATACCTCTAACGGCTGCATTATCCGGCATTTCTACTGTTTTGTTAAGCTTCTTTAAACCTAAAGCAGCAACGGTAGCCTTATGCTTTGGAATAGCACCGATTGTAGATTTCACTAATGTGATTTTTAATTTATCTGCCATCTCGATTTCCTCCTTTAGCTTCCCGGCAATTAACCAAGAATTTCTTCAACAGACTTACCACGAAGTGCAGCTACATCTTCTGGTTTCTTTAACTGACGTAAACCTTCGATTGTAGCAAGTACTACGTTCTGCTTGTTATTTGAACCTAATGATTTTGTACGGATATTCTTGATTCCTGCAAGTTCAAGTACGGAACGTGCAGGACCACCAGCGATAACACCGGTACCTTCTGGAGCTTTCTTTAAAAGCACAGAAGCACTTCCGAATTTTCCAAGAAAATCATGTGTAATACTCTTGTTATCATCCATAGCAACAGTTACAAGCTTTTTCATTGCATCTTCTTTTCCTTTACGGATTGCTTCCGGAATTTCAGATGCCTTTCCAAGACCTGCTCCAACGTGTCCGTTGCCATCACCAACTACTACTAATGCTGTGAAACGGAAGTTACGACCACCCTTAACAACTTTAGTAACACGTTTGATTGATACTACTTTTTCCTGTAATTCTAACTGACTAGCATCAATGATTGTATGTTTCATGCGTCTTTTCCTCCCTTTCCTAGAATTCTAAGCCAGCTTCTCTGGCTGCATCTGCTAATGCCTGAACTTTACCGTGGTATACAAATCCACCTCTGTCGAATACGACTTCTTTGATACCTTTTTCCAGTGCCTTCTTAGCAATTACTGTACCTACACATGCTGCTGCATCAACGTTATTTGTCTTTTCTACCTGAGCTTTTACATCTTTGTCTAATGTAGAAGCTGCAACTAAAGTATTTCCAACTGTATCGTCAATAATCTGAGCATACATGTGATTGTTACTTCTAAACACAGCTAAACGTGGTCTTTCGGCTGTACCGCTGAAACGATTACGAATTCTTCTATGTTTGTTTAAACGAACTTCCGCTCTTGATTTCTTACTAACCATTCTCACACACTCCTTAATTATTTCTTACCAGTCTTACCAACTTTACGTCTGATAGTTTCATCAGCATATTTAATACCTTTACCTTTATATGGTTCAGGTCTTCTCTTATCTCTGATTTCAGCTGCATATTGGCCAACTTTTTCTTTATCGATACCTTTGATGATGATTTTATTCTGTCCATCAACAACAGATTCCAAACCTTCTGGATCTTCCATTTCTACAGGATGTGAGTAACCTAAAGCTAATACAAGCTTCTTGCCCTGTTTCTGAGCTCTATAACCTACACCGTTTACTTCAAGAACTTTTTCGTAACCATCTGTTACACCAATAATCATGTTATTGATTAATGTTCTTGTTAAACCATGTAAAGATTTCATTTTCTTTAAGTCGTTTGGTCTTGTTACTACAACATGACCATCTTCCATTTTGATTTCCATTTCTTCAGGTAACACTCTTTCTAATGTTCCCTTTGGACCTTTTACAGTCACTTTATTATTTTCTGCTATATCAACTGTAACACCAGCCGGAATAGCGATTGGCATTCTTCCTATACGTGACATGCCCGTACCTCCTATAATAATTGAAATTTATTGTATGTGTTAAAGAAGTTGACTGGGACTAGAAACTCACCAGCCCCAAGGTTCCACTCAACTAAGACTTGAAAAAAACAAGTCTAAGTTTCGGGAACGGCTTTCGCACTAGGCTCGTAAAAACCTCGCCAAGTGCTCAATGCCTACCAAACGAAAGCCAACACTTCTCCACCTACATTCATTTTTCTTGCTTCTTTATCTGTTACAACACCTTTGTTTGTTGAAACGATTGCAATACCAAGTCCTCCGAGAACCTTTGGCATATCTTCTGCGTTTGCGTAAACACGAAGACCTGGTTTAGAAATTCTCTTAAGTCCTGTAATGATTTTTTCGTTTTTATCTTTACCGTACTTTAATTCAATACGGATTGTCTTAAAATTACCATCTTCAATAATTTCGTATTTTTTGATATATCCTTCATCGAAAAGAATCTTTGCGATAGATTCTTTCATTTTTGATGATGGTACATCTACTGTATCATGCTTAGCAGTATTTGCATTACGAATTCTTGTAAGCATATCTGCGATTGGATCGCTCATTGTCATTTTAAGTTGCCTCCTTTCTCATTTTACCAGCTGGCTTTTTTCACGCCTGGTATCTGTCCTTTATAAGCTAATTCACGGAAACAGATTCTGCAAATTCCATATTTTTTCAAAACAGAATGTGGACGTCCGCAAATTTTACAACGTGTATATTCTCTGGTAGAGAATTTTGCTTTACGCTGCTGTTTAACTTTCATGGATGTTTTTGCCATGGAATTTCCCTCCTATCTATTTCTCAAACGGCATGTTGAACATTGTTAATAATTCACGAGCTTCTTCATCAGTATTCGCTGTTGTAACGAAAATGATGTCCATACCTCTTACCTTGTCAACCTTATCGTATTCGATTTCCGGGAAAATCAACTGTTCTTTAATACCAAGAGCATAGTTTCCTCTGCCATCAAATGCATTTGGATTAATACCTCTAAAGTCACGAACACGAGGTAATGCTAAGTTAATTAAACGGTCAGCGAACTCATACATCTTTTCGCCTCTTAATGTAACTTTACATCCGATTGGCATACCTTCTCTGATTTTAAAGTTAGCAACTGATTTCTTAGCTCTTGTAAGAACTGCTTTCTGACCTGTGATTGTTTCAAGATCTTTCACAGCTGAGTCTAAGATTTTTGCATTTTCTTTTGCTTCACCGATACCCATGTTGATAACGATTTTATCAAGCTTTGGTACCTGCATAACATTTTTATATCCGAATTTTTTTGTCATCGCTTCCACGATTTCATTTTCATAAACTTCTCTAAGTCTGCTCAACGTCTTGACCTCCTCTCTGATTAATCGATAACTTCACCTGTTGATTTTGCAATACGTACTTTCTTGTCTCCTTCAACTTTGAAACCAATTCTGGTTGGCTTTCCGTTTAAAAGATACATAACGTTGGAAAGATCAATAGGTCCTTCCTGATGAACAATTCCGCCTGCCTGATTAGCTGCGCTTGGCTTTGTATGCTTTGTAATCATATTTACACCTTCAACTAAGCAAGTGTTGTTCTTTTTATTGATAGCAATTACCTTGCCTTCTTTGTCTTTATCTTTTCCAGCGATAACTTTTACAGTATCACCTTTTTTAATTTTGATTGTTGCCATGACCTGCACCTCCTTATAATACTTCAGGAGCTAAGGAAACAATCTTCATGAACTGTTTTTCTCTAAGCTCTCTAGCTACTGGTCCAAAGATACGAGTTCCTCTTGGAGTCTTGTCATCTTTGATAATTACTGCAGCGTTTTCATCAAATTTAATGTATGAGCCATCTTTACGACGAGCACCTTTTACAGTACGTACTACTACTGCCTTGACTACGTCACCTTTTTTTACAACACCGCCTGGTGTTGCATCTTTGACAGTAGCAACGATAATATCACCAATATTCGCATATCTTCTTGTTGAACCACCCATAACACGGATACATAATAATTCTTTTGCACCTGTGTTATCAGCTACCTTCAACCTACTTTCCTGCTGAATCATGCGGGTAACCTCCTTCGAATTATTTAGCCTTTTCCATAATTTCTACAAGACGCCATCTCTTATCTTTAGATAAAGGTCTTGTTTCCATTACTTTTACGATATCGCCAATGTTACACTCATTATTTTCATCATGAGCTTTTAATTTATAAGTTCTTTTCACAATCTTGTTGTATAATGGATGTTTTACGTGATCTTCTACAGCAACAACGATTGTCTTCTGCATTTTATTGCTAACTACTTTACCTGTACGAGTTTTTCTAAGGTTTCTTTCTTCCACAACAATTATCTCCTTTCTATATTCTCAATATAAGAATCTGCTGTCGGATTAAGCATATCTTTATTCTGCGCTTGCCTGACCTTCAGCTATAACTGTCTGGATTCTGGCAATATTTTTTCTAACTTCTTTAATTCTGCTAGTATTGTCTAACTGATTTGTTGCGTTCTGGAATCTCAAGTTGAAGAGTTCCTTTTTAGCAGCTACTAATTCTTCATTCAGGGAAGCCAAATCCTGACTTCTTAAATCTTTCACATATTCATTAATTTTCACTGTTGTCACCGCCTTCTAAATCTGCACGAGAAACTATTTTACACTTACATGGTAACTTGTGTGTTGCAAGACGTAAAGCTTCTCTAGCTGTTTCTTCTGCTACACCAGAGATTTCGAACATAACGCGTCCTGGTTTCACTACTGCTACCCAGTATTCTAAGGTACCCTTACCGGAACCCATACGAGTTTCTGCTGGTTTTGTTGTAACCGGCTTATCTGGGAAAATCTTAATCCAAACCTTACCACCACGTTTGATATAACGAGTCATAGCAATACGGGCTGCTTCAATCTGATTTGATCTAATCCAACATGGTTCTGTTGCTACAATACCGTATTCACCGTAAGTAATCTTGTTACCTCTTGTAGCTTTACCTGCCATAGAACCACGGAACTGTTTTCTACGTTTCACTCTTTTTGGCATTAACATTATTTATCGCTCCCTTCCTTGTTTGCCTTAGTAGGAAGAACTTCGCCCTTGTAAATCCAAACCTTAACACCTAACTTACCATAAGTTGTGTCAGCTTCAGCGAAGCCATAGTCAATATCTGCTCTTAATGTCTGAAGTGGAATTGTTCCTTCGCTGTAGGACTCTGTACGAGCCATATCTGCTCCACCAACACGTCCGGAAACAGCTGTCTTAATTCCTTTTGCGCCAGACTTCATTGTTCTTGACATTGTAGATTTCATTGCTCTACGGAATGATACACGGTTTTCTAACTGAAGTGCAATATTTTCTGCAACTAACTGTGCATCTTTGTCTGGTCTTTTTACTTCTTTGATATCTACAACAACTTTCTTGTTGCTCATAATCTTCTGAAGTTCTTTCTTTGTCTTTTCGATTTCTTCTCCACCTTTACCGATGACAACACCAGGCTTAGCTGTGTGGATAATAATCTTAACACGTTCAGATGCTCTTTCGATTTCAATTTTTGAAACACCGGCACTGTATAATTTATTCTTTAAAAATTTTCTAATATTATAATCTTCCACAAGGAAATCTGAGAAATCTGCATCTGCATACCATTTTGAATCCCAGTCCTTAATAACACCGACTCTTAAGCCGTGAGGATTAACTTTCTGTCCCATGATTACCCTCCTTATCTTTCATTCAGCACGATTGTGATATGGCTTGTTCTCTTTTCGATTCTGTAAGCTCTACCCTGTGCTCTCGGTCTGATTCTTTTCATTGTAGGTCCTTTATTTGCATAACATTCTTCAATATAAAGGTTTTCCATATTCATACCATTGTTGTTTTCTGCGTTTGCAATGGCTGATTTTAATAATTTTTCTATTACGCTTGAAGCATATCTTGGATTGTATTCTAAAATACCAAGTGCTGTCTGTACATCTTTACCTCTGATGGCATCTAATACGAAGCATGCTTTCTGAACAGATATTCTTGCATAGCTTAACTTAGCTGATGGTCTGGTATCTTTCTGTGCATTTCTCTCTCTTTTAATCTGGGATCTATGTCCTCTTGCCATGAGTGAAGCCTCCTTTCACTTTCCAACTTATATCAATTATTTCACTTTAGATTTCTTTTCGTCTTTTCCATGTCCTCTGTAAGTTCTTGTTGCAACGAACTCACCAAGCTTATGTCCTACCATATCTTCTGTGATATATACAGGTACATGCTTTCTTCCGTCGTGAACAGCGATTGTGTGTCCTACGAACTGTGGGAAGATAGTTGAACGACGTGACCATGTCTTAATAACCTGCTTCTGGTCAGCAGCGTTCATAGCATCAACCTTCTTTAAAAGACTTGCGTCTGCGAATGGTCCTTTTTTTAATGATCTTGCCATGGGTTTACCTCCTTATTTCATAGCCTTTCCGTCTCTTCTTCTTACAATGTACTTGTTAGAGTGTTTGTTCTTCTTTCTTGTCTTCAAGCCAAGAGCTGGTTTACCCCAAGGAGTACATGGACCCGGACGTCCGATACCAGTCTTACCTTCACCACCACCGTGTGGATGGTCATTAGGGTTCATAACAGAACCGCGAACTGTAGGTCTGATACCCATGTGACGTTTACGTCCTGCTTTACCGATATTGATAAGGTTATGATCACCATTTCCAATGACACCGATTGTTGCTCTACAGTTTAATGGAACCATTCTCATTTCACCGGATGGAAGTCTTAATGTTGCATACTTTCCTTCCTTAGCCATTAACTGTGCACTGTTTCCGGCAGAACGAACTAACTGTCCACCCTTACCCGGATGTAATTCAATGTTGTGTACCATTGTACCAACTGGAATTTCAGAAAGTGGTAAGCAGTTTCCTACTCTTACTTCAGCTTCTGCACCGCTCATTACTGTCATACCATCTGTTAATCCTTCTGGAGCAAGGATATAAGCCTTAGCACCATTTGCATAACTGATTAACGCAATGTTTGCAGTTCTGTTTGGATCATATTCGATACCAATTACAGTTGCTGGAACTCCGTCAAATTTGTTTCTCTTAAAATCGATAATTCTATATTTTCTTCTAGAACCGCCTCCGCGATGTCTAACTGTGATTTTACCCTGATTATTACGACCTGCGTTCTTCTTCAAAGAAACAACCAGACTTTTTTCTGGTGTTGCCTTTGTGATTTCGGAGAAATCAGAACCAGTCATATGTCTTCTGGAAGGTGTATATGGGTTATAAGTTTTGATTCCCATTACTTTCTCTCCTTTCGTCTAATACCTATTATTTATTGTCGTGCTTTGTTTGCACATAGTTTCCATTGTTGGGTGCTGTAATCTTACAGTCCCTCGAAGATTTCAATATCCTTGCTGTCTTCTGTTAACTGAACGATTGCTTTTTTCTTTTTAGCAGTCTTTCCAACAACCATTCCACGTCTTTTGTTCTTTCCGTCAAGGTTCATTGTGTTAACCTTTGCAACCTTTGTTCCTGGGAACATTTTTTCAACAGCTTCTTTGATCATTGATTTGTTTGCTTCAGTGTGTACATAAAATGTGTACTTCTTTTCTCCCATAGCGTTCATACTCTTTTCAGTAATTACCGGCTTAAGGATTACGTCATAATACTGTACGTTTGCCATTATGCATACACCTCCTCGATTGTTTCTACTGCAGCCTTAGTTGCAATAACTGTGTTATATTTTAATACGTCATATACGTTGATTGTGTTTGTGAGTGCTGTCTTAACTTCTGGAATGTTTCTTGCTGACAATACTACATTCTGATCATTTTCGTTTAATACTACTAATGCTTTTTCAACATCTAAGTTATTTAAAACTGCTGCAAATTTCTTTGTCTTAATTTCATCTAATTTTAATTCATCAAGTACAATGAATTTGTTTTCCTGAACTTTAGATGTTAATACAGATTTAAGAGCTGCTCTCTTTTCTTTCTTATTTAATTTGAAAGAATAATCTCTTGGTGTCGGAGCGAATACTACACCACCGCCAGTCCATTGCGGAGCTCTGATTGAACCCTGTCTTGCATGTCCTGTACCTTTCTGTCTCCATGGCTTTCTTCCGCCACCGGATACTTCTGAACGTGTCTTAGCTTTCTGTGTACCCTGACGCTTGTTTGCAAGCTGCTGTACAACTGCCATATGCACTAAATGTTCATTTACTTCTACGCCGAAGATAGCATCATTTAATTCCATTTTGCCAACTTCTTTGCCTTCCATATTATAAACAGATACGTTTGCCATCTGTATGTTCCTCCTTTCCTATAAAGCTTACTTACTTGACTTTACAGTTTCTTTAATTGTTACTAAAGATTTCTTAGGTCCTGGTACGGCACCTTTTACTAAAAGTAAGTTCTTTTCCGCATCAACTCTTACAATTTCAAGATTCTGAATTGTAATCTTCTTATGTCCCATATGTCCTGGCATTTTCTTACCCTTGAATACTTTACTTGGGCTGGAACATGCACCATTGGAACCTGCATGACGATGGAATTTAGAACCATGAGCCATAGGTCCTCTTGACTGACCATGTCTCTTGATTGCACCCTGGAATCCCTTACCTTTAGAGATTGCAGTTGCATCCACCTTATCTCCTGCTGCAAATACGTCTGCTTTAATTTCCTGAGCAACTGTGTACTCTTCAGCATTTGCAAGCTTAAATTCCTTTACATATCTCTTTGCAGATACACCAGCTTTGTCGAAGTGTCCCTGCTCTGCTTTGTTTACACCATGTCTGTGTACTAATTTTCCGTCAACATATTTTGTCTTCTTGTCAACGAAACCAACCTGTACTGCACTGTAACCATCATTTTCAACTGTTTTAACCTGTGTTACTACACAAGGACCAGCCTGCAATACAGTTACCGGAACTAACACGCCATCTTCATTGAAGATCTGAGTCATTCCAATTTTTGTAGCTAAAATTGCTTTGTTCATTTCTTTACCTCCTGTTTTTATCTACAGCGGATTACCTTTATATTGATAATCATCCTAGAAAATGCATTTAGTAAAATCTATCTGCATTAAGGATTGTTACTGTCCTAATTCATTGAAAACTTATTTGTTTTTCATTTTGATATCGATATATACACCGGCTGGCATTTCTAATCTTGATAATGCTTCCACAACCTTCTGGCTTGGTGTTGTGATATCGATAAGTCTTTTATGAGTTCTCTGCTCAAACTGTTCTCTGGAATCTTTGTACTTGTGTACCGCTCTAAGGATAGTTACTACTTCCTTCTTTGTTGGTAATGGTACCGGACCACTCACCTGAGCTCCATTCTTCTTTACAGTTTCAATCAGTTTTTTGGCAGAAGCATCGATTAACTGATGATCGTATGCTTTTAATGTGATTCTCATTACTTGACTTGCCATAAAAAAAGTCGCCTCCTTTTCGCACTTAATACTTTCAGTACGACAAGCGGTGACTGTACACTTCCCCGTGTGTATCATTATTTCTACACACATTGTTTCAACCTTAGTTATAAGGTATCTGTTAACTTGTATACAGTGACTTGTCGTCAGTTTCCTAACTTGACATTCGCTCCACGGAAAACCTGCCATCGCTTTCGTTTGGCAGCAACCTCACGCTTCATAGCTATCATGCCACAGCAATAACTAGTATATAGGAATATAGAGGATTATGCAAGCATCTTTTATAAAAAATATTGTTTTTTTTTCAGAACAATCCACGCTCCACAGTTTTGCAGCAACTTTTAGCTTAGTATAGCTCGAAAGTCTTTATTTATTAGGCTTCCGGGCATTTTTTATTTTCACTTTTTGTCTGTTTTCTATTGTCTATTTCTGTCTAATGTGATATAATTAGTATTAT
>JBGVOM010000204.1:0-2186 GCA_045126515.1 Lachnospiraceae bacterium
TATGCCTGTTGATCTATATGAAGCTTACGGCTCATATCATTACGGCATTTTTGCCTGTATCAACTAAATCTTTGAAAAGAGCGAAAGAAAAAAAGAACCGATATAAAGAAGTGAATATATGTAACACCGGGAGAGTGTTCAGTAATCAAACATCTCTCCCGGTGTTATATTGCCTTTATTTTAATAAGCTTGTCCTGGTTGTATAAAGCCTTAATTTACACAATGTCATTAACTTAGCAAAGAAATCAGCTTGGTCACAACCATTGATGATGAGGAAAATACCATTGTTAACCGTCCTGCGCACTCAAAGAGATAAGATAGGGCGCACTGAAGACGGAGATCCTCATATCAGCATGCTTCATGGGCATAAAGAGGCCTCGAAACATCAATAGCTGCGCTTGTGCGTATTCGAATAGTTTCCGGCCAGTTGGCCTTTCGTCCGGTGGTAGTGCCGGTCAGGTCTCACAGGCACTATGTTTTCACTGATCTCATCATAGAGCTTTTGGAAGAGTTCGTCCTGCATCTTTGGATCCTTTTCCAGAAGAATGTAGATAAGATCACTTTTTAGCAGTCCGATGCAGAGCGTCCGATTGACGGCCATACGATGTTTATAATCATTTTTCAGGTGGTCAGACTGCTCCTGCTCGATATCACGTGCAATGTCTTCTGCGATGTTGCTGACATAAATGGTGCTATAGATATCCTGCTCCAATAAGACAGGTTTCGTGCCGGTGAAATTTTCCATCTGCAGTCGATCTTTTAAGGTCTGGTATGCCGTTTCGATTCTCCAGCGGAGGTGATATATTTCTCCAAAGCATTCTGCCGGAAACTTATCGCGCGGCAAGTTGGTTGCAAGAACTTCATACTCTTTCTGTTCTTCATCCAACCATACTCGTACCATACGGAGTGGGAAACTGTCACGACTCATGACAATTTCCTCATCCGGAGTTCCCATGTAGTGGGTCCGCCTGCTTTTTGTAAGAGCAATATCAACATCCTCATCATCAGAGGCCAAGGCCTGCTGTTCAGCCTTGAAGTCCGATGATTTCAAGCGGGCCACAAAATAGGTGTTACTGTCAATCATCCTTAGAAAAGCAGGCGTAGAAGGATATCCGCGATCCATCGTAACCATAAACGGATGATCTCCTATGGTCTCCCGAACTGCCGCGATCTGCGCTTCGGCAACAGCCATTTCGTTGAACTTGACTTTGTTGATGCTGGCATCGAGGATCATCCGATTTAAAGCATCATATAGACAGCCAAGCCCGATTTGAGCGCACGGTTTGCCGCCTCTTTTGGATGCATTTTCATAGATGGCAAGCGTTTCCGGTGTCGTCGGCACATTGATATCCGAACCATCGGCAGCAAGTACGAGGAACCCATTGACTGTATATAGTTCAGTTTCCGGGTCAAAGTAATAATTCCTGTTATGGAATTGATACAGGTCAACAAACGCCTCCGGGTTCAGCTTCATGCGCTGTTTTAAATAGCCGGGTTTTGAGATCTGCGTTCCAGGGTGAGAAATATTCATATATCCACGAAGCTCCAGCTTAAGGGTAAGCCCCTTCCTGTTGATCATGGAGTAAGTGAGATCATCAAGCGGCATCTTTCGGTTGCGAACAAAAACGTTCGGGTTACCATTCCTGCAGAACTCGACAAAAGAGTCAGAATGAATCCTGTCAACATCGCATTTGATGCGGGAGCCGGATTTTCTCACTACAGTACCTCCGCGTCAATCATCGTCATAAACAAGACGAGGCTTTTTAGCGGCATAGGCAGCTTTGAGATAAGGAATCTGATCTTCCGTTACCGGACCCAGATTTGCTTTTACCGTTTGAACCACCTTGCCATCAATCCGTTTGTTTTCAACGAGACTGGCATAGTACCGTTTCTCACCTTTGTATGTTTTTGTCAGTATTTTGATAAACATGTCAAATGCCAACCTCTTTTCTCACTACAGAGATTAGCATAAATGGCTGTTAAAAGCAATTATTTGTGATATATTTTCTCACTACAATATACGTTTCTTAAGTTAATGACATTGCATAAAATCAGCACTTTTTTCGACGACCTACTAAAAAACTCTTGACTTTTTGTTTTGGGGAAGACAGCGAAAAGCATCCTGATTTCTTGTGGCGCAAGGCTGGCCGTCTTTGATATCCAGGAGCTAAGGGAGCTGACTGCAT
>JBGVOM010000205.1:0-10317 GCA_045126515.1 Lachnospiraceae bacterium
CAATTTTAAAGATAATTACCGGACTGTTAGAGGCAGATTGCGGAATCATCAAAACAGGTTCTAATGTTCATATTGGTTATTATGATCAGGAGCATCATGTACTTCATCCGGAGAAAACGATTTTTCAGGAAATATCCGACGATTATCCTGACTTAAACAACACCAGAATTCGTAATGTACTGGCGGCCTTTCTCTTTACCGGAGATGATGTGTTCAAAATGATCGGTGATTTAAGCGGCGGCGAACGGGGACGTGTATCTTTAGCAAAGTTAATGTTAAGTGAAGCCAATTTCCTGATTCTTGACGAGCCTACCAACCATTTAGACATGGACTCCAAAGAAATCTTAGAAAACGCTCTAAACTCTTATTCCGGCACCGTACTTTATGTATCTCACGACCGTTATTTTATCAACCAGACTGCTACCAGAATCATCGACCTAAATCAAAAACAACTGGTGAATTATATTGGTAATTACGATTACTACCTGGAGAAAAAGGAACTTCTTTCACCAACGACTGTATCTTCGGATTCTTCTACTGTCCCAACTGCTTCTGAGGGAAAAATGGACTGGAAACAGCAGAAAGAAGAGCAGGCAGCCAAAAGGAAACGGGAAAACGAGCTAAAGAAAACAGAGGAAGAAATTTCTTCCATTGAAGAAAAAATCACTTCTATCGATGAGCAGATGGCATCTCCTGAAATCTGTACGGATGTAGGAAAATGCATGGAATTACAAAAAGAAAAAGACTCTCTCTCTGAGCGTCTAGAAGTATTATATGAAAAATGGGAAGAACTGGCTTAACCGGTTCTTCCCATTTTTACTATGCGATATTATTTACATAATTCAGCAACTACCTGATTGATTACTTTACCGTCTGCTTTTCCTTTCAGTTCTGCCATAACAGCTTTCATAATCTGACCTTTGTTCTTTGTTGCAACAACTTCTGCAAATTTTTCTGTGATATATGTCTTAACTTCATTTTCCGACATCATTTTTGGAGCATATTCGCTGAACACATCATATCTTGCCTGATATTCTGCTTTCAGTTCATCTCTTCCTTCCGGGCAAGTATCAATTTGTTCTCTTACTGTTTTTATCTCTTTTAAAATAACTCTGTCAACTAATTCTTCCTTAATGTCATCTCTACATCCTTCATCAATTGCCACTTTCTTTACTGCTGAAACTAAAGCAGAAATTGCATCCTTTCTCACTTTATCTCTTGCTTTCATAGCTGCAATCATGTCCTTTTGTAATGTTTCCATCTGCATGGTATGTTTCCTCCTTAAAATTTAATTATATTATTTTTTTATTGTTACCGATTTTACAGTGCTATAATTTCCTTTCTACGCATTCTATTTTTCTTTCACCAGTACCATAGCAGAAACTGCAGATACCGTTACTTTTTCCTTTGCATTTCCAAGACTTTCCACTCCTGCCTTTTCACCATTTACGTAAATATTCCATTCACCGTCTGGCAAATTCACTTCCACGTCTGCGTTTGTTGGATTGTAAATCACGAAAATTCCTTTGGAGGCTTCTTTCTTATATGCCCCACTGATACTGAATGCTGTTACATTTTCAGGAGCATCTTCTGCAAAAGTAAGATACTTTTCCACATCTGCACTTTTCGTCATGCTGAAACCTGCGTGAGCCTTTCGGAATGCAATCAATCCTTTGTAATATTCATATACATTTTTATAAGTCTCTTCCGATAAACTGTTCCATTTCAATGCATTCACTCCGTCACCGGATTTGCAACTATTGCTGTCGTAGCTGTCTGCTCCTAAAATGCTACTGTTTGTGGCAGCATCTTCTTTTACCTTTGTACGAAGCATCTCTTCTCCCGACATCATAAATGGTGTTCCCTGAGATGTAAACATGACTGCGGCTGCCAGCTTATTTTTCTTTACGTTATCCTCAAATTTATCATTGCCATTTACAATAGAAATCTTATCAAATAAGGTGTTGTTATCATGGCAAGTGTTATAATTCACTACTTGTGACGGTTCTGATGCCCAGGAAGTTTTGCCTTTCACAATATTTTGAATTGTCGTATTGTTGCCTCCCATTCCTGAAATATATCCGCCGTCTGTTGCTTTGCCGTTACCACCTCTTACGTTATCTCTGAAATAATCATTGAACATGGCAAAATCATCTATCTGTTTTAAATTGTCCTGAGTTGCCAGAGTATAACCGCTTTTGGTAACAGCAGTATCCATAGACCATCCCTCACCGTAAAAAACTACGTCCGGATGCTTTTTATGTACACTTGCAATCACTTCGTTCAAGGTTTCTGTGTCAATCAATCCTGCTAAATCAAAACGGAATCCGTCAATGTGATATTCCTCTGCCCAGTAATTCACGGAATCCACAATATATTTTTTTACCATGCTACGTTCTGTTGCAGTATCATTACCGCAGCCGGAACCGTTGGAGTATTCCCCAAAATCATTTACACGGGAAAAATACTGTGGCACGAGAATGTTATAGCAGAAAGTATCAGCATCATAAACATGATTGTACACCACATCCATGATTACACTAATACCATTGTCATGAAGGGTTTTTATCATGGTTTTTGCCTCAGACACACGCACTTCACCTGCTTCTGGATTGGTAGAATAAGAACCTTCCGGTACATTAAAATTCACTGGATCGTAACCCCAGTTATAATTCCCTGTGCTTTCTTTTGTTTCATCTACAGAACCATAATCATACATAGGCATTATATGTAAATGTGTTACACCTAAGTCTTTTAAATAATCTAAACCGGTAGCTTGTCCGGAAGCTGTTTTGGTTCCTGTTTCTGTCAGTGCCAGATATTTTCCTTTATTTTCCATGCCTGAGTCTGCATCTGCAGATAAATCTCTTAAGTGTGTTTCGTAAATTACAGATTCTGTAATATTCTTATTGGCATTTGGATTTTTATCTTTATCCCAGCCTTCCGGATTCGTGGAAGCCATATTCAGCACCATAGCTCTTTTTCCATTTACACCTGTGGTTTTTGCATATGGATCACAAGTTTCCATAATTTGGCTGTTAATAATAACAGAATATGTATAATAGGTTCCGTTTAAGTCGCCGGATTTTTTCACGCCCCATACGCCCTTTCCCATAGGTGACATTTCTATGGTTTCAATCAGATCGTGCTGAGTTTCATCACCGGATGTATATAAATTTACCACTACCTGTTCTGCTGTAGGTGCCCATACTTTAAATGTGGTTTCTGCCTGTGTCCATGTTGCACCAAGGTCATTTCCGCTATAGGTATATTCCTTTTCAAAATCTTCTGTGGAATATGGCACTGGCAGACCTATATTTACCAGCTGCCCTTTATAAGATAATGCATAAGTTTTGCTGATGTCTAAGGCGTCTTTCAACTTGAAAGTATATCTGGATGCAGCCTTTACCACCTCACTGATTTCCTGTTCTTCTCCGTCGCCATTTACAATTTTAAAAGAAGACTGATCTTCTTCTGAAATGTTGCCATTGGTCACAGCTAACACCGCATTTTTTTCCGTATTATATACTACACTGGATATGATAACATTATTTGTTTTTTTCGTTGGTTCTACAGATAAATCTTTTTCTGCAGTACTTTCCTTGGCAGCTTCTTCTGTAACTTCTGCTACTTGTGTGATTTCTTGTGTATTATCTGTATCTGCTGTAGCCCTTGTATTTCCGCAGCCACTGAAAGATGTACAAATAAACGCTGATACTGTTACTGCCAACAATTGTTTTACATACTTGTTTTTCATATCTAACCCTTTCTCCTACTTTTAGTTAACCTGTTACTAATATATTACAATATTTTAACATATTGTCAAGTAGCACAAGAACCACCAGCAACGTACTGATGGTTCTTGTGCTACTTGATATATTTTGAATTTAAGCTCTTCTTACTGCCTCTTTCATACTCTTCACGTAATCAAACACTGGCTGTTCACTGTCTTTTCCATGTTCTGCAATAATTTTTACAATGGCACTTCCCACGATGGTTCCATCTGCTACTTTCGCCATATTTTCTGCCTGCTCTGGTGTAGCAATACCAAAGCCTACTGCACACGGAACATTGGTTGCCTTTTTCACCAGACCAATCATTTCAGAAACATCTGTTTTAATTTCTGTTCTAACACCAGTAACGCCTAAAGAAGACACACAATATACAAAGCCCTGAGCTTCTTTTGCTATCATTTCAATTCTCTCATGAGAGGTTGGTGCAATTAAAGAAATAATGTCTACACCATACTCTTTACAGATATCTGCAATCTCTCCTTTTTCCTCATATGGAAGATCCGGAATGATTAGCCCATCCACACCACATTCCTTACACTTTTTCATAAATTTTTCTTTGCCGTAAGTGTAGATAGGATTGATATATGTTAAGTACACCAATGGAATCTCTGTATTTTTTCGAACTCTTGCCACCATATCAAACAGCTTATCCGTAGTACATCCGGCAGCTAAGGCCCTTTCATTTGCCTCTTGAATTACAGGTCCTTCTGCGATAGGATCGGAAAATGGAACACCAATCTCAATTAAATCAGCACCTGCTTTTTCCATGGCATAGATTAATTTTTCACTGGTTTCTAAATCAGGATCTCCTCCTGTCAAAAAGGAAATAAACGCTTTTCCATTTTTAAATGCATTCTGTATTCTACTCATAAATTTCCACTCCTCTATATCTTGCTATGGCTGCAACGTCTTTATCGCCACGTCCTGAAATATTAATTACAATAATTTTATCTTTTGGAAGCTCCTTTGCATACTTCATGGCATATGCTACTGCATGTGCACTTTCAATGGCAGGAATGATTCCCTCGGTTCTGGATAAATATTCAAATGCTGCTACTGCTTCATCATCTGTAATCGGTACATAACGTGCTCTGCCATTATCATGGAGCATAGCGTGTTCCGGTCCGATACCAGGATAATCAAGACCTGCAGAAATAGAATATACCGGCGCAATCTGTCCATACTCATCCTGACAGAATAAAGATTTCATACCATGGAAAATTCCCTCAGAACCGTTAGCAATGGTTGCTGCATTCTTTGGATTGTCTACTCCAAGACCTGCTGCTTCACAGCCAATTAATTCTACCGATTTATCTTCAATAAAGTCATAAAATGCTCCCATGGCATTACTTCCACCACCTACACAGGCAATGACTGCGTCCGGAAGTCTTCCTTCTGCTTCCATCATCTGTTTTTTGATTTCTTCTCCAATGATTTTCTGGAAATCACGCACAATAGTTGGAAATGGGAATGGTCCCATAACAGAACCTAATACATAGTGGGTATCGTCAATACGTTTTGTCCATTCACGCATAGTTTCGTTTACGGCATCCTTTAAAGTCTGGGTTCCGCTGGTTACTGCATGCACTTTGGCACCTAACAGCTCCATACGATACACATTCAATGCCTGACGGTCGGTATCTTCTTTTCCCATAAACACTTCACATTCCATACCAAGCAATGCGGCTACCGTTGCTGTTGCCACACCATGCTGTCCTGCACCTGTTTCAGCGATAACTCTCGTTTTTCCCATTTTTTTTGCCAACAGACACTGTCCTAATACATTGTTGATTTTATGAGAACCGGTATGGTTTAAATCTTCTCTCTTTAAATAGATTTTTGCTCCGCCTAAATCTTTTGTCATTCTCTCTGCGTAATATAATAAAGACGGACGTCCTGCATACTCCTTATAAAGGGTGGCAAGTTCTTCCTTAAATTCCGGATCATCCTTATATTTATCATACGCATTTTCTAATTCAATGACTGCATTCATTAATGTTTCCGGTATATACTGTCCGCCGTATTTTCCAAATCTTCCTTTACTCATTTTCGTTCTCCTTTTCTTCACCTTTTAATTCTGCAAGCATTTTTGCTTTATCTTCACTTCTCATCAATGTTTCACCAATGAGAACACCATTTACATTGGCAGCTTTCAACACCTCAATATCTGCATTTGTCTTAATTCCACTCTCTGCCACAAAAGAAATGTGAGAGGGAACTAATTTTCGTAATCGTTGGCTGTTATGAATATCCACTGTAAATGTCTTTAAATCTCTGTTATTAACACCAATCATTCTGGCGCCTGCGGAAATTGCACTTTGAATTTCTTCTTCGTCATGTGCTTCCACCAAAGCAGAAAGCCCAAGTTCATCACATATACTTATATATTTTTTCAATGTTTCTGTATCTAATAATGAACAGATTAAAAGCACGCAATCAGCATGAGCGGTTTTCGCCTGATAAATCATGTATTCATCAATGATAAAATCCTTCCGAATCACCGGAATATTTACTTCTTCTTTAATCTCTTTTAAATACTGTATACTTCCCTTAAAGTAATCCGGCTCTGTCAGTACAGAGATACAATCAGCGCCTGCTGCTTCGTACTCTTTTGCAATTTCCACATAAGGGAAATGCTCTGCAATAATTCCCTTAGAAGGGGATGCTTTCTTTACTTCACAGATAAAATGTATTCCACCACTGCCAATTACTTTTTCAAAAGAAAAATCGCCTTTTGGCATGGAAAGTGCCCGCTCTTTCATTTCCTGAAAGGATATCTGCTCTTTCTCTGCAGCTACTCTTTTTTTGGCAGCCTCTGCTATTTCCTGTAATATCATCTATCTACTCCTTAAAACTGATTTGAGATTTCCACAAATTTTTCTAACTGTGCTTTTGCCTCGCCGCTGTCGATTATATTTTCTGCTACTTTGATGGCATCTTCAAAGGTCATATTATCACTTGCCAGATAAATGCAGGCTGCAGAATTTAATACAACAGCATCTCTTTTCGGTCCTTTTTCTCCGCTTAAAATAGCTCTGGTGATTTCAGCGTTTTCTTTTGGGTCACCACCTACCAAATCCTGTTTCTTACAAAGCTTGAAGCCATAAACTTGTGGATTTAACACAAAGCTTTTCAACTTTCCATCCCGAATTTCACAGCAGGTTGTTGGTGCACTGAGAGAGATTTCATCCAATCCATCCTGACCATAGGCAACGATACCTCTTTTTACCCCAAGATTTAGCAAAACCTTTGCCAATGGTTCTACCAAAGCTTCATCATATACACCAAGCAACTGCATATTGGCACCTGCCGGATTGGTTAAAGGTCCTAAGATATTAAATACAGTACGAATACCAAGTCCTTTTCTGACCGGTGCCACATATTTCATAGATGAGTGATAAGTCTGTGCAAACATAAAGCAGATGCCGATTTGTTTTAAGATTTCAGCACTTTGCTCTGCTGAAATTGTAATTTTTACGCCCAATGCCTCTAATACATCTGCAGCACCACATTTACTAGATACACTTCTGTTACCGTGTTTTGCTACCGGAATTCCTGCGGCAGATATCACAAGAGCCGATGTTGTAGAAATATTAAAGGTGTTTGCCTCATCACCACCGGTTCCTACGATTTCTAATACATCCATATCATGAAGCAGACGCACTGCATGTTTTCTCATGCCGGCTGCACAGGCTGTAATTTCTTCGATTGTTTCCCCTTTCATACGAAGCGCTGTTAAGAAAGATGACATCTGAATTTCTGTAGCTTTACCGCTCATAATTTCATCCATTACTTCTTCTGCCATTTCATATGTTAAGTCTTCTTTGTTTACTACTTTGTAAATTGCTTCCTTAATCATGTTCTTATCCTCCATTTTATTTTAACTATTCAAACAGAAAATTTTTCATCATCACGATTCCATCCGGCGTCAGTACAGATTCCGGATGAAACTGTACTCCATAGATTTCATAATCTCTGTGTTTCACTGCCATGATTTCTCCGGCATCATCTTCTGCAATTACTCGAAGTTCTTCAGGCAGTGTACTTCTTTCTGCCGCCAGCGAGTGATATCTTGCAACTTTTACTTTATCCGGCAATCCTTTAAAAATCTGTGCTGTAGTATCAATCTTAACTTCACTCTGTTTTCCGTGCATTAAGACTTTTGCATAAGTAATCTTTCCACCAAAGCTTTCACAGATTCCCTGATGTCCAAGACATACACCAAGAATTTTCACCTTACCTTTCAACTGTTTTACTACATCCTCGCACACCCCGGCATCACATGGTCTGCCCGGTCCCGGAGATAAAATGATGCGGCTTGGATGTAATTCTTCTATCTCTTTTACCGTAAGTTCATCATTTCGAATAACCTTAATGTCTTCTCCACCATTTTCTTTGCACAGCCCGCCAATCAACTGTACTAAATTATAAGAAAAGCTGTCATAGTTATCAATCAGTAGAATCATTTTCCATTCACCTCGCTTGCTCTTGTAATTGCATTAATCACTGCCCCAGCCTTGTGAGCACATTCTTCATATTCTTTCTGGGGTACCGAATCTGCTACAATACCGGCTCCCGCCTGCACATATACTTTATTGCCTTTCTTAACTGCGGTCCGGATGGCAATACATACATCTAAATTACCGGAAAAATCCATATAGCCAATGGCTCCTCCGTAAACACCTCTCGGTGCTTTTTCTAATTCGTCAATAATTTCACAGGCCCTGAATTTTGGTGCTCCGGAAAGGGTTCCTGCCGGCAAAAGCGCAGCTACCGTATCGCATCCGTCTTTGTCTTTTGCAATCTTTCCGCATACCGTTGAGGCAATATGCATTACTTTGGAAAATCTATGTATTTTCATATAATCCTCTACATAAACACTGCCGTATTCTGCAATCCTTCCAATATCATTTCTCGCTAAATCCACCAGCATATTGTGTTCGGAACGTTCTTTTTCATCTGCCAACAATTCTTTTTCCAAAGCTTCGTCCTCAGCGTCTGTGACACCTCTCGGTCTGGTTCCGGCTACCGGGAAAGTCGTCAGCTTTCCATTCTGCAATTTCACCATAGTTTCCGGTGATGCTCCACATATCTGCACGTCACCACTCTGGATATAATACATATACGGAGATGGGTTTGTGGTACGAAGTACACGGTAGGCATTTATCAATGAACTATTATAATCTGCTTCAAATCTTCTAGAGATAACACCTTGGAAGATATCGCCTTCTTTAATATAATTCTTTGTTTTTTCTACCATTTCAAAGTATTCTTCTTTCGTTGTATTGCAGGTAAATTCTACATTTTCCTGCACATTAATTTCTTCTAATGGTGTAGCATCATAAATCATGTTTTTAATTTTATCAATTTCAAGACAAGCCGCATTGTAACCCTGCTCTCCGTCTTCTGCTTTCATATTTACCACAATGATAATTTTCTGCTTTAAATTATCATAAGCAATCACTTTATCAAAAAGCATCAAATCAAAGTCGTAAAAGTCGCTGGATTTCATTTTCAGTTTTGGTTCTGCGTAATGAAACATTTCGTATGAAAAATATCCTACTAATCCGCCGGTAAAAGGAGGCATTCCTTTGATTTTCGGTGTTTTATATTCTCTTAAAATCTCCCGGATGGCGTCCATTGGCTCACCTTTGATTTCTTTTTTAATCCCACCACTTTTCACGGTAACGGTATAATCTTTGCATACTGCACGAAGTAATGGATTAAAACCTAAAAAGGAATATCTTCCCTGCCTTACACCGTCTTCCACGCTTTCTAACAAATAGAAGTTCTTATCAATCTTCGCCAGTTTACGAAGCAGGGTAATCGGTGTGATAACGTCTGCATAAATCTCTGCCGCCACCGGTATTAAATTGTAATCTCCTTCTAATTGTTTAATTTCTTCATAACTTGGAAACATATAAAAACCTCCTACTTTTACTTCACTGCATCCGGACAATGCTATTTTCTACATAAAAAAACTCCTGCCCCTACACATTTCTGCATAGGGACAAGAGTTATGAATTCGCTCCTGCGGTACCACCCTGATTGATGTTAAACATCCGCTCACTCTACATACTACCATATGTATCCACTTGGTAACGGGCTGGATTCCCGTCAGAACCTACTTTTTACATTTCAGCCTGCCCTCACAAGTCCATTCAACTGATTCCGTGTCACCACCACTACTGCAATCCCACCATCTGCAGCTCTCTGAAAGCTTTTCCTCAGCCTACTTCTCTTGCTCATCGGTTTCTTCTTTATCTCACTGAAACTTAGTTTATACCTTAATTTTGGATTTGTCAAGGTAAATTTTGGATTTTTTAAGTGGAATGTAACGTTTTTTCTCTGATGTTGGTTAGGACGCCCCTAATAAATACAGACGCTCCACAGTTTTGCAGCAACTTTTAGCTTAGTATAGCTCGAAAGTCTTTATTTATTAGGCTTCCGGGCATTTTTTATTTTCACTTTTTGTCTGTTTTCTATTGTCTATTTCTGTCTAATGTGATATAATTAGTATTAT
>JBGVOM010000206.1:0-2903 GCA_045126515.1 Lachnospiraceae bacterium
TGTAAGTGGTAAACTATATTCCATAGAAAGTGGCAATTAATTTTCCATAGTTTTCTATCAAATATTATTCCGTGATATACTTTGTCACGGAGGTGAAGAAAGGATGATTAATTGGATGGATTATGGAAAAATCCAGGAATACAAAAGAAACGGACTCAAGAAGAGTCAGGTTGCAAGGAGGTTGGAGGTTGATTACAAAACTATTCTAAAATACTGGGACATGTCCCCCAGTGAATATGCTGAAACAGCACAAGCTTCTAAGAAGCGAAGAAAGAAGGCCGATGAATACAAAGATTTTGTGGTGGAATGTCTGACAAAGTACCCGGATATGTCGGCGGCTCAGGTTTACGACTGGATTAAGGAACGAGCCCGCCTGGAAACCTTGGATTTCCAAAAGCGTGCTTTTCGGAATTATGTTCAGGAAATACGTAAAGAATACGGGATTAAAAAACCTGTATCCGCAAGGGATTATGAAGCTGTGGATGAGCTTCCGATGGGACAACAGGCACAGGTAGATATGGGTGAGATTAAGATTGAAACTACAACCGGAAGACATAGAAAAGTTTATTGCTTTGCCATGGTGCTTGCCCATTCCAGATATAAGTTTATCTGGTGGCAGTTGAATCCTTTTACAACGGATACATTTATAACAGCACATATGAAGGCATTTGAGTTTTATGGAGGTCGCCCAAGAGAAATCGTATATGACCAGGATAAGATTCTTGCGGTCAGCGAAAATCATGGAGATATCATTTATACGGAAGGGTTTCAGAATTACATAAACGAGATTAAATTTGATGTATTTCTATGTCGTGGAGCAGATCCGGAATCCAAAGGCAAGGTGGAAAATGTAGTGAAATACGCCAAGCACGGCTTTGCAGAACACAGAATACTGAGGGATATCGACAGTTTCAACGAAGACTGTATTGCATGGCTTAAAAGAACCGGAAATGCAGAAGAACACGGAACAACAAAAAAGATACCGGCAGAAGTATTCGCCCTTGAAAAAGAATATCTCCTGTCAGTACCCTGTCACAGTTTCAACACTGCTGATAAAAGTATAACCTATCAGGTCAGAAAAGACAACATCGTTTTGTATAAAGGAAATCGTTACCGGGTGCCGAAAGGTACCTATTGTCCCGGCAAAAAAGTATATATGGTCGTTGCAGATGATAAGATATCCATTACCGATTGTCTTACAGGAGAAATATATGCTGTCCATCCTTTATGTCATGAAAAAGGGATGCTGATTGGTCAAAAACGCGCTGACCGGGATAAAAGCAAAAGTATTCTGGAACAGGAACGCCTGGTGGAAGAATTGTTTGAAAATGATGAACTGGTAAGACCGTTCCTGGAGCATATCCACGAAGCAAAACCCCGATATTACCGGGACCAGTTGGGAGTTATCCGCAGGCTGTTTGAGGAATGGAATGCGGAGGCTGTTAAAAGAGGTCTTAAATACTGTACAGAGAAGGAACTTTATTCTGCCAGTGATTTAAAATCCAGCATTATTTATCTGGAACAGGTACTTTCAGAAAAGACAAAAGAAAAAAAGAATACAAAACCGGCACTTCCTGAGAAATATCTGGGAAATCCTGTGGAAGTCAGAGATTTAAGCGTCTATGAAGAAGCAATGGGAAGGAGTGTCGTGAATGGATAATCTACAGGAAATAAAGGCATATGCTGCAACTTTAAGCCTTGTACATACAAAGAATGAATTAGAACACCTGATTCATGAAGCTGAAAGCAAAGAGATAAGTTATACCGAGTTTTTGTGCAAGGTTCTTGGCAGTGAAATAAGGCACCGCCAGGACAAAGCAAAAGAACGAAGAATAAAGGAGGCTGGTTTTCCATATCCAAAATATTTGAGGGATTTCGATTTGAATTTTTGTCAGTCCATAACCCGAAAACAGTTGAATCAGTTATCGGAGCTTAACTGGATTGATGGTATTTACAACTTAATACTTTCCGGACCACCGGGAGTCGGTAAAACACATCTGGCAATAGCGCTTGGTTATCAGGCATGTGAAAATGGATACCGTGTCAGCTATACAACCATGCAGTCTCTTATGCAGGTACTTAGAACCTGCGAAATAGACCGCCGCAGCAAAGCGAAGATGAACCGGATACACAAATCAAATCTGTTGGTGGTGGATGAAGTCGGCTATCTGCCAATCACATCAACAGAAGGAAATCTGTTCTTTCAGTTAATATCAGAGTTACAGGAACAGACATCTATTATCATCACAACGAATAAAGGATTCGAGGAATGGGCGGAATTTCTGGATGATGCCGCACTTGCAACAGCAATCCTTGATCGTTTGTCCTACCGGTGTGACCGTATTCAAATGTCCGGAAAAAGCTACCGGTTAGAAAATCGAAAATCATTTTTGAATAAAGGAGACCTTTCTTATGAAATTTAATAAACATTTATCAAAAGAAATACAGGAAATGCTGGAAAAACAATACAAAGAATATATAAAGAACACACCCATGACAAAGAAAGAACAACGGGCAGTTCGTGAATGGGTAAAAGATGGTCACAGCGTTTATGAAAATCCAAGTGGTGCATGGAACGAAGGACAGGTACCGGTAGAATTTTTGACGATTTATCGTGAAGAAGAGTATATACGGCAACATACAAAAGGAATGGATTCTGAAGAAGCAAGAAGATTTGCGCTGGAATACTATGGCTGGTCCGATGAAGAAGAATTGCCTGTGCAATACGGTGAACCGGATTTAGGATTTGATTTTCAGATAAACGAAAACGAAGAATTACCATTTCAATAAGCAGCACTCCCACGGATCAGTCCGTGGGGGATTAAAAAATATGGAAAATAAAATGCCGGTAATTATGGAAAAATAATTGCCAAAATTTATGGAAAAGTACTTGCCATTTACAA
>JBGVOM010000207.1:0-25186 GCA_045126515.1 Lachnospiraceae bacterium
TCCATAAAGCCTATGGCTTATTAAAGTGCGCCTAAAACTGGTAGTTATCCTCTTTTCATCCTGGCCTTCGTGCTCCGCACGAAGGCTTCCCTGTTTTAATTCAAGATTGCGAACGAGCTTAGCGAGTTTCGCAATTACCTACCATACTATTAATAGTTACTTCCGTCTCTCACAGCTTTTGACATACTCAAACAGCAATGTTTCCAAATCCTCCGGATAATCATAAAATTTAGAATCCAATCTCTCAAGAGTTCTCCTCTTCTTTTCTACTATTGCAGATCTTTTTTCTGCAGATTCCGAAATACAATTATCTGGAAATATCTTTTTTACCTTCTTCCATATTTCCAAAACTTCTATCGCCTTTATCTCAATCAGGCATTCTTCCAATTCTTCCGCTCCCGGGAAATCATCACCGGATAAATATCCTTCAAAACCTGCCGAATGCACTTCTGTATTCAATGTATCCACGTCATAAACTACCTTCTCCACCAAACTTAAAGTTTCTTTGTTTTTACCATAATCACATTTTTGTTCTAAAAACATTCTGTATTGCATTATAAATTCATTTGGATCTTTTATCTCAAAAATTTCCTCTTTCGATAACGGTTGTACAGCTGCTTCCTCATCTTCTATTTCCTCTTCCCTACTATCTCCTTCCAAATATTCTTTATCCAGCTTTTCTACAATAGTACCTTTATATTTCTCTTTCAGTTTTTCCAGTTTCTGTTGATATGTTTCCAAATCCCCTTTTAATTCATATTTTTGAATTAATTTCGATTGCTCTTTTACGTATTTAACAAATATTTCTTCGTCTGTCATGACATTATTCCTCATACATCCCTATCTACTGTATCTTTTGCTCTGGTATTCGAGTACCTCTCTTTCTCTTGACCATTCTTGTATGCTCAGCCACTCTAATGACTTTTCCGTATCAACCTCTATTCCCTTTCCAAAATAACCCACCATTTTTCGTAAAATCCTGAAAAAGGTCTTGCAATCACACACTTCACATTTTCACTAACCGGATTTTTCCAATTAACACTTTGATTTCCTGTAAGCAAAGATAATCCATTATCAAAAATCGGAGCAGGTTTAAAAGCATTTCCATCAAAAATAAGTGCTAAATTATTCAAATGCCTGTCCTCATTTAAAATAATCATATCCACTGTAAGAATTTTTCTAAGATATTCAAAAATATCTATTCCACAGCTTTCTTGAACAAAACGAATTACATAATCGATACGTTCTTCCATTTCATCCATTCCATTTATGACTTGAGATAAATCTTTTCCATACTCATTAAAATACAGCCGATATAATGTTACTAATTCCTCATCTTTGTTTAAAAAATTTTCACTTCGACATCCCGGCTGTCCATTGATCGTACCATATTCATATATCACAAATTCTTCTGATTTCAAGTCAGTATATTTCAAAAAATTTGAAACTAAATACTCCTCCCCCCCTCACACCCACGCTTATCCATTTTATACCAGTAATTTCCTTTTTTATATTTTATCTGTGAGCCCTCACTAGTTCCTTGTTGTATCACTATATATTCATTTGATATTTTATCTAAGAACATGCTCTACCTCACCAAAACTTCCTTACTTGTCAACTTTTCACCGGGAAATCGTATCCATATATAATCGTTAAAAGATACTCCATGTGTCTTTCTTACAATTTCCTGTGGATTGTATTCTGTAAGTCCGATGTTTTTCAACAAATCATCAATATCCGCTCTGCCTCGATCCCAGCATCTTAATTCTAAAATCTGATTCAACTGATATCTTGTCATTTTCTTTTCTGCAAAAAGCTGTTTCAGTGGATGATCCGTAAACCTTGAAACAATAACATCCTTCTCTTTTACATAAACTCTAGCTGTAATCTCATCCTTCCAGTAGACTTCAAAAGTGTAATTATTGATAATTTTCCTACTGTTTTTTATTTCCTTAGATATTCGTTCTAATGTTTCGTCAAGGAAAGAAAGAACTTCTCTTTTCGTGCTGAGTTCCTCCTCAAGTTCATTCTTTTTAAGGATTTTTTGTTCATAATCTGCAATCGCATCCGGCGTGACCGCTCCCAATGATTTATATCGAAGTTTTTTATTCTCCTGCCACTGATTATAGTAATAGCATTTTCCGCTAATATTCTTGATAATAATGGTCTTTTGCACATTATCTAACTCAGTCAGTTCCCTATTAATCTGTTCCATCCTATTTTGCACAGTTTCTTTCTCATAAGATAAAACCCGCTTTAATTGTTTTAGATCATCCATAAGAAACTCCTCCCATAAAGAAAATGTTACCACTTCTCTTTATTTTAACATATATTCTTTTCTTTTTTCAATTTATATATGTTAATCAAATTTCTATCAGTCCCAAATGAACAAACGCCTTATAAAGCCCATCCTTATCCACATCATCTGTCACATAGTCTGCCATAGCTTTGATTTCTGTTCCACCGCTACCCATAGCTACACCATAAGAACAATATTCTAGCATAGGAATATCTATTGCTGCATCACCAAATGCTATGGTGTCCTTTTGCTCTGCATTCAGATAATTCAGCAGATGCTGGATTGCATTTGCTTTTGTAATATTCTTGATTCCAATATCTCCAAATAAAGCTTTTTCTCCTACACCACCCCAAGTCCCATTCTGCATGTCCGGAAACTGCTTCTTGGTTTCTATATAATCTTCATAGCTATTCAACAGATAACTAACCTTATTTAAGTCATCCCTGTAAAGTTCTCCGTCAAATATCATTTCGGGAAATACCTTTCGGACAGTCATCTTGTCCGCATCTGTTCTTCCTTTTCTTTGAGTATACTCCTGTATAGCACCCTCTGCTTTTTCTTCAAAATGCTCACTGGCAAACAGCCCATTGTTGCTTTCTAAATAAAATTCCAACTTACGGCTGTGAAGCCAGTCCACAATTTTTTTACATTGTTCATAAGTAATCAGCTGATGCATCACTACTTTGCCGTGGTCCTCCACATAACTGCCGTTTCCGCCAATCATGCCATCCAGACCAATATTCCAAATATTTTCATATACTTCTGCCCTGCTTCTTCCAGTGCTGATATATACCCTATGTCCATTTTTCCTTGCTTTTCTGACAGCTTCCACCGCTGAATCCGGAAGCTTATTCTCATAATCCACCAAAGTTCCATCTACATCAATAAATATAATTTTTCCCATACCATACACCATCCTTTCATTCTACCCTGGCTGCCACAGAAATTATCCCTCTATAAGCCCCAGATGTAGAAAAGCTTTATAGATACCGTCCTGTTCCATGTCATCTGCCACAAAATCTGCTGTGTTTTTTAAAGTTTCCACTCCGTTTCCCATAGCAACACCTGTTCCGGCATACTGAAGCATTTCAAAATCATTTGGTCCATCTCCAAATGCAATTACATCCGCCGGACTCATAGAAAAATAATCCACCACTCGTTTCATACCATCTGCCTTATGAATTCCCTTGCAGGTCAGTTCCCCGTTATGTTCTCTGTCTGTTTCATAACTGGCACCTGTCACACAAAAATAGCCTTCTAATTCTTCATCAATTTCTTTTTGTAATTGTGTTATTCCTACATTGGAATTGAAAAACATCATACTCTCAACAGAATGCTTTTCTGATATATATTCTACCTGCTCCACTTCTGCAAAATGCTTTTTATAATCCGTGTGAATCGCCGCAAAATGTTCTTCAATTCCTTTCAAACATTTTCTCTCTACGATTCTTCCGTTAAGCCCCTGTGCCATAAAGTCAATATTATGCCTGCGAAGCAACTCTAACAGTCCTTTCAGCTTTTCATAGTCAAAAACATGATGATACAGCACTTCCTCCCCAACTTTTACATAAGCCCCGGCAGAGGCCACCACTGCATCAAAGCCAAAATCACGCAGCCATGGATAAATATGCCCATAAGTGCGCCCAGTGCAGAGCGCCATCTTATGCCCATTTTTTCTTGCCTCTCTAAGAGCTGTAAATGCAGATTCCGGCATCTGCTGATTAAAATTTACCAAAGTCCCATCTATATCTAAAAAAACTATTTTTCCCATCGTAAACTCCTTTACCATCACTACAGAAAAAGGGCTTTCAGAATAAGCAGATTACCTCTCTGCTTATTCTGTTACAGCCCCGCTTTCATTTATTCCGCTTCCCGGATAATCTTTCTTATCGGCAGCACACATGCCGGTGATACAGAAAGTTCATCCACACCCATCTTTAAGAAGGTTTCCGTAAGCTCTGTATCTGCCCCAAGTTCTCCACAGATTCCTGCCCAGATTCCCTCTTTATGAGCATTATCTACTACCAGCTTAATCAACCGTAAAATCGCCTCATGATGTGGGTTATAAAATGAATCCAGTTTTGAATTCTGACGGTCAATTGCCAGCGTATACTGTGTCAGATCATTTGTCCCGATGCTAAAGAAATCCACTTCTTTTGCCAATAAATCACTAATCACAGCCGCAGCCGGTGTTTCTATCATAATTCCTTCTTCTACTTCACCCACACGGATACCTATATCTTTCAGTTCCTCACGGACAGATTTTGAAATCTCTTTAATCCTTTTTACTTCCTCCACAGAAGTAATCATCGGATACATAATAGCGATGTTGCCATAAGCACTGGCACGATACAACGCCCGAAGCTGGGTTTTAAAAATATCTGTCTGGGTCAGGCAGATACGAATTGCCCGATAGCCCATGGCCGGGTTCGCCTCTTTTCCCAGTTGAAAATAATCAACTTGCTTATCTGCCCCAATATCCAAGGTACGGATAATAACTTTCTTTCCTGCCATAGTTTCCGCTACCTGACGATACACCTTAAACTGTTCCTCTTCCGTTGGGAAATCTTCTGCTTCTAAGTACAAAAACTCACTTCGAAACAACCCGATTCCTGCGGCATCGTTCTTTAAAACCGTAACCAAATCCGAAACATTTCCTATATTAGCATACAGATTCACTTTCTGCCCTGACTTTGTTACCGTTTCTTTTCCCTTTAGAGTAGTTAACAGTTCTTTGTATTCATCATCTTTCGCCTTTTTAGTCTTATATTCTTTCAGCACTTCCTCTGATGGTGAAACAATAAACTTGCCTGTATAACCATCCACAATTCCCATTTCTCCATCCAGGCTTTCCTCCACGTCAATACCAAACAGTGCCGGAATCCCCATGGTTCTTGCCAGAATTGCAGTATGAGAATTTGCTGACCCCTGCCTTGTAACAAAGGCAAGAAGTTTGCTTTTATCCATCTGTACCGTTTCACTTGGTGCCAAATCGTCTGCCAGAATAATAACAGGTTCCTCACCAATTCCCTGCTCTGCACTGCTTCCTGAAAGAACGGAAATCACTCTTTCTGACACGTCCTTTACATCAGCAGAGCGTGCCCGAAAATACTCATTATCCATGCTTGCAAATATCTGCGAAAAGTTATCTCCTGTAATAGCCACCGCATATTCTGCATTTACCTGCTGGGTATCAATGATATTTTTGACGGAATCATTGTAATCATCATCCTCAAGCATCATGGAATGAACCTGAAAGATTTCTGCACCTGCTTCTCCAACCTCTTTCAAAGCTTTTTCATACAAAGCCTCTAACTGATTTATGGTTTCTGCCTTTGCGTCTTCATAGCGTGCAATTTCTTCTTTGGTATCTGCCACCTTTTTTCTTACAATCTTTTTCTGCTCCTTTGCATAAAATTTAAGCTTTCCAATGGCAATTCCGTTAAATATCTTTTTTCCTGTATATTCTTTCATGATCAGTGCCCCCTTTACTTACAGATTATTCTCAAAGAATTCCTGTAGATTTGCAGCCACTTCTGCTTCTTTTTCCCCTTCTACTGTAACTTTTACTGCATCACCGCTCTTTACGCCCAGTGCCATCAATGCCATTAACTTCTTTACATCGGCACTTTTTCCGTTGCATTCAATAAGAATTGTTTCTTCATACTGCTTTGCTTCCTTCACAAGCATTCCTGCCGGTCTTGCGTGGATTCCCACTTCGTCTTTAATTACATATTCAAATGTCTTCATAACTGCTCCCTCCTGAATTTTTCTTTTTATCAACTATGCAAGGTCTTCTCCATTACTTGCAATCACCTTCTTATACCAATCAAAGGATTTTTTCTTTTTACGTTCTAAAGTACCCGTTCCGTCATCATATTTATCTACAAAAATCATACCATATCTCTTTGCCATTTCGCCAGTAGAAGCACTGACAAGATCAATACAGCCCCAAGGAGTATATCCCATCAAATCTACGCCATCTGCAACAGCTTCTTTCATCTGAACAATGTGTTCTCTTAGGTAATCAATACGATAGTCATCATTAATGGAACCATCTTCTTCTACCTTGTCGTATGCTCCAAGACCATTTTCCACTACCATAATCGGTATGCCATAACGTCCGTAAATCTCATTTAAACTATAGCGTAGTCCCTTCGGATCAATCTGCCAGCCCCAGTCACTGGACTCTAAGTAAGGGTTTTTTATTCCCCCTACCAAATTTCCGTTGCTCTTACCTGCATTCGGATCCTTGGATACGCAGTTACTCATATAATAACTAAAGGTGTAAAAATCAACACAGCCTTCCTTAAGAATCTTTTCATCGCCTTCTTCCATCTTAATTGAGATATTATTTTCTTCAAAGAAACGATTCATATAGTAAGGATATTCTCCACGAACCTGCACATCAGATACAAACCAGTTGGTATATTGCATTTCTTTCTGGGCTGCGATAATATCATCCGGATTACAGGTAAACGGATATGCAGTTGCAAAAATACACATATTTCCCATTTTAAACTGCGGATATTTTTCATGAGCAAGTTTTACTGCTTTCGCACTTGCTACAAACTGATGATGTAATGCCTGATAACGAATCTGTGGCTCGTCTGGCACTTCTGTTACCGGTCCACTATACCCTTTAACCGTTCCCAAAGACAATACAGCACCCATAGGCATAGTCCCTGCATTAATTTCATTAAATGTAAGCCAATATTTTACTTTATTCTGATATCGTTTGAAAATTGCTTCGCAATAACGCAAATAATATTGAATACATTCTCTGCCATACCATCCATTACATTTTTGTACAAGTGCATACGGCATCTCGTAATGAGAAATCGTAACGATTGGCTCAATTCCATATTTTTTACATTCATCAAAAACATTATCGTAAAACTGAAGTCCCGCCTCATTTGGCTTCACTTCCATACCGGTGGGGAAAATTCTGGTCCATGCAATAGACATACGAAATGTTTTAAATCCCATTTCTGCAAATAAAGCAATATCTTCTTTATAGTGATGGTAAAAGTCCGTTGCCTCACGGCTTGGATAAAGAGTTCCCTGTTCAAATTCCGGCGTAATGCGTTTTGGTGTAGTGTGAGAACCATTGGTACACATGTCCGACACAGATGGTCCTTTTCCATCAATGTTCCATGCTCCTTCATACTGATTTGCTGCGGTTGCTCCGCCCCATAAAAATCCCTCTTTAAATGTTTTCATTCTAACATACCTCCTTTTACATTATACCCATCCTAGTTTTTCGAAGGGTGCTGAGCTTTCAACACCCTTCGAAATATTTACTAACTTACCGCTATGAAATCATCTCCAGAATTCACTGTACCTGCTCCTGATACTTTTACTTCGGCATAATCATCCGTATTTGTTATAATTACCGGCGTAGTAATATCATAGCCTGCCTTTTTAATTTTCTCTATATCGAACTCTAACAGCAAATCACCTTTTTTCACAGAATCACCCTGATTCTTTTTTGGTGTGAATCCTTCTCCATTAAGTTTTACTGTATCAAGTCCAATATGAATAAGAATTTCTGCACCATTTGCTGAACTCATGCCAATGGCATGTCCTGTTGGAAAAAAAGTAGTTATTTCGCCATCGCAAGGTGCAAAAACCTTTCCTTCTGCCGGAACAATAGCGGCTCCCTGTCCCATAACTCCACAGGAAAATGCTTCGTCCTGTACTTCTGACAACTGTTTTACCTGACCTTTAATAGGTGCTGCTATCTTTTCTCCCTTAGCTGTTTCTTCTATCGGAGTTTTTTTTTCTATCACCTTTGGTTCGTCATCCTTATAAGTAATCATAGTCGCAACGAATGCAACTACCATTGCTACAACTAAAGCAATTAAAGTCCAAATTAAGTGATACATGGTATTGTCACCAATAAAAGCCGGAAGTCCGAACAGTCCAAGTCCGCCCATCATAAAGGTCTTAACTCCTGCAAATCCCATGATTCCACCACCGATAGCTGCTGCAATACAAGAAATAACAAATGGTTTTTTCTTTGGAAGTGTAACACCATAAATACATGGTTCTGTTACGCCAAACATACCTGAAATAAACGCCGGTAAAGCTACATCTTTTAATTTTCTGTCCTTCGTCTTAATATAAATTGCAAGAACAACCATAGACTGTGCAAAAGATGCTGTAAAGTATGGTGAAAGAATAAAGTCATAACCAAGACTTCCATAATTCATCATAGCAAGCGGAATTAAACCCCAATGAAGTCCAAAGATAACCAATACCTGCCAGAAAGCTCCAACTAAAGTACCTGCTATCAGTCCGCCCACAACCGGAATGTTAAATAATGCTCCAAAAACAATTCCAATTACATTACAAAGGAATGATGTAACTGGTCCAATCACAAGGAATGTTAGCGGAAGCATTACTGCAAATGTAATTACCGGCGCAATAAAGGTTTTCACCACATCTGGAATCACTTGTTTCAGTTTCTTTTCCAGTTTCACGGTAAAGTAGGTTGCCACAATAATCGGTACAACTGTGGACAAATAACCGCTTACCGACGGCATAATAATCGGAATTCCGAAAAATGTAGCACTGTAACTCATTTCAAAAGCAGTACCTGTAAACACAGTTCCTATAGCTTCTGCCGCTGCCATATTACTAATTGCCGGGTAACAAAGCGCTGCACCAATTCCAATGCCGGTAAACATATTGCCCCCAAATTTCTTTGCCGCCGTTGCCCCAAGTATAATCGGCAGGAACTGGAAAAATCCATCCGCAAATGCGTACCATAGCTGATAAGCTCCTGTTGTGGCTGCCTCCGGATCAATAAATACCCACAGTGCCAAAAGTCCTTTGATAATACCGGCTGCACAAAGAATAGAAAGTATCGGCTGGAAAATACCTGAAATCCAGTCAATCAACGTAGCACCAACTCCAAGCTTCTTTCCATCACCTTCCTCTGCGGAGGCATTCTGTGTAATGTGTGCTTTCTCACACACTACCGCATATACATCCGGAACATGGTTTCCAATAACAACCTGATACTGTCCCCCTGACTTCATAACAGTTACAATTCCCTCTGTTGCCTTTAATACCTCTGTGTTTGCCTTAGACTCGTCTTTTAATTTAAAACGAAGTCTTGTGATACAGTGTTGCAGGCTGATAATATTATCGCTTCCGCCTACATTTTGAATAATAATTCTTGCTAATCCATCGTATTTACTAGCCATAAAAATACCTCCATTCTACATCCCTTTGCAAAATAATTGATAAGTTACTGCCCCTTGTGACTTCTTTCTGGTTTTATGGTTATATGGACAAAAAAACCCGCACGATAAACCTTTTGACTGTACTGCCATATAACATAACCGCTGCCTAAAAGTATCGTCCGGGTTTTGCCAACCAAATGTAACAACCCCTGCATATTTAATTCTGCTGACCTTCTACTTCCTACATACATTTCTTTGAATATGCATCGTAAGGTAAGTAAGTTCGTCACCGCCCACCTCATAGTGGACGCGGGCTTTCAAGTAATCTCGGATACGAAGCGCACAGCGATAACTTTTTGGAAAATGTTCTTTTACCATACTGTTAAGTTCATCCTCCTCTGCCCCATAAGGCTGATTCTTCATAATCCTTTCAAGTAAAAATTTTAAGTGATTAATAAACCTCTCATAGTAAATGCTTTCCTCATCCAGCTTTACACTAAAGGTATAGCTTACGATATTTAAAATATCTTTTATGATATCCGGAGCCATGATTGTCTGCTCTATACAAGCATCCATTTCCGCATTCACAATATGCAATGCAAAGAAACCAGCCTCGTCTTCACAAAGGTCAATTCCAAGGTCTTCACTGATAATCTTTAAAGCCTCCATGCCTGCATTGAATTCCTGATGATAAAATCTTCTTATCTCCCAAAGCAATGCATTCTCGATTCGCACGTTCTGCTTTGCCCGGGTAATTGCAAAATTCAAATGGTCAGTCAATGTAATGTAGATATTCTTGTTCAGACGTTTCCCCAACATTTCCTTTGCTGTTTTAATAATCTTAGCAGCTGTTTTAATATACTCATAGGGAATATCCTTTACTAATTCTTCAAATACACTAGTTGACTGTTCTGGCAGTGAATACTTTTTTTCTATCAATGCTTCATCAATCAAATCCCCGGAACTTTTATGAAAACCAATTCCTTTACCCATGACTACAATTTCTTTTCCAGCATCATCATAAGCACTTACCACGTTGTTATTAATCACTTTAAGAATCTTCACGACATCCATTCCTTCCTGTTATTCGTTCAATTCTCTTTTATAGACTAATTGTACTATATTTTTTTGCAAATACGCAATACTATCTTGTAATTTTCGCACACAAAAGAATCATTTTTTATCCTTTTCTTGTTTCTTTTGCACAGTCGCTTTTTCTTTTCTTATTTTTGCATTCGTCATTTTTTAATATTCTTTCCCCTAATTAATAATAATCTGGCACATTTTCATTGCTTCTAGGGCATTGTTATGACTATCCGGCGTTACACCGGCACAGCACCTGGCATCCACTACTATTTCCACTTCCGGCATATATGCCTTTGCAAGCATGGCATTGGAAATAACACAAATATCCGTACACACTCCAACAAATGTAATCTGTTCTATTCCCTCTTTTTCGTTGACCTTACTTAGATAACAGGCAAGTTCCAAGGAACCAAAGGTGCTTTTATCAAATATCTTTGCATTTTCAGGCTTTACCTCTGCAATATTTTCCTGTAACTGCCATCCAATGCTTCCACTGTTACAGTGTGGAACCGGCAAATATTTCCCCTCCTGAGTATCCATATAGTTATCAAAATGAGTATCTCTTGTAAAAACCACTTCTCCATCAAAGGTAACAATCTTTTCTACTACCTTGTCAACGATTTTCTTTGCTTCCTTTGTACCAAGCACCCCATCTATAAAATCCTTTTGCATATCTACAACAACCAAAATTTTTTTCATATTACACTTCCCTTTTTTCTATCATCTACTTTTCAAACAATATATTTTATGCAATATTCTATGTTTGAAAGGACATTTATTTTTTTCGTTGAATTAACTGTAACTCAAATTCTTTAGAAAGTTTCATTTCTCCCACAGAAGCCACTTCCCCAGTCATATACACATTCCAATCCGGCTTAATTTCTATTTTCAGCACTCCACCGGGCATATGCACATTTACCATTGGATCTACCAGACCTCTTCGGTACATACTGCCTGCTGCTGCACAACTGCTGCTACCGGAAGCTAATGTGTAGCCAGCGCCTCTCTCATAAATTTCTATCTGAATATTATTTCTGTCTAACACTTTTACAATCTGAGTATTAATTCTTCTGGGAAAGTATTCAGCTGTTTCCGAATATTTTCCTATCTGACAAACCAGTTCTTTTGTAATCTCAGACATTTTAATGACACAATGGGGATTTCCGATAGACACACAAGTACAATCATAGAACTTGCCTCCAAATTTTAAAGAAACACTGCTTAATTCTTCCGGCACATCCACAGCCCCCACTGCTTCTCTCGAAAAATCCAATCTGCCCATGGACACTGTAAGATTACTTCCACTCTCATTGTTATATGTTACTTCCACCTGACCACCAAGCGTTTGCAATAAAAAATGTTTTTCTTTCACATAACCTGAATCTTTTAAATATTTTGAAAATATGCGAACTCCATTACCACTTTTCTCCGCCTCACTGCCATCTGGATTGTATATTTTTACCTCTGGTTTTCCATTTTTCCAAAAAGGACCAACCAAAATTCCATCGGAGCCTAATCCAAAATTACGATTACATATCATTGCAATCATCTCTGCATTTAGCTCTACCCTATTCTCTTTAAGATCATATACCAGATAATCATTCCCTAATCCATGATATTTATAAAATTTCATACTCATACATTCACTCTCCTTTTTTCTTCCATTATATACAACAATATTTTAAAGAAATTTACGTTTTCTGCTCCTTTTCTTTCAAAAAATGTTGTATAATATATGTAAGTTGAAACCATGTACAAAATAGAAAAAGAAAGGTTCAGAACAACACATGCGGAATACAATGCAAAAGAAAGGATATTTAGAAAGCGAATTTAAGTTATTTCATTTAGTGGATGATAAATTACATGTCTTCGAATATCATTATCATGATTTTTATAAACTGCTGATTCCTTTAAGCGGAAATGTAAGCTATTTTATCGAAGGCCGGGAATATGCATTGAAGCCTTATGACACTCTTTTAATTAGTCCGGGAGAACTGCACAAACCTGTGGTTTTAGATGATTCTCCTTATGAAAGAGTAATTCTATATATCTCTGAAGAATATTTTTCCTCCACATTGAATGGCAGCGAAAATTTAAATCAATGTTTTGTGCAAGCACAGGAAAAACAATCGAATCTGATACGTCAAAAATCTCCGTCACCTAAGTTACAATCCATTGTACAGGAATTACTGCTTTCCTTAAGTGAAGAAGATTTTTCTCAAGCATTATTTCAAAAAATAAAAATTACGGAATATCTTATCTGGCTAAACCGCCTTTTGCTGAAAGATACCAAAACATTTACCTCGGCCGCCACTGCAAATCCTACGGTTTTACAACTTATTTCTTATATTAACGAACATATTGCAGAGGATTTATCCATAGAAGCCGTTGCCGCAGAACTTTTTCTGCACCCTTCTTACATCATGCATTTATTTAAAGCCGAAACCGGTTGCACCATTGGAAAATACATTACCGAAAAGCGTTTGTATTTATGTAATCACTATATCAGAGAAGGTCTGTCCGTTACAGATGCCTGCTACCAAAGCGGTTTCAGCAGCTATGGTGCTTTTTATCACGCTTACAAAAAGCGATACGGGAAATCACCTAAAAAGATACTTTAAATTCACCACTATTTTCAAAATATTTCATACATAACTAAGCATGGAGTTCTTTTCTCACACCTCTCCCCCATACTTTTTTTGTAAAACAGCTGAGCCGGACTTATGCCGGCTCAGCTGTTTTTCTTTTCATTTCTCTAATAATACGCTGTATGCTTTTTTCCGATAAAAAGTACTTGTCGGAAAGTTCTTCGTTTTTTATGCCTCTAAGATAATCCTGATAAATCATTTGATTCCGTTGGAACAATTCCTGTTTTATCCGGGTTCGCTTTCCCCATTCCTGCCTGTGATTTTCTTTTCTGGGAATATAAATATTAATTCCGTCCGCATACTGCTGTATTAATTCTATAATTTCCATTGGCAGAATCTCTTCTGCTTTTCGATAGCCCATGTTTGCCCTCCTAAAATATTTTTCAGGAATAGCACCGGCTATAACAAAATAAACGAATTGCAATAGCTGGCGCTATGCAAACATCACTGGTGTGGTCATATAGCAATTCTCCTTTCTTCTATGGAAATATCAACCTATTTATTCTTTCTAAATATTATGCATGCATAATATTAGTAAATTCAGATATCTCCCTGTTGATTGTACACAGATCTTCTACATTCAAATCATGTACATTACTATGTCCCGTAATTCTTGCAAAAGTTTTCAGTTCTTCGTTAGAGCAATTTAAATAGTTTGCCACTCTTTTTGCCGCTGCTTCTATATGCAGTCTTTTTCTCAGCTGTTCATCTTGCGTTGCCACGCCAACCGGGCACATACCGCTACCGCAAATTCTGTACTGCTGGCAGGCTGCTGCCACCATGGCTGCCGAAGCCACTGCCACCGCATCAGCTCCCATTGCCAACGCCTTAGCAAAATCCGAAGAAACCCTCAGTCCCCCGGTAATCACCAGCGAAATGTCCGATTTTACAGAATCTAAATATTTTCTGGCGCGATACAAGGCATAAATCGTTGGTACGCTGGCAGCATCTCTCACAAGAGCCGGAGATGCCCCGGTAGCACCGCCTCGCCCATCAATGGTAATAAAATCCGGTTCTGCAAATACACAGTATTCCAAATCTTTTTCGATTTTCCCTGCCGCAATTTTAATTCCAATAGGTCTGCCGTCACTGCGTTCCCTAAGCTCCGTTACCAGTGCTTTTAAATCTTCTCTGGTATCAATGCCCGGAAATTTAGACGGACTGATAACATCTTCACCCAATGGCTTGTTCCTTACTTTCGCAATTTCCGGTGTCACCTTATTTCCCGGAAGATGACCTCCCATACCCGGCTTCGTTCCCTGACCAATTTTAATTTCAATAGCATCTGCCGACTTTAAATTTTCCTCTGTTACGCTGTACTGATTTGGTACATACTCAAAAATATATTTGTAAGCCGCTTCTTTTTCCTCCGGTAATATACCACCTTCACCACTGCACATGGCAGTTTTTGCCATGGCACTTCCTTTCGCCATAGCAATTTTTGTTTCTTTTGATAAAGCTCCAAAAGACATATGTGAAATATATACCGGACTGCCTAATATCATTGGTCTTTTTGCATTCTTTCCAATTACTGTCATAGTAGAAACTGCCGCATGTTCCTCCAACGGCGGCGGATTCAACTGAGCTCCAAGAATCAGAATATCATCCCAGTTTGGCATCGCCATCTTTGTCCCCATTGCCTCAATAATCGGCTTTCCGGTCACTGCCATTTCATGAATTTCTTTCATGTACCTGTAATCACTATCGGTCTTTCTGGTTTCTTTTGGATATTCAAGACTGATATTTTTTTCAGCCGTTTTCTTATCCGGAGTTTTCTCTTTCACTGTTTTTGACTCTTTTACTGTTTCAAATTTATCTACCGGTTGTTTACACACCGGACATTCCGTCAATTCTGAAAACTTCTTTCCTTCTTTTTCTTCATCAAAAACATACCCACATACACTACACTTATAAACCATACCCCATTCCTCCTTTGCATACTTCTCCCTAATAATTTTCTGCACTTACCTCGAAATAGCTTTGTGGATGTGCACAAGTCGGGCATACTTCCGGTGCTTTGGTTCCTACTACAATGTGTCCACAATTACGGCATTCCCAGACTTTAACTTCACTCTTTTCAAATACTGCTGCAGTTTCCACATTCTTTAGCAAGGCACGATATCGTTCCTCATGGTGCTTTTCAATGGCACCCACCAAACGAAACTTAGCTGCCAGTTCAGGAAAACCTTCTTCTTCTGCAGTTTTTGCAAATCCTTCATACATATCGGTCCATTCGAAGTTTTCCCCTTCTGCAGCCGCCTCTAAATTATCTGCAGTCTTTCCAATGCCATTTAATTCTTTGAACCACATCTTTGCATGTTCTTTTTCGTTTTCTGCAGTCTTTAAAAATAAAGCTGCAATCTGCTCAAATCCTTCCTTTTTGGCAACAGACGAAAAGAAAGTATATTTATTTCTTGCTTCTGACTCCCCTGCAAATGCTGCCTGTAAATTTTTTTCTGTTTGTGTTCCTGCATACTTGTTACTCATAATTTTTCCCTCCATTTTTCTTGATTTTTAATGTTTTTAAATACGCCTTTTGTTCCGGTGAAATCCGGTAACTTTCCACCGCCTTCTGAATCGCTTTATTATGTGTCCATGTGTCCAGACGTACCTGTTCTATATATGGTAATGTATCCGCCGGCTGTTTTGCCAATGCGGTGGCGAAATACCATGCAATCATCATATTTACGTAGTATTCCTCTGACCGAATTTCCGCTACCCAAGCTAAATATTCCTTCTTAAAATCCTCATCCAGATAATGTGTCATCAGCATTTCAATCCCATAACGTATAGTATAAGTCTCATCTGATGCCAGCCAGATTTTAATCTGTTCCAACAGTTCCATACGATGCTTTTTAAATACCTTCGGCGACATTAAATCGCAAGTTGCCCAGTTATCCACATAGGGCAGAAATTCATTTACTGCTGCCACACATTCATCGTAATCCTTGATAGTTTCTATCAAAAATCCATGAAGATTATTCTCATCATAATAATCATGAGGCAACATATGAATATATTCCATATATTCCGGCTGTTTTGCAAGCTCTTTTGCAAGCTTTCGCAATGCCGGCGTACGCACTCCAATGATGCTATCCGGATTCACGGTAGGCATCAGCCTGCTGTGAAATTCCTTGTATCCTTTATCCTGAAGTGCAAACAATCTGTCTTCTATATCCTTTTTTATGTCCATTCTCTACTCCCCTTATCTAAGAATATTACTCTCCTTGCAGTCCAAACACTTCATTATACACTTCAAAAAATGTCATATTCTTAATATCTTTATCATCCGTAAATGTAATCTGCTCCCACAATTTATCGTTGAACTGAGATGCCTGACGGTCAACAAATTCATTATACACATCATCAAATGCTTTTGTTTTTCTCTGTTCCACAATGGCTGCCTTATTAGCGTCTGTTTCCGCTCTATCAAAGTTACTGGTACATTTTATAATGACATAACCGTATGATGTTTCTATAATATCACTAATCTGGTCTGTTTCCAGATTAAAAGCTGCATCCTCTAAAGGTTTTTCCTTTTCACCTTTTCCAAAAGTATATTCAATCACTTCATCTTCGCTGTTTTTTTCTGCGATGTCCATAAAATCTGCACCTTGAGCGCGGACTTGTTTCAGAACCTCTTGCGCCTTTTTATACTGTTCACTTTTCTTACTGTCTGCATCTTTTTCATCAAAAGCGAATAAAATCTGCTGTACCGTAATCTTTCTTGCCTCATCATCACTGACTTCTGTATCCACATCTTTTGTTATTTCCTGATACACCTTATTTGCCAGTGCATACTCCCGGTACAAGGTTGCCACTTCCTCCTCTGTAATTTCCATATAAGAAATTTCTTTTTCATTCAAAGAAGAAAAGTATTTATCTGCTGCCTCTAAAACTTTCTTTTCCTCCTGCTCGTCCAATGTGATGTTATATTCTTCTGCTAACAATGTCATGGTTTTTATCTGCGCGATTTGTCCAAGAATTGTTTCCTTTAGATAGGATTCTAAAGTAACACCTCCAAAATCCCGTTCCCACATATCTACTCCAAGAATATTTTCATATTGCTTTTGTGCAGTAGTCAGATACACCTTTAATTCCGGTAATGTACAAATGTTATCTCCAATACGAAACACTTCTGTATCAGACAATCTTCCCATAAAAATCGTAGATTTTTTCCCATTACATGAGGTAAGACTTGTAATGCTGAGAACTCCGCAAAGTAATAAAGCTGCTATTTTTTTTATTTTTTTCATCTATTTCATACTCCTGTTTTTTCACTTTCATTGCTTTAAATTATATCAAAAATGACATGTAATAGCAATTAGAATTTACAGTCCGTTCACACCTGAATACAAAAAGAAACCTATATATTTCCACACTCCATGGCAACATATAGGTTTCCTGCAAAAAATATAATATTATTGAGAATATTTTTCTATAAATTCAATCCAGCCTGCTGAGCTGCTGCAAAATCTTCTCCGCTTTTCTTATAGCTGCGTATGAAAAGAACGATGCCAATAAGTACTAATAAAGCACCTATACCAAACATTACCTGAATTTGTCTCATAGAATTCGGCTGTTGAATATACAGAAGCTCACCCATATTTTCTATTTCTTCTGTGGTATATCCAATCTCCTGCAAATATTCTTTAAACAGTCCCTGCATTTCTTTATCCATCTTTGACATGCGACCTTCTACTGCTACTCTTGTAGCAGGTTCTTCACCACCACTAATATACTCCACGGTTTCCTCTGCCAGATTTTCCATATCTTCCTTTGCATCTACAGCTACTTCCAAGGCAAAAAAAGTGTCTTCTTTACCCGGAATTGCATAATAGTAATGAGAGGTCTTGGCAGGGCTTCTTGAACCATCCCTATTCTCAGTCCATGTCTCTTCGTAGGCAAAACAATCCCATGCATATTTTACATCTCCCTTAATATGCATTCCCACCTCAGCTCCTATCTCCTGCAAGTCTTCAAAATCAGTGACCGGTTTTAGAGAAGTAATAAACATACTTCCTGATAAAAACATCAGCGTGCCTCCTATAACCAACAACATAAATAGCCCCTTAGACATACTGTAGAACAAACGTTCTGACATTTTTACTCTCCTTTTCTTATGTAATCCATTATTTGTTTCTTTAGCATCATACAATATATTCCTCCATATTTCAATGTCACTTTCAGACAAAAAGATTTCTTTAACCGATAATCCGGCTTCCGGTATTTGTTTTTTCCACCACCAGCTGGTGGTCTATCTTCTCTTTCAACTCATTTACATGGGAAATGATTCCAATGGTATACTGTTGTTTTGCAAGCTTTGTAAGCACTTCTACCGCTTGTTCTATCGACTCCTCATCCAAAGAACCAAAGCCTTCATCCACAAACATGGTTTCTACCACAATTCCGCCGGAAAACGCCTGTATCATATCCGACATGCCAAGGGCAAGAGCCAGGGAGGCCTTGAAAGATTCGCCACCGGACAACGTCTGTACACTTCTGTTTTTTCCTGTATAGGCGTCAAAAACCTCCATTAACAGACTGTCTCTGCTCCTTGCATCCTCTGCTTTATCTACCCGCTTTAACAAGTAGCGCCCGGCACTCATATGACTTAACCTTTGGTTAGCAGCATTTAGGATTTCATCAAAATAATTTGACAATACGTATTGTTCAAACACAAGATTTCTGCTGTTTCGTCCTCTGGTAATCTGCTCCATTCGACTGACCTTGCCATATTCCGTCCGAATTTCTTCCAACTCCTGCTGTTTTCCTCTGAAATCTTTCCAAAAACGTTTATTGTTATCATACTGCATCTGCAAGTCGCCAAGTTTCTTTCGTTCTGCCTTTTCTTCTCTTTCTGCCATCTGCAGTTTTTCAAGGATTTCTTGATAATTTAACGTCTTTTTCCCTTTTAATTCTTTCTCACAATTTTCTTTCCGCTCTTTTACTAACAGTTTCTGTTCCTCATACTCCTTAATCTGCTTCCTGTACTGTTCTTTTTGAGCGCATATTTCTTTAACGTTTTGAAATTCCTCTTCATCTTCAAAGCCACTGTCTTTTAATTTTTTCTGATATTCCAGATAACAGGCTTCTTTTTTTTCCCTCTGCTCCTGCAGTTCCTTTTCCTGTACCCCTTTCACACTGATTACATGATTGTAGGTTCTCTGAACCTTTTGGAAACTTTCTTCTGTCTTTTCAATTTCTTTCTTTAAGTTTTCCTTTTCCTTGCTCTTTTGCTGAAATACCATACTCAACTGCTCATCCGCTACATCCAACTGAATTTCCTCCAATTTTTCTTGTATCATATCCCTTTTGGAATTTGCGGCTGCTGTCCGGCTATGAGCTTCGTTTTCCTCTTTTACTCGTTTTTCATAAGTTATTTTCAACTTATCAATATACGACTTTTCCGGAAGCTCACTGCTTAATTCTGCTTTTTGAGGATGGTGCATAGAACCACAGACCGGACATGGTTTTCCCTCCTCCAAATCCTTCGCAAGCAAGCCTGCCGTTGCCAGCTTGTAAACTGCCTCTGCCCCTTCATACTCCTCCTTCGCCCGTTGCATCTTTTGTTGTTTTTGAAGAAAATTCTGCTGTTCCTGTTTCAATTCCTGAGTGACCACTTCATACTCATCCAGCCATTTCTGCTTTTCTGTCAGCTTTCGTAGCAATTCTTCCAGCTGCTTTATCTCTTCTTTCTGTTGCTGTGCCTTATTAAATAATAATTTCCATTGCTGCAACTGTTCTTTTGACTGTACCTCATCTTCTAAAAGTTTATTCCACTCTGCCTCTCTACGACTATATTCTTTTTCACTTGCCAGATACTCTGCCTCTTTTAAGAAAACACTTTCTGCCCGTTCTGCTATCTTTAAATCTGCTTTCCATTGTTCATAAATTTTCTGAATTTCGTCTAATTGTATTAATTTTCCTTTTGCTTCCTCCAGACGCTGCTGCAACTCCTCCAGCCGTTTTCCTTCTTCCTTTTCGCCATACAGCTTTTTCGTCTTCTGCGCAACCTTCTCCCATTGCTTTTTTGCTTCTTCTCGTCTTGCCTTCACATCCTGCAAATGTTGTTCCAAATATTTATCAATGGCTTCCATATTAAGATTGTCCTGCTTCATCAATTCAGTCCATTCTTCTTCCTCACACAGTATATGCGCCAAAATTTCCTCTGTTCTCGCCTGATTCACTTTCACTTGCCCATACAAGGATTTGCTGCGTTCAGAAAGCATATTTTGCAGATTTTCGCACACTTCTGTGTGAAACAAATTACGAAATATTTTTGTCCGTTCGCTTCCGGTAGAAGTTAAAAGTTTTTGAAATTCTCCCTGAGCTAACATACTTATTTGTGTAAACTGCCTGTAATTTAGTGCAAGTATTTCCTCCACCTTTCCAGTAACCTCTTTGCTACCCTCTGCCAGAACTTCATCACCGCTTCTTATTACCGCATTTTCCTTTACTGCTACACAACCACTGCCACGCTTTTTCGGACGATTGTATTTCGGATTTCTTTCTATTTCATATTGTTTTTCCCGATGAGTAAATACATAATTTACATACGTTGCAACCTCTTCTCTGGCAAAATCACTTCGCACACTATCCTTCTCCCGGATGCTTCCGCTGACTTCTCCAAACAATGCAAAAGTAATCGCATCAAAAATGGTAGTTTTCCCTGCCCCGGTAGGTCCTGAAATCAGAAATACTCCCTGCTCTGCCAATTTTCCAAAATTGATGGTTTCCTTTTCTTTATATGGTCCCCATGCACTAATGGTTAAACTTACCGGCTTCATAAACTCCCTCCGTTCCTCTAATTTATCTTTTCTATCATTTCTCGAATTAATTCAAGATACTCTCCCTGCAAAGGCTCCTGCTCCACCAATTCATAAAAATCCTGATAATTTTCCAACAAACTTTTTTCCCGTTTCGACACTGTCTGCCTTTCTTCCTCCAAAGTCTGTTTCTGATACCTCTCCATAATAATCTGCATGGCATTAGGGTATACACTACGCAGTAAGTCCATAGGATGCACCAAATCATCTTTATCTGTTAAAATAGCACATATATAATCATCACAAGGAGCTAAACTCACCACTTCCTCTTTCATAAGTTCTTTTAATTCTCCCTTAATCACACGCATATCATGCAACGGATTTAATGGAAACTTTTCTATTGTAATATTTCCTTTTTCTTTTAATTCTACGATTTTCACACATTTTTTCTGCTCTACCTCTGAAAATGAATATTTTAATGGCGAACCAGAATAAGTTACTTCTTTCCGACCCATATGACTCTCACCGTGAACATGTCCCAATGCCACATAATCATAATCACAAAATAAAGAACTTTCTATGGCATCAATTCCCCCCACTCCTTCATCCTGTTCTTCCGCTTTTTCTCCTCCGTGAAGCACAAAGTAATGGGCAAGCATCACATTTCTTTTCTCTTTGTCCAAGGAAACCTCTTCCGTCTTTAAAATCTGTTCTGCCATCTCCTGCACAGTGTTTATACGCTGTTCTAAATACTGTCCCGCTACAGCTGTTTTAACAAAGGGAAAGAAATGAAATACTACTTCTCCATAGGCATCCGTAAGCACAACTTTTTTTAGTCTTCCCCGGTATGTGCCGCTGATAAAAAGCCCTTGTCTATCCAAAATCCTTTCTCCAAAGCTTAAACGCTCTGGAGAGTCGTGATTTCCCGAAATCATCATTACTTGAATCTTTTCCTCCAATAGCTGATTCAAAAATGAATCCAGTACTTCTACTGCTTCTACCGAAGGAATGGAGCGGTCATAAATATCTCCCGCCAAAAGCACTACATCTACTTTCTGCTTTTTTGCAATTTCCACTATCTGCTGCAATATATGTTTCTGATCTTCTAACATAGAAAATTCGTTTACTACCTTTCCAATATGCAAATCTGCCGTGTGTAATAATTTCACTGCCCACTGCTCCTTACTTTTTTATGAAATATTTATAAACTCCCATATTTTACTTCCTTTTTGTCCAAAATAATATTAAAATATTCATAGAGATAAATCAATGGAAGGAGAATGCTTATGTCAAAAAAATTTCAAAAATTCATGCTTTTCACTGTTGCTGTAGCAGCAGCCGGCTCTGCCTTAATCTATCTGGATAAAAAAAGAAAAACAGAAGAAGAACCTTTATTTGAAGACGAAGATTCTTGCAGTTTGGCAACAGATGTCACATCTGAGCCTGCTCCTCCGACTTCATTTGCTACACAAAAAAATTCCAGAAGTTATATCAATCTTGTTTAATTTAAAAAGGAGTGTTTCTTTTCCCTCTGTTAAGAAACACTCCTTTTATGTATAATATGTTTTTTATAAGAACACTCTTACTGTATCAATGTTGTTTACAACAAAATATGCACAATATTCTTCCGGTTTCACATAAGCAATAAGGTCCTTGATTTCACTTTCTTTTCTCCCCATTTCCTGAACCCATTTTTCTTTGAAACGTCTTAATAATTCTGTTTCTTCCACTTCAATGTGCTGATACTGTAAAATGTATTTTGCTACAACTTCTTTTGCTTTTGCAGCAGTTGTCTTCTTTGCTGCTGTAGAAGTCGTTTTCTTTGCCGTTGTAGTTGTCTTCTTTGCTGCTGTTTTCTTTTCAGCTGCTGCCTTTGGTGCCTCTGCTTTTTCTGCAGCTTTTACAGGTGTTTCTGCTTTCTTTGCAGCTTCAACCTTAGTTGCTGTAACTTTTACTTCTTCCTTTTTTGTTTCTGTTTTCACTGTTTTTGTTGCCATTTCTTATACTCCTCCTAATTCTTTTAGCTGTACTATATATTATACTTGTATGTGTCTTTACCACTAAGTAAAATGATACCTTATAAATCGCCTTTTTGCAACCCTTTTTTCAATTCTTGAACCAATTTTCATACAAAAGCACTAATTTAAATCCATGATTCACACAATTTCCGGCATGCCATTTTTATGTCCGCCTCTTTTAGATTTGCATATCCTAAAATCAATTTCGTTCCCTTGATGTCTTCTTTCGATATATAATAATCTGACAGCCCATATACACGAATTCCGTTTTTCTTAGCCAATGTAATCAGTTCTTCTTCACTTCTGCCATCAGTAATATTTAGCAGCATATGCACACCTGCATTTTCTCCTTCAATTTTGCACATACCTTTCAAGGCTTTTAACTCGCTAATTAAAACATCATGCTTTCCTTTGTATATCCCGCGCATCTTATTTAAATGTCTTTCATAATACCCTTCTTTAATGAAGTCCCGCACAATCATCTGATCCACTCGAGACACTGTAGAAGAATAAAATCCACAAGTCTTTTCAAAGACCGGGAGCAATGATTCCGGAAGAACCATGTAACTGATACGGATCGCCGGTGCTATGGATTTTGAAAATGTCCCCAGATAAATTACCTTTTCCCTTGTATCGTAACCTTGCAACGCCGGGATAGGCTTTCCCTTATATCGGAACTCACTATCATAGTCGTCCTCAATAATGTAACGTTCTTCCTTTTCTGCCGCCCATGCCAGTAATTCCATACGCCGTTTTAGCGGCATTACAATTCCCAAAGGAAACTGATGGGACGGCATCACATACGCCACATCTGAATCACTCTTTTTTAAATAATCCGTTCTAAGTCCGGCTTCATCCATCGGGACCATATTAATTGTATGCTCCATGTTCCTCAAAATATGATAAGCCTGTTTATAGGTAGGACTTTCCATGGCAATTTTGCGCCTGCCCAACATAGAACTTATTAAAATCAAAAGATATTCACTTCCGGCTCCCACAATAATCTGCTCTGGACTGCAGTTTACTCCCCTTGACTGGTGAAGATAATTTGCGATAGTACATCTTAATTCCCATTCGCCTTTGGAATCCCCCATTTGAAAAAGTTCATTTTCACCATCCAGCAAAACATTTTTAGACAGCTTCCTCCATGTATTATAGGGGAAGCTGTCTAAATCAATTCCGGCAGGCTTAAAATCTACCAGATACTGTTCCTGATTATTCTTTTGTTCTACATGCACATCTGCCTGTTCCTGTTCTAAATAATGAAGCCCTTCAATCTTATTGACAAAATATCCTTTCCACGGAACTGCTTCAATATATCCTTCGGAGACAAGCTGTTCATAAGCTAAATCTACCGTACTTCTGCTAATCTGTAAATGGGCAGAAAGTGCTCTGGTAGAGGGCAGCTTTTCTTCCGGCGAAATATGACCTCTTTGAATTTCAATTTTAATGTATTCATATATCTGTTCGTACATAGGCTGCTTCGAGCCTGCGTTTAGATTAATGGTCAGTTCATTCATTGTTTATGCTTCGCGTGCTTTCTTTTCTTTTACAATAGCTTCTTTTAAATCCTGCGCTTTTTCTTTCAGGCGCTTATTTACTGTTCTTGCAGTAATAACCCCACCCAGCATACGCATTGCTACATCATACTTTTCATTCTTCATGGCAAGCACCGCAATAAGATAATCGATGGTGTACTCGTCCATCCCACACATTGGATAAGATTCCGAACTTCTTGCATTAGCAAAACCATCATATGCATTTTTGGTAAATTCCTTTTCCTGCTCCTGAAGTTTCTGAATTTCTTCTGCATCCTTTTCTGCGTCTAAAGATTCAATTTTACCACGGATTACCCATGAACTTTTCAGACAGATAAATGCCTTTTCGCTTGCTTTTCCTTTTTTTACCAGTGCATTAATCAATGCCATCTGGTATCTTTCTAAAGCTTCATCGTAAGTGTAAATTGCCCCTGTATATTCCTTCGACTGGAATTTAAAAGAAATATTTTCTTTAATTAACTTTAACTGTGGAGGTGTACATCCATTAAAATATCTCGGAAGTGCTGCGTATCCACAATGTGGACACATAATAACCTCATATTTTGTACAGTCAATTCCTTCATATTTTGTCCGTAAATCAATGTCCTGCCCGATAGGTTTCGCCTTACCGGACC
>JBGVOM010000208.1:0-3211 GCA_045126515.1 Lachnospiraceae bacterium
AAATAATAGAAATTGAGAATGTTACAAAAACTTTCAAAGGACATAATGTGTATGATAATATGACACTTGTGGTTGAACGTGGAGAATGTATTGGAATTGTAGGCGAAAATGGAAGTGGAAAATCGGTATTGTTTCAGATGATAGCAGGTCTTATGAGTGCTGATACAGGAGTTATAAAGGTTGCAGGTAAAACTGTTGGTGAAAATATGGATTTTCCACAGAATGTTGGAATTCTTATTAATGAACCAGGATATATAGGATATTGTACTGGTTATAAAAACTTACAGATGCTTGCTCAGATAAATAATAAAATTAATAATGAAGATATAAAGAAAACAATGAATATGGTTGGATTGAAATGGAATGATAAAACACTAGTCAGAAAATATTCAATGGGTATGAAACAAAAACTTGGAATTGCACAAGCTATTATGGAAAATCAGGAGATAATAATACTTGATGAGCCATTTAATGCACTTGATTATAAGACAAATTCTGAAGTTATAAGCATATTGGAACGCTTAAAAAAGGATGGGAAAACAATATTATTGACAAGTCATCAGCATCAGTATCTTAATAAATTGTGTGATAAGATGTACTGTATAAGAGATAATAAAATTGTTAGCTTTACTCCATCAATGCAAGCAGAATATTTTTCCCTCTAACATATTTAGTAAAAATCCTTGACAAATTACTAATATCTTTTTAAAATGAGAAAAGATAAATGTGCAGACGAAGAGGAGTATACATACAACATCCACAGAGAGAACCATTCATCGGCTGTAAGATGGTTTGGAAAAGTATATGTAGAAGGTAGCTTCCGAGCAGTATGTCTGAAAAGATATTGTTAATAGCAATATAAGTAAGATATAACGGAGTAGTTCACGTTACAGAACTATGAGATGACACACATATATGTGTAAGTCAACAAAAGGTGGTACCGCGATAATTCGCCCTTTGCATAGCAATATGCAGAGGGCTTTTTAATTGTGCGCCTAGCGGCGCACGTTTCTAATGGGTGAAAGTCCCTAGTCTGCCCTAGTAGTGGGAAAGACACAGCCAATGACAAGGGTGTCCTATTCATAAATATTTATGATTAACGTGAGGGGAATCTAAAGGAAGTCGGACGGCAAATCTCTGGTCTGACGAACAGAAATCACATCAGGCTACAGTTAAGGATAAGGTTGCAATACAAACTGAAGTCCAATAACTACTCGGAATTAACTGTGGTAAATGTGGCAGATGGATGGAGAGAAAGAAACGTGTGGTACCTAGGGAGGTCTCGTCAGCGGATGGAAACAGAGTATGAAATCCGTAGTAACAACGAATGGCGAGAAGTCAGCAGAGGTCATAGTACCATTGTGGTTGCAAACACGATGGGAAGGACTGAACTTTGGGAGATGTGAGTAAATGAATGTAACCAAAGATGGATTTAAGAACAGACAACTTCATATAGAGGACTATCTGCAAATGGTATCTGCGGAACAGAAAGAGTATGCGGAAGTGTTCGCCCATCCAAGGATTGCTGAAAACAACGACATCATCACAGATTTTCAGACGGATGGTCTGATGGAGAAGATTTTACACAAAGATAACCTTAACAAGGCATATAAGAAAGTAAAATCAAACAAAGGAGCAGGCGGTGTTGACGGAATGAGCGTGGATGAACTTCTGTGCTTTCTGAGAGATAACCAAAAGCAACTAATCCAAAAGATTAAGGATGGAAAATATAAACCCAATCCAGTCCGTAGGGTAGAAATACCCAAAGAGACAAAAGGTGAGTTTAGGAAGCTGGGAGTACCAACAGTAGTTGACAGACTGTTTCAACAAGCAATTATACAGGTACTATCTCCGATTTTTGAGAAACAGTTTTCAGAAAACAGTTTTGGTTTTCGACCAAACAGAGGTGCACACGATGCACTGAAACAATGCCAAACCAATGTCAACGATGGATATGTATATGTGGTGGATATGGATTTAGAGAAATTTTTTGACACAGTATGTCAGAGTAAACTAATCGAAGTCTTATCACGAACCGTCAAAGACGGACGAGTAATTTCGCTCGTCCACAAATATCTCAATGCTGGGGTTATTAGCAGAGGAATGTTTGAAAAGACAGAGGTTGGTATGCCCCAAGGTGGACCACTAAGCCCACTTCTAAGTAACATAATGCTGAATGAGTTAGATAAGGAACTGACACGAAGAGGACACAGGTTTGTCCGCTACGCAGATGATTGTATGATTTTCTGTAAAAGCAAGAAAAGTGCGAATAGAACCTTAAATAACATCGTGCCATATATTGAGGGAAAACTATTCTTAAAAGTAAACCGTACTAAAACGTGTGTGGCACATATCAGCAAAGTCAAGTATCTCGGCTATAGTTTCTACAAGTACAAAGGGAAATGCAGATTTCGAGTACATCCAAAATCAGTAGAGAAAATGAAGAATAAAATCAGAGAGCTTACTGATAGACATAATGGATGGGGAAATGAATACAGAGCATTGAAACTGACACAGTTTATCAGAGGATGGGTAAATTACTTTGGAATGGCAGATATGAAAAGTATGTTGCGAAGTAATGATGAATGGTTGCGCCACAGAATAAGGGCAATCTACTGGAAACAATGGAAGAAAGTCAAGACAAAATTCAAAGAACTCAAGAAGTTAGGCGTTGAAGAAGAAAAGGCTTGGATATGTGCTAATATGCGAAATGGAACTTGGTATTGTGGTGGATATTTCGTACTGCAGACAGCCTTTAATAACAAGAAACTCCGTGAACTAGGATATCCTACATTCACAGAGTTCTATTTGGAAATATGTGAAAACTAGAGAACCGCCGTATACCGAACGGTACGTACGGTGGTGTGGGAGGTCGGTAGATAAAATAATTATCTGCCTCCTACCCGATTCCCATTGGATGTGTTTTAAGGTTTCAGGGTATTCATTAGTAGTATTTGCAAATAAATGTAATATGTTAGGATACAATTGTTTAGTAATATGAGATAACACGGTAGAGTCTTTTCCACCTGAATAAGATATGTAGCAGTGGTCTTCTCCAAAGGTTCTAACAGCTTGATTAATAAGAAACTTTGTCTGAATTATTTTGGCTTCAAGAGTCATAGAACGCAATGAAGCTAAAGTGTCACGTCTATAAGAGAGATATTGAGAGCGTTCTTCTCCGCATTTCTTACAGTATCTAGAATCACGACTA
>JBGVOM010000209.1:0-2546 GCA_045126515.1 Lachnospiraceae bacterium
TATGGTTGGCGGTCTGCTTCGCCTCATTCTGGACAAAAAAGATGATTTTAGAATTAACAGTGGAATTCTTTATTGCTCCGGTATGATTGCCGGAGAAGGACTTGCAGGTATTCTCCTTGCGATACTAGCGGTAATAGGAATTGACATTGCCTTGCCAACAGGTGGAACAGAACTAGGAAGCCTTATCCTCTTCCTTCTGATTATTTTAAGTGTCTTAAAATTTTCACTATGGAAAAAGAAAAAAGCCCCCACTCCCTAAGTCCGTTCAGATTGTTTCTTTTCTCCCTCTGTGTTATAATATGAGCACCGTATTGTAAATACAAACTTAGGTAATTGCGAAACAAGTTCGCAATCCTGATTGAATACAAGGATAGAATCCTGCAATGCAGGATTCTTGGTATGAAAAGTGGATACCAGGTATTTTTTGGCACACGAAATAAATCCCATGGATTTATGGAATTGGTAAGCCCTATGCGATGAGAGGTTTCAAACTTCTAAGATACTGGTGTTTATGTATTTTATCAGCAACCATCACAGTAACAAGCTGGGTAATACCGGCGAGAAGAAGATCTGCATGGAGCGTTTTCTCATTTTGAGTTTTACGTCCGGCAATACAGAAACTATCTTTAAAGTGATTGATAGATTTCTCTACATTGACTCGGATTTTGTAAGTTTCATCCCATTCGGCGGAACCGCGTTCGACACCCGGATACGCGCGGAGGTTTTTCTCCGGATAGATGTAGATCATTCGTCCGCAGGAAGAAGTTGTACAGGGGTTATCGCAGTGGCAGACGCGACGTTTGGATTTATCTGCCGGATTGTATTCCCATTTCATTTTGGGGCATACAAACTTCATGGTTGGAATCTTGCTTTTTAAATGAGATTTACTTCCTTCTCTTTTCATTGGGAGTGAAGGATCGTGAGGGCAACAGGGAATGCCGTTCTCGTTGAATGTGCAGCCGTTTTCTTCCATGGAGAGTTTTACTCTAAGGGGAATGAAAGCTTTTTGAAATCCGATTTCTTCAAAAAGAGATTTGTAGATTTCAATCGTATCAAAGGCTGCATCGCCCAGAAAAGTCTTTGGCTCAATAAGCGGATGTTTCTGGAAGAAATCAATCAAAACAGGAAGTAATGCTTTTGAGTCGGCGAGTGACTTATCTTCGTCCGGAGAATCCGATTTTTTCTCCACAACGATATTAGGATGAGCATTCAGAAAGTCTTTGTTATAGAAAGTGATATCACGAACAATGCCAAGCCCATTTGTAATAATGCCAAACTTGTAAGCGTAACAGAAATGTCCATTAATGTACATTTGTTGGATAGCCTGATTAGAAGCAGCATGGGAAGGCATGGAACCATAGGCAGCCTTATAAGGGTCGTAAGAATCATCAAGGTTATGGGATTTTTTAAAGGCTTTCAGCTGTTTGATAATACGGTTAGCATATTTGGGATTATTTTCAGCGACCCAGGCTTCTATACCGGAGGTATCGAAGATGGTCATGGATGCAAGAGCAGAATCAATCTTTTGGCAGATCGGTTCGGTCAGATCAACCAAGTGGTCGAACATAGATTGTAAGTCCAGTAAGAAATCCTGTTTAAAACGAGTGAATTTTGAGGCATCGGGAACAACATCAAATCCACAGAAATCACGCAATTCCTGAGAGTATTTGAGAAAGACAATCAGAAGCATATCAGTCGGGATTGAGAAGATACGCTGGATCAGAAGAGCTTTGAGCATAGGATAAAGCTGATGTTTGCGAGGTCTTCCGGTACGAGCGTGAAAATGAGACACAAAAGAAACAGGAACAATTTCATCAAGGTTAATGGCTTCATCAAGAAGTATTAGAAACTGATATTTGTCATTGTCAAATTTATTTTGACAATCTTCAAAAACTTCTGCCAAAGTGAGCTGCTTATGTGTTATCATATGAGTATATCTCCTTTCAGGTGGATGGTTGATTAGTTTCTCGACAATTCTATTTTACCATAAACCTTGAGGAGATATTTTATTTTGGCAACAAAAAAATGCTGTATTTATGCGGCTTTTGGCGTTTCGCAAACGCCTAGTAAACAAAAAAACGAAAAGGAGAAAAAGAAAATGGAATTAGCAATGCAAAATGGATTTTGTGAGATATCAGTTTGTGAAATGGAGCTTATTGATGGAGGGAAGAGTGGAAATTCAGGAGGATCCGGTTTCATGACAAAAGTGGGAATTGCTGGATTAATATATGATTTTGGGTGTGGTGTGATTGAGGGATTTAAAGAAGCCATGAAGAATGATAAGTGATTTAGAAGTAAAGGAAAAAGCATGGATACGGTAAGGTGGAACAATGCAGAAACAGGAGAGAAAAATGAATTTTTTTAAAGAAAAGTGTTATATTAAAGTTAGTAACATGGCGGGATATAAATATATCTTGTTTTCTGTATTTGCAAGCGTAATAGTAGCATGTATTATGGCGACAATTGAAGAAAGATTTAGTGTGTCATCTCAAAATATAGCAACACAAAATATTATTTTAGTAATTTTTATTGGACCATATGTTGAA
>JBGVOM010000210.1:0-6795 GCA_045126515.1 Lachnospiraceae bacterium
GTCATCTCTCTGTGCAGGTGAAGTCTGTACTGATGTAAAACCTGCTTCTGCAATGTTTTTAAGTTCTGCTTTAATATCATTATACTTCCAGTCAAAACAATGCAAGATTACTCCATCCTGAATATTATCAGCGAGCCCATAATCAGAGGCAGCGTTTACTGTTTCTTCTGATACAGCTGCTTCGCTTTCCGCTTCTACCGTCTGTGTTGCTTCCTGAGCATGCACAGTGCTCAAACCTGTTCCCATGTTACTAATTAACATAGAAAGTGCCAGCACTACGCTAACAGTATTACGGAAAAATTTTAAAATGCGCTTTTTATGCATTCATTCTTCCTCCCTTTTAGCAAATTATTACTTTTTGTTACAAAATTATTATATCATTTTCGTTATTTTTTTGCACACTTTATTTTTGTTTTGCTGATTTTCTACGTCTTGAACAAATTCCCCTCGTTCTATATTTTACATAATTTCTTTCTATTGTTAACAAAAATTTAATTTTTTCCGAAAATATCAGCTTTTGCTTTGACGCCTCTATTTTCATGTTCTGAGTTTCTTTTTCATTTTTTATGCATTTTGCACAATTATCTTATGCAAAAATGCTGCACACAGGTTTCCCTGTGCACAGCATTCTCTTATAATTTTCTACATTCTCGAACCGAAGTCGGTTTTGTATTGCAATCAAAGGCAGGATTAAAGGCATAGAAATTCTTGGAATCTAATTTGTCCTGAACAAGTCTTAATGCTTCTCCGAATCTTTGGAAATGTACAATTTCTCTTTCTCTTAAAAAGCGAATAGGATCTGCCACATCATTATCATGCACTAAACGTAAAATATTGTCATAGGTGGAACGTGCCTTTTGTTCCGCCGCCAAATCTTCCACCAAATCCGTAATGGGATCCCCTTTACTTTGAAATTCACAAGCATTAAATGGAATCCCGCCCGCTGCCTGAGGCCAGATTCCCGTGGTATGGTCTACATAATATTTATCAAAACCTGAAGCTACAATTTCCTCTGGAGTGAGATTTCTTGTCAGCTGATGTACAATGGTTCCAATCATTTCTAAATGGGCAAGTTCCTCCGTTCCAATGTCCGTTAACGTCCCCATAACTTCCCTGTACGGCATAGCATAACGCTGGGACAAATAACGCATGGAAGCGGCAAGCTCGCCGTCTGGACCACCAAACTGGCTGATAATCACCTGGGCCAGTTCCGCATTCGGCTCTTTAATATTTACCGGATACTGCAATCTTTTTTCATAATTCCACATTTAACATTTCCCCTCCCAAGGCCATGGTGACATTACCCATCTCCATTTATTTTCATTATCGCCTGCCAAATCTAACGTCAGAGGTTCATATTGTTCAGAATATTCTTTGATTGCATTTTTACGCATCTCCACACATTCATCATAAAATTTCAATGCTTCCATGTCGCAAGGGTGAGTATCTAAATAGAGAGCAGTTTCCACAACCGCAAAGCTTATCATATTAATCCAGTCAAACAACTGTTCTCTGTTCATACGGCTGCAAGAGTAATTCATCGACATGCCCTCCTTCCGATAAACGGTTTATCCAGTTCCGGAAAAAGTGTTCCTCTATGCATTGCCTTGTCAAATTCGTAAATCTGATTCCACGTCTGCCATGGCACATACGCCATACCTACCGGAAATTTATCAATATAGCTTTCCTGCTTCTCGTAACAGCCTCTTTTTGCCATCCCTCTGTCACATCTACAGTCTGCCATATATAAAATCCCTTTCTCAAAGCTTTCATATTATATTATGTAGAATAAATATATCTGTGCCTTAATTTTCTACCCTTTAAAGCAGATTATTTTTAATACCGCCAGCACAGCAAGGTGCACCGGATAAAATCCATAAAATATATATTTGCTTATTTTTCGTCCTTTTTCACCATTGTAAAAATACAATAACAAGAAAGAAACAGGTGCTGTTATTTCCCATGAAAAACCGGCTGCTCCTGCAACACACTGGAGCAGTCTGTTCTCTCGAAACAAATACAATATCGCAATCATAAATACTCCGAACCCGCCATAATCTGTATTTAACAAATTTCCAAGGCAGGTTCCAACAACTATAATAAATGTTTTCAATAACATTTGTTTCATATTACCTGAAATACGTTCTTCTACTTCTCTGACAGCCCAGATGCAGAACAACCCGATTGTAAGGGTAAAAAATACATTCTGATATTCCAGAGTTAACCCATCCTTAAATGCATAATCGAACGGAATTTCCGATACGAATGCAAAAATCAATAATCTCATCATATATTTCTTCACGTCCCGAGTATGCTCTAAACCTTCCACAATAAAGAAGCAGTAAATGGGAAACGCCAGTCTTCCTATTTTCCGCATCACCAGATAAACAGTATACCAATCCTGTCTGGCATCTCCCTGTAATGTCAACATATACTCCCACACAAGAGTTGCTCCCATATGGTCGATAAACATAGTAATCAACGCAATTATCTTCAATGTATTTGCATTTACTTTCTTTAATTTTTCCATATTAATCCCCATTTCTTATCATTTGTTCCTAAGTTTACCATTTCTCTTAATTTTTGTCCAGTATACTAGCCCTGCTTTTCCTCATACCGTAGTCTTCTTCGAATCACTCTTTTCCCAAACTCCTTCAAATCAAACGGAATCACCGGATAAAAATAACCTGAACCTGAAATGGTTTTATTGGTTGCCAGTAAAATCACTGTCAGCAATATTCCTCCGACAAATCCATAAATTCCAAAAAGCTGTGTCAAAATCAATAAAATCATGCGAAGAAATTTCAATGCATATCCCAGTTCATAGCTTTGCTGGGTATAGTTTGCCACTGCAACAAATGCCATATAAAGCATTGCCTCGCTGTTAAACCACCCTGATTTTACCGAAAATTCCCCCAAAACCAGTGCCGTGATTACACTCAACGGTGTGCTTAACATATTCGGTGTGTTTACTGCCGCAAGTTTCAGACCATCAATGGCAAACTCTAAAATTATCAATTGTAGAAAAACAGGTACATTCACTTCATCCTGTATTGTAGTAAATTCCAACCACGGTGGGAGCCATTCCGGATGATTCACAAGCAATAACCATAGCGGTGTCAGCAACAGTGTGATAATTGCTATGCCATATCTTGTCAGTCGCAAATAAGTTCCCGTAATAGGCGGAAAATAATAATCATCTGCCTCCTCAATAATGTCAAATACGGAAGTTGGCAGAATAATACAGGACGGAGAATTATCCACCAGAAGTACTATATTTCCTTCCAATATCTGTGCCGCTGCCGTATCAGGACGTTCTGAAAATTTAAATTTCGGAAAGGGATTGTACCATTTATACTGATAAAGACACTCCGCCAGACTTTCCTGATTTAATGTCAATGCATCCACTTCTATGGATTCAATTCTTTTGATTACCTCACTTAAGAATTTCTTATCTACCCGGTTTTCCATATAGCAGATTACAATATCCGTTTTAGAGCTTTCACCCATAGATTTAATCTCCATAGTCAGTTCCGGTGTTCTGATACGGCGGCGTATCAAAGCAGTATTATACACCAGCGTTTCCACAAAGCCGTCCTTAGAACCTCTCAATACCTTATCTTTCTCCGGTTCTGACACACTTCTCATGGGATAAGAACGACAATCAATGGCCAGGCACTGGCTGTAACCGTCAATAAACATTATTGTTACACCTGACAGAAGATTTTTTAAGATTTCTTCCCAACCAGACAACAAATCCACCTCACCATAAGGCATTACGCGTTTTGACATTTCATGAGCATTTCCCGGCATATCTTCCTGGGTGATAGAATTAAAATATTGCAGCATTTTTTGCAACATATCATCCTTTAGAAAACCATCTATAAAGTAAAAACAACACTCTTTACCTCCAAAGCGAACCACCCGATATATAATGTCAAAATTTTTATTCACATTAAGTACATTATTAAAGTATGTTATATTGGATTTCAAATCGCTTCGGATATTTTTTTCTAAAAATTTCATAAAAAAACTTCCTTTCTGCAAACTACCATTATTCTTAAGTAGTTTTCCAAAAAGAAAGCTTTTTATTCCATATAATTACCATTCCAGTAAAGTTGCTCCCCAGGTAAGACCTGCTCCAAATCCGGACATTACAATAATGTCCCCTTTCTGAAAAGTATTTTTGCGATTTAACTCATCTAATAAAATCGGAATACTTGCTGCAGAAGTATTTCCATATTGTTCTATGTTCATTGGAAATTTATCCATAGACACCTTCAATCTCTTTGACACAGACTCAATAATACGTTTATTTGCCTGATGCAGTAAGAAATAATCCACGTCATTGATAGTTAAGCCTGCCTTCTCCACCACTTCCTGAACACACTTCGGAACCATTTTAACAGCAAACTTAAATACTTCCTGACCTTCCATTTTTGTATAATCTAACTTTATCTCGTTACTCACATATGGATTATTTGACTTACGATTGGCACATACTAAAACATCACCGCTGGCACCATCAGAATGCTGGGTAACTGATCGTATTCCTGTGTCTGCTGCTTTCACAACCGCTGCACCGGCACCATCACCAAATAACACACAAGTACTTCTGTCTGACCAATCCATCATTTTAGATAATGTTTCCGCACCAATCACTAATGCACATTTGCACATTCCAGCCTGAATATATGCATGAGCCGAATTTAGTGAAAACAAAAAACCTGAGCATCCTGCACTAATATCATATGCCACTGCATTTACAGCTCCAATCTCTGCCTGCACCAGACAAGCCGTACTCGGATAGCACATATCTCCTGAAACAGTACCTACAATAATAATATCTATCTCCTCCGGCGAAACTCCTGCGTCTTCCATTGCCTTCTTTGCCGCTTCACTTGCCATATAGGTAGTAGTTTCCTGCTCTACTAAATGTCTGTTATGAATTCCCGTTCTTGAATATATCCATTCATCGGAAGTTTCCATTATCTTTGCCAAATCATCATTTGACACGATTTTGTTAGGAGTATAACTTCCTGTTCCAATAATTTTTGTTGTCATGATTTTCTCCTGATTATTTTGAATATCAAACTATTTTACTCTCAAAGTATAACTGTTTCTAAATCATTTGTCAACCTTAACTATTTTGTGGTACTTCCAAAACCACCATTTCTCACTTCTTCCACCTCATCATCGTAGGTAATTCCGTATTCCACAAAGATTCCCTGCATAAATGCCACTCCAGCATTTACATTTACAATCTTTCCTTCATTACTGTCATTTGTAAGTTTGACGAAAATATGGCCTTCATTATCAGAATAGAAATAATCACTATCAATAATTCCAACTGTGTTATTCAACTGTAAACGAAATTTAAAACCCAAACCGCTTCTCGGATAACATTTCAATACCCAGCCATCTTCCATTTCTACCCGAATACCGGTAGGTATGTTAATGGTTTTTCCCGGCTCTAAAGAGAATTGCTGTGGTGAAAAGAAATCATATCCGGCAGAACCTTTTGTGGCTCGACGAGGCAACTCTATTTTCTCATACCGTTCCTTAATAACGGACTCCAGCTCATATCCAAACAGTCCCTGCCAATCTTCCAAATATCTCTCAAAACTTACCTTATGAAATCTTGCAATTCTTCTCATATGCTTCCTCCTACTCTGAAATACTAATAATCTTCACAATGTAAAACTATTTTATTCAGCTTTCTTGTTTCCGGTACATTGATAACACGTTGATTTGAGCTTCCCTTCCAATGAAGCTGATCATCTTTCTTATCCAGTTCAAATTTTCCATCCACTATTACATCAAGATATGCCATAATCGGATAATCTGCAATTGCTTCCCATTCATAACCTGTATACAACCAGATTGTTTTCTGTGGAAATTTATTCTTAATTTCTTTGGCTAATTCTGTCACCTCATATGTATTTGCTGTATGCAAAGGATCTCCGCCACTGAATGTTATACCTGAAACATAAGATTTCTCCAATTCTTTAAAAATCTCTTGTTTTGCAGCTTCATCAAATAGAATTCCGCCTTCGGTGTCCCATGTAACAGGATTTTGACATCCTTTGCAGCAATGATTACATCCTGCAACCCAAAGAACAACACGCAATCCATCTCCATTTAACATATCATCCTTTGTTATATTGTGATAACGCATATAGTTCTTCCTTTCTTAACAAGTATAAATTTTATCATCTATCCACTTATTCGTCAACTTTAGATTCCCAGGTGATTTTTGTATACACAAAGAAAGTATATAGTCTTTTTCTATCTCCCGCTGAAATACATTCACCTGTGCATCACTGCAAAATATATTCCCATCCTCATCCCAGTGAAACTGCACCCGTTTAAACTCAGTTCCGAGTCCCTGTCCAGTATATTTTCCATAAGCTTCTTTTAATGTCCAAAAACGTATAAAATCTCTGTCTTTCTGTCCTGATGCCTGTAGTTGCGCCCATTCTTCATCACTTAAAATTCTATCTGCCACTTTAGGATTATACCGGCGTATCTTTTCTATATCAATTCCCACCGGCTGATGGCTCAAAACACAAGCAACCATTTCTTCACTGTGGGCTAAATTAAAATGTATGTCCGAAGCTATTTCCCTGTTTTCTTTATCCTTTTCCACAAAATAAGGCTTACCATGCTCCATACTCCGCATGGTAAGCTTATCTGCCCTTTTTCCATATTCTTCCTGCACAGCGTAACATAATAACTCATGTACATTAGCATGTAATACTTCATGACGACTGCCTTTTTTGTCTTCTGAATTTT
>JBGVOM010000211.1:0-2054 GCA_045126515.1 Lachnospiraceae bacterium
AACTAAAAGAAAAAATACAAGAAATAGGAATACCAATCGTAGTTTTAGCCGAGAAGAGTGGAATATCAAGAGAAACATTATATAACAGATTTGAAAAACCAAATTCGTTCAAGGCTAGTGAAATACATTCTCTTACTATAATATTAGGAATGACTCAAGAAGAGAGAGATAGTATTTTTTTTGCGAATGATAGTGAATATAATTCGCAAAATGTTAATTCATAAAATTATTTACGTTTTATTTTAGAGATATTAAAGAAGTAAATAAATGGAGCATTACTAGATAGATAATGACATAACAAGATAGCAGGTGAGCAAATGAACAATATGGAGCAACCAAGAGAACCACGGTTATATAAAAACGACGGAATGAACATTCTTGTCAATATAGAAGTAGAGAAGATAGATGAAGCAATAAAGAAAACGAAGGAGCTCATTACACTTTTGCGAGAAGCTAATGAGTTAACCAATTCGCTTTCTTCAAAAGAAGAGATGACAAAATCTAGTCCTCTTCACAATTGGAAATGTTAAAGCCTATTCTTCTAGCAGGTTTTGTTTTATCTTCACGCTCTACAGAGGTAAGTAAAAAATTTAGTTGACTAGCATGTTGAACTAATTCTGCTGGTTTTCCATTGACAATGCCATAGAAGTAAAGAATATCTGGATTCTGGTAGCCTATATCTGTGACTTGCATTAATATACTTGAACCAAAAGAAGCAAGGTGAAGAGCAATTTCATGGTCAGGATCCAATGATTTCTCGAATTCAACAATTTGTTCAATAATTTTTTCATATTTCCAATCAGCGTGTTCAAAATTTCTAGTAGAAATTGAACTAATAGAAGGTATAGAAAAATCCATAAGCTAAAATTCCTTTCTAATGTACTCGGTGATGCAACACCTGTATGTACAGTATAGAAATAGGAGAAGAGAAAGGCAAGAGAAGTAGTGTGTTCGAGAATAGAACGAAATAGAGCAAGGAGGTGCAGTATGGGTACATATCCAACAAAGGCAGCAGGAAATATATATTGCCAATGCAGACAGGTTGCTGCTCTAAAAAACAGTAAGTTAAGGACCAGAGAAGGGGCAGCAGAAGAATTGGGATACAACATATCCTCTTTGGCCAGTTGGGAGCTGGACAAGGAAATTCCATCACCGCAGGCTATAAAGATTATGGCAGATGTGTATGATGCACCGGAACTGTCAAATTATTACTGCCGGAACATCTGTCCATTAGGAGAGGAAATGCCGGAGCTAAAGGTAAGAGATATAGACAGGATTACGGTAATGGCGCTTTCTTCCATGAAAAAGGTAGCTGAGTCAAAAGAACAGTTATTGGATATTGTTGCTGATGGTGTGATTACAGAGGACGAAAAACCGGTTCTTGCAGATATCATTAAAAAAATGGATGAATTAACAGATGTAGCACAGAGCCTGAAAGCCTGGGCAAAGAAAAACATATAGAAAGAAACGAATCCGTATCATCTGCGCGGTATTAACCGCGACCCCTTTATATACCCAATAAAGATAGAACGGTACACAGAGCTCCTTATCTGTGTATCGCGCAGATGGTATGGATAGGAAGGATTACAGACAGAGATAGGCAGTGCAAAAGGGCAAAAAAAAAGCCTCGCCGCAAACGAAAGCTTTTTAGTAAAAATATACATAAATACTTATATAAATATAGTAACATAATATCTTTCAAAAATCAAGCAAAAAATCATGAAAAACGTTGAAAAATAAAGGATTTTAGGGCTTGTATAAAGGTATTATCTTTACGGGTATTTATAGAAACCTATTATGCAAACTGCACATATGATGTCTACGGGGAGACATGAGAAAAAGGGAAGATAAGGGTGCTATAAAGGAAAAGATTATCAGATGCGGACCGTATGGAAGGAAGGCACCGCATATAGAAATCGAGATATATCCGAATACGGAGCCGGATATAAAGATGTCACGAAGAAAAAAGCAGCTTGTAACAGCACCGAAGCAGAAAATATTCAATGATAAACGCGCAATCAGGTATTTGTTTCAGCTCATTAAAGCTAATTTTA
>JBGVOM010000212.1:0-34007 GCA_045126515.1 Lachnospiraceae bacterium
ATAGTGATTGAGCAGGAGTATGTTGATGATGGTTTCAGTGGCTCGAATTTTGAGCGCCCGGCATTTCAAATGATGCTTGAAGACATCAAGAAAGGCAAAATCGACTGCGTTGTTACAAAGGACCTGAGCCGATTTGGTAGAGAGTATATAGATTCAGGTATGTATATAGAGCGATTATTTCCAGCGATGGGAGTAAGGTTTATAGCGATTAACGATGGTATTGATTCCGGTGAAGCAAAATCACAGTCAGATGAAATTATTATTCCATTTAAGAACCTTATTAACGATGCTTACTGTAGAGATATTTCTATTAAAATCCGTTCTCATCTTGAGATTAAGAGAAAGCAGGGGGATGTAATCACCGCATTTGTTGCATACGGATACAAAAAGAACGAAAAAGACAAACACAAATTAGAAATTGATGTGTATGCAGCGAATGTTGTAAAAGATATTTTCAAAATGAAACTGCATGGTAAAAGTCAGGATGCTATTGCATCTGAACTCAATTCGTTGGGAATATTGCCGCCGGCTGAGTATAAAGCAAGTACAGGAAGTAACTATCAGACCTGCTTTAAGACAAAGGAAAAGTCAGAATGGACATCGGTTATGGTAAGAAGAATCCTGACAAATGAGATTTATATAGGAAATCTCGTACAAGGGAAGCAGACCACACCAAATCACAAGGTTAAAAAGACCATAATAAAGGAAGAGTGTGATTGGGTAAGGATTGAAAAGAACCATGAGCCGATTATCACTGACAGAGATTTTGAAGTGGTGCAGAGATTACTTGCTATGGATACAAGGACATCGCCTGACAGAGAAGAGGTTTATCCTTTGTCTGGTGTTGTGACTTGCGGGGATTGTGGCGTGCCTATGGTAAGAAAAACCTCAAAAGTCGGTGGAAAAACCTATGCCTATTATTTGTGTGCAACTCATAAAGAAAATAAGACATGCGAATCACATAGAATTTCGACAGATAAATTGGAAGAAGTGGTATTGGAGCTTTTGCAGACGCATATTGATAATATCGTTGACCTTAAAAGAATTCTTTCTTTTATCGGTAATGTACCATTTCAACAGTTGGATATGAAAAAACTTGAAGAAAGACGAGAAAAGAAGCAGGCAGAGGTTGATAGGTGTGCAGATCTTAGAGGAATGCTTTATGAGGATATGAAGGATGGTATTATTTCGAAGGAAGATTACAAGGAACTTCATGCAGCATATGAGCAACGAAGGAAAAATGCTGAAATTTCTATTCATCAGATTGAATTAGAAATGGATGATGTTTTAAATCGTAAGAGTAAAGGTTTTGTATGGCTTGATTACTTTACAGAGCATCAGAATATCGAGAAGCTTACAAGAGAGGTGGTTGTATCATTAATCCGTGAAATAAAGGTATTTGATAAAAAACACATCGAAGTAATATTTGATTTTGATGATTGCTACAAGGAATGTCTTGATGTAATCGAAAGTCAGGGACATTTTGTTGAAGTGGACAATACGGGAAAACTGAATATCAGATTAAAGGAGGCTGTGTAGTATGGCAAGAAAGAGTAGAAAAAATACGCCGATTGCAGTTGCAGAGCCAACTGACAATCTGACTACAAAAGCAGTATTAAGTTTAGATAAGCAGGCTAAACCATATCAGGTTGGTATTTATGCCAGACTATCTTATGAGTCGGAGGCAAACAAGGAAAGAGATACAGTTGACACACAGATTGCATATATCAGAGAGTTTGTGAAAGAGCAGGATGACATGGTAGAAGCCCAGGTGTATGCAGATATATCTGTTACTGGAACAACTTTTGAAAGACCAGAATTTGACCGAATGATTCAGGATATTCGAGCCGGCAAAATCAATACTGTTATTACCCGTGATCTTAGCAGACTTGGAAGAAATTATGTGGAAGCAGGTAATTATATTGAGAGAGTATTTCCTTTTTTGGATGTAAGATATATTGCCATCACAGATGATTTTGATACTGCAAGACCGGGAACTGATTTATCTGTACCGCTTAAGAATATTGTGAACGAATATTATTCCAAAGACCTTTCAAAGAAAGTAGAGACCGGAAAGCATAGTATTTGGGCACAGGGCGGCTTCAGCGAGGGAACGCCACCATATGGATATTACAGGGCTACAGATGGCTCAAGAAAGCTTTTGATTGATGAAGAAGTATCTGACAATGTAGTTAGAATTTTTAATATGTTTTTGGCTGGGAAGGGATATGCTGGTATTGCAAAGACTTTGCAAAACGAAGGAATTCTTTCACCTCCGAAATACAGATTCTATAAGGCGGGAAAGATTGAACTTGCTGAAAAAGCAAGAGAATGGCACTATTCGCACGTAAAAGAGATACTCCAAGGGGAATATTACATTGGAAATATTGTTCATGGAAAGCAAAGGAAGGCTCTTGATACCGGGAGAAAGAATGTTAAAACAGATGCATCAACATGGCAGCGAATAGAAAATGCTCATGAACCAATAATTGATAAGGACACTTTCTACAAAACAAGAGAGAGAATGGAGCATATCAAAAAGAAGCATTTAGAAGCATCAAAACCCAAAGCTGATGTTCCAAAGAAGCCGGATAATATTCTGGTATATAAAACTAAATGTGCCTGTTGTGGAGGCAGTGTTTTGATTGGAAGACACCACACTTATTCAGATAAGTTCTATTACAAGTGTAAGAACCGTAGAAAATTAGCCAGCTTATGTGATAATAAGTACTCTTATGATTATTCTGAAGTTATGGATAGTGTATTTTCTGTTATTCGTCAGCATATGAGCTTATGTGTTGAGAAAACAAAGTTTGTTCAGAAAATGAACAGTAGAAAAGAGAATGTTCTTCAATATGATATTTATACAAAGCAGATATCGAAACTTCAAAATGATGTAAGAAGAATCACTGCTAACAAAAGTGGTTTGTATGAAGATTATAGGGAACAGTTAATCACTGCGGAAGAACTGTGCCAGTATCAGAAAGAATATGAAAGCAGAGTAAATGAGATTGAAGCGCAGATTACTGAGTTGCTTCATCGAAGAAGTCTGTATGAAAAAGAATTTCATATTGATGAAGGATGGGAAGAAACTGTCAATAAATATATGACTAAAAGAAAACTTACAAAGGAGCTTGTGGATGCTTTTGTATCAGAAGTTGTTTTTTATGATGGCAATATAGAAGTTAAGCTCTTGTATGATGATTTCCTGAAGGAGTTGCTTGAAGTGGCAGAAGAAAGAGAGGTGAGCAGCAATGGATAAGACGATAGCTCTCTATATGAGATTATCAGATGAAGATGACAACTTAGCTGCTCATGAGGAAAGTAACAGTATTTCCCATCAGAGAAAATTGATGCTCGATCATATTCAGAAGCTGCCTGAACTAAAAGGTTGTAATATACTTGAATTTGCAGATGATGGTTATTCTGGAGCAGATTTTAGCAGACCTAATTTTGTAAAAATGATGGATATGGTAAAGGTTGGTAAGATTCAGGTTATTGTAACGAAGGACTACAGCAGACTTGGACGAGATTATCTTGAAGTTGGTAACTATATGGAATGTATATTTCCGGTTCTTCAAGTAAGATATATCAGTGTGAATGATAATTATGATTCTGCAAACAGCTTTGGTTCGACTGGTGGAATGAGTGTGGCTCTGAAAAACCTTGTGAATGCTTTATATTGTAAGGATGCATCAAAAAAGGTAAGAGCCGCTAAAGCGGTATTAGCTAAGCAGGGAAAATACATTGCTTCATTTGCCCCTTTTGGCTATAAGAAAAGTGAACATGATAAGCATGTGCTGGTACCTGATCCTGTCACTGCACCTGTTGTTCAGTTGATATTTGAACTGGCAATTAAAGGTATGAAATACACCGAGATTGCCAATTATCTCAATGATAACGGATATGATAGCATATTTGAGTATTATCAAAAGATTGGAGTTAAGAGATGTTATGACAGGGACATTGGTGAGCACATGTGGAGTGCCAGTACAGTAATGGAGATTCTGTATAATGAAGTCTATATCGGTTCTGTAATCAATAACAAGACGGCTGATAATATTGATACCGGTCATCAGGTTGTGCAGAGAGATAAAGAGGACTGGATAATTGTTCAAAACTGTCATGAACCATTAGTTTCTGTGGAAAACTTTAAACTTGCTCACAAGATGATTGCAAGACGAGAAGTAACTAAGAGAAAACCAAATGGAAAGTGGCGTAAATCATATATTCGCTGTGGAGTATGCGGAAAGGGACTTTACAAATACGGAAATAAATCCTCATACAGATGCCACAACGGTCATGTGTCACGTATTAGAGGTGAAGAACTTGAGGCGGCACTTCTAGACATTGCTAGAAATATGGCATTGGCTCAGTTGCAGGAATTTGAGTTAAAAACTGATGGCGGTAATTGTCCAGATAATCTTGAGAGGGAAATCGAATCACTTAAAAAGTCAAAGGCACACTATGCAAAGCTCAAGTTTGAGATATACGATGATTATACAAAAGCAAATATCACTCGTGAGCAGATGGCAAAAAAAACTGCCGAAGTTAAGCAGAAAATCGCAGAGTTAGAAAGTCTGATAACAGAGAAGCAGGAAACACTTGATATGCAAAAGGATCTCTTTCTTGATGCAAAGCAGGAACAGCTAACAAAGCTTAGTAAGTTGGATGAGTTTGATGAAGAAGTAATCAGGTATCTCATTGATTATGTGTTGGTATACGATAATGAGCATATTGAAATCAGATGGAACTTTGATGACTTTCAGGCTGGATGATGGTATAATCAGTAGTAATAGCGAGAAAACAAAATTATAAAGAAGTAACATGGGGAATCTTGCTAAAGGTTCCCCATTCATAAAAAAATTAATTTTTTTTTGTTTCTTACTTGACACGAGCAGAGGCACATCATACATTTGCTCCAACCTATCAAGAGACCATTAAATTCATTAAAAAATGCAGGAAAAATGTAAAGCTTCTAGGTCTTACAGCTACGCCAACCAGAGCCAACGAAGATGATAGTAAAGCACTTCTAAAACTGTTTGGTAATAACATTATTTATAGTATTGCGTTAAGTGATTTGATTGCGAAAGGGATACTTGCTACTCCCAAATTTATACGAAAAGAGACAGGTGAAGAGTTTGAAACACAAATCAGTTTAGATGAGGAAAAGTTAATTCGCAGGTATGGAGAACTTCCAGAGACACTAGTAAGCAAGATTGCCAGTTCAAATACAAGAAATAAGATAATTGTGGATGAATACCTGAAAAATAAATCCAACTATGGCAAAACTTTAATTTTTGCAATGAATGTGATGCATTGTCGATTCTTATACGAAGAGTTGAGGAAACACCATGTCAAATGTGGCTTGATTTACTCTGGAAAAGAGGACAATTCCAGTGTAATCAACGATTTTAAAGAAAATCGGTATGATGTCCTTATCAATGTAAACATTATGACCGAAGGTACAGATGTTCCAGATATTCAGACGATATTTCTGACACGTCCAACTCAAAGTGAAGGTTTGCTTATGCAGATGATTGGACGAGGAATGAGAGGAATTTCTGCCGGTGGTACTGATACTGTAAATATCGTAGATTTTTATGATAAGTGGGAAGTTTTTAAGGAATGGCTCAATCCTGAGTGGATTATAAATGAAGAAATTGAAGTTGTTGAACCTGAATGGCATACACGGAAAAAAGTTTTTACAAAAGAATACGAATGGGCGATGTGTAAGGAAATCTATCAAAGCATTGTTTTTCAAAATATGGAAGCAAAGAAGAGTGTCATGCTTCCGGTAGGCTGGTATTCGCTGATTGATAAGGATGGCGAAGTAGTCAGAATGTTGATTTTTGAAAATCAACTGGCAGGAATTAAGCAGATGATGGAAGAAAAAATGCTATGGAAAGAAGATGGTTCATTCAATGCTAATGTGGCACTTGGAAAGTATTTTAAAGGATTTTGCGAAATGCCAGATGTTGAAGAGTTGGATTTACTCATTGATAATGTGCGATACAATGAAGAACAACCAAACATTCATTCGTTTGAGAATAGGAAAAAGATTGATCCTTATTATGTTGCAAAGACTGCTGTAGAAAACGGCCAAGATGTAATGGCATATGCAGCTGAAATATACGATGAGTATCCGATTGTAACTGATTTGTATGATTCTAAGGAAAGTTATATTTTGAAAGTGTGTGAGGCTAGGATTTATGGCGATAAAAAGAGAATGTTAGGTCAAAAAGTGGAGGAATTGCCAATGGAACTAATTCCGTTTGACAGAACACCGGTATATAATCTGGATGAATTGGTGCAGGAAGTAAAGGATGAAATGTTTGGTGGCACTTTTGAAGGATTAGGAACCATAACCTGGACAGATAAGCCATATAAAGAATATTTTGGTCGTCATTACGGAGCAACACATAACATTTTGATTAACTCTGTGTTGAACTCAAAAGATGTTCCGAGGGAAGTAGTGAAGTTTGTAATTTATCATGAGATGCTTCATTTAAACAATATGAGTCATGATTCGTTCTTTCGCGAATTAGAGCATAAATATCCGAATTATGAAGAGTGGGATCATTTTTTGGATGCGCATATGGCACGGTTTGATATTAAAAAGCGATAGTTGTATCCAAGAAGAAAAATGTTTCAGGTGTTGTTGCTATCGGCAAAAAATACAAAAAGCACATGGAAGGAGAATGGACATTTTGCCGATAATGTGATATACTATTTACTGGATTGATACAGATAATACTTGGTTAAATATATCATGGAGGAGTAAAGATGCGATATCTTTCTGTTGCTGAAATAGCAAAAAAATGGAATATTTCTGAGCGTAGTGTAAGAAATTATTGTGCACATGGTCGTGTGGCAGGTGCATTTCTTAACGGAAAAACATGGAATATACCGGAGGATGCTGATAAACCTGAACGTTTAAATAAAAAAGAGCAGGAACCTGTTACTTTATTAGAAGTACTGCAGGATGAGAAAAAAAGAAAATATTCTGGAGGAATCTATCACAAAACGCAGATTGAGTTGACATATAATTCAAATCATATGGAAGGCAGCCGTTTAACACATGACCAGACCCGCTACATTTTTGAAACAAATACAATTGGTGTGGAAGGTGAAGTGCTAAATGTAGATGATGTTATTGAAACGGTTAATCATTTCAGATGTATTGACAGGGTTATCGATGATGCGAAACTTGCATTATCAGAGAAATTTATAAAAGAACTGCATTTGATTTTGAAAACTGGGACTAATGATTCAAGACATAGTTGGTTTGCTGTAGGTGATTATAAGAAACGAGCAAATGAAGTTGGAGGATTACCTACAGCCTTGCCGGAGGAAGTGGCAGGGAAGATGAGGAATTTGTTAGCCGAATATAGTGAAAAGAGTGAAAAGAGTGACAAGACACTGGAAGATATTTTGGAATTCCATGTGAAATTTGAAAAAATACATCCATTTCAAGATGGCAACGGCCGTGTTGGACGCTTGATTATGTTTAAAGAGTGTTTGAAATACAATATTGTTCCCTTCATTATAGAGGATAACATCAAGTTGTTTTATTACAGAGGTTTGAAAGAATGGAGTTATGAAAAAGGGTACTTGAGGGACACATGCTTGTCTGCACAAGATAAGTATAAGGGGTATTTGGATTATTTTGGAATTGTGTATTGATACAGGAGAAATTGTAACGATGAACCTGTGACAGATTCAGAAAGGAGTACATATGAACGTAAAAGCGAAAAAACTATTTGCAACCATGTTATGCCTGATGTTAATGTTTACATCAATAATTAACTCATCAGTAATAACTTATGCAGCAGATGACAGTGTAACATCCATCACCTTGAATGTGAAATCAAAGATTACTATGTACACTGGCAGTAGCAAAACAATCAAGATAACAGCTGTAAAACCAAAAGGCGGAACCACAAATGCATCTTATAAAAGTAGTGCACCGGATGTAGTTAAGGTATCCTCAAAAGGAGCCATGAAAGCACAAAAAGCTGGAAAAGCTACCATTACTGTGACATCATCTGCTAATAAAAATGTCAGTAAAAAAATAGAAGTTACAGTAAAAGACTTGGCAAAAAATACCACACAGAATAAAGTGGTAATTCCTCTGGACAAGAAAAAGTCATTCAGGCTGTCATTGGCAGTCAAAGCGTCTAACCTAACCTTTCGTTCAGGGAAAAAAAGTGTGGCAACGGTGGATGGCAAAGGCGTGATAAAAGCGAAAAAGAAAGGAACGGCAAAGATAACCATACGTGGTAAAAGGGGAGCAGCCAAAGGGGCAAAACAGGTGCTCACGGTATATGTGTCGGAAAAATCGGTTAAGAAAGTGGCTTTAAATAAATCTCAAAAGACACTGCAAACAGGCAAAAGCTTTCAGCTAAAAACAACAGTAAAACCGGCATCAGCAGCCAATGTAGTAATCTTTAAATCAAGTAAATCCAGTGTGGCAAGCGTAAACGCCAATGGGAAAGTTACGGCGAAAGGAAAAGGCACAGCCAAGATAACAGCAACTACAGTGGATGGTAAGAAAAAAGCTGTATGTACAGTAATTGTCACAGACGCAACCGAACCAACAACGACAGAGTCTGTGAAACCAACGGAAACACCAATGCCTACACAAACAGTACAGCCAACGGAAAGCGTGTCACCGGCAGAACCGGTAGAAGTAGAAACCATTTCTTTGAATCATACATCTGCTACCATTAATTATGGAGAGGCTTTAGTGTTGAAGGCTGATATTTATCCTGCGGCAGCAGCGGATACAACGCTTACATGGACCACCAGCAATAAAAGGTTGGCAACAGTGACGGAAACAGGCTTGGTTGTTGCAAAGGGAGAAGGAACTGTAGTGATTACTGCAGTAGCACCAAACGGAAAAACAGCAACATGTACGGTAACGGTAGTAGAGCCGGAAGTAGATCCTTTATTTGTCGTGCCATATGTATCTACATACTATTTTAATCCAAAGCCGTCCGTAAAGGATGAAATTCAGATTCCAATTTATATGACAGACAGCAATCAGTCAGAATATTTAAATAACGATACGGAAGTAAAGCTGGATTTGATTTATGAAATTGATGGGGTAGAAAACGTAATTTCTGATTTACCATTGGGCGATTACACAGTGAATTTCGGAAAATTAAGCGAAGGTAAGCATACTTTTGCGTTACAGACTTTGGACAAACGTACGGGAATGAAATCACATAAACTGTACAATGATTTATGGGTAATCAATCCGGAAACATATGAGATTACAGAAAGTCAGACCTATTATATGACTGCGGAAGATTTAGAAAAATATAAAATTCATAATGATAACAGTACAGATGAAACGGATTTGATTACCACAAGAGATGGGTTGACACAAATGTTTGCTGATTTACAAAAAGAAGGATACAGAAAATGTGTACTTCTGCCGGGGACCTACCGAATCAATGGTAAAAAGGCAAGAGCTAATTGTATATTAATTCCATCTAACTTTACCGTTGATATGAACCAGAGTACTTTTAAGTTGGATACCATAACAGATGACAGTGAAGGTTGTATTGTAAGAATGTATGACACGTATGATGCACACCTGACTAATGGAACCTTAGAGGGAGACCGGTTTGAGAGAAAAGAGCTTGGATTGGAGAAGGGATATCAGGGAGAACCTATTAATACCTTATTGATGTCCGGTGGAAAATATTCTTCTATCAGCAATCTGACCATTAAAAATACTACAGGACATACTGTAGGTACCGGTTACGTCTGGGGACCAAACCTTACCATGACAGAATTTACGCAGACTGCCATTATTGATGGCATAGAGGTGGAAAGAGAAGGCTGCAGTACCAGTGCTATGATGGATTTGAGTAAAATTATTGATTGGGATCCGGAAGAAGATTATATGTATGTTGGACATGGCGAGGGCTACCGTGGAATCAAGGGAAACTCAGCTGTTGTATATGTTCATTTTTATGACGAGAGTAAGAACTTTTTAGAAACTGTTACAGGGTATCAGTTTAGAAAAATGAAAATTCCAGATGGTGCTAAGTATGCCAGAGTAACATTGTTAGGAAATTTCCCGTCAGCATATGCAGCAGACAGTATCTCTATTTTCGCAAAGCATTTAGGAGATTATTATGAAATAAAGAATATTGATTTTGTGGATACCAGAACAACAGCTATGGCACCTTCTGCATGTAACAATCTTTTAATCGAAGGATGTACCTATACCAGAGCCGGAAATAGTATTACGCCTTGCGCCGTGGATTTTGAAGATGGATGGGAAGAATGCCAGGATGTATATTATAGGAATAATAAAGTGTTAGAAAAGTCTGGGACAGCCACGGTAATAGACGATGCCGGTTTTAACCATATTTACGAAAATTTAGAGGGACATCACACGATAGTGCGTGACCGGGTGCTGGGTGCAGTGGTTCGAAATGTAAATGATACAAGCTGTACTTTTCATTGGACTTTTGGAACGAAAAAACTGACAGCCTTTGGTAGAATTTATGATAATATTTGCGGAAATATAAATTTTGCATTAAGTAATCGTGCCTTCACGGTCCCGGCAAAGTATAAAGTAAAAAATTGTACCATTAGTGCGTCCTATTTAAATTCCGTTCCAAACAGAGTGGTATATGAAAATTGTACGTTCCCTGCATTTAACGGTTCAGCAGGTACATTTAGAAACTGTGTGATTCAGCCAACGTCTTATCTTGGAGACGAACTGTATTTTTATGGCTGTACCTTTAAAAATTTAGCAGGGTATGGAGAAACGGTTAATTTTCGGTTTAACGTGCCATCTAACGCTGACAGGGTATTTGAAAACTGTATATTTGAAGGAAAAACAGCATTTCTGAATAATAACAGTTTTCATTCTGGAGTTTTTAGAAATTGCGAATTTGAAGACCTGAGTATGGTAGTTGGGGTGGATGCAGCAACCTCATCTATTCTTTTCGAAACGTGTAAAATTAATTCGACAGCGGATAATTTTATTTATGTTGGGCCGTTTGCATATAGTATTAATTATATCAATCTTATGTTTAAGGATTGTGATATTACCCATGCAGGAAATAATCTGATTTATTTATACGCGAAAACAAACAAGAACAGTCAGATACTTTTTGAAAACAGTAATATAAATAAAGTGGAAGGCACGTTACTGACAGGATATGGACTGAAAGGAGCTTCACAGGAAACTTCGCTGGATGTGCTTTTTAGAAATTCCACAATCAATAAGGAACTGGATGTGGATGAAAACTTGAATCCAGACCTCATAAGAATTTCTATGGAATAAGTGGTGTTTCGTAATGGGGTGACGGATGAGGAAAGGCAGAAATCAGCCTTGTCAACTAAGTATGTCAATGTTATAATGAAGCAGAATTATTATACTACATAGGAGGATTATGAAATGTACGAAGAAAAGAAGGGTATGTCAATTGCATCTATGGTTTTGGGAATCATAGGTTTTGTTGCATGGTGTATTCCGCTATTTGGTTTTCCCGTTACAATTGTAGGATTGGTTTTGGGAATCCTGGGAATAAAACGAGGCGGAAAAGGAATGGCGATTGCAGGAATTATTATGTGTTCCATTACATTGCTGTGTACCTTGGTTAATTCAATTTATGGTGCATACTTAGGTGCAACAGGACAGCTATTTGGTTAATAAAGTTTATAAAAAGTTTATAAAATTATTAGCACTCGTTTAGAATGAGTGCTAATTTTTTCTTGACTTTTATCTACCGCCGTATTAAACTTTATTCTAGTCAGAAAATAAAGTATCTACCCAACCATGGTAAAGGTACTTTTGAAATGAAATAAAAGAAGAAATGAATGGAGTGATTTAAATGGCTGCAAAACATGGTAGTCTGTCAATTAACAGTGACAATATTTTCCCTATAATTAAGAAATGGTTGTATTCCGACCATGATATTTTCTATCGCGAATTAATTTCCAACGCTTGTGACGCGATTACAAAATTGAAAAAATTAGATATGATGGGCGAATATACTTTGCCGGATGATTATGAGCCAAAGGTTCAGGTACTTTTAAATCCGGAAGAAAAAACCATCAAAATTATTGATAATGGTCTTGGACTTACTGAGGAAGAAGTGGAAGAATACATTAACCAGATTGCTTTCTCCGGTGCCACAGATTTCCTGGAAAAATACAAAGATAAAGCAAACGAAGACCAGATTATCGGACACTTTGGTTTAGGATTCTATTCTGCATTTATGGTAGCAGATGAAGTTCATATTGATTCCTTATCTTACAAAGAAGGCGCCAAACCGGTACACTGGGAATGTGACGGCGGTACAGAGTTTGATATGGAAGAAGGCAAGAAACAAGGAGTCGGTACAGAAATCACCTTATTCTTAAACGAGGATTGCCTAGAATTTGCCAATGAATACAGAGCAAAAGAAGTGATTGAAAAATACTGCTCTTTCATGCCAACAGCGATTTATGTGGCAAAGGAAAATGCAGAACCGGAATATGAAACAATTCTGCCGGAAGAAAAAACAGAGAAAGACACCGTAGTAGAGACTATTATTGAAGAAGCAAAAACCGAAGAACGTGAAAATGAAAACGGCGAAAAAGAAGTTGTGGAAATTTCACCGAAGCAGGAAAAATTAAAAATCCTTAAAAGACCGGTTGCCATCAATGATACAAATCCGCTTTGGAACAAACATCCAAATGAATGTACGGAAGAAGAATACAAGGAATTTTACCGCAAGGTATTCCGTGACTTCAAGGAACCGTTATTCTGGATTCATTTAAATATGGATTATCCGTTTAACTTAAAAGGAATTTTGTATTTCCCTAAGATTAACACAGAATACGAATCCATTGAAGGAACGATTAAATTATATAACAACCAGGTATTTATCGCTGATAATATCAAAGAAGTAATTCCGGAATTCTTAATGTTATTAAAAGGTGTAATCGACTGTCCGGATTTACCATTGAATGTTTCAAGAAGTGCACTGCAGAATGACGGGTTTGTAAAGAAGATTTCTGATTATATCACAAAGAAAGTAGCAGATAAATTATCAGGAATGTGTAAAACGGAAAAAGAATCCTATGAAAAATACTGGGATGACATTTCTCCATTTATTAAATTCGGATGCTTAAAAGACGATAAATTCTGTGAAAAGATGAATGATTATATTCTCTTTAAAAACTTAGATGACAAGTATCTGACTATGGGTGAATTAATTAAACCTGTGGAAGAGGATGAAGCCAAAGAAGATACAGAGAATAAAGAAGCTGACAACAAAGAAGAACAGATTATTTACTATGTAACTGACAGACAGCAGCAGAGCCAGTACATCAATATGTTCAAAGATGCAGGTATGGATGCGGTTGTTCTGGAACACAATATTGACCAACCATTTGTACAGCAGTTAGAAGGCAAGAATGAGCATGTGCGTTTCTTAAGAATCGATGCTGATTTAACAGACAGCTTAAAGGAAGAAACAAGTGAAGAAGAATTAAAAGATATTACAGAAAGCCTGTCTGAAACCTTTAAGAAAGCATTAAATAATGATAAGTTAGAAGTCAAGGTAGAAAAATTAAAGAATGCCTCTGTTTCTTCTATGCTTACCATGTCAGAAGACAGCCGCCGTATGCAGGAAATGATGAAAATGTACAGCATGCAGGGTATGGATATGTCCATGTTTGGCGGAGAAGGCGAAACATTAGTATTAAATGCGAACAATGATTTGGTAAAATATATTGTAGACAATAAAGATTCAGAGTATGTACCAATGATGTGTGAACAGCTGTATGATTTAGCAGTCATTGCAAATAAACCGCTGACACCGGAAAAAATGACAAAATTTATTGCTCGTAGCAATGAAATCATGATGCTTCTTGCAAAATAAACAAAGATAACATAATTTTAATAAAGCGGAATCATTTCTGAATAGAAAGCAGAGGATGATTCCGTTTTTATTATGAATGTAGCAATTTGTAAAAAATGAAAAAACTCCCAATATCCTATTTAAAATATAGGAAAAATATGATAAAATGCAGAAAAGAAAAAGAAAGGGAGAAAACCATGGAAGAAAATATAAAAGAAAAGTTGGAAACTTTGAAGAAAGAGAAAAATGCAGTAATTCTCGCCCACTATTACGTAGATGGAGAAGTGCAGGCGTTGGCAGATTATGTAGGGGATTCCTATTATCTTGCCAAGCTCGCAACAACCCTTCCGCAGGAAACTATTATTCTGTGCGGTGTGAATTTTATGGGAGAGAGTGCGAAGCTGTTAAATCCTGATAAAAATGTGATTTTGGCGGACGAGTTTGCAGACTGCCCCATGGCACATATGGTAGAAATTGAGAAAATAGAAGAAGTAAGAAAAAAGCATAAAGATATTGCTGTGGTGTGTTATGTGAATTCCACTGCGGAAATTAAGGCTCATTCCGATGTTTGTGTTACTTCGTCCAACGCACTGCGTGTTGTAAAGAATTTGCCAAATCAGGAGATTTTCTTTATACCGGACAATAATTTAGGTCGATATATTGCAAAGCAGATTCCGGAAAAGCAGTTTGTATTTCACGATGGATTTTGCCATGTACATAAAAGCATTACCAGAGAAAATGTAGAAGCTGCCAAACAGGTAAATCCTGACGCTTATGTTCTGGCACACCCGGAATGTACCGGAGATGTACTGGAACTGGCAGATTTTATTGGAAGTACCTCAGAAATCATTGACTATGCCACAAAGAGCGACAGAGAGAAATTTATCATCTGCACCGAAATGGGAATTTTTTATGAACTGGGACAAAAAAACCCAAATAAAAAGTTTTATTCCGTAGGTCACAGACAGTTTTGTCCTAATATGAAGCGCATTACTGTAGAAAAAGTAGTAAAAGCATTAGAAACCTTGGAGCCAAAGGTGGAAGTAGATGAAAAGATTGCAGAAAACGCATCATTGCCCTTGCAAAGAATGATGGAGCTGGCGCAAATATAACATGGAATCGTTACATTCTAACTTATTATTTTGAAGAACAGCCCCTAATAACTACAGAAGCTGTCAGAGCTGTTAAAAAGCCTGCTCTGGCGGCTTCTGTAGTTATTAGGGGCGTTCCTCCAACCAATAAGTCAAAACTGTCACATTCTAACTTGTTGTCAATTTTCCCATAATTTGGTACAATAAAAAAGTATCAATAAAACTTAAGAAAGAGAGGGAAACTATGAAAAAGGGAAGAAGAATGAATGCCTTTCGCAAGGGAACTTCCATACTGCTTTTGGTGTTTTTGGTGGTTACCAATGCATTGGGAATGCTGGGAGGAACTTTGCAGGTAAAGGCAGCAGGAACTACTTTAATCGTACATTACGGTGGAAGGGAAGACAACAATTATGACAACTGGAACTTGTGGATTTGGGAAGAAGGGGCTTCTGGGCAGACCATAGACTTCCGGACAGAAGATGATTTTGGCAAAATCGCCGTGTATCAGACTACAAATACCCCTGCCAAAATCGGATTTATTGTAAAAAAAGGTGACTGGGAAGCAAAAGATGTGGAAGCAGATCGCTTTGCAGAAATGAAAGAAGGCACTACGGAAATCTGGGTAACTTCAGGGACAGAAGATTTTGTTTACGAAGCACCGGAAGGGTGCAGCTCCTATAACTTTGAAGAACAGGAGAAAGAACGTCTTGCGATTTATGAAAAAGAAGATGCATTGAAATTAAATGTTCATTATTTCAGAGAAGACGGAGCATATGAAACAAGTGAAGTTTTAGGATGGAAAGAGGAAAATGCTCCGGGAAGTTATCCGTTGGCAGGAACAGATGAGTTTGGGGCAGTGTACCATATTGGATTAGAGGGTGAAGATGCCCAGGAAAAATATGGATTAAATCTTTATGTGGACGGCGTAGCGGATTCAGTATCTGCCAGAACCATTGATTTGTCAAAAGCCGTAGATAATGTGCTGGATGTATACACAGTAGAAGGAAAAAGTGATGTGTGGTACAGCAAGGATGAAGTAAACTTTGAACCGGCAATTCTTACAGCAGACTTTGGTGATGGAACCACAAAGCAGATTGATGTTACTTTATCAAAGGAAATAGATACCAGTGAAGAAACTACAGTGTCTAAATTCAAGGTGACAGACGAAACCGGCAAGGAATACAGCATTATGAAATTATGGAACGATGCGCCGGGAATAGTTACCGCCACCAAAATTGTGTTGGAAGAAGAACTTTCCTTGGGACATACTTATACGGTAGCTTGTGAAGGATATACTGCACAGCAGATTGACATAAAAAAGGCATTTTCTTCTGATGCTTTTGAACAGGAATTTACTTACGAAGGCGATGACTTAGGGGCAGTCTATAGTCCGGAAAAGACAAATTTCCGTGTCTGGGCACCTACGGCAGAAAAGGTAGTAATTAATTTCTATGAAGCCGGGGATGGCGATTGTCTGATAGAGTCTGCTGATATGACAGCAGCAGAAAACGGTACCTGGACTTATGAGAAAACAGGTGATGCGAATGGAATTTATTATACATACAGCGTAACTGTTAATGGAAGTACCCAAGAAGCGGTGGACCCATATGCCAAGGCAGTTGGTGTAAACGGAAACCGTGGTATGGTAATCGATTTAGATGCAACGGATCCGGAAGGATTTGATAAGGATACAAAGCCTGAATTTAAAAACATAACAGATGCTGTGATTTATGAACTTCATGTGAGAGATTTATCTTCGGATGCATCTTCTGGAATTGAACATACAGGTAAATTTTTAGGCTTGGCAGAAACTGAAACTACCAACAGCGAAGGTCTTGCCACAGGTCTTGAACACATAAAAGATCTTGGCATTACTCATGTACAGCTTATGCCGTCTTATGATTACGCAACGGTAGATGAAACTAACTTGGAAAGTAACCAGTTTAACTGGGGATACGATCCAAAAAATTATAATGTGCCGGAAGGTTCTTACTCCACAGATCCTTACAACGGAGTTGTCCGAGTGGAAGAATTTAAGGAAATGGTGCAGACACTTCACGAAAATGGAATCAGGGTGGTAATGGATGTGGTTTACAATCATACATATGATGCCGAGGCCTCCAATTTCCAGAAGATTGTACCGGATTATTATTACCGTATGAATGGTGATTTGTATTCTGATGCCTCCGGTTGCGGAAACGAAACGGCTTCAGAACGTTCTATGATGCGGAAATTTATGATAGATTCTGTAGTTTACTGGGCAACGGAATATCATGTGGACGGTTTTCGTTTTGATTTGATGGGTATTCATGACATGGAAACCATGAAAGAAATTAGAACAGCCTTGAATGAAATTGATTCTTCGATTATAATGTATGGAGAAGGCTGGACTGGCGGAGACTCAATCCTTCCTGTTACAGAACGTGCTGTGAAAGCAAATACATATCAGATAGAAGGAATTGCAGCATTCAGCGATGATATCAGAGATTGTATTAAAGGAAATGTGTTTGATTCCTTAGACAAAGGATTTGTTAGTGGCAAAGAAAACATGGAAGAAGCCATTAAATATGGTGTAGTAGGAGCTACAGAAAACTCGCAGATAGATTATGACTCCTATGAAAAATCAAATGGCTGGTGGGCAGGTTCGCCGGAGCAGGCTGTCAATTATGTTTCTTGTCACGATAATTTAACTCTTTGGGATAAGTTAGCAACGTCTAACAGTCAGGACAGTGAAGAAGACAGAATTAAAATGAATAAATTATCAAGTGCCATCGTATTTACTTCTCAGGGAATTCCGTTTTTACAGGCGGGAGAAGAAATTCTGCGAAGCAAAGTACAGGAAGATGGAACTTTCTCTGAAAACAGTTACAATCTGCCTGACAGTGTGAATTCCATTAAATGGGATAACAAAGGAAATGCTATGGAGGTATATGATTATTACAAGGGATTGATTGCCCTTCGAAAAGCGCATCCTGCATTTCGCATGACCACAACCGAGGATGTGCAGAATAATCTTGCGTTCCAGAATGTGGAAGATGCTAATGTGGTGGCGTATACCATTGATAATAGTCCAAATGCTGAAAGTGCAGAAAGTATCTTTGTGGCATATAATGCCAATAAAGAAGATGTTACTTTAACATTGCCGGAGGGAAAGTGGAATTTATACGTAAACGGTGAAACTGCTGGAACAGAAGTTATCTCTTCCGTAAATGGAACCGTGACAGTAAGTCCGATTTCAGCAGTTGTCCTAATAAAAGAAGAAAGCGGGGTATTGCATATGAGTACAGGTACAGTAGTAGTAATTGGTGTAGTGGCAGCAGCTGTGGTGTGTGCAGCTATTGTTATTGGAGTAATAAAGAACAATAAGAGATTAAAAGCAACTTATAAGAATTAAGGATATTTTTGTGTCTGCCTTTCGGGGCAGACACATGTTTTAAATGCATGTTTATTTTAAAACAATGGTATACTTAAGGAGGAAGTGTATTATTATTTTAGAATAAAAAGTGAGAGAAAAGAGGAAAAATATGGCAGAACAGATAGTAAGACAACGAGATGATATAAAAGAGGAGGATAGATGGGCAATTGAGGATTTATATGCTGATGATGCTACATGGGAAAAAGATTACAATAAGGTTTTGAAACTGGCGGAAAAGATTAAATCATATCAGGGAAAAATTTCTGGCGGAGCAGATGCGTTGTATAAATTTATGCAAAAGTATGAGGAAATGGGAAAGCTTTCAGAAAAGGTGTATGTATACGCCAATCAGAAACTCCATGAAAATACGGGAAACCCAGTTTATCAGGGACTGGCAGCGAAAGCACAGAGTATGCTGGTGGAAACTAGTGAAGCAACCTCCTTCTTTGAACCGGAACTGTTAGCTGTTTCAGAGAAAACATATCAGAAAATGTTAGAGGATAAACGCTTAAAACCATACAAACATTATTTTGAGGAAACTAGAAGACAGAGAGCGCATATTCTTACCAAAGAAATGGAAGAGTTGCTGGCTTTGGCAGGTGAAGTGACGGAAGGACCTCAGGATATTTTTTCTATGTATAATAATGCAGATATAAAATTTCCGGATGTAAAGGGAACAAAGGGCGAGATTCTTCCGTTGACACATGGAACTTATATTGCATTGTTGGAAAACAATAACCGAACCATTCGCCAGCAGGCGTTTAAAAATCTCTATGGAGTTTATGACCAGCATAAAAATACACTGGCGGCAGTGTATCAGGCAAGTGTGAAAGCAGATGTTTTTCAGGCGAAGGCAAGAAAATACAATTCAGCAAGAGAAATGGCGTTGGATGGAAGCAATATTCCGCTGTCTGTTTATGACAATCTTATTGAAAGCGTTCATGCACATCTTCCAGCAATGTACCAGTACATTGATATTCGAAGCGAAGCACTGGGAATACAGCGTCTTCATATGTACGATTTGTATGTACCTATGGTAGATGATGTGGATATGAAAAAGGATTTTGAGGAAGCCAAGAAAATCGTGGCAAAGGGCTTAGAACCTTTGGGTGGTGAATATATTACCATTTTAAAAGAAGGTTTTGAAAATCGCTGGATTGATATTTATGAAAATGTGGGAAAGAGGAGTGGGGCTTATTCCTGGGGGGCTTACGGAACACATCCGTATGTGCTGATGAATTATAACGGAACCTTAAATCATGTGTTTACACTGGCACATGAAATGGGGCATGCATTGCATTCTTTTTATTCAGATGCCAATCAGGATTATATCTATGCAGGATATAAGATTTTTGTGGCAGAAGTAGCATCTACAGTAAATGAATCACTGCTGATTCATTATCTGATTGCTCATGCGAAAAGTGCAAAGGAAAAAGCATATTATCTGAATCATTTTCTGGAGCAGTTTCGTGGCACTTTGTTCCGTCAGACTATGTTTGCAGAATTTGAAAAAATTACCCATGAAATGGTGGAGCGCTCAGAAGCATTGACAGCCGATGTTCTGTGCGAAATCTATTTCAATTTGAATAAAAAGTATTTTGGAGAAAACATACATGTGGATTCTGCCATTGCTATGGAATGGGCAAGAATACCTCACTTTTACACTGCCTTCTATGTATATCAGTACGCAACGGGATTTTCAGCGGCAATAGCCATCAGCAAAGCTATTTTGGCAGGGGATGAAGAGGTAAAAGAGGGATATTTTAAATTCCTGAAAAGCGGAAGTTCCATGTATCCGATTGATTTATTAAAGTTATGCAAAGTGGATATGACAACAACAAAGCCGGTAGAAGATGCGTTGAAAGTATTCGAAGGCTTGTTAGAGAAATTCAAAGAAGTGATGAAGGAATGTAGATAAACGGGAAGAAAGGATGAGGGTAATATGGAGAAATATATACTTGCAATTGACCAGGGGACTACCAGTACCAGAGCAGTTTTATTTGACAAATTTGGAAATAAGAAAGCGTTTTCTCAAAAAGAAATTCCACAATATTACCCAAAACCGGGATGGGTAGAGCAGGATGCCAATGAAATCTGGATTAGTGTTATGTATGTGGTGATGGACTTAATAAGGACAAATCATATTGAACCGAAAAGTATACAGGCCATTGGTATTACAAACCAGCGGGAAACCACAGTGGTATGGGATAAGCATACTGGAGTTCCGGTATACCATGCCATTGTCTGGCAGTCTGCCCAAAGCGCAGATATTTGTCATCAATGGAAGGAGAACGGATATGAAAAGGTGATTCAGGAAAAGACGGGATTACGGCTGAATCCGTATTTTTCAGCAAGTAAGATAAAGTGGATTCTAGACCATGTAGAGGGAACCAGAGAAAAGGCTGAAAAGGGAGAACTGATATTTGGAACTATAGATTCCTGGCTTTTGTATCGAATGACGGGAGAACATATACATGTGACGGATTATTCCAATGCTTCTAGAACCATGCTTTATAACATTCACACTTTAGAATGGGATCAGGAATTGTTAGAATTATTTCAGATTCCCAAAACAATACTTCCTGAGGTTAAAAATTCTTCGCAAATTTACGGATATACAGCACCATGTCATTTTTTTGGATTGGAAATACCTGTGGCGGGAATTGCTGGTGACCAGCAGGCAGCTTTGTTTGGACAGAAATGCTTTGAAAAAGGTATGATGAAAAATACATATGGAACAGGCTGCTTTATGTTGATGAACACAGGCAATCGACCAATGCAGTCAAAACATGGACTGCTTACCACCATTGCATGGGGAATGAATGGTGAAGTTGAATACGCTTTGGAAGGCAGTGTATTTTCTGCCGGCAGTGCCATCCAGTGGCTGCGGGATGAGATGCAGTTGATAGAAAGCGCAGAAGAAAGTGAAGCTTTGGCAGAAACTGTGAAGGATAACGGTGGTGTATATATGATACCTTCTTTTTCCGGAATGGGGGCACCTTACTGGAATGATGCCATGAAATGTGCTATGGTAGGTATTACCAGAGGGACTACAAAAGCCCATATTGTGCGGGCCGCGTTGGAAGCAATTGCATACCAGACAAGAGATGTACTTGATGCTATGAGCGAGGATAGCAATTTAGAAGTGACAAATTTGCGCGTAGATGGTGGAGCTGCGGCAAATAATTTTCTGCTACAGTTTCAAAGCGACATACTGGATGTAAATGTAGAACGGTCTGTCAGTGTGGAAGCAACTGCATTGGGAGCAGCCTTTCTTGCAGGTCTGGCAGTGGGCTTTTGGAAAGATAAAAAAGAATTGTGGAATCTTGACTTAATGGAGCACGTGTTCTATCCGAAGATGGAAGAATCAGAGAGAGAACAACTGTATGAACATTGGAAAAAGGCTGTTGAGGCAGCGGGCACGTATTGTTGATAATTTCAACGATTCAAGTAATCCAAAATATGTAATGAAAAGTCTGCATGATAGTTAACCATGCAGACTTTTTTATTTTTTATGATGATTAGTTTCTAGAAGCTCTCTTTCTCATGGTAGGATCCAGAATCTTCTTGCGGATACGCAGATTTTCCGGAGTAACCTCTAAAAGCTCATCTGTATCAATAAAGTCTAATGCCTGTTCCAGACTTAAAATTCTAGGTGGTGTCAGGCGCAATGCTTCGTCGGCACTAGAAGAACGTGTGTTTGTAAGCTGCTTTTTCTTACATACGTTTAATTCAATATCTTCTGTTTTACCGTTCTGACCAATAACCATACCGGCATATACCTTTTCCCCAGGTCCGATAAATAAAGTACCACGTTCCTGAGCATTGTATAATCCGTAAGTGATAGCTTCACCGGCTTCGAAAGCGATAAGTGAGCCCTGTTTTCTATACTGGATGTCACCCTTGTATGGACCATAGCCGTCAAAAATTGTGTTAATAATACCATTTCCCTTAGTATCTGTCATAAATTCACCACGGTAACCGATGAGTCCACGGGATGGGATGGAGAATTCCAGTCTGGTGTAACCACCGTTGGAAGCACCCATGTTGCGGAGTTCACCTTTGCGCTGGCTTAATTTTTCGATAACGGCACCGGAAAATTCGTCAGGAACATCAATGTAAGCAAGTTCCATAGGCTCTAATAATTTACCGTTTTCGTCTTTTTTATAAAGAACTTCTGCTTTACTTACTGCAAATTCAAAGCCTTCACGACGCATATTTTCAATTAATACGGATAAATGAAGCTCACCACGTCCGGATACCTTGAATGCGTCGGCAGAATCTGTTTCTTCCACACGCAAACTTACGTCTGTATTCAATTCGCGGAACAGACGGTCGCGAAGATGTCTGGAAGTTACGAATTTACCTTCTTTACCTGCCAGTGGACTGTCGTTTACAAGGAAAGTCATGGCAATAGTAGGATCGGAAATCTTTTGGAACGGAATGGCAACCGGATTTTCCGGGGCACAGATAGTATCTCCAATATGGATATCTGCAATACCGGAGATGGCAACGATAGCACCGATGCCTGCTTCGGTTACTTCTACTTTCTTTAAACCGTCAAACTCATAGAGTTTGCTGATTTTTACTTTTTTGCACAAACTTTCATCATGTGCATTTAATAAAACAGCATCCTGATTTACTTTTAAAGAACCGTTTTCTACCTTACCAACACCGATACGTCCAACATATTCATTGTAATCAATGGTGCTGATTAATACCTGAGTGTTGGCATCCGGATCACCTTCTGGAGCAGGAATGTAATTGATGATGGTTTCAAATAAAGGCTGCATATCCTTTGGTTCATCAGTCAATTCTTTCATGGCATAACCGTTTTTGGCGGAAGCATAGATGAATGGGCAGTCTAACTGTTCGTCAGAAGCATCCAAGTCCATAAATAACTCAAGAACTTCGTCGATTACTTCGTCAGGACGGGCTTCCGGACGGTCAATTTTGTTGATGCAGACGATTACCGGAAGGTCTAATTCTAACGCTTTCTTTAATACAAATTTTGTCTGTGGCATGGCACCTTCAAAGGCATCTACCACCAGAACAACACCGTTTACCATCTTTAAGACACGTTCTACTTCGCCACCGAAGTCAGCATGTCCCGGAGTATCAATAATATTAATTTTTGTATCTTTATAAAATACAGCAGTGTTTTTAGAAAGGATTGTAATACCTCTTTCACGTTCAATATCATTAGAGTCCATGACACGTTCAGCAACTTCCTGATTCGAACGGAACACACCACTTTGTTTTAAAAGTTCATCTACCAGGGTAGTTTTACCGTGGTCTACATGGGCGATAATGGCAATGTTACGAATGTCATCACGTTTCATTTTCATAGTTTTAAGTCCTTCTTTCTTTGAATACAAATGTATAGCACAATGCGTTTCTTCTATATTAATAGTTCTTGCGTCGAATTCTTTCCTAGAAAAAACAGCTAATAATCAGTTTATCACATTTTGGGCATATTACAAGTTAATTTGTGCAAATTCGCCATTTTACTTGAAAACCCAAAATAAATTAAGAATATTTTAGGAATTTTAATCAAAATTATTCAGAAATATGTGATATTATGTGCACCAAAACGTAAGCTTTTCGCTGAAAATGCATTGGTTGTCGAGAAAAGTCGGACGATTTTCTTTGCTATTTGGTATAAAATCGTAAATAATGGAATAGATATATTTATGCAGAGATTACTGATAGAAGAAGGGAGAAACAATTTATGACAGATAAGGTAATTGAAAACAATCAGGTAACTATGATGGGAGAAATCGCAAGTGATTTCACATTCAGCCATGAGATTTTTGGTGAAGGATTCTATATGGTGGATTTAAAGGTGAAACGTTTAAGTGATTCCTCTGATATCATACCACTTATGATTTCGGACCGTCTGATTAACGTGAAAGAAAACTATGAAGGGGCAAATGTGTGTGTTATCGGGCAGTTTCGTTCCTATAATAGGCATGAGGAAAAGAAAAACCGTCTGGTGCTTTCTGTGTTTGTAAGAGAAATCGAATTTGTAGAAGAAGTTAATGAAGGAACAAAAACAAATCAGATTTTTCTGGATGGGTACATATGTAAACCACCTGTTTACCGAAAAACTCCTCTTGGCAGAGAAATTGCAGATTTGCTGGTAGCGGTAAACCGGCCTTATGGAAAATCAGATTATATTCCGTGTATCTGTTGGGGAAGAAATGCAAGGTTTGCAGCAGATTTTACGGTTGGTGGGCATATTCAAATCTGGGGAAGAATCCAGAGCAGGGAATATGTGAAAAAAATCAGCGAAGAAGAGATGGAAAAGCGGGTTGCTTATGAAGTTTCTGTAAGTAAATTGGAATATCTGGAATAAAGGATTGATTAACCGCCTCAATTATGGTAATATTTTGAAATAAGTTATTTTAGATAAAAGTAATACTAAAAGAGGTGTGTTATGGAAACGGGACTGATACAGATTTATTGTGGTGATGGACGTGGCAAGACTACAGCTGCCATTGGTCAGGCAATGCGTGCTGCCAGCCAGGGAAAGACAGTTACCATTATCCAGTTTTTAAAGGGACGAAACGAAGAAGAAATTAACTTTATTAAACGGTTAGAGCCGGAGATTAAGCTGTTTCGTTTCGAAAAGTCAGATGAGTTTTATGACCAACTGTCACAGACACAGCAATCCGAAGAAGTCATGAATATAAGAAATGGGATTAATTTTGCAAGAAAAGTGGTTCAGACCAGAGGCTGCGATGTACTGATTCTGGATGAATTATTAGGACTTTTGGATAATAAAATTATTACTATGGATGATATCCGTGAAATAACAGAACATAAAAGTGAAGATATGGAGCTTATTTTTACGGGACGTTTTATCAATGATGAACTTATGGAGATTGCAGACAGTGTTTCGAAAGTAGAAACCTTGAAGTAGGCACGCGGTATTAGTTGACAAGAAGATATAATAGTGCTATATTCATATGTAGTAAAGCATTTTGCTAATAAGTAAATAGGAAAGATAGAGGTTGCACTGTTTAAAAGTACATTATCTGATGTTGCAGGAACAGAAGAGGATAGTGGAAAGGAAACAGTGCCGAAAGGCAGATTTTCTGTGGGATTTGCCTTGGGCATGCAGTGAAGAACTGTATGACTGTCATCTAAAAAGATGGTGCGCTATCGAGGAATAGAAGAATAAGTTAATTCTATAGGAATCGGCAGGCTTGCCGGTTCCTGTTTTAATATCAAGGAGGAATTTGTATGGCAATTTTTAAAGGCGCAGGTGTAGCAATTATAACACCGTTTCATGAAGATGGTTCTGTAAATTATGAAAAATTAGGTGAATTGATTGAGTTTCAGATTGCGAACAAAACAGATGCAATTATTATTTGTGGAACCACAGGCGAAGCATCTACCTTAACACATGAAGAACATTTAGAGTGCATTAAATACACAATAGACAAAGTTGCAAAGAGAGTACCGGTTGTGGCAGGAACAGGTTCTAACTGTACTGAAACTGCAATTTATTTATCACAGGAGGCAGAAAAGTATGGTGCAGATGCATTACTGGTAGTGACTCCTTACTATAATAAAGCAACCCAGAAAGGATTGGTTGCTCACTATACGGCAGTGGCAAATTCTGTAAAAGTTCCTATTATTATGTATAATGTGCCATCCAGAACCGGATGCAACATTCTGCCGGAAACAGCGGTTACACTTGCTAAAAATGTAAAAAATATTGTGGGTATTAAAGAAGCAAGCGGAAACATTTCACAGGTAGCAAAATTAATGCAGTTAGCAGATGGATGCATTGATTTATATTCCGGTAATGATGATCAGATTGTACCGATTCTTTCTTTGGGCGGACTTGGTGTTATTTCTGTATTATCTAATGTGGCACCGGCTGAGACACATGATATTGTGGAATTATATATGAATGGAAAGGTGCAGGAAAGTGCAAAATTACAGTTAAAGGCACTTCCTTTGATTAATCAGTTATTCTGCGAGGTAAATCCGATTCCGGTAAAAGCTGCAGTAAATCTTATGGGAATGGAAGTGGGACCACTTCGCATGCCAATGACGGAGATGGAAGATGCTCATAAAGAAGAATTAAAAAAGGCAATGAAAGAGTTTGGTATAAAAGTAAAATAAGGCTACTATAAAGTACATTTTGTTGTGTGATGGAGGATAAAATGGTTAAAATAATTATGCATGGCTGCAACGGAAAAATGGGGCAGGTAATCAGCGGAATTGTAAAAGAAGATGAGAATGCGGAAATTGTAGCAGGAATTGATGTGTCAGATCATATTAAAAACGATTATCCTGTATTCAAAAGTATCAGTGAATGTAATGTGGAGGCAGATGTTGTTATTGACTTTGCGGCAGCAGTGGCAGTGGATGCACTGTTAGATTACTGTCAGGAAAAGAAACTTCCGGTAGTATTGTGTACTACAGGTTTATCGGAGGAACAGTTAAACAAAATTCCCGAAGTAGCCAAAAAGACAGCAGTATTAAAATCTGCCAATATGTCATTGGGCATTAATATGCTTTTGAAATTATTAAAAGAAGTGACGGGAATTCTTGCACCGGCAGGTTATGATATTGAAATTGTAGAGAAACATCATAATCAGAAAGTGGATGCACCAAGTGGTACAGCACTTGCACTGGCAGATTCTATTAACGAAACTTTAAATAAGGAATATGTCTATAATTATGATAGAAGCCAGGAACGCAAAAAAAGAGAAAAGAAAGAAATCGGAATCAGTGCAGTAAGAGGTGGAACGATTGTAGGCGAGCATGAGGTAATCTTTGCGGGAATTGATGAAGTTATTGAATTTAAGCATACAGCATATTCCAAAGCAATATTTGCAAAAGGTGCTGTTCAGGCGGCTAAGTTCTTAAGCGGAAAGCCGGCAGGTATGTATGATATGGCAGACGTGATTGACGCAGAAATATAAAAATAAAAATGAATTAAGTATAAAACACTTCTTTTCAGGAAATATTAAGACAAAGAGCAGGGCTCTTAATAGATTAGAAAAAGGAGTGTTTTATATTATGACAAAATTTAAAAAGCTATGTGCCGGAACGTTGCTTGCTCTTACTGTTTGTACCATGACAGCCTGTGGTAACAACAATAGAAACGGTAACACTACAACAGCAAAGCCAACTACAACAGTAAATGACAATGCAGCCACAAATAATAATGCAACCACAAATGACAATGTTGGTGGAAACGGAACTGCTGCCGGAGAGAACAATGGTGCCAATGTAGATAATAATAACAATGGCGATAATATCATTAATGACGTAGGCGATGCAGGAAAAGACGTGATTAACGGTGTAGAAAATGCAGCAGATGATTTAATCAACGGTGCCACAGACAACGGAACGAATAATAATGTTAATGAAAATACAACGGACAAAAACACAAACAACAATGGCACAAACACTACCAACAATAATGAAAACAACACGAATACTACCACTAATAATAACAAAAAAGTTGTAAAATAAAACAAAGGCAAATCGACTTGTCGATTTGCTCTACATAGGAGATGAAAATGAAATTTAGACCATGTATTGATATTCATAATGGAAAAGTAAAACAGATTGTAGGCGGAAGTCTGTTGGATCAGGGAAATCAGGCAAAAGAAAATTTTGTATCAGAGCAGGATGCTTCCTTTTATGCAGAGTATTACAAGGAGAAAGGAATTCGGGGCGGGCATATTATTTTATTAAATCCACCTTCTTCCGAATACTATGGAGCCACCAGAGAACAGGCACAGAAGGCTTTGCAGGCATATCCGGGCGGACTGCAGATTGGTGGGGGAATTACCGACGAAAATGCTATGGATTACATAGAAAATGGTGCGAGTCATGTGATTGTAACTTCTTTTGTATTTAAAGATGGCAAAATAAACTGGGAGAATTTAGAAAAGCTGGTAAAGGCAGTAGGGAAGGAACGGGTTGTGCTGGATTTAAGCTGTCGAAAAAAGGATGGGGTCTATTATGTGGTTACAGACCGCTGGCAGAAGTTTACGAAAGAAGTTTTAAATGTAGATACACTGGAACGTTTGGGACAATATTGTGATGAATTTCTTGTTCATGCAGTGGATGTGGAAGGAAAAGCCTCTGGTGTAGAAAAAGAGCTGGCAGAAATGTTGGGAAATTATGGAAGAATCCCTGTTACGTATGCAGGTGGAATCGGAAGTTACGAAGACATTGAAACGTTAAAGAAATTGGGAAAAAATAAATTGGATGTCACCATTGGAAGTGCGCTGGACTTATTTGGCGGTACACTGGAATTTGAAAAGGTGTTGTCTTATATGGATTAGGAGGCAGTTATGGCAGTATTGGAGATGGAACCAAAAGAAGTATTTCACTATTTTGAAGAAATATGCAGCATTCCTCACGGCTCGTCCCACACAGAACTTATTAGTGAGTATCTGGTAAATTTCGCAAAAGAGCGTGAGTTGAGATATATTCAAGAAGAATGTGGCAATGTTATTATTTTTAAAGAGGCATCGAAAGGATATGAAAATGCCCCTACTGTGATTTTACAAGGGCATATGGATATGGTTTGCGAAAAGGATGAGGAAGCCAGCATTGATTTTTTGAAAGATGGCTTGAAACTGCAGGTGAAAGATGATTATATTTTTGCAGAGCACACTACTTTAGGCGGAGATGATGGTATTGCAGTGGCATATGCTTTGGCAATCTTAGCATCTTCGGAAGACGATATTCAGCATCCGGCACTGGAAGCTGTGTTTACGGTAGATGAAGAAATTGGAATGTTAGGAGCAACGGCGTTGGATGCTTCTGTATTAAAAGGGAAGATGCTGTTGAATATTGATTCAGAAGAAGAAGGAATTTTAACTACCAGCTGTGCGGGCGGTGTGGTAGGAGAAGTAACTCTGCCATTTCATCCGGTAGAGGTAGAAGGGGTTTCTTATGAATTACTGATTGAAGGGCTGAACGGAGGACATTCCGGCGTGGAGATTCACAAGGAACGCGGTAATGCCAATATTCTCATGGGAAGACTTTTATTTGAAATTTCAGAGAAGTTAGGCTTTGGAATTTCTGCTATCAGCGGTGGGTTGAAAGATAATGCAATTCCAAGGGCAGCAAGAGCTGTTATCTGGTTAGATGAAAAAAATGAGGAACTTTTAAAAGAAGTGGCAGAAAATTTTGAGAAAACGATTCGTAAGGAATATCGTGCAAGTGACGGTAATGTGACGGTGAAAGTTGGCAAACAGCAGGAAGTGCAAGGGGAAATAATTCATCCGAGAGAAAAGGAAATGTTGATTTACATTTTACGGAATCTCCCAAATGGTGTACAGAAAATAAGCGTAGAAATTCCTGGTCTGGTGGAAACTTCCTGCAATTTAGGAATTGTGAAAACACTAGAAGATTCTGTACAGTTACAGATATCCATTCGAAGTTCTGTAGAAAGTGAAAAGAGAGAATTGAGCGATAAAATCAGATATCTGACGGAATTTTTAGGCTGTGACTATGTAGAAAGCGGAGATTATGCCGGATGGGAATACAATCCGGACTCTAAACTGCAGAAGATTATGATAGAAGTGTATGAGAAAAAGTATGGTGAACAGCCAAAAGTAGAAGCAGTCCATGCTGGCTTGGAGTGTGGAATTTTGTCAGCTAAGTTGCCGGGATTACAGTGCATTTCTATAGGACCGGATATCCTTGATATTCATACACCAAAAGAACGTCTTAGCATATCCTCTACCAGACGTGTGTGGGAGTATGTAAAAGCAGTTCTTGCGGAAATAAGATAACAAAAAAAGTGCGGTTTTCCGCACTTTTTTGTTAACCCGTTGTTTATAAATGTAATTCTTTCTTCTTAATAAAAATTGGTCAAACCTGATGAAATTTATATTATAGAAAAAGGTACATTGATAAATAATGATTAAAGCTTAGTTACGTTTGTAGCCTGTGGTCCCTTAGCGCCATCAACGATGTCGAATTCTACTGCCTGACCTTCTTCTAAGGATTTGAAGCCTTCCATGTTTAATCCTGAATAATGTACGAATACATCATTTCCAGCTTCGTCAGAAATAAATCCATATCCTTTCTGATTATTGAACCACTTTACTGTACCCTTGTTCATGATGATACCTCCAAAAAATTTATAAAGAATGCATTATTGCAATCCTTTATAAGGATAGCATAAATGAGGGGCATTGTAAAGTTGTTTTTTTGTAAGGATTCTGTTATCCTAAAAGGGAAATGGCAGCAGAAGAAAGGAAAAAAATCATGAAAATATTGTTAACGGGAGCTACCGGTTTCCTTGGAAGCAAAATTTTAAAAGGATTGGTGCAGCAGGAAGAACAGGTGGCAGTTTTGAAAAGAAGCACCTCGGATACCAGAAGAATCGAAGAATTTTCAAACAAGTGTACCTTATATGATATAGATAAAGTTTCATTAGAAACGGTTTTTGAAAAGGAGCGGCCGGAAGTGATTATTCATTGCGCAGCCGCTTATGGAAGAAGCGGAAAAGAGACAGTACAGGTGGCAGAAACGAATTTAGTATTTGGAATTCAGCTACTTTCTTTGGCGGAACAATACCAGTGTGGATATTTTATTAATACAGGTACTTTTGCCTTTAAGCAGATTGAACCGGAAGGGAAGATAGATAAGCCTATTTATATGGCTGATTATACTTTATCGAAATACCAGTTTATTCGCTGGGGCGAGGCGTTTGCAGCCCGGGGCAGTCTTTGTTTTATAACAATGGATTTAGAACATATTTTTGGAGAAGATGATGATGAGGGAAAGTTTATTCTGATGCTGGAACAGAAATGCACTTCGGGGGAACTTTCCGTAGAATTGTCAGATGGGATGCAATTAAGAGATTATATATATACAGATAATGTGGTGGATGCTTATATGTGCGTGTTGAAACACAGAACAGAGTTGACCGGATTTCAAAGATTTCAGGTGGGAATGGGAGAACCTATAACTTTAAAAGATTTTGTGATTATGCTGAAGGAAGTTTCAGGGAGCAGCATAAGTCTGGAATTTGGTAAGAGAGCGAGAAATGCCAACGAGCCTGACTGTTCTGTGGCGGATACAAGTGGTTTACGGAAGTTGGGATGGACCCCCAAATTTACCAGAAAAGATGGGATTCGTGAAATGTTGCGGCGCGACAGGGAAAGTGGAAGAATTTGAAAGAGATATAAGGAACGATTATCAGTCCGTCAAGTTAAATATAGAGAAATAGAGGAATAAAAACATGGAAAAAAGAATTGAGACATTAAGTCTTTTGGAAGGAAAAGAAATTTATTACAGCAGACTGGTGAGGGATTTCCCGGCTTGTGAGGTGAAACCCTGGGAGAAAATTGAACAATTTACAAAGGAAGGTTTCTATGAAATGTTTGGTATGTGGGAAGGGGATACTTTGCTGGCATATGCTTTTGTTGCAAAGGATGTAAGAAAGCAGCATTTGCTGATGGATTATTTTGCGGTTAGTGAAAATAGTCGTGGAAAGGGATATGGACAATATTTTTTGAAACATTTTTGGGAATTGTATCCTAAGGCGGCAGGTGTTGTATTTGAAGTAGAAGATGTGTCAGAAGCGGTAAATGAACAGGAAAAGAATATTCGGGAGAGGAGAATACATTTTTATGAAAGGGCAGGGCTACAGAGATATCCTGTCTATGCAAAAGTATATGATGCATGTTATCAGTTGATGTTTTTTTCGAACGGTGGGAAAATGCCGGTGGTAGAAGAAATTATTGAAAGCTATAAAGCCTTATATCAGATGATTCTGGGGACGAAAAAAATGGCAGAACATATGGAAGTTGAAGTAAAAAAGTGCGATTTGTGACAAATGACGAAAAGAGCACAAGGAAATATGTGACTATGGTACTAAAAGTCAAATAAGCGTTATGTGTAATTACCAAAATATTCCGGAAAATAAGTAGGAAAAAGTGGAAATGTTACAAAGAGAGAAGTAAAATCTAACAGCGCTAAAAGGGAAGGTGAACAAATCAACCTTGACAAATAAAGTGCAAGCTGATACAATGGACAAGTGTTAATGAGAAGTTAACATTTGCGTAACAAGTAATAATAGACAAGTGAGGACGTATTCAGGAGGTTCTGATGAAGAATACAATGAAGAAAGTTACAACTGGGATTTGTATGCTTGGTACAGCGGTATTAATTAATCAGGCATTGCTTGCACCGAATGTGCTGACAGTAAAAGCTGCACAGGAAGAAATCGCAATTAGCGTTGGGAGTGCAACAGTTTTAGGAAGTGACAGAAACACTGAAGTGAGTGTAGAAACAGCGGAAGAAGTTACAACAGCAGAAGCTGCAGATACAACTATTGCAGGATATACAAATTTAGGTATTGCTCATGTTGATAATTACCTGAATGTACGTGAATCCGCAGGCGAAGATGGAAAGTTAATCGGTAAGATGAACAAAAATGCCGGATGCGAGATTCTTGGAGTAGAAGGAGAATGGACAAAGATTAAGTCCGGTAAAGTAGAGGGTTATGTAAAGTCTGAATATCTTTATACAGGCGAAGAAGCAAAACAAGTAGCAACAGAAGTCATTACTTTGATGGCGACAGTTACCAATACACAGAGTTTACGTGTAAGAACCGGTCCAAGTATGGAGAGTTCTACAGTGGATTTGATTCCTTTAGGTGAAAAGTTAGAAGTCTTAGAAGATATGGGCGAATGGATTAAAGTTACATTTGACTCTGATGAAGGATATATTTCTTCTGAGTTTGTGGAGATTTCTGAGGAATTAGAAACAGCAGTAACAATTACAGAGTTACAGTATGGTGAAGGTGTATCTGATGCACGTGTGTCCATTGTACAGTATGCAAAACAGTTCTTAGGAAATCCATATGTATGGGGTGGCGCTAGCCTTACGAACGGTACAGACTGTTCAGGATTTACCATGAGTATTTATGCAAAATACGGTATTTCACTACCACATTCATCTCGCGCGCAGGCAAATTGTGGTACAAGAATTGATCCGGCAAATGCAAGACCGGGAGATTTGTTCTTCTATGGAAATGGTTCCGGAATCAACCATGTAGCGATGTATATCGGTGGAGGACAGGTTATCCACGCAAGTACTGAGAGAACTGGTATCCGTATTTCTAATGCATATTATCGTACACCAATATGCGTAGTAAGTTTATTAGGAAATTAATTTAAAGTGAACATAGTACAGAAAAAGGACGGTAGAATAGCTGCCGTTCTTTTTTCTGCGTTTCATGCAATCTTCAATATTAGTGGTTTCAGGACGCTCATAGCCGATGTAAATTCTTCTCAGAAAGGCAGAGGCAACGCAAATGCGAACTAACTGTCAAGGGCGGCTAAGACGTTCCAGAAGGCTGTCACGCCTAAGCCGCCCTAGACAGTGGATTTCGCATTTGCTAAAAGCGCCTCTTAAATTGCCTTTCTGAGAAGAATTTGCATCGGCTATGAGCTGTTCTTCGCAAGCACTATATGTGAAATCATATAACATAATTCGCAATAAAAAGAAATTGGGCGATTTACCGTTTGAAAGTACAGAAAAGTGACGATATACGTTGTGGTTTTGCTATGAACAGCTCGTAACTGGTACAATTCTTCTCAGAAAGGCTGTTAAAAT
>JBGVOM010000213.1:0-15853 GCA_045126515.1 Lachnospiraceae bacterium
TATCAGTACGATACCTTAAACCGCCTGGTGAAGGTACAATATCCGAAGGGCTTGGAGGAATTTACCTACGACAAGGCAGACAACCGCATCCGGAGATTAACGGAAAAGGAAGAAGAACTGTACAAATATGATGTTTGCAACCGCCTGATAGAGAAACAGACCCGAAGATTCTCAGACAATACCGCAGGCACTTCTGTGGATACGGGAAAAGTCATAAATCAGGAAAAACCGGAAAGCATGAAACCACAGGGAAGCAAAGGTACAGAGTTTCAGCATCCAACAGTTGAAGGCAGACCGAATAACATTGTGGCATTCCAGACTTCCACCTTCCAGTACGACAATCAGGGCAATCTGTTGCGGGAAGAGAGAAAAACAGAAGGAAGCAGACAGGAAAGCCTTTATTCTTATGATGGATTTAACCGTCAGAAGAAAATAGTGAACTTTGAAAACAAGGTACAGGTGAACCACTATGATGGAGAAGGTCTCCGCCATGAAATGGAAGAAAACGGGAAGCTGGTAAAATTCCTATATGCAGACCGGGAAGCAGTGGCAGAAGAAAAGGAAGATGGAAATGTTATCCGCTTTATCAGAGGTTATGACCTGATAGCTTCCGACAGTGAGAATGCAAGAACCTACTACCACTACGCATCCGACGAGCAGGGGAGTGTCACCCATGTGCTGGGTGAAGACGAGAATGGCGAATACAAGCTAAAGAACTACTATGAGTACGGAGCCTTTGGAGATTTCCGGGAACAGTACGAGGAAGAAGAAAACCGCTTTGGATACAACGGAGAAATCTTTGACCCGGTTGGCGGTCAGTATTACTTAAGAGCCAGATACTACAATCCTGTGATTGGAAGATTTACGCAGGAAGATACCTACTATGGAGCAGGTTTAAATTTATATGCCTATTGTAGAAACCTGCCGGTTGGATATATAGACCCTAGCGGACATTATCCGTGTCAGGAAAAGCAGGATTTATATAAGAAGTATCGTGAGCAGGGGTATAATGCCGAAGAGGCTAATAGATTAGCTAACTATGATTTGATCAAGAAGAATCAAGGGCAACAAGCGGCAGATAGATATCTTAATGGTGGTAAAGTACAAAGTAATTCAGAAAGAAGCACATCAAATCCATATGAAATTAAATTCAAACGTAATAAAAATCATAGTGAGGAAGAATTTTCTAGGCAGTTAAAGAATCAAGAAAAGGGTATGAATAAATTATCCCTTTATGACTACATTAACAACAGAAAAAAATATAAAAATGATGGCAGAAGTAAGGATTCAGCAAAGTATCAAAAGCAGGCAAGAGTGGAGGCATATAATGACAAAGTTAAAGAATTACGTAAACAGGGAATGTCTTTAACAGATGCTGAGAAAAAAGCAAAAAGTTGGCTGAAAACTCAGGCAGCTTTACATGATCCAGATCAAATTGCAGGCGGTTTTGCTGAAAATGTAACTGGAATGGGAGATAAGAGAGTAAATTCGTCTATTGGTTCCCAATGGAAGAGTAAAGTGGATGATTTAGATGCTTATGTGGAAAAAATTTCAAGCGGAATGACAAGTGAAGAATTAAAGAATACGCTTCTTTCAGTAATATTAACATATGAATAGAGTAATTGCTTGTATGAAATATTTATTAGGTATTGTATTTATAAAAAGGGAGAAGAAAAATGCACGAAGACAAAAGTAGAATATTTAAAGATTTTAATTTTAAGTTAATTGTTTTGAATAGTTTATTAGGAAAAGAAACAAGTTTTAGTGAGAGACTTGAAGAAGTTATTGAATTAGCTAGTGGATGCGAAGAAGGAATCAATATGGAGGTGCTTGAATTTTTTCAAAATGTAAAGTTAACAGAAAAAGATTTAGAATCTGTAACAGAATTGGTTTTTGATGCTGGGGAAGATATTTATTTTCTCATATACCCAGAGTGGGATGGAGAGGATGATATGTTTGATGTGAAATATCTTGATGGAATAGAAAAATTAAAAAATTTAAAAGATGTAGAATATATATCTCTGGCATCAGAAAAACTAATAGAAGAAATTAAAGAGAGAGGAATTAATGTTGCGTAATAAAATTGTTAAAAATTAAGGAGGATATAAAAATGTTTGATAAAATTATGCAAAATTTTGAAAAGAAGGAAAGTGTGAGCGAAGAGTTAATAAAAAAATTTCAGCAGTCTTTAGCACCAGACATTTTGAATATTTGGAGGAACTATGGATTTGGTTCAATATATAATGGATTTTTAAAAATAATTAACCCGATGGAGTACATGGATTTTGTTATGGAAACTTTTTTCTTGGGAAATGAAGCAATACCTATAATGGTAACAGGTACAGGAGAAATTATAGCTTGGGTTAAGAATAAATATATATATATGCTAGATTATAAAGAAAATACGTTTGAGTGCTTGGCTAGTGGATTTGATTTCTTTTGGGAAGATTTAGATCACCAACAAGTTCCGTTTCTTAGTGGAAAAGCAACTGAGTATGTAAAAATATTAAAACAAAATGGGCGGTTAAATTACGAGGAGTGTTTTGTGATGGATAAAAAGATACAGGACATAAAAATGGGAATACATGATTATTTAAAAGAGTTAGTCAATAGCTACGGAAAGATATAAAAACAATACATTCTATTAAAGTGTTGTAAGCAACGGTTTGCGATATTATTTCATAATCCAGGCAAAAACCACAGGGAATACAAGGGAAAATCGGCAGACCAGTAAACCAGGTATTTTGGCAAATCCAATCAGGACAATTTGCCTACGGTGGAGGGGGCGCATCCCATTATACTTCACTTCCTTCTATCAGGTAAATCCTGTACAGACCAGAAGGCTGTATGAGACTGCGTCAGAGTACGCAGATTTAGAGGGAGAGCAAACGGTTTGGGAATCGGCACCATCTCTTTATTTTGGGCACAAAAGGCGAAACCGGTTTAGGTGTGGAAATTGTGCCCCAGGTCATTGAAGACGCCAGAGAAAATGCTGTGTCAAATCATATTGAAAAAATGGGTGAGATCCTGCGATATGCTTCCAATGACTGGAAAGTGGAGACGGTGTGCCTTCTGTCAAGAAAAGCCCAATAAATCAAAGGATTTCACCATTTTGGGAATAAAATAGATGTGTGTTTCAGTTTCCGTAGAGTGATGATATAACTGGAGGTTTACTCTAGGGGATAGGCTTTGGAGAATGGGAAATATGCATTTTGGCGAAAGAATACTTTTTAACAAAAGATAACTTGAGAATGTATTTAAGAGATTACGGGAACATGAAATTTTTTGCAGAATATCATTTATGATATAAAAGATGGAGGAAAGTACATGGAAAATACAAATTCGATTTTAATGCCTATTAATCAAAACTTTATAGAAGTTTTCGAAGTTTTTATGGATGAAAATCAAAAAAACAAGATTCGTGCAAATAATGTGCGCCAGTATATAGAAGGGATTATTGACCTGTTGTTAAAGAAAAACATACAGCAGAATTTGAAAGAAAATGAACTTTATGAAGGTGTAAATTGGTCAAGAAAATTAAAAATTATTAAAGAAAATTATGATGAGAACATAGCAGAAAAATTTCAAGAAATTTTTAGAATAGGTGGAGATGGTTCTCATTTTAATGGTTCGGTTAGTGACCAAGAGTTACAAAAAATAATATCACAGGCTATACATATTGTTGAGGATATATTTGTAAAGTATTTTTTAAGCTCAGAGCATCGCTTTGGAAGTGAAAATATTTATACTATTTTTAGCATGCTACCTCTCAATAATCGAATTTACATTTTGGAAAATGTTTATGCACATTATAAAAATCAGGAAATTGTGGATAGACTTTCACTTGCCTATCTAAAAAATGAAGAGGTAGACAAAGCAAGAGAACTTTTGGAAAGTGCAAAAGAAGAAAATATAATAAGTAGTGAATTTGAAAAAATACAATTGTATAAGTTGAATGTTCTGGCAAATAATTTAGCGGATTTATATGAAAAAAATTCTCGTTATGCAGACAATCCAGAATATTCAAAAGTGATAGTAGATGGGAATCTTCTTGTTGTGGGATTGCCTACATCAAAGGATGTATTTGACACATCAAAGGCTGTAGAAATTTTTGGACAATGGTTTGAAGATGGAAAGAGCGAGTATCCTGAGTTTATTAATCTATTTTTATGCTTAATGGCAACAGATACCCGACAATATATTTAAAATGGATAGGATTGCGAAAAAGGGGTAAAACCGTTACCACGCATTGAAACTTCATTGCATACTTTCGCTATGCAGTATAAAATAAATGTTCAGGGGAATATTGAAACCGTTGTCTGCTTTCAAAGGAACCTTGATTTTCTGCGTTTTGGAAAGACCAGTAAAGCAAGTACTTTGGCAAATCCAATCAGGGCAACCTGTTACGTGAAGAGAGAAAAACAGAAGGAAGCAGACAGTAAAGCCTTTATTCTTATGATGGATTTAACCGTCAGAAAAAAATCGTGAACTTTGAAAACAAAACCCAGATAAACCGCTATGATGGAGAAGGGCTTCGTTATGAGATGGAAGAGAATGGGAAAAAAGAATTGGAGAAAGATAAAGCAGTTAATAGGTACAATATACTCTATGCTATGCTTAGATATCAGGAAGCAATATCAATTTATCACACTTTCTTATTTGATTCTCCTATAAGTGGAATTGTCAAAGGGAGAATCAACTGTAATAGTAAGTATTTTGAAATTTTGGATAAGAAAATAAGGAAGAAGGTAAGTGGAGTTTACAACATAGGCATATATTTGACAAAGTATCAAAGGAGAGGACACAAGCAATATATACATCTGGTAATATACGAAGCTGATGGATATGGAAAAGAAGGCAGAAATATTATTCTAGAAGAAAGTATTGAGATGAAATCATGGATTTATGCGTGAGTGTAGATAAAGAGGGAAAATATCGTATATTCTTATGATGGAAAAATATGTTCTTTTTCACAGAACTGCATATGAGCAATATTGGGAGGTAATAGAATGTATATTAGCAAAGTCAAAATTCATAATTTTAAATGTTATAGAGATTTTGAAATTACTCTTGAGAAAGGTTTAAATATTGTTGTTGGGGATAATGAAGCGGGAAAGTCGACAATACTAGAAGCTATAAATCTAGCACTAACCGGAATTATTAATGGAAAGAGTATTTGGAATGAAATTTCACAGTATATTTTTAATAAAGAAGCAGTTGATGAGTATATTGGATCTTTAAGTACAGCCCCTATAGCACTTCCGCATATAGCAATAGAAATTTTTTTCGGTGGGGCTGAAAATCCTCTGATGAATGGTGATGCAAATTCAGATAGAGATAACAGTGTGGAAGGATTTTGTTTTAAAATTGCATTTAATGACAAATATGCAGATGAATATGAAGCATTAGTTCAACAGGGAGATGTTAAAAGTTTACCGATTGAATACTACGATATCACTTGGACAACCTTTGCTCGAGATGTAATTACAACACGTAGTATACCTTATAAATCATGTTTGATTGATTCATCTGAATATAGATATCAAAGTGGAAATGATTTATATTTGTCGAGAATTATAAAAGGCTCATTAGAACCGGAAGATATAACCTCAATTGCACAGGCACATAGAAAAATGAGGGATACTTTTGTTAATGATCCGTCAATAGAAGCCATTAACAACAAAATAAATCAGGATGCTAGTTTGACAGACAAAAAAATAGCATTATCTGTAGAACTGGTTACAAAGAATGCATGGGAAAATAGTCTTGTTACACAATTGGATGAAATACCGTTTCATTATGTGGGAAAGGGTGAGCAATGTGTTGTTAAGACAGAACTGGCATTAGCAAAACGTACTTCGAAAAACGCAAGTATCATTTTGTTAGAAGAACCAGAAAATCATTTATCACATACAAGATTGAATCAATTGATTAAATGTATTTCGGAACAATATACAGAAAAACAGATACTTATTTCAACACATAGTAGTTTTGTTGCAAACAAGTTAGGGTTAGGGAAAGTGATGTTGCTTGATAACTTAAGAATAACAAGATTTTCTGAGTTATCAGAAGATACATATAATTTCTTTAAGAAGGTATCTGGATATGATACGTTACGAATGATTTTATGTAAAAAAACGATTTTGTGTGAAGGAGATTCGGATGAGCTGGTGATTCAAAAAGCATATATGCAGCTTAATGATGGGCGGTTGCCGATAGAGGATGGTATAGAAGTGATTTCTGTAGGCGTATCATTTTTGCGTTTCCTTGAGATTGCAGACTGTATTCAGGCAAAAATTGCAGTTGTTACTGATAACGATGGAGATATGTCAGCACTCAACAAAAAGTATGAAAATTATATAGGTGCAAATCAGAAAGATTATATAAAGATATGTGTGGATAATGTTGTGGACACAGGAACACTTAAGATTGGCAAGAGTGATTATAATTACAACACTTTGGAGCCGAAACTTCTGAAAGTTAATGGTTTAGATAAGTTAAATCGTATTTTGGGTACTGATTATACGGACGAGGATGATTTGAGGAAATTTATGAAGCATAACAAAACGGAATGCGGATTGAAAATATTTGAATCTTCTGAACAAATAGAAATACCGGAATATATTTTGGAGGCTATCAGATGGTAAATAGATTGATAATTGCGGCTGCAGGATCTGGTAAAACTACATATTTGGTTAGACAGGCGATGCAACAGTCGGACAGTGTGTTAATAACAACATACACTATTGCTAATGAACTGGAAATTCGCAAAAAATTTGTAGAACTTAATGGTTGTGTTCCACATAATGTTACCATACAAACATGGTATTCATTTCTTTTGCAGCATGGGGTTCGACCATTTCAGGGAGTGGTCTTACATGATAAGATTAACGGCATGATATTAGTCAATGAAAAGTCAGGAAAAAAATATGATGGGAAATATGGTCCGGTATATTATGCGGAAGCAGATTATAGAAAATTCTATTTCACGGATGGAATGAAAATGTATTCTGATAAGATTGCAAAATTTGTATGCCGTTGTGAAAATGAGACGAAAGGCAGGGTTTCGCAAAGAATTAGCAGGATTTATCCTAAGATATATGTAGATGAAATTCAAGATTTGGCGGGATATGATTTAGAAATCATAAAAAGTTTATTGCAGGCGGACTGTAATGTGACAATGGTAGGGGATCCCAGACAGGTAACATATCATACGCATAACGAAGCAAAGTATAAGAAGTATACAGATGGTAAAATAGAAGAATTTATTAGAACTGAGTGCAAAAAAATAAATTGCATTATTGATAAAGAGACTTTGAATGATTCTTACAGAAATAACCAAAGTATATGTTTATATTCATCGCAGTTGTATGAAGAATATGGTGAGACTGGAACAAAGCAATTTGAGGTTACAGGGCATGACGGAATTTTTTTAGTAAGACCGGATGATGTTGACGCTTATTTAGAAGAATTTAAGCCAATGCAACTCAGGGAGAAGAGAACTGTGAAAGTGAATGAAGGATATGCTGTAATAAATATGGGTGAGTCTAAAGGATTGACATATGATAGAGTTCTAATTTATCCAACGGGAACAATGAGGAACTGGATGAAGGACCATTCAAAAAAATTGCAACCCAAAACAAGATCTCAATTTTACGTTGCAATAACAAGAGCAAAATATAGTGTGGGAATTGTTTTTGATTATAATGAGAAAACAAATATTGAAGGTGTGAAAAAGTACCGGTAATATGGGAATATTAGAGATATAATATCAGTTAACAGTAGGAAATAAGTAAAAATGTCTTACAATAAATTGAGGAGCATTAGAGGTGATATGATTTGAAAACTAGAGCAGATTTGTTAATTGATGGAGTTTATAAGAGAATTACAATTTGGGATGCGTTGGATTGGAAAATAAATAGACCAGAATTGTGGGAAGTATATAAAGATTGTCTGTTTAGTATAAATAAGAATCCAGAATACAAGGTAAAAATGATATTTCAGATGGGTAGAAATGGGAATTTGAAAAAGAGTTATTTTAGATACAAAGTGGCTGATTTCGAGCATCGAGGTGAAGGAAGTGAAGAATCATACAGACATGAATTTTTTAAGGAGTGTATATCAAGGATAAAACGATTGGAATTAAGGTGGTTGGGAGAATCGCTTACTATATATCCAGATGAGATATTGCAGGAAGAGACAATTATTATGAAGGATGGTAGTAGACGGATTGCAGATCTCCTTGTAAATTTTAGTAAAGCAGAGCCTAATTATTATGTAGAAAAATGGGAAGGAAAGCTGGCTATAGAAATCTATGATACGCATAAAGTGGATGAGGGGAAAGCAAAGCAGATGAAGGAAAACGGAATTGCTGTCTTTGAATTTAATGTAAGTAATTGGTATATAAAAGATGAATTTCAAGATAAATATGACGAAGAAAAGCAAATTGTAGATAAGGTCAATAAACTTTCTGGTGAAAATGGTGGATATATAAGAGGAACATTGCGCGCAGACCCTACATCTAGAAAATATTTTAGCACGCTTCTCTATGAAGAGGAGAGAAAAAAACACGAAAATACCCAAGCACAATTGAAGCAATTACAGTGCATGTACAAGGAAGTGTTGAATAGAAATAATGAATTGGGAAAGTATATTGAAACGTTAAAAAATAATAATGTAACATATGAAAATAGGATTAGTTATCTTTCTGGCAGGTTACAGGATATAGAGGATGAAAATAAAGAGATTAAGCAGACTGGGTGGTATAGGCTATTTGGAAAAAAGCGTTTGGGACATAAAGATGAATAGTTAATGTGATATATTACATATAGAGTTAATATGAAAACGAATATATAGGAGAAAATGGATTTTTATGAAGAAATAATCGATGTGATAATAGGATAAAATTAGATTATAATGTATTGAAACCTCATGTCGATTCAAAAAAGGCATGAGGTTTTTTGGTGGGAGAAGATATGGATAAAGAACAATTTCTAAGAAACATACAAAAAGAAGATAATAATTCATTGAGAACAGGAGCTGCCAATCGCATATTGCAATTACTCCAAAGACAACGTTATAACAATAATGAGGATAGCGTTAAGAGATGGATTTGGGAACTGTGCCAAAATGCAAAGGATGTTTGCAATGATAGCGGCAAGGTGAAAATTCGTATTGATTTTGATGAAAGCAATAAAAGAGTCATTTTCAAACATAATGGAAGAGCATTTTCCCTGGCAAATGTGATGTCGCTTATTAATCAATCTTCATCAAAGGATAGAGATGATGAAATGGAAAGAACCAGTGGAAAGTTTGGGACAGGATTCCTAACAACGCATTTATTGTCAGAGATAGTTAACATATCAGGTATTTTAGAGACAGAACCTAAGAATTACTCTCGGTTTCGGATTACATTGGATAGAACCGGTCATGATAAAAAGGAGATTATTGTGGCATTGGAAAAAGCCGTGAGTCAATTGCAGGAGTGCCAGTCGATATTGGTAAGTGACTATGATAAATATGCTTATAATACCATATTTGAGTACGAACTTGATGAGGATGGGATTGAGGTGGCTCAGCAAGGGATTGAGAATTTGAGAGTGTCAGCACCATTTGTCTTATCTATGCTTAGTGATATAGAGGAGATTACACTTGAAGCCACAGGCGAAAATTATAAATATAGCAGGCAATACAATTGTGATTTGGCTAATTCATTAATTCATGAAATCATATATGAATCTGGTACAGAAACTAAGAAGATATATATATTAAATTTAACAGAAGAGAATACAACAATATCTATCGCTTTAGAAAGCGGAGAAAATGGATGGTATATTATGCCTTACGCAAAGCAACAATCAAGGATATTCTGTGATTTCCCTTTGATAGGAACAGAAGATTTCCCTTTTCCGGTATTAGTCTGTGCGAGAGATTTTAATCCGACAGAACCAAGAGATGGCATTTTTTTGGCGTGTCAGTCAAGGTCAAAGATTGATGATGAAATACAGCAAAATCGAGATATTATTGAAAGGGCATGCGAATTGTATAAAAAGTTACTAGAGTACGTAGCGGAGAAAAAATGGAATGGAATCTATAATATAACAAAAATCAATTCGTATGATAGTAAAAATTGGTATGACAATAAATGGTTGGAGGATATTGTCAATAATTGTAAGTATACTATTTTGCACACACCGATTATCCGTACCGGTAATGAATCAATGATGGCATTGCAAGATGAACAGGTATTTATAATCTCTGAATCCAAAGAGGAAATGCGCGAAAAAGAATGGGATTTGCTTAGTATCATAATGCCAGAAAAGATTCCTTGCAGGGAAGATATTCACAATTGGTATAATTCTCTGTGGAATAATTGTAATAAATACAATTTTAAATCATTGACAAAGCAGATAGAGGGTTATGGGAATGTTGTAAAACTTCAGGAATACATGAGAGGTACTGACTGGCGTTCGTGGTTATCGCAGTATTTTAATCTGATAGAGGATAATAAAAGTTTTCAGACATATATTGCTTCTGAGGGGATTAATATTTTTCCAAATCAAAATGGTGTATTCTCCTGCATGACAAACTTATATTTTGATAAAGCTATCCTAAATGAATATAAGGAGATTTTAAAGTCTCTTGGAGTTGACTGTAGGGATTGGCTGCTTGATTTGGAATTCAGAAACAGAGACTGGTTTCAATTTAAAGAATATGGTAATGAGCAGATTTTAAAACTCATTGAAGATAAGTTGGGTGAGGCTACGAAGGAACATAAAAACAATGTATTGTTTCGAATGACATATATGTATATAGGTGAAAGTGATAGATTACCTATACAGAAGAAAATTTGTCAGTATGCCAATTCCATTTTGAAAATGGAGAATCAGATGATAGAGGTGCCGGTGATTTCTGAGAGTATATTGTTAGATGCATTGAAACATACACTAATTCGTGTAGCAGATCGAATTAGTGAATGTGAATGTATTCAGAAATTTGCAGAATATATGGAAATATCTTTTGATGAATCAGTGGAATTATTGGCGCAATTTGTAGAATGGGTTATAGGACAGGGATATGACAATCTTATAAATAAATCTACGAAACCTATATTACCGAATCAGAATGGTAGGTTCATGATAAAGGATGACATATTCTTGGACAATGAGATGGATGAAACGCTAAAAAATTTGGCTGTATGTGCAGGATATGACATCAAGGCAGACTTGCTTATGAAAAATATTTATCTGGAATTGCCGGAAAGCCGATGGAAAAGTGATATAGATGTATCTCAGGTCATCATAAAATATGTTAATCAAAACAGAACTTCTAAAGAGGAGAAAGTTAGAACATATTTTAAAATATTATTGGTATGGATATGCGATAACGAGGAAAAGGCAAGGGGCATCTTACCGAATTTGTGTGAAAACAAGCATTATCTTTATGATGATGAAGAAATTGCTAAAAATATCAAGCAAGCAGAAACATTTAATCAACTCATGGAAAAGTACAACATATCTAGTACGGAAATGTTGGAGGAACTTATTGGCAAAAGTAAGGAGCAATGTTCAGAAATTAGCAATGATAGAATTGAATTAACAAAAGAGGTATTGCTACAATTGGGAATTGATTCTGAAGATGCATTGGAAAAGGCTTTCACTTATCCGGATTTTGCAAATAAGTATATCAGAAAGTCAAAGCATGATGCAGGTACATATGAGTATCTCCAAACTATATTAGAGCGGTCAAAAAAGAATATTCTTTCGCATTTAAATAGTAAAGAAGAGTATGACATTACTGAGATACGTCAAATAGCCAATACAATATTTATCATAAAGAAAGATGGAAAAGAAATCTTTTTATTGGCACGCCCATCTGATGGCGGAGAAGTTCGAATATATTATGAGACGGAAAAAGATTTACTGGATTATACAATGGATTGGGAACTATGGGTAGAGGATGGAAAGAGTGAGCCACAGAAAATAACATTTGGAAAGATGATTAAATTAACCGGACTCAATAGAATACCTTTGAAAGGAATATAATATGAGATTAAATGAAAAGGAAATTGTAAATATTATGCACAATAGTGTGACTGATAATTTAATATGCAGAGCTTTGGAACTACGCCCAGGGGAATTGGCAAAATTTATATGTGGATTAGCCAATGTAAAAGGAGGGTATATTTTTGTTGGTGTAGAAAAAGATAATGGTATATTGAAGCCAATGGGACTCCAACTTGCATTTGATATGAATTCCGTTATGGATTCTGTATCTAAGAATTTGGAAGGAGATTGTCTTTTTGGATACGGATATGTTAATGTGTCAGGGAAAAATATCTTTGTTATCAAAGTGGAGAACGCAGAGCAAAGGATATTAGTGGAGAATACATATTATTGTTATCAAAATAATGGTGTAGAAGTAAGACAAGTAGAGGAATCAAAAGGACCTTCAACGCTGTTTATTTCATATACGGAGTGTGATACCCCAATAGTGGATATTATTGAAGAAAAGATTCGTGAGAAACTGCAAGATAAGATTAAAATTTCACGTTATACAGGATTAAAATATAAAGATAGTTTTAAAGTATTTATGGACACAATACAAGATCACGATTTTGTATTAACAGTCGTAAGTGATACATATTTAAAAAGACAAGCTTGTATGTATGAGGTGGGTGAAATAATCAAAGATCATCATTACAAAGATAAGCTTTTGTTTGTTGTTCTAAGTGAAAAAGAGAAAAAGTATTACGGAGAAGATGCACCAAAAAAGATTGGTCCAGATATTTATGGTGGGGCTTCGGCAAGACTTGAATATATCATATTTTGGAAAGAAAAGTTTGAAGAGTTACAGGAAAGGATGAGCAGCATAGGTGATTATGAAGCAACTAGTGAAGCTGCAAAAGAGCTTAAGATTCTTGGACAGATATACAGAAAAGATATGGGAGAGTTTTTACAGTTTCTGTCTGATGAGAACGGAAAGAGTTTTCAAAAATTATGTGAGAACGAGTTTGAGGATATTATAGAGTGGATTAATAAGTAGCAATTATACAAAATGAGTTATGGTAATTACTTGAGTATAAAAATTGTTATGTATCTGATACGAGGTGACAAAGTGGAAGAAAAGGAAAAAAGGTTAAAACCAACGGTGGAAGTATTGCGTGAACTATATTTCAAATCAAGGAATCAACATGCATTCCCAAGCTGCTATGGTTGATGATAATGGCAATTTCATAGGTCAGGCATGTATATTGAAGTAGGTGGGACATTGATACGATAATATTAAGTAGCACGCATTGGAACTCATTACAGTTATAATGACTGCGGTTGGCTGCTGGAAAAAGAGAACCGATGCTTTATGACAATGGAGAGGCAAAGTATCGGGTGACACAGTATGAATACGACAGGGAAGGCAATGTCATCACAGAAAAACGCTATCTGCTACCACAGCCGCTGGAAGGACAAAAGGGCAGGGTAAATGTAATCCACACATCTGCGGCAATCTGACCAGCGATGGTGAGACAACCTACACCTACGATGGATTCAACCGCCTGTCTAAGATGGAGGAGGCAAATGGTGAAGCATTTGTTTACCGCTATGACAGCGAAGGACTTCGGGCAGAAGTAGAAGAAAACGGTAAGCTGGTGCAGTATATCTTTAACAGGGACAGAGAAGTCATAGTCGAAGAATCAGAAGAAAAAGGTGTCATCCGGTATGTCAGAGGATTGGAACTAATCTGTTCTGATACGGAAAGTGCAAGGAATTATTATCATTATGCGGCAGACAGCAACGGTGAGGATTCCAGTGAAGATACTGAAAAAGGAAACTGCAATTATTATGTAACAGATGAGCATGGAAGTATCAGCTATATCTTAAATGAAAAAGCAGGTATTGAAAATGAATATACCTATGATGCATTTGGCAATATAAGAAGCAGAAGTGAAAAGGTACATAATATCTTTGCGTATTGTGGTGAGCAGTTGGATTCTGCAACGGGACAGTATTACTTAAGGGCAAGATTCCTATGAGTATTACTTTGCAGGCAGAAGAACTACTGCCATTACTGGAGGTAGAAGGAGAGAACAGTACCATTACGATGCTCTTGGCAACCTGTATGAAACGGTAGACCCAAATGGAAACAGGACAGGCTTTGATTATGACCTGTGGGGGCGTGTAACCGCCATTCGCAAGCCAGACGGCATGAGATCCTATTATGTAGATGGAATGCTAAAAGAAAAGACTGTCAGTGGAAGAATACTGCTTATAAAAATCAGGCGTAGCGAAACCGCTGTCACCACGAAGCAGAATACGGATTGCCGGATAATCATTCAGGTATTCATCAAGTATCAGTAGCAGGAAGTCAACCACTCTGGTACAGGAATACTGTGTTCCATCACGAAGCTGGATTTTTATCAGATCCCCGGTCATTCCATGATGGATATTGTAGATTTTATTTGTCTATTGCTTTCAAGCGATAAAGTGTTTACAATATTCATAAAGTGCTCCTTTGTAATTTTGGTTAAGACTTTGAACACCTTAATTATACCACAGATGATGCTCTTTTTTTATTTACTTAATAAGTGAAAAGCAATATTCGGTAAAATACAGTAACTATATGGCTTTCAGCCACATTCACGACTGTGCCGTGAATAATCTGGGATAAATATTGTCAAGATGCAATTAATTGGGACAAATAATATTTAGGAAAGCAGGATGTGTCAGAAAGTACAGAGGAGTTTTAAAATGTGGGAAATTATTTTATTTATAGTGTGTATAGTTATGCTTCCACCGGTCAATGTGATAATGGAAAAAATACAATTATACAGATATGAACATACAATATTAAAAGTTTTAGGAAAAGGTGTGGTTCTTTCCATAACCGTGTTAATTTGTACTTTTGTGATTATGCAGATTAGGGACAAAAAGGAAGGTATAACCACTGACATAGTAGATAAGGGAATGGTGGAATTTACTGCAACAGCACCACACATTAAAACTACAAAAAGTTATAGTGGGAAGCGTATGATTAGCAGTACCAGTTACTATGTAAAATATGTAGGAAATATGGAGAAGCTTAAGCTGACATATTATGAAAAAGTGTTTAGTACAGAGGAAATGGAAACTTTAGTGAAACAAAAAGAAGTGATAAGTTTGCGGGTATTTCAGGGGACGAATGGAGAAATCTATTATGGAAAGGAATCAGATACTGTGGAATCGTATCTGGAAGATAATGAAGCGTGGAAACAGGTGTATTATAAAATTATAGTGATAGCGGCAACGGCATTGATTTTAATGGAAATATTACTAATACCTTTGGGAATTAAAATGGGTAGATAGGGACAATCCTCTTGAAGGGGGTAATTACACAGGCAGGATACAGCAATCAGAATAGATATCACAGGAAAAAATGGTAATTGCTACTAAATCTCTTCTGGTAGATAAAAAGAAGGATAGCTGTGTGTGTCAGGATTCTTGAAATAATTGTCGGACATGGTAAATCATGATTTATAAAACTACTTGTAATGTAATAACATAAGCGTTACAATATAAGTAATAGGAGGCGGATACCATATGAATATACTGAAGAAGGTTATATCCGCTTTGTTACAGACCAGAATGGCAGAACCTATGTGGTAAACCACTATGACCGGAAGGGAATGAAACCACCTATACATATGATACAGGCTTTGCCATGTATTCTTCCATGAAGAATACGATTACGACAGGATGTGCAATCTCATCCGTCAGGCGTCTCCCAACTTCAAGGAAAACGGAGTCACCCAAGGACAGCTGACACGGTATGAGTATGATGACCTGGACTGTCTGGTGCGGGAAATCTCCCCAATGGGAAG
>JBGVOM010000214.1:0-3155 GCA_045126515.1 Lachnospiraceae bacterium
TGTCACTCTGGCGGACACGGTTGCCGTTTAAGTCATATTGGAAGCTTAACAACGTCTTTCCGCTTGCTTTCTTCTCATGCAGGCTTCCATCCGGATAGTAGGTATAATCATAACGCATTCCTCCGCCGATGGCATAGGCAATGCTTCCGTCTTTCCGGTAGCCATAGACTTCCTGCAGTCCGCCGGCTTTATGTTCCCTCCGTACCAGGTCATGGTACATATTGTAGGTAAATGTGGTTTCACTGCCGTTTCTGTCCTTGTGCCTGTTAAGGCGTCCTTCCACATCATAAAAGAAATACTCTGTGTTCCCGCTGGCATCTGTCCTCCGGCTTAAATTACCTGCCGGGTTGTAGCCATATTTCACCGAATGGTTTTCCCCGTCCGTGGCTGATACCATATTTCCTGCCAGATCGTACCCATAGGTTTCTCTGCTACTGTCTGCTTTCAGGTCTACATGGATTAATCACCTTCGGTGAGAGCCATTCCGATTAATTTAAAGACCAAATATTTTTGTGGTGGGTGTCCTTATGTGGAGACATAATAAATATCAATCCCACTCTTCTTTCGCTTCCACCATTTCATCTAGAATATACTGTTCAAAGCTATTTGTCTTTATAAAATGTGTTTTTTCAGTTCTATCCCAGCTTGATACTATGCCATCATTATTATTTAAACAATAAATCCATTCATCTGAATTTCTAATCACAATATACTCATCTGATAACCCAAATTTCCTAAATCTCTCCGTTTCCCTGACTAAAGAAGACTCACCATTTTTCCCACATCCTAATATTTCAACACCATATCCTATAATGATACCGTATTGATGTAAATATTCTCTTATTTCTTTTCTGAATTCTAACCCCAAACTCTCCTCCAAATCATTTATTTTTTCATCTGTAATCCCTCCTGTAACAATAATATCATCTTGATTATTCTGTATAAATTCATCTAACTCTTTGAACATTCATGAATCCTCCTTATAATTACAAATTTTTTGCTCTCCATCTCCAATACTTAGCTCTAAAATTATTATACTGTTTTTCTAAATCTGGATTATTTCTAAAACTTTCTCCATCTCCATTAAATTATACGTCTAAAATTCTCCGTTTTAAAAACTCAATAAAATTCATAGCATATAGTGTTTTTGTAAAATATTCATAGATTGGATATTCACCATCACTTATTCCTTGAGATAAATCAAAATAGAATAACTCGTCATTAGGTTCACATATTATTAATTTGTCTTCCCAATCTAAATTTTCCTTTCTGCTTAATTCGTTTATATAAACGACATCTCCACCTACTACTGTATCAAAATCCAGTCCATAAATACTATAAATTTCCTCACCATAAACTTCACCACCACGATAATTATGCAACCACCACTTATAAGAATTTGGGAATGTAACGTTTAGTCTTTTTTCTGCCAAGTCTATCCACTCATCAGATATTCCATTTCCAAAATCTGCAAAATCAACATCCTCTCCTGCGTTACTTATTATTTCTTTAATTTCATCATACATATTTCATTTTCCTCCCTAATTAAAATCAAGTGCTCTATTCATCCAATATTTTCGTGTCCATGAATTAAACTGACTTCTATTAATCGTAGATGGTAACTGTCCTGTATTCATATGAATTGTTGAATAATAGCTATTATGAAAAGTTTGCGACACTTCTACTATTGGTCCATCTTGTGTTTGCAATAAATGATGTAATTGAACAGACTTTCCATCATAACCTATTGGTGCATTTCCAGCTGCCATTCTTTCGATATTTGTACCAGTAATCGTTTTCCCTTTTCTAGTCCATGAACTAACTTGCATTGGATCAAACAAATCATTTCTTTGATATACTTTATTTCCTTCAAATTGAATGGATTCGCTCCAATATGTATATCCAGTTGAATTTTTACCACTCTTTGTCTTAACCTTGGTTCTTAAATCAGTAAGAGAAACAGGATTACCATTCTTATCGCTCCATGTTCCATCTTGATTTCTGGTATATCCTTCTTGCTTTAACTTATTATAAAGTTGTCCCGAGTTCTGTCCTGTTTCACGTTCCAACTGATATAATGGATCATTCTTGGCTCTCTCGTAACGCTTTAATTCTTTTCTTTCTGCATCTGTAAGAGTTCCATTCGCTTCTTTTTCTTTCAGCTTATTATACTTATTCTCACAGATTGAGTGCACACTGTGTCCGCTCGGATCCTCATACCCCACTGGCAGATTCCTGCAATAAGCATACAGATTCAGTCCTTCTCCATAGTAGGTATCTTCCTGCGTAAACCTTCCAATCACAGGATTGTAGTATCTGGCTCTTAAGTAATACTGCCCGCCTATCGGGTCAAAGATTTCTCCGTTGTATCCAAAGCGGTTTTCTTCTTCTTCGTACTGTTCCCGGAAATCTCCAAAAGCTCCGTACTCGTAGTAATTCTTTAGGTCGTATTCGCCATTCTCGTCTTCACCTAATACATGGGTGATACTCCCCTGTTCATCAGAAGCGTAGTGGTAGTAGGTTCTGGCACATTCACTGTCGGATGCTACTAAATCATATCCTCGAATATAACGGATATATTTTCCATCCTCTTTTTCTTCCGACACTACTTCTCTTTCATGATACAGGAATTTTACCAGCCTGCCATTTTCTTCCATCTCATGTCGGAGACCTTCTCCATCATAGCGGTTTATCTGGGTTTTGTTTTCAAAGTTCACGATTTTTTTCTGACGGTTAAAACCATCATAAGAATAATAGATGCTTTCCTGTCTGCTTCCTTCTGTTTTTCTCTCTTCCCGCAACAGGTTGCCCTGATTGTCGTACTGGAAGGTGGAAGTCTGGAATGCCACAAGGTTATTCGGTCTGCCTTCAACTGTTGGATGCTGAAACTCTGTACCTTTGCTTCCCTGCGGTTTCATGCTTTCTGGCTTTTCCAGATTTATGGCTTTTCCCGTATCCACAGAAGTGCCTGCGGTATTGTCTGAGAATCTTCGGGTCTGTTTCTCTACCAATCTGTTGCAAACATCATATTTGTACAGTTCTTCTTCCTTTTCCGTTAATCTCCGGATGCGGTTGTCTGCCTTGTCGTAGGTAAATTCCTCCAAGCCCTTCGGATATTGTACCTTCACCAGGCGGTTTAAGGTATCGTACTGATA
>JBGVOM010000215.1:0-18533 GCA_045126515.1 Lachnospiraceae bacterium
GAATGCCGTCTAGCCTAAGCCGCCCTAGACAGTGGATTTCGCCTTCGCTAAAAACGCCTCTTTTATTGCCTTCCAAGAAAGAAGCCCTCCCGCCTATGTGCTGTTCATCGAATACGATAAGTTAAGAAAAGCTTGGCTTCAAACAAGGCTTTATTCTCCGAGAAGCTGACGCTCAATATCCTTGTCCGGCCAATATCCCCAGGATTCTACAATTTTTCCATCTTCCACCTTAAAATTCTCCAATGCCTCAAAGCTGATTAGCTTGCCGGTTGCAGCAATCCCCATACACTCACCTGCATGTACCCCCTCATAAAGCACTCTGGTGGCAACCATACCGTTTTCAGCAAAAATATCCAATATTTTTACATTTAACTCTGAAAATTGTTCTGCAACAATTTTCAAAATTCCCACTGCATCTTTATTACTTCTTGCCCCAGCAGAGCTATGGTCAATATAATTTTCAGCCACACATTCCATAACAAAATCATAGTTTTTCTTGCCGTATCCTTCGTAAAAAAAACCTGTCACAATCTCTTTTTCCGTCATTACAACTTACCTCCCATTAAAATTATATACAAAAATATTTAATTATTATTTGCTTTTATATTATCACAGTTTTCGCTAAATACAATACATTAATCGCGTAACCCATTAAAAAGAACGTGAAATTTGTGCCAATTCATTTAGAAGGATTGTCCCGGGCGGATTCTGTTTTGCGAAGCGAATGCTTACGGCCGTCTCTACAGACTGAATTGTTATATTTTTATCTTAATGGTTTGTCGAGAACAGCTCATAAGCAGTGCAAATTCTTCGTTGGAAGGCAATAAAAGAGGCGTCTTTAGCGAATGCAAAATCCACTGCTTATGAGCGTCCCGTCAACCAACAAAATAAAATTGCCACATTTCCTTAATGTAGAAAAAAGGCAGATTCGCTCTCACGAATCCGCCCCGCTATACTTTTTCTTATTCTTTTTCTTATACTTCGAAGATTAAATCTCCATAAGATGGCATTGGCCATGCTTCTTTGTCTACAATCATTTCCAGTGCATCTACAGGTGCTCTTAATGCATCCATAGCTGTCTTTACATCGTCTTTGTAAGCAAATGCCTGTGTCTTGACACATTCAATTGCTGCTGCTTTTGCTGTTTCTTCTGTCAGTTTAGTTAATGCTGCCTGTGCTTCTGCTAAATATTTGCTTGTATCTGCTAACAATGCTGACTGAACGGATGCATCTGCACCTGCTGTCTTTACAGCAATTACAGTATCTGCCAAAGTTTTTGTATACTTAACAACAGCAGGAATAATCTGTTTGCTTGCCATATCAATCATTGTTAAAGCTTCGATGTTGATTGTCTTAGCATATGTTTCATATAATACTTCTTCACGAGCTTCCAATTCAGCTTTTGTGAAGATATGGAATTTTTCAAATAATTTTACAGCTTTGTCTGTTGTTAATGTTTCAACAGCTTCTACCATAGATTTGATGTTTGGTAATCCACGTCTTTCCGCTTCTGCTACCCATTCATCAGAATATCCATTTCCGTTGAATATGATTCTCTGATATTTTGTCATGTACTCTTTAATTAAGTCATGTACAGCCATATCGAAGTCATCTGCTTTTTCCAGAATATCTGCTGCTTCACAGAATGCTTCTGCTACGATAGCGTTCAGTGTTGTGTTAGGGCTTGCGATAGAATCTGCAGAACCAACCATACGGAATTCGAACTTGTTACCTGTGAATGCGAATGGTGATGTTCTGTTTCTGTCGGTAGCATCTTTTAATAAATCAGGAAGTGTAGATACACCTGTTTCTAACTTTCCACCTTCTCTACAGTTCTTAGCTTCACCAGTTTCGATTAACTGTTTTACAACATCTTCTAACTGATCCCCTAAGAACATGGAAATGATTGCTGGCGGTGCTTCATTAGCTCCTAATCTGTGGTCATTTCCTACGTCGGATGCGGACTGACGAAGTAAGTCTGCATGTGTATCAACTGCTTTCATGATACAAGCTAATACTAATAAGAACTGAATGTTTTCATTTGGTGTTTCACCCGGTTCAAGCAAGTTTACACCATTATCTGTTGTCAATGACCAGTTGTCATGTTTACCAGAACCATTTACACCTGCAAATGGCTTTTCATGAAGAAGACAAGCCATTCCGTGACGTACTGCAACTTTCTTCATTGTTTCCATTACTAACTGGTTATGGTCTACTGCGATATTAGCTGTTTCATAAATTGGTGCTAATTCGTGCTGGGCAGGAGCAACTTCATTATGCTGTGTCTTAGCTGTAACACCCAGTTTCCATAATTCTTCATTTAAATCTTTCATGTATGCACCGACACGTTCTCTGATAACACCGAAGTAATGGTCATCCATTTCCTGTCCCTTAGGAGCCGGTGCACCAAATAATGTACGTCCTGCATAAATTAAGTCTTTTCTCTGTAAATATTTCTCTCTGTCTACTAAGAAGTATTCCTGTTCCGGTCCTACGGAAGCAGTTACCTTTGTAGCCTCTGTGTTTCCAAATAAACGAACGATACGAAGTGCCTGTTCGCTGATAGCTTCCATGGAGCGAAGTAATGGTGTTTTTTTATCAAGAGCTTCACCTGTGTAGGAACAGAATGCTGTAGGAATGCAAAGAATTGCTCCTGTAGCATCTTCTTTAATGAATGCTGGAGATGTAATATCCCATGCTGTATATCCTCTTGCTTCGAAAGTTGCTCTTAAACCACCTGATGGGAAAGAAGAAGCATCCGGCTCTCCTTTGATTAATTCTTTTCCAGAAAATTCTGTAAACATTTTTCCTTCTGTGTTTGGATGTGTAACAAATGCATCATGTTTTTCAGCAGTTACACCTGTCAAAGGCTGGAACCAGTGTGTATAGTGTGTAGCGCCTTTTGCTTCTGCCCAGTCCTTCATTGCCTTAGCAACAACATCAGCAGCAGCCAGTGATAATTCGCCACCATTTTCCATTACATTTTTTACTTCCGCAAATACCTTCTTAGGTAAGCATTCCTTCATTTTACCTAAAGTAAATACGTCTTCTGCGAAGATTTCTTCCACATTAAATTTTTCGCTCATAATATCCCTTTCCTTTCCTGTTTAAGAATACTTTTTATCATTCCACCACGCAATATGTGATAAAATATCTAAAAAAATGCAAAAAAAGGGTGTCCAAATGGAACACCCTTGTTCGCTCAATCCTAACGGCATTCACCGTTCTTCTATAAGATACATTATTCTTTTGAAAAATGCAAGTAAAAATTTGTTGGTTTTTGTTTTTTGGGGCTATTTCACAATTCCTTTTTAGGATTCGGGAGGATTTATGTGCAATTTGTGGACTGGGGTGCAAGTTGGAGGAGGAACGGTTGGGAACGGGGTGGTAAATATACCGGGGGCGGAGCCGGCTCCGAGGGGGAAGAAGTTCTAAGCATTTCCGGGATGTAGGTATGTAAACGGACGCAACCGGAACGCATTCGCCATCCATGGCTCAGGCGTTCCTTTCCCGGACGTCCTGTCCGGGAATTGCTGGAATTGGACGGGAATGCTAAGAACTTCTAGCCCCTCTCCAGAGGCTCCGCCCCCGGTATATTTACCACCCCGTTCCCAACCTGAGCCTTCCATCTTGACGCCAGGACGCATATTGGGCAGATAAATCTGCCCTCATGCTGTATGCCAGTCCCCAAGAAACTTTCCTTATGTCCCGTCTTGAATAACGCCATAGATTGTCTACGACAATCTATGTATGCGAGAAACTGTTTAGAGGATACGTTACCGCCTATTGAGGGTGCCATGAAAGTGTAGCCTGCCAACGCACAGCAGCCGGGACGCCGATAGCTGGCTGTCTGTGAGGCTTACATAAGAGAATTCGAATTGCTTGGCAGCCCTGTTCCAAAACAGCAATTCCCGGACAGGACGTCCGGGAAAGGTGTACCTGAGCCATGGATGGCGAATGTACACCGGTTGCGTCCGGTGCCACACCCCTATCCAGGGCTGCTTAGCAATTCTTATTCTCTTATCCAGCCTCTCAGACAGACTGCTATCGGCGTCCCGGCTGCGTCCGTTCGCCACGACTACCCCTTTTCATGCCTCCGTAAAATATCATACTGCTCCAACGCAACTCCCAAGTCAATCCACAGCTTCTGCTTCGGATGGGGTGCGCTTTCCATTGGGGTTCCTTCTTCGTCGGTGATGGAACGAACTGTTACTTCTACATTGGTTCCGTCCGGTTTCATCACTTCGATTTGTTCGCCTACGGTAAATTTATTACGCTGCTCTATAGAATATTCGCCTTTTTCGTTTTTATCACCTACAATACCAAGGTAAGTGTATTCTGTCATATAGGTATTGCTATCATATATCTGTGTGTTTTCATCCGGTTTACCAAAGAAGAAACCGGTGGTAAACTGGCGGTAAGTGCATTTACCGATTTCTGCTTTGTACCACTCCATGTTGGCACGGTACTTTTCTTCAGATTCGAAATAGTCGTCGATGGCTTTTCGGTAGGTTCTTGCCACAGTTGCCACATACAGGGCGGTTTTCATTCGACCTTCCACTTTTAAGCTGTTAATTCCCGCATCTACAATTTCCGGGATATGTTCTATCATGCATAAATCTTTGGAATTAAAAATATAAGTTCCTCTTTCATTTTCGTACACTGGAAGATATTCTCCCGGACGCTGTTCTTCCACTACTGCATATTTCCAGCGACACGGATGAGTGCAGGCGCCTTTATTGGCATCCCTTCCGGTAAAATAATTGCTCAATAAACATCTGCCGGAATAGGATATACACATAGCACCATGAACAAAAGCTTCAATTTCCAGGTCATCCGATATTTTACTACGAAGTTCCTTAATTTCTGCCAAAGACAATTCTCTCGCTGCCACAACACGTTTTGCGCCCTGCTCATGCCAAAAATTGTAAGTCATGTAATTAGTGTTATTTGCCTGTGTGCTGATATGTGCCTCAATTTCCGGGCATATTTTTCTGGCAATGGTAAATACACCGGGATCTGCAATAATCAACGCATCCGGCTTCAATTCTTTCAATTCTTTAAAATACTGTTCTACACCTTCTAAATCTTCATTATGAGCCAAAATGTTAGCTGTGACAAACACACGTACATTATGGGCATGGGCAAATTCAATGCCTTCTTTCATATCTTCCATGGAAAAATTTTTTGCTTTCGCGCGAAGTCCATAGGCTTCACCGCCAATATAAACTGCATCCGCTCCAAAAATAACAGCGGTCTTTAACACTTCCAGACTGCTTGCCGGAATTAATAATTCAGGTTTTTTCATCATTCTCGTTCCTTTATTTTATTCTCGTACTTATGGTGACGCCATCTCCCAAAGGTAAAATGGCAGTGGACAGCTGCTCATGATTTTTTAAAGTATACAGATATTCTCTCATTCGGCTGTGTATGGTACGGTTTCTTCTTGTTACTGCGAAGCGGGATTCCACAATGTCACCGTCCTGCAATACATTATCAGAGACCAATACGCCTCCTACCTTCAAAAGCCTTAAACAGTCCGGAAGGAAATTAATATACTGTCCCTTCGCCGCATCCATAAAGATAAAGTCAAAGCTTTCCGTCAATGCCTGCATCACTTCCAATGCATCGCCTTCTATAAGAGTAATTTTCTCCTCCATGGCTGCCTTTTTAAAGTTCTCCCTGGCAATGGGAATTCTTTTTTCATATTTTTCTATTGTGGTAATATGACTCTCTTTTTTCCCATATTCACCCATCAGAATCGTGGAAAATCCAACCGCAGTTCCAACTTCCAAAATGGAATCCGGCTGTTTTATGGCTAAAAGCACCTTCAGCAGACTCTGCATTTCACGTCTGATAATCGGTACATGATCCTGCAAAGCCTGCCGTTCTAGCTGATTTAAAAATTCCGTATTTCCTTTGTCTAATGAGTTGATATAGGTGATAAAACGTTCATCTACAATCACTTGTTCTCACCCTTACTCTGTTTCCTCTTCTTCTACCATGTTTCCTGACATGACTGCTATCATTTCTTCCGTGGTCATGGAGGTGTTCAGTACATAAACACCCGATTTAATCTCGCCGGCGTACTCTGACAATTTCTCCTGCACTACAAATACAGCCACATCTTTAATCAATCCGTTTTCCTTTAATAAAGTTCCAATCTGGTTGGTAGAATTTCCTTCATTAATAATAACAGTTACGTCTCTACCAGGCTCCAGCGCCATAGGTGTATCTGTAAAAATTCTGTAACCAAAATCATAACAACGCATTGCACCTGCATAAATCAATATAATTATAAGTAACGTTGCCAGAATATGCACTACTACGTTGATAATGGACATGGTTGCTGTTTTCGTTCTCATCTTATGTCCTCCGCTTCTGCTATTTACTCATCCTCGTCGGAAGATGGAGTATACATCAAACTAAGGTCTATTGCATCGATTACTTTCTTTTCTGCCTTCTGAATCATACGAATCATAGCTAGTTCTGCCGCCAAAAACTCATTTACCAGAGGGTCTTTTCTAAAAGCACTGTTCTCTCTTTCAAAATTCTCCATGGCATTATATAATTCTTCACCTTCTAAAGATGTATGCAGTCGAAAGTTTTTTTCACGAAATTCGTCAATTTTCTGACATAAAATCTCATTTTGCTCCACTTCTTTTTTCACTTTCACGTAGCGCTGATATTCTTCACTTTCTATGACTGCCTGTACCAGCATCTCTGCCCGTTCATCTACCAGACTCATCCTTTTCCCTCTTTTCAATTTAAACTTCCATAATAATTGGCAGTATCATTGGATTTCTCTTAGTTTTCTTCCACAAGAAATCGCTTAAGGAATCTTTCATGATATTTTTAATTTTTCCCCAATCTGTAATATTTTTATCCATACATTCATCCAAAGCATCATTGATGATTGCTTTTGCTTCTTCCATCAAATCTTCAGATTCTCTCACATATACAAAACCTCTTGATACTATATCCGGCCCTGCTAACACTTGATTTCCGTACTTTTCCAAGGTAAGTACCACAATAAGAATTCCATCTTCCGCCAGTCTTTGTCTGTCACGTAATACAATATTTCCCACGTCACCAACACCAAGACCATCTACCAGAATTGCACCTGTCTGTACTTTATCTGTAATAGCTGCACCGTCATCATTTAACTCCAGCACATCACCGGAACGCATAATAAATACATTTTCTTTCGGTATGCCCAATTCCTGCACAAGATTTGCCTGTGCTTTCAAATGTCTGAACTCACCATGAACCGGTATGGCATATTTCGGACGTAACAGAGAATAAATTAACTTTATTTCTTCCTGACATGCATGACCGGATACATGCGTATCCTGGAAAATAACGTCTGCACCTTTGGCAATCAGTTCATTGATTACATTAGAAACTGCTTTTTCATTACCCGGTATCGGATTGGAACTGAAAATAATGGTATCCCCCGGCTTAATAGTTACTTTCTTGTGAATGGAAGCTGCCATTCTAGAAAGGGCTGCCATGGATTCTCCCTGACTTCCGGTAGTAATAATTACCGTCTGTTCATCCGGATAATTTTTCAGTTGTTCAATGTCAATCAGTGTTTTATCAGGAATATTTAAGTAGCCTAACTCGGTAGCTATGGAAATAATACTTACCATGCTTCGTCCTTCCACTACTACTTTTCTTCCATATTTATATGCAGAGTTAATAATCTGCTGAACTCTATCCACATTAGATGCAAAGGTTGCAATAATAATTCTTGTATTTTTATGCTCTGCAAAAATATTATCAAAGGTTGCTCCCACTGTCTTTTCAGACATGGTAAATCCCTTTCTTTCTGCATTGGTACTATCACACATAACAGCCAGTACACCCTTTTTGCCAATCTCACCTAAACGTTGAAGATCAATAGCATCTCCAAAAACCGGTGTGTAATCCACCTTGAAATCTCCAGTGTGTACCACGATTCCTGCCGGTGAGTAGATAGCAAGTGCTGCCGCATCTGCAATACTGTGGTTTGTCTTAATAAACTCAATTCGGAAACATCCTAAATTAATGGACTGACCATGCTTAATCACCTTTCTCTTGGTACCACGCATCAGGTTGTGTTCCTTTAATTTATTTTCAATAATTCCCATAGTAAGCTTTGTGGCATAAATCGGCACGTTTACCTCCCTTAATACATAAGGAAGAGCACCGATATGGTCTTCGTGACCATGAGTAATCACGAAACCTTTCACCTTATTAATATTATCCTTCAGATAAGTTACATCAGGAATTACTAAATCAATTCCCAACATATCGTCTTCCGGGAAAGATAATCCACAGTCTACTACAATAATACTGTCTTCAAATTCAAAGGCAGTAATGTTCATTCCAATCTGCTCTAAACCGCCTAGTGGAATGATTTTCAGTTTTGAATTGTTAATATTTTTCAAAAAAATGCACCTCCATAGTCTGCAATGTTTCTACTTATCGGCACATTCCCTGCAATAACCATAGAGTTTCACTTCGTGATTCACCACACGAAAATCTGTTTTTTCTTTGATTTTATTCTCTAATTCTTCTAATAAATCGTCCTCAAAAGAAAACACATTACCGCATGATAAACACACCAGATGATGATGACGATGTTTTGTAGTATCACTATCTAAATGTGCAATCTCATAACGCACGCATCCATCATCCAGGCTGATTTTATCAATCAAATGTAACTCTAATAGCAACTGTATGGTTCTGTATACAGTTGCAAGTCCAATTTCGGGATATTCCTGTTTTACCTTGTCGTAAATTTCTTCTGCCGTCAGGTGTTTATCAGGATAGGCAGCCAAAGTTTCCAATACTCCAATCCTTTGATTGGTAACCTTTAAGCCCCGTTCTCTCAATAAATTTATAAATTTTTCTCGATTCACTGACATAACACACCTCCGCAGTAGAAACATCTGCGAGTCTTCTTAACTATTTTTATAATTCTATATCAACGTCCTCTAACAGTTCCGCAAATAATGCAGACACCATTTCAAGCTCGTTTTCATCTTCTACAATTTCATAGATACTTTCTGCTTCGTCTTCTGCTGCCAAATCTTTTAAAATATAAGCTTCTGCCTCATCCTCTTCGGATTCTGTCACCAAGATATACTTGGTTCCATTGATTTTTGTTTCCTCTAACACAAAAAACTCCACCAATTCATCATTATCCAATGTAAATGCAATCTTTTCCATGCTATTCTCCCTTTTTTATTCTGTCCAAATACCCTTGCAGAATAAATGTGGCTGCTATCTGATCCACATATTGTTTTCTGTTCTCACGTCTTACATTACTTTCCATCAAAGAGCGTTCTGCTTCCACAGTGGTAAGCCTTTCGTCCCATAAAATTACCGGAAGCCCTGTTCTTCTTTCCAAAGCCTCTTTAAATTCCATTGTCTTTTCGATTCTTTCGCCCAATGTGTTATTCATATTCTTAGGGTATCCAAGAACAATCCGTTCCACCTGATACTCTTTTGCAAGTTCCTCAATACGTGCCAGAGTTTTACGAAGTTTATTTTCTTCCTTCCTCGTAATGGTTTCTAACACCTGTGCCGTAATCAAAAGTTCGTCACTCATGGCAACACCCACGGTTTTAGAACCAAAATCCAGCCCCATTATACGCATAACTTTCCTCCGATTACTTCCACGACTCGTTCTCTACATATGCTCTCAATAATTCCTCTACCAGCTCATCACGCTCAACCTTCATAATCAGGCTTCTTGCATTTTTGTGACTTGTGATATAAGTAGGATCTCCTGACATAATATAACCCACAATCTGATTGATTGGGTTATAACCCTTTTCCGTCATTGCCTCATAAACAGCTGCAATGATTTCCTTAACCTGTACTTCCGGCTCCGCCTGTACCTTAAAATATTGTGTATTTCCTAAATTCTGCATTCTACCACGACCTCAAAATAAAATTTCATTATTTATTGTAATATAAAACTTTATAAAATTCAATCTATTATTTCACATTTTAGCATTTCCCCTTGGCAGACTTCCTTTACCACAGCCTGCACAATCTGATTTTCCAGAGAAACGTCACTTTCTACAATAGCACGCATATATTCTTTTGTATGACCGGTCTGATATTCTTCTCCATCAACTTCCACCGTTTCCTCCACCAGAATTTCAACTGTTTTTCCCAGAAAACTTTCTAAGTATGCCTTTCTGTGGTGTTTATTCATTTCTAATAAAATGCCGCTTCTTCTGGTCTTCTCGGCTTCCTCAATCTGACCTTCCATTTTCGCCGCATTGGTGCCCTGTCGCTTGGAATACTTAAATACATGAGTTTCAAAAAAATTCACTTTATCCACAAATTTTTCTGTAGTTTCAAATTCTTCCACACTTTCCTGTGGGAATCCCACAATAACATCTGTAGTAATTGCCGGTTTCGCGTAATACTTTCTTAAAATTTCACATTTTTCATAGTATTCCTCAGAAGTATAATGCCTATTCATACGGCGTAATGTTTCATTACACCCACTCTGCATGGACAGATGAAAATGAGGACATATCTTCGGAAGAGAAGAAATTGTTTTTGCAAATTCTTCCGTAATAATCCTTGGCTCTAATGAGCCAAGACGAATTCTCTCTAATCCCTGAATTTTATGAATTCTCTGCAGCAGACACAAAAGATTCATATTTTCTTTATCCACACCGTAGGAACTGATATGAATTCCCGTAATGACAATTTCCTTATAGCCCTTCCCTACCAAAGCCGTTACTTCTGCTTCAATATCTTCTGCTTCTCTGCTTCTGACTCTTCCTCGGGCAAACGGTATAATACAGTAACTGCAAAACTGATTACATCCATCTTGAATCTTAATGTATGCCCTGGTGTGACCGGAAGTCTGCCCTAACATCAAAGTTTCATATTCCGTAGTATGGTTGATATCTATCAATGTATCTTCTGCCCTGTGTTCTTTCCGGTATTCCTCTAATATTCTTACAAGATCTTTTTTTCGATTATTACCAATAACAATATCTACACTGCTGTCTTCTAAGAGCTTTTCTCCCGCTGCCTGGGCATAGCACCCCACAGCAACCACAATGGAATTTTCATTCCTGCTTTTCGCTTTATGAAGCATCTGCCTTGATTTCCGGTCAGCCATATTCGTTACCGTACAGGTATTAATAATGTATACATCTGCGCTGTCATTAAAGTCCCTGATTTCATATCCCGCCTCCACTAACATTTGCTGCATAACATCTGTTTCATAGGAATTCACTTTACATCCAAGGTTATGTAATGCGGCTGTTGGCATGTTATCTCCTCCTTTTCGTCATAAAAATTCACAAATTTTTGTGCAATTTATTAACATTTTTAACATTTTGCATTATTTTTTGGTAGGCTTGCCTACAATCTAAGATTTTTTTTGTTTAAAACGTGAAATATTAGTTAATTTTCAGCTTTCTGCTTCTTTCGTATTGACTTTTAAAATCCAAAAATGTAATATATAGGAATAAGCAATCTAACTATTCAAGGGAGGTTATTGAAATGAAAACAGTACAGATTTCTTTAAATTCTATCGACAAGGTAAAATCATTTGTAAACGAAATCACAAAGTTTGATTACGATTTTGATTTAGTATCAGGCAGATATGTAATTGATGCAAAATCAATCATGGGTATTTTCAGTCTTGACTTATCTAAGCCAATCGACTTAAACATCCATGCTGAAGGCGATCTTACAGAAATTTTGAATGTATTAAGCCCATACATAATCAAATAGGGTAACGTAGGGTGAATGGAAAGACCAGTAAAACTGGTCTTTTTTTCTACCCACTTTTTCTGTTACCTGGTATGAGCCATCAAATACAACGTTCAAAAATTATATTTCAATCACTTCTACACTGTCTATGGTCTGTTTCATCAAATCGTCAATCACATCACTTAAATGTTCCTCAGAACGCTTAATTATATTTACATTTGGCTTCGTCACCGGATGCTTTGCCACAAAAATAGTACAGCAGTCTTCAAATGGCTGAATAGATGTTTCGTAGGTATTAATGCGTTCCGCAATATCTACTATTTCCTGCTTATCAAAACTGATTAACGGACGATATACCGGCATAGTGCAGACTTCATTGGTTGCTGCAAGGCTCTGAAGTGTCTGGCTTGCCACCTGTCCAATACTTTCTCCCGTAATCAGACCTAAGCAGTTATTTTCTCTTGCCAGATGTTCTGCTATTTTCATCATATATCTTCTCATGATAATCGTTAGTTCATCATGAGGACATTTATCATAAATCGCCAGCTGAATATCTGTAAAGTTTACTACAAACAGGCGCATGGAACCCGAATAACGTGATACTAATTTTGCCAAGTCCACAACTTTCTGTTTTGCACGCTCACTGGTGTATGGCGGTGCATGGAAATATACCGCATCAATTTTCACACCACGCTTTGCAATCATATACCCTGCCACCGGACTGTCAATTCCGCCGGATAATAACAGCATGGCTTTTCCGTTGGTTCCAAGAGGCATGCCACCGGCTCCTTTGATGGTTTCCGAATACACATAAATCTTTTCTCGAATTTCCACCTGGATTTCCACATCCGGATTATGCACATCCACCTTGATTTCCGGAAATGCTTCCACAATTTTACTTCCCAGTTCTTTGTTAATTTCCATCGAATCCAACGGATAATTTTTTCTTGCCCGTCTTGCCTTTACTTTGAAAGTAAAGTTTTTATCCGGATATGCCTTGTCTAAATATGCCACAGTTTCTGCTGCAAAATCATCGAATCCATTGTCTTCCATCTGAACTACAGGACAGATTCCAACAATACCGAATACTCTTTTTAAAGCTTCTACTGTTTCGTCAAAGTCATACTCACTCTGAACTTCCACAAAGATTCTTCCCTGCTCTTTTCTTACATGAAATTCACCTTCCACGTCCTCTAGAACAAAACGAATCTGATTTACCAGGGCATCTTCAAAGAGATAACGGTTTTTTCCTTTTACACCGATTTCTCCGTATTTAATCAAAAATGCTTTATACATAATCTACTCCTTATATTTCCGTATCTTAATGTCTTGTGTATTTACGCAAAACCGGAAGTATTTCCCGCAACACCTCTACCGTGTAGTCTAATTCTTCCTGGTTTGTGTGTACAGAAAGGCTGAAACGCACCGTTGCTTCTAATTCATCTTTTGGCACTTTCATAGCAAGCAGTGTTTTGCTGGGCGCCGGCTTGTTAGAAGAACAGGCTGAGCCTGCTGACACATAAATTCCTTTGTTTTCCAAGGTGTGAAGAAGCACTTCGCTTCTGATTCCTTTAAAACTCGCACTAATAATCTGGGGTGCTGAAAGTTCATCGTACCTTCCATTGATTTTTACATCCGGCAGTTCTAATAACTGCTGGCAGAATTTTTCTTTTAAAGCATATAAATTCTCTCTTTTTTCTTCCAGATTATTATATGCCATTTCACAGGCAAGTGCCATTCCTGCGATTCCCGGTACATTTTCCGTCCCGGAACGCATTCCAAACTGCTGTCCACCGCCTAAAATAATCGGTCTTATTTTTACTTTTTCATTGACATATAAAAATCCAACGCCTTTTGGCCCGTGAATTTTGTGACCACTGACAGATAGCAGGTCAATCCCTATCTTTTTCGGATTGATTCTATATTTTCCGTAACTTTGAATGGCATCTACATGAAAACTTGCCTTTGGTGCTTTTTCGTGAATTAATTTTGCAGCTTCTTCAATTGGCTGTACGGCTCCTACTTCATTGTTTACATGCATGATGGATACCAAAATCGTATCACTTCTTAATTCCTGCTCTAATCTTTCCATAGAAATAATACCATTACCGTCCACTGGAATCTTAGTGATTTCGAATCCCAATTCCTGCAGAAATTCCACTGTGGCATGAATTGCAGCATGTTCCACTTCTGTGGTAATGATATGTTTTCCTGCTCTTTGATTGGCCAGCGCCACACCAATCAATGCCAGATTGTCCGATTCTGTTCCGCCGGATGTAAAGATAATTTCTTTTTCCTTTACTTTCAGTGTCTTTGCAATTCTTGTCCGTGCTTCTTTTACATAATTCTCCGCTTCCATCCCTTTCAAATGCATGGAGGATGGATTTCCGTATTCCATAAGCATCAGCTTTTGTACCAGTTCTGCCACTTCTTTTTCGCATCTGGTAGTGGCTGAATTATCCAAATATGCTTCCACGTTTCTCTCTCCTACTTTTACTTCACTGACGTGAAAAGACGGCATTGTTTCAGGCATCCTGTTCTAATTCGAACATAATGATTGACAAAGCCGTTAATCCTGCTGTTTCCGTTCGTAAAATACGTTTGCCTAAGGAAATAATCTGCATATTGTTTTCTTTGGCATAGGCAATCTCTGCTTCTTCAAAGCCGCCTTCCGGACCGATAAAAATTCCAACACTTTTATACTGTCCTAAGCTTTTTATAATCTGCTTTGATTTCTCCATTCCGTTGGCAAACTCATACGGTATAATATTATAATCTAAACTTTTTGCATATGCAACCGCTTCTTTAAAATTCATAACACTTGAAATATTTGGTATCACCATGCGTTTTGACTGCTTGGCTGCACTTTCCGCAATTCCCTGCCATCTGGCAAGCTTGGATTTTTCTTTTTTGGCATCCAGTTTTACCACACAACGTTTCATGGCAACAGGAATGATTTCATAAACGCCCAACTCCACGGACTTTTGAATAATCAACTCCATCTTGTCTGCCTTAGGCAGTCCCTGAAACAAATACAGTTTTACCGGAAGTTCTGTGCTGTTGGTGTCTATATCCACAATTTTTGTCACAACCCGTTCTTCTGAAATGGTCACAATGGAACAGATATAATGTTTATCTGTTCCATTGCTTATCATAACTTCTTCACCTATTTTCATGCGAAGTACATTTTTAATGTGGTTTACATCTGTTCCTTCAATGATGATTTCAGAACCCTGTATCTGGGATTCTTCTACAAAAAACTGATTCATACATTTCTCCTTATGCCTTCTTCGCTGTAATGGAGCACCAGTCACCTTGATATGTCACTTCTACCACTTCCAGACCACTCTTTACGATTGCTTCTTTTACCAGTTCTTCTTTTTCTTTCAGAATTCCTGATGTTACATAATAAGCACCTTTTTTCATGGTGGCTGGAATCACCGGTGTCATGGCTACCAGAATTTCTGCTAAAATATTTGCACAGACCAAATCATATTTTTCATAGCCCACCTTATCCTGTACTTCTTTATCATCAATCAGGTTTCCAAGAATCACATCATATTTATCTTCACTAATACCGTTGACCTGCATATTTTCTTCCACTGCAGTAACTGCACAAGGATCTAAGTCGGTTCCTAATGCGTAAGAAGCTCCTAACTTGATTCCCGCAATAGACAAGATTCCGCTTCCGGTTCCTGCATCCAGCATAACGGTATCTTTTGTAACCAGCTTTTTAATCTGACGGATGCAAAGCTGTGTGGTTTCATGCATACCTGTTCCAAAGGCAGTACCCGGATCAATGTCAATCCTCATCTTTCCTTCATCTTCCGGTTTCAATTCTTCCCACGATGGTTTGATTAAAATATCATCTACATAAAATTGTTTAAAATACTCTTTCCATTTATTCTGCCAGTCTGCATCTTCTGTCTGGCTTTGAGTGATGGTACACTCACCCACTTCCATAAATTCTGCTAAAGATGCCAGTTCTTCCTTTACGCTTTTTAAAAGCTCCTCTGTTTCCTGTCCCTCTTCAATATAAAAAGATACATAAGCTTCATTTCCTGCATTTGGATTTTCCGGCAGAATATCCACAAACATCTGGCTCTTTTCGTATTCACTCAAAGGTACATTATCTTCGATTTCTGCTCCTTCAATTCCAAGTTCCATAAGAGTACTAACAATAATATCTTCTGCATCTGCAATTGTTTTAATCGTAAATTTGTTCCACTTCATTCTTTTACCTTTCATGGAAGATGTTACATGTTCAAATAATCCAGATAGTTTTGTAAATCTTCCGTTACTTTTCCTTTATGCTTAATTAACGTTGTTTCAATGTTGGTTGCCTTCTTTAGTTTTTCCGCAGTATGGCGTTCAAATTTTTCAATGCCCTGTCCATAGGACGGATGCTGGCGCAGTACATCTCTGATTTTCTTTGGAAACGGTATGTACTCTACTAAAATTTCTCTGCAGACTTTATTTAAACGCTGTGAGCCTTTGGATTCCATCAATACCCACTCTGTATAATCCTGCACAAACATACCTCGGAAGCTGTTTTTCGCCTTCACAAGATTTTGTTTAATCTTGTCCTTTGCCTGCTGGGACAAATCATGATTCTTCTTAAAGAACTGTGCATAATCAAAATATTCTGAAGTAAGGGATTTTTCGCTTATATCATTCCAATAAACCCCCTGAATATTTCGGCAGATTTCCCAACGGTACTGTCCTAATATGGCAACTGCCAGCTTGGTCAAGTTTTCTCTGCACATAATAGGCAGTGCAAATCTTGCTGAAGTATCTTTTCTTGGTCCTGACAATTCCTGCCACATAGCACCTTTGGTTCCAATATTTGGCATAAGAATAATAATTGGTTTGACTTCCTTTTGTATATAGTCTTTATTTACACCATGTTCGGTATCCCAAAATGCAACCGGTCGATAAAAACAAGAATAATCTATTTGCAACAATGTGTCAAATGTCTTTTTCACGGTGCTTTTCTGTGTCAGCATCTTTTTCACAGATTCTCCTTCTTCCACGCATAAGATTGGACAGAAGGTCATAATTTGTCCCTGTGTCATCTTGTTTGCGGAAGTCAACATATTACGAAGTTCAAAGACCAGTTTTCCTTTTTGGTCATGCTTGTATGCTTCTTCCTGCTCTTTTGTAAATTTCTGTGTCTTTTTCATATCGCGGAACGTCGCATCATAATCCATATCAAATTCATTTCGGGACGGTTCATGTTCTCCCTGATAGATTTTAAACAGCCATTCCTTCATGGTATAAATCTGGTAATCTCCCATGTCTTCATCACGCTTAGTATAGAATAAATCTGCCAAAGCCTCATCACTTACCAGATGCTCGTCCAACATACCAAAGTTCAAAAACAATTCTAACAGGGGAATTGGTTTTTCCTCTTTTACATATTTGGTTATTACAGCTTCGTAATAATCGTAATACAAGGCTGTCAGGCTTCTACGCACTTTGCTTACTTCATCTGTAGTAGCATGTTTATCTTCTGTGGCAGCATAAACAGTCAGCTGTTGACGAAGTTTTTCATTTTTCTCCTCATCCAGTCCGGCATAGGCAATAATCTTCTCCGTAGTATTCTGTGTGATTTTACGGATAATCTCCATCTGGGCCGAAGTATAATTGCTGGCTGCTCCGGCAGAGGAAACCATTGCACCATCCGAAACGCCTGTGGAAGAATCTGCTGTCATATTTGATACTGCATTGACATCCACACCCATCATTTTTAATTTTTCCTGAAAATCATTTTTCACTTTTGCTACAACCTTTTTATCAATTCCTTCAAAGGCATTGGCAAATTTTAAAATTTCATCTGCTTTTTTCAACAGAGTAGACACATTCCCCTTTTTCCCTGCAATCTGCAGAATCAAATCTTCATACATGGAAAACAGATTATCACTGTCATCTGCAATCAGAGCTACCGCACTTTGTTCCAGATATTGGTCAATTTCGTCATAGAGAGAGTCCACATCTTCTGCCACCACCATAATATCATTGAGATGCTGCTGTACCATATATTCGCTTGCTTCAAAAAAAGCAGCTCGTATATTGTCCGGAATTGTCATTAACTCCTGCATATATTCCATTTTTTCATCATCCAGCTCCGTGGTCTGGGCAAATTCTTTCAATGATTCGATAGCGTTTGAAGTTCTGCACTCAGCATTGTATCCCTTACACAATTGCATATATCTTTTATATTCTTCTGTTACATAACCGTAAAACTGGTTTGTTTTTTCTTCTTCTACCTTCACCTTATCCAAAATCAGGCTTATCTGTCGAATCGCTGTTGCAATGGTATTTCCCGGATTAATCTTCTGTGCAACACTAATTTCCACATTTTCTTCTACACTTCCATAAGGATATATCAACATGGTCGTATCCTCATCCACAAAATAAGTGGAGGTATATTTTCCATTGAATCCTTCTACCAGCCCTAATACACTCCCCTTTTTCAGTTCCATTCTTCCCGCCTTGTTCATTGCCACAAGACGTCCCTCTGTAATCACAGCCAGTTCCTTAATTTCCTGATTTTCCGAATACACAAGTGTGCCTTTCGTCACTTTTCTTTCTTCAGCCTGAACTTTTGTTACACTCATCCTAAACCCACTCCTTCTCTTATTATTATACTGCCATAATCCGTTTATCCCCATAGGCAGTTCAGATATATATATTTTACCACTTTTAGGGATTTCTTACAATTGAAATTTGTAGAAATGTGGTGTGGCGATGGGGACGAAGAAAGGTTGTGGTATCCTCTGGGAAGCAGACCA
>JBGVOM010000216.1:0-100261 GCA_045126515.1 Lachnospiraceae bacterium
AGAGCGTGAGGTGTATCGCTGAACGGAGCTCTCGCCTCACGCTCTAACAGCTTCGGGACGGATTCTCCGGTGCCTACCGCTAAAATGCTCCCCAGCGGAAAACCGACAGTTTCTTCTTACATCTTGGCACACTTATACAAATTCCTTCGGTTGTCGGCAACGTAAGCTACTAACCAATAATGTAGATTTAGCATATCCGCAGGAATTCTGTTGTGTGGCTGTGTCAATTCGCAGAAGAAAGGTTGTGGTATCCTCTGGGGAGCATTTAGCGGAAGGGCCGGAGAATCCGTTCCACAGTCGTTAGCTTGTGAGGTGAGAGCCCATTGGCGATACGCCTCACAAGCTTACGAATGTGTGAACTAGTCGCAGGCACTGAGAGCGGGCTTCCCAGAGGATACCACAACCTTTCTTCGTCCGGTTGATCACACCACATCCCCTACAAATTTCAATTTAAAAGGAGGTATGTCGTATCAAATACTTAGCAAATACAATTACCATTAGCCGAATGATTGCGGCAATAGCACTTTTATATGTGAAAACATTTTCTGTGTCGTTTAATGTTATATATATCTATTGTGGAATTACAGATATGATGGATGGTTTGATTGCCAGGAACACTCATACAGAAAGTAAAATAGGGGCAATTATGGATAGCATTGCGGATTTGATATTTGTATCAATTTGCTTTTGTAAAATTTTACCAGACCTTCGTATTTCCCCTTGGCTGGGAATATGGATTTTGCTTATTGTAGTATTGAGAAGTACGAATCTTGTATTGGGATATGTATACCAACACAAAATTATATTTTTACATACAAAAGCAAATAAGGTAACTGGGTTTCTACTTTTTCTGCTACCATTGCTGATTTCTTTTTCTGGGATGAACTATGTGTGTGGTGTTGTGGCGGTTGTAGCTACGTTTGCGGCGTTGCAGGAAGGGTACTTTATCAGGAAGGGAGACTATATAGTATGAACAAATCGAAAGAATTTGTGGGAGTAGGTAAGAAGTCATTTAGTATGTTTTTTGGTGGCGGTGAAATATGGTTTGAACACTTAGACGGAATTTATGAATATACAGAGCTTGCCATTGAAAAGTTGGACAATGACTATCAGCAATTTAGAAGACCTTCTATGCCCTCATTGATTGCGATAAATCTTGATGAAACAGTTGTTAATGATGCGATAATTCATGCTATCGCAGAAAAATTGTTGAATGGCAGCAAGCGTTTTACACGGGTAGTATTTGTGGGAGTAAATAAAACTGTGAAGCGAAAAATAAGGGATGCACTTTTGGAGGGTTCTTTTGCATTAAGCTTTATAGATGATTTTGAAAAGGCAAAAGAATGGCTTGTTGGGGAGAATTATAGATAGATTAGGAGGAGTTAAACGTGAAGCAGTACATTGTAGATGCCTTTGCAGAAGAACTATTTACAGGAAATCCGGCAGCAGTTCTTCCATGTAAAACAATGCCAACACCAGAAATTATGCTGAAAATTGCCATTGAGAACAATTATTCAGAAACAGCTTTTGTAGTTAAGACTGGTGAGTTAAGCGTTACAAGGGATGGGGAGCAGTTTACACTAGATTTTCCCGTGGGAAAGACAAAACCTATTTCGGTAACAGAGGCGATTATGCGGGCTACAGACGGTATGGCAAAAGAAGCCTATTTTGATGGTGGAGATTTAGTTGTTATTGTTGATGATGAGAAAAAACTGCAACAGTTTGTTCCTAATGATGAATTAATTTTGAAACTTGAGGGAATGGGGCTGGTTGTGTCGGCTCCTTCAAAGCAATATGATTTTGTATCCAGATGTTTTTATCCTAAACTGAATGTATCAGAGGATCCCGTAACAGGAAGAGCACATACATTTATGGCACCCATATGGGCTGAAAAGCTTGGAAAAAGAATAATGACGGCGAAACAGATATCGAAACGAAGCGGTGTAATAACAGTTTGTCCAACAAAAGACAGGGTTTTGCTAAGTGGAAAAGCCCAACTTTTTATGGAAGGGGAAATACCGTTTGAACTGTAAATCACAACGATGAAATAAAATTAGGCTTCAAGAGTGCCATCCCACGACTGGTGAGATGGCATTTAGAGTAATTTGAGGGATATTTAATTAAATGAATCCGGACTAATATATTTATTTGAACTAGCAGCCCAGCCATTATCATATTTGATGGTTACATATAGTGTGCAGTTATCTCCATTAAGAAGCACATAACAAACATTATCTTTAAATTTATTGGTTAGATCAATTACTTGATTCTGAAAATAAAGTGTAACTGTGCCATCATCTGAATATGTTACATCAACATTATTTGATAGTTGCTCGATTAATTCTTCCTCCGTCAAAGGACGTTCTCTACCAAAAATGTCGTAGGCAACCCCGCCACCGCCAGATTCTTTTACATTACCTTCAGCATCGGTATATTTCATAGAATAACTACCGTCTGAATTAAAGTCTACAGTAACTTCCGTTTGATCTCCATGGATCCACAGTTGGAGTGTTCTCTGCATTCCACCAACATTTGCAGCATATGCTGTGCCGGTTCCTCCAATTAATAATAAGCAAATTGTAGCGGCTACAGCAATTGACCGATATGTTTTTCTTTTATTTAATTTAGCCATTTTTTCTACCTCCAAAGAAAAGTTTTCGGAGGTTTGTAAAACCGAAAATGCTTGTTTATATTTTTCTTTATTAGTCATCTTCACATTCCTCCTTTAATGTGTCTTTTAGTAGAGCGCGTCCACGTGATAATCTGACTTTTACGTTACTTTCAGATATTTTTAAAATGTCGGCTATTTCTTTGATGGTGTAATCTTCATAATAAAACAGATGAATGGTAATACGATATTTATCCGGAAGATTCATGACATTTTCAAATAATCCTTTAGACTCCGGTGTCTCGAAAACCAATGTTTCTATATAATCCTCTAGTGATGTTCTATTTCTATGCCAGAAGGATGTAGCCATATTTTTTGCTTTATTAATTGCAACTCTTAACAGCCATGCACGTATATGCTGCTCTGTTTCAAACGTTTTTTTTGATGAATAATACTGAAGAAAAGTATCCTGAACTACATCTTCTGCATCATCAGCATTTTTGCATATATTAAATGCCACCGCATATATGTTGTTCTTGTACTTAGCTATCAGTTCCTGTACTGGTAGTCTCATGAGTTTCTCCTTTGTTTTTATGCTTTAAGGCCTTACATATATAATACAATTGAAAAAGAAAAAAGGTTACAAAAAATTTATAAGACAAAAATATTTTACACAGATAAAATATAATAAAGTTTAACGAAGAGGGATTAAACGTGAAACAGTATATTGTAGATGCCGGTATATGATAGAAGAGGTTGAAGGGAAAATGAATCGTCTCGATTTTCTTTTCCAATGAAATTTTTTTTGATAATAGTGGTATAATGGTTTGAGTAAATGAACGAAGGAGGTGAAAGCATTGACTGCTCATTACAAAAATATTCGAACTCTTGCGGAGGAATTTGAAAGTTGTCGGAAGATACTCATTGCGCTTGGTGATGAGAATCGTCAGCATCTTATGCTTGAAATGATGAAAATGGAACAATGCGATGGTGTGCGCGTCGGTACCATAACGGAAAAGACACACCTTTCCAGACCGGCGGTGTCCCATCATCTTCAAATACTGAAAGAGGCAGGGATTTTGAAAATGCGTCGCGAGGGAACAAAAAACTACTATTATTTTGATGCGGATATGGAAGCCATGAACAGTCTGATTAATATGCTGAACCATGCAAAAATCATTATGGAACAACTGCCGGACAGGAGTGGTGAAAGATGGTAAAGGTGCATATTTTTCATACGGGAAGCGTTATTGTTGATCAGGCAATTCCACATAGGGAAAAAAATCCGATGGCGGTAACAGGATTTTTACGAAGCAAGAAAAAAAGAATAAAACTGCCGGTATCTTGTTATCTGATTGAACATCCAAAGGGAAAAATACTGATTGATACGGGGTGGGATTCTAAATATGTATCAGAAAGACCAAGTATGCTTTTAAACAGCATCAGCAGACCTGTTATCATGCAGGGCGAAAGTGTAGACTGTAAGCTGAAAGAGCTTGGTATTGCTCCGACTGATATTGATTATATTTTTCTCAGTCACATGGATTTCGATCATACGAGCGGGCTACGTCTTGTAAAAGATGTAAAGCATATTATGACGGCAAAAGAGGAGATTGCGGACAGTCGCAAGTATTTCTTTCGTTATGTAAAAAGCACATGGAGCTTTGCAAATATTGAACCGTTTGAATATGAACAGACAGGAATCGGACCTGTGGGAAAGTCCTATGATGTGTTTGGGGACGGAAGCGTTATACTGGTAAACACGCCGGGGCACAGCCATGGACTATTCAGCGTGAGAATCAGCAATGGAAATCAGTATGTGGTTTTGGCAAGTGATGCGGCATATACACAGAAATCCTTAAAGGAGCAAATTATTCCTGGCTTTGCTGTGGATACTAAGCTTGCAAGAAAATCTTTAGAGTGGGTTTGCAAATGCTCCACTGATAAAAACTGTATTCTGTGTGCTGCTAACCACGATCCGGCAATCAAAGAACAGATGATAGAATTATGAAAGGGATTCAGGGTCAAATGATTGAGAAAAATACTTGGATGTCTGATTCTGGAGCCGGCTTTATAAAATATATCTAAATGGAGGAAAAGAAAATGAATTTAACAGAAGCAATGGAGGCTAGACATAGTGTCCGTCAGTATAAGAACAAACCTTTGGAAGCAGATGTTGTTTCCGCATTGCAGGCAGAAATCGACACCTGTAATAAGGAAAGCGGGCTGCATATTCAGCTAATTACCAATGAACCAAAAGCCTTTGACGGTTTCATGGCACATTATGGAAAGTTCAGCGGTGTGACCAATTATATCGCAATGATTGGGAAAAAGGATGCAGGACTTGATGAAAGATGTGGCTATTATGGAGAACGTCTTGTACTTTTGGCACAGCAGCTAGGGTTAAATACCTGTTGGGTAGCGATGTCATACAGTAAAATAAAGACAGCTTTTGTGATTGATAAAGGAGAAAAACTTTGTGTTGTCATTTCATTGGGGTATGGCGAAATACAAGGAATTCCGCACAAATCTAAGACAATAGATGAAGTAACGAAAGTGGACATGCAAATGCTGGAGTGGTTTGAGAATGGTGTCAAGGCGGCTCTCCTCGCGCCTACTGCAATGAACCAGCAAAAATTTGTATTTTCATTCAAAGGAAATGAAGTATCCGTAAAAGCTGGAATTGGTTTTTATACTAAGTTGGACCTTGGAATTGTAAAATACCATTTTGAAATTGGGGCAGGGCAGGAAAATTTTCAGTGGAAAAAGGACATTTGATGGGAGCAGAGTGTATCCTTTGAAAAGATAGAATAAACGATGAAAAAATTTCTTGACTCGTCCCTTAGGGGAGATTATAGCATAGTCTTATCAAACGAAGGAGGCTATGCTATGAGTATATGTATCGAAGTAAACAATCTTACCAAAGCATTTTCTGGAAGAACTGTGGTAGATGGACTTTCCTTTCAGGTTGAGACCGGGGAAGTTTTTGGACTTTTAGGACACAATGGAGCAGGAAAAAGCACCACCATTGATTTGCTTTTAGGGCTAAAGAAACCAGACAGAGGATATGGAAAGATTTTTGGGATGGAACCGGAAAAAAATCGAAAAAAAGTATTTGAACGGGTTGGGGTGCAGTTACAGTCATCCAACTATCAGAATAATATTCGGGTGGATGAAGTCTGTCAGCAGATGTCCGCCCTATATAAAAACCCGGAAGACTATCATGAATTGTTAAAATTCTTTTCGCTGGAGCAGTTTGAAAAGTCTAAAGTAAACAAGCTTTCCGGTGGTGAGAAACAGAAATTGTCTGTTGCCTTATCATTGCTCAATCATCCGGAAATCGTATTTTTAGACGAACTTACCACCGGGCTGGACACAGCAGCCAGACGGGATGTTTGGAAACAGTTAAAGGAATTGAAGAAAAAGGGAACCACTATTTTTCTTACCACTCATTACATGGAGGAAGCAGAGAGTCTGTGTGACCGAATTTGTCTGATGAAGAATGGCAAAAAGGTAATTGAGGGAACGGTAAAAGAAGTGGTAGAAAAGAGTCCCTATGACCACTTAGAGGAAGCATATCTGTGGTACATGGGCGAGGAGGTGGAACAATGAAACGCTTTTTAAAACTTTATTCTGTAGAACAAAAACTGGGACTTCGCTCAGGGGATATGATATTGTTCGGGGTAGCTATGCCGGTTGGAATTATGATATTGATTTCCATGATTGCAGGGAATAAAATGGCAGGAGAGGGTTACACCTATCTGGAGGGTTCCTTTGCCTCTTTGATTGCAGTGGGAATCTGCGCATCGGCATTTATGGGAATTCCATTAACCATAGTGGATTATCGGGACAAGAAAATACTGAAGCACTTTTTTACCACACCATGTAGTCCTGTATGGCTTTTAGGCAGTGATGTTTTGTGCTGTGCAGTAAATGCCATTCTTTCTGCAGTGGCAGTATCGTTGGTGTCAGTAGTATTTTTAGGATATGAAATGCGAGGAAATGTTTTGCAATTTATCGGTGCATGGTTTCTGACCATGATATCTATGTTCAGCATTGGGCTTTTGATGGCAAGTCTATGCAGGACAGTAAAAGTGGTAAATGCGGTGACAACTCTGGTGTATTTTCCGATGCTGTTTTTATCCGGAGCAACCATACCTTATGAATTATTTCCGGTGGGATTGCAAAGAGTGGCTTCTGTACTGCCATTGACGCAGGGAATTAAACTGATGAAGGCAGTATCTATGGGAACGCAGACAGATTCTGTAGGGAAGATAGTTATATTGCTTGTGTGTATTACGGTAGTTTGTAGTGTGGTTTCCATAAAGACATTTCGATGGGAATAGGTGATAATATGAAAAATATGAAAATGAATGAACATCATGAAAGTTGTGAAGTAAAAGAGCAAATCAGACTTTATAGGATTGGCATGTTTGCTAACATGAATCGTGTGACCATCAAGACATTACGCTACTATGATGAACAAAATTTGTTGAAACCTGCATATGTGGATGGTGAAAATGGTTATCGGTATTACGGAGCCAGCCAGATTGCGGATTTACATAGAATACTTGCGTTAAAGAACATGGGATTTTCCATAGAGGATATTCAGAGAATTACAAGTGGTGAAGCAGACAAAAATCTGCTTCATCGGAAAAAACAGGAAATATTAAAAGAGATTGCTGAATTGACAGCAAAGTTAGCCCAGGTGGAAAGTTATTTGGCGAAAGAGGATATAGACTTATCTTCACCGGTGCTTGTGAAAAAAATTCCGGAAGTGATTGTTTGTTCTATGGAGAGAAGAATTGAATCTTATGATGAATTATTTGAAATGATGCCGGAAATGGGAGCAGAAATGGAACGGATTGGATGTATATGTGCAGAGCCGGAGTATTGCTTCACCCATTATCTGGAACCGGGAGAACTGGGAGAGGATATTTTGATTGAAACCTGTCAGGCAGTAACCGAGAGAAAAGAGGATTCTGATAAGATAAAGTTTAAGGTTTTACCGGAAGTTGCAGAAGCTGCCTGTATTTTTCATAAAGGTTCTTATGAAACATTTCCAAACTCTTACGCTGTAGTTTTGAGGTTTATTGAGGAAAACGGTTATGAAATATGCGGAAATATCAGAGAATCTTATATTGACGGAGTGTGGAATAAAGAAAAGGAAGAAGATTGGTTGTCAGAGATACAGGTTCCGGTAAGGAAAGTATCAAAAAATTAAGACGATATGATATTAGCAAAAATGGGGCGACAGGGAATATTTATCCATAATTTTACAAAATTTTTACATGAGAGTGGTTGAGGAAAAGTGAAATTTATTGACATAATATTTCGGTAAATGCATTTAGTTCTAAAGGAAATATGTGAAAAGAGAGGAAAATAGAATGAAATATGGAACAGTTAATTCCCTGCAGTCCCCAAGATTTGCAGGAGTGAAAACATTCATGCGAATGCAGAATGTTAAGACATTACAAGATATTGATTTTGCAGTTGTTGGAATCCCTTTTGATACATGTGCCACTTATCGGGCAGGAGCACGTTTCGGTCCGACGTCCATAAGAGAAATGTCATCACTGGCAGCAAAACCATATAATCCGGAACTGGCGGTAGATATTTTTGAGGAATGTTCCGGCGTTGATTTTGGAGATTTGGGTTCTGTACCGGGATATGTAGAAGATTCATTTGATATTATTCAGAAAGAGATGCAGGAAATATTTGCGCATGGAGTTATTCCGATTGCCATGGGAGGAGATCATGGTATCACCTTGCCGGAATTGCGGGCATGTAGAGCAGTTCATGGTCCGGTAGCCTTAGTTCATTTTGATGCACATTATGATACGATTTCAGAATATTTTGGAAAACCGTACAGCCACGGGACACCATTTTATCACGCAGCAAAGGAGGGTTTAGTGGATACGTCCTGTTCTATCCAGCTAGGGATAAGGGAGGGACTATATGGAGAAGAAGATGCCAACAATTCAGCCAATTTAGGATACGCATCTATGAAGGCTTCTGAAATGCACCGAATGTCATTGGAGAAAATCATTGAAAAAATTTATGAGAGAACAAAGGGAAAAAAAGTCTTTTTAACCTTTGATATTGACTTTTTGGATCCTGCTTATGCTCCTGGAACAGGTACTCCTGTGCCGGGGGGATTTTCTACATGGGAAACTTTGGAATTGATTCGTGGGTTAAAGGAACTGAATATTGTAGGATATGATTTGGTGGAGGTAGCACCGGCATTTGACGGAAGTGGAATTACTTCCATTGCGGCAGCAGGAATCATACAGGAATTTATGTCACAGATTGCATGGAGAAAGAAACAAGGAAAGCTTTGAAAGAATTTTTTAGGAAAGATTATCGACGTGTCCTTTAGTTTATTTCCCAAATAACCAAGTTTAGCAAAGAACAGTTGAATCAAATGAAAATAGGGTGTTAAACTATTCCTTGGGATTTTATTACATATATATTAAGAAAAATAAAACAAAGGAGGAATGCGGTTGTGAAAAAATTTAACCCTAAATTTCTGGCGATTCAGATACTGATTATATTTGCAATTTCACTTATTGTGGGTATTTTCCTTGGAATTAATTCAGTACATCCGGTGCCGGGAATCATTGGAGTGACAATTTTCGTTGCTTTTGCAGTGAGTGTATTTTACTTTGGTGTGTTCGGTCACGTTCTTACAGAGAAGATTGCCATGAAAACGGAAAGAAAATATTCAGCAGAAAGAGGATACTCTGACAGCGAAACATTTTATTCAAGTGCAGAAATTTTCAAGGTAAATGTGGAGAACGGAAAAATTGCTTATATTGCAAATCAGAATCCACTGGAGTTTCAGGAAGCTAGTGCGGCGGACATTACAAATGCGAAAACAGGATATTTTCCAGGCCCACTTGGTGGAACCAGCTATGTGTATTTTGAATTTTTGTACCAGGGTAAAAAGAAAAGAATTGCAACCTTTAAGTCAAATCAGGCATATAGCTTGCAGTCCGGGGAAGTAATGGAAGCAATGTCTAAAGCAGATTACTTTTGCGAAATCATTAATAAGGCAAAAGCGAATGCTTAAGAATAGGAAGGTGAGCAGTGGTGGGACCAATTACAAAGCTGCTTGGATGGCTGCTTTATTTTATTAATAAACATACAGATTCTGAAACCATAAAATGTAAGCAGTGTAAAGGGGTTATGACTTCAAGAAAGCAATACTTGGCGTTGTTGCCTGTTTTCTTTGATGAGGAACACGAAGAATCTGTAGCTTATTACCTAAATAATATGATAACTATAGAAGATGAGGAAGAAATACCAACAGGAAGGCGTGCCTGCTATATCCATGTGTTTCAATGTGGAAGCTGTGCCAATAAGTTAATCAGTGTAGTAGATTTCCTGAAAGTTCGGGAGCAGTTTTTAATTAAAGGCGGGGATACTTATCCTTATGAGGAGTTTAGAACATATATAGAAAGTCGTTCTTAGGAAGTATTTTTATATCTCTCTCCCTAAAAATTCATCCTAATAACATAGAAAATGAAATCATGCAAAAGGCTGTTGCAATCAAAGTCAATAGATGGTATATATGATATAAAGGAATTAGAAAGTATCGTACATATTATCAGGGCTTGTTGGAACAGTCTTTTTGTATATATATGAGGAGAAGGATAAGATGAAAAAGGTACTAATTTTAGAAGATAAAAAGGAAAATATAGGGTGCTTAGTGAACATTATTCGGGATATGGGAAAAGAAATTGAGATATACGAAACCACGGAAACAGGAAAAGCATATCAAATTGCATTAGAGAAGAACGTGGATGTGTTTTTATTAGATATTGTTTTAAAGCCGGAAAAAGTTGGAGATATGTCTGGCATGGTATTTGCAGACCGTATACGACAGGTGGAAAAGTATAAGTTTACGCCAATTATATTTTTAACTGCCTTGGGGGATCCGGAGTTACATGCATACAAAGAACTTCATTGTTACGGATATTTAACAAAACCTTATAATAAGGAAAAACTGACCAAGTTGTTAGAAGAAGCCTTAACCTTTGAACAACATAAGGAAGATAATAAAAACATTTATTTTAAAAAGGATGGCATTTTTTTTGCAAAAAAAATGCAGGATATTGTGTATATTAAAAGTAGTGCAGGAAAAATGTTTATTAAAACTACCAAAGATGAATTAGAGATTAGTTATAAATCCAATAGTCAGGTGATCAAAGAGTTAGATTCCGAAGATTTTATTAAATGCAATCGCTCGGTGTTAGTGAACAAAGCCTTTATTGCATCGATAGACAGTACGAACCGTTATATTCAGTTAAAGGATGGGTATGGCACTCTGGAAATAGGAACCATTATGAAAAAGGATTTTCTAAAGGAGATTTTCAGATGAATACAATCTTATATAATATTTTAGAGAATATTTTCTATTATACGCCAGAAACCCTGGGGATATTACTTCTTACCCATGGACTTCTTCAAAAGAAAATGCGTTTTGATAAGACAAATATTTTTTATTTACTGCTGTCAAATCTGTTTTTTAGGTGTTATGATGCTTATTTCATGGAGTATGGTCCTATTAGTATTAAGACTCGCGTTATATGGTATTTGATTCATCCCGTATTTGTTTATCTGATGTTTATCTATATCAAATTTAAAGTAACGTTAGAAAGAGCTTTACAGGCGATGATGGCAACCTATTTGATTATATTTGTGATAGAGATTTTGGTGATGACAGCAGTATCTTATATTACTTACTTTTGTCTGGAGCCAAATACATATATTCCACATGCTTTGCTATGGACAGGCAGTGGGGTGACTTGCCTTACATGCTATCTGATCTATAAAAAGTGTAACATTACGAAAATATTTTTTTATATTTTTGAAAAGAATCGTGTCTTAGGACGAATCGTGGAAGGCGCAGGAGTCATGTGTGTTGTCGGTGCTTTGCTCTATCAGACAAAAGGGACAATGACAGATACGGAAATTTTACTTTTTTTCTTTTTTATTGTTTTATTTATAATTACTTTATATCAATGGAAAAAAGCAATGGATCTTAGTCAAGAAAAAGATAAGCGAATTTTAATTCAGCAAATGTGTCAGGAGTCCTATGAACAGCTGATATTGGAAGTGAGGAATCGTCAGCATGAGTTTCAGAATCATTTATCAGCACTTCAGGGAATGTGTTACTCCTGTCAGACCATAGAAGAACTGTCAGAACTTCAAAGCCAGTATTGTGACCGTATACTTGTGGAAAATAAATATAATAAGCTTTTATACATATGCAAAAGTCCAATTATAGGTGGTTTTTTATACAGCAAATTTTCCAAAGCCGAGGAAAAGGGAATTGAGACAGGATATCAAGTCGCAATGGATTTCAAAGAAGAGAAAATAGATGAATTTGAAATGATTGAGATGATTGGGATTTTGTATGATAACGCTGTAGAAGCATTAGAAGTCGAAGACGAGAAAAAAATTAATGTAAAGGTATCCCAGGAGGGAGAACAGCTTATTATTTCTGTGGAAAATATTAGTCCATTTGTATCAAGTGAAGAAATTGCGGACTTTTTCCAACAAGGATTTAGTACCGAAGGAAAAGGTCGGGGGCTTGGGCTTGCAAAGCTTCAGAAGATGGTAGAAAAGTATAAAGGAAGAATTGTCATCCAGAATGTAGAAAGAGAAGGAAACAACTGGATTGCGATTGATTTATTCTTTTAAATGGTATATATTTAAGTTACTAGAAATTTTATGCTTATGGCATAGTTCAAGACATATAATTAAGGAGGGTTTTTTATGGACAGATTAAAAGGTAAGGTAGCTATTGTTACCGGTTCTACCAGTGGAATCGGCGTGGGGATTGCAAGGCTGTTTGCAGCGGAAGGTGCAAAAGTAGTTATTTGTGGACGTAGAAAGGAGAAGGGTCAGGCAGTAGTGGACAGCATTACGAAGGAAGGCGGAGAAGCTTCTTATCATTTTATGGATATTACAGCTACGGAAAGTATCGAAAAGCTCTTTGCAGATACTGCCCAAAAGTATGGAAAAATTGATATTTTGGTAAATAATGCTGCCAATGTAGGATTAAAAGATGGTCGCGTGGATGAATTAAGCCTGGAAATGTGGGATGCCGTTTTCCAGAGCGATGTAAGAGGTACATTTTACGCTACGAAGTGCGTACTTCCATATATGCAGAAAAATGAAACAGGAGGTTCCATTATTAATATTGGCTCCATGGCTTCCTGTGGCGGAGACCTGGGTTCCACAGCTTACGCCTGTGCTAAAGCTGGGGTGGATATGCTGACACAGTCTACAGCTTTACAGTATGGAAAACAGAACATCCGCTGTAACTGCGTACGTCCGGGATTAATTGTTACACCGGAGAATGAGGCTTATGTGCCACAAGCTTTGAAAGATGTATTCCTGAGCAATATCATGGTGAATCGTTACGGATGTCCGGAAGATATCGGTCATATGTGCGTATACCTTGCGTCTGACGAGAGCGCTTATGTGAGTGGTCAGATTGTTAATGTAGACGGTGGTTTGAATTCCCATGTTTCTACGGTTGCCCAGTTTAGACAGATGAATTCCCGTACGTGGTAAAAGAAAAAAGCAAGGCCGCATATGTCATTATGACATATAGCGGTCTTTTTTGTTTGAAAAGAAGGTTGTTTGATTATTTTACATATGCTACAATAGAAATACTAGTAATGCAGTCTAAACGCATATATTTTATTGGAGGGTTGGAGGAGCTAAGGTGAAAGATAATAAAATAACTGTGGGGGTTTTGATTGGAAATATTTGTGCCTCGCATTCAGATGATTTGCTGAACGGACTTGTTCACCGGGCAGCGGATTGCGATATACAGACTTTATTTTTTATGGGAGCGCATGCGAATTGTTTTGATGAGCTATATTATTATGAGGGAGGAAATAAGGAGCAAAAATATCTCTTTCAGTTCAATGCGGTATTTGATTATGCAAAATTAGGAAAGTTAGATGTGCTGATTATTGTGTACTCTACATTCTATTTATATATGGAAGAAGACAAAGAAGAATTTTTTGAACGTTTCAAAGATTTAAACGTACCGATTATTATTGTAGGAGATGAATATAAAGATTATACCAGCGTAATATCAGACAACTGTGATGGAATCAGAAAATGTATGGAGCATCTTATGGAGCATGGGTGCAGAAAAATTGCATATTTGGGAGGACCAAAGGAAAATAACCGCGATGCGAAGGAACGTCTGGATGCATACTGTCAGGTAATGAAGGAACATGGTTTTGAGATTCAGGAGGAAATGATAGAATATGGGGATTATTCTGCAAATTCTGCGTCTCTTTTTGGAAAAATATTAGATAACAACCCGGGGGTTGATGCAGTGGTGTGTGCGAATGATACCATGGCTCTTTCCGGCTATGAGGAATGTAAAAAAAGAGGATTAATTCCGGGAACTGACATTGCAATTACGGGATTTGACGATATTCCGGAAGCAAAATCAGCCTTTCCTTCTTTGACTACAGTAGAACAGAATTCTTATGATCTTGGCTATGTGGCAATGAAAAAAGCAGTGGAATTGTGCCAGAATGGAAATTTAAAATCTGTTAAGGTTCCGGTGTATTTTAAACATAGAGAGTCTTGTGGCAGTGAGAAGAAAATAGAAGAAGTTTTTCAGGAAATTGCAAAAGAAAGCAGCTATGAAGAAATTGCCAAAAAATGTAGTGAGGCGGTTCTTCAAAAAGCATTTTTGTATAAAATCAGTATTGTAGAAGACAACAACATCCGTGAAGTGATATACCGGATATTTTATCATGTTTTGGATGTATATCTTGCCGAAGAAAATAAGGAATATGATATAGAATTTATTGATGTTTCTTTGCATACTCTGGTGAATTCCAAGAAGTTTGCGATTAATGATTTTGTCACGGAATTGTGCCGGCAGATGACAAATATTATCTTTTTGGGAAAAGAAAAAAACAGGAAAGGTAAGCTTTCAAGTTTGCTTCTTCATATTTTGGATTATATACAGACGGTTACAGTGATTGAAAGCAACAATAGAATAGATAATTTGCAGAGAAATATTTGGACCACTCCGTTTATTACCAGAGATATGATTGCAAATATTGATGACAATATGCAGTTGTATGAATGTCTGATGGAACGTCTTAGATTCATGCAGGTTAATAATGCGTATCTATTTTTGCTGGATGAGCCAAAGATTAACCGTAGTATTCGGGATTGGGAATGTCCGGAGGAACTGAGTCTTGCGGCAAAGATTGAAAATGGTATTATTTTGCACCCGGATGTTACTGAAAAATTGAATAAGGAAAAAGGATTTACTGATATTCTTTCATGGGAAGGCTGTAGAAATATGGCCGTTTATGCGTTGTTTGCAGGAAAGCGCATGTATGGAATACTGGCCTGTGAAATGACGGCAGATAATATTACAAGTATGTATAGTTCAAGTTTACATATAGGAAGTGCATTTCAGTTTATTGACCTGACTAAGAAGCAAAGAAAAATTCAGGCGGAACTTGAGCAGGCGATGACATCATTAAAAAGTAAGAACGATATATTGAATATGATGTCGGAAAAAGATGAACTTACCGGGTTGTATAACAGGAGAGGATTCTTGGAAAATGCAATGGTGACCATGGAAGGTGCAAAGGCATATTATCTTTTGTGTATTTATGCGGATTTAGATCACTTGAAGCAGATTAATGACCAGTTTGGACATCAGGAGGGAGATTTTGCCATTAAACAGGCAGGACAATATCTCCAAGGCAGCTTGAGAAGCACAGATACCATCGGACGCATTGGTGGAGATGAATTTGCAGCACTTGCCGTGATTAAAAGTGAAAATATGGGAAAGGAAATCCGTGATCGCATTATTTTAAATAGTAAATTATTTAACCAAAGTTCAGATAAGCCGTACTACATCGATTTGTCTATCGGTTATGCAGTATATAAATGGAGTGAAGATTTGGAACTGAATCAAATGCTTTCGGCAGCGGATTTGATGCTGTATGAGAGTAAAGCGAAAAAGAGAAAGGATGCAAGAAAAATGCCCTAAAATCAAGGATTGCAACTGCTAGTTGACAAATTTTTGAAGAAATGTCAGGCGCATTTGGTGGTTGTCAACCGACTTTTCTGGTATGGTAAGGATAACGATATCGAAAAAAAGACGTCAGAAAAAACGAAATATGAAAAATCAGAAAGGTGATGAGCATATGATATTAGGAGAAAAAATAGCATTACTTAGAAAGAAAAATAATTATTCACAAGAGGATCTGGCAAATGAATTGGGAATTTCCAGACAGTCCGTATCTAAATGGGAAAGTGGAAACTCTATTCCGGATTTAGATAAAATCATAAAAATGAGCAGTTTGTTTGGAGTAAGTACAGATTATTTGTTGAAGGATGAATTAGAAGAAGAAACGCCGTCTGAAACAGATGAAGTGGTGGAAGAAGGAAAAATAGTATCTTTAGAGGAAGCAAATAAGTTTTTGGAAGCAACACCTCAATTTGCCACTAAATTGTCTTTTGCTATATCCTTATTTATATTATCCCCAATAACTCTTATTATATTAGGAGGGATGGCAGAAGCAGGAATTGCTTCTATTACAGAGGATATGGCAGGCGGATTTGGAACTGCTGTGTTATTACTTTTGGTGGCTATAGGAACTGTAATTATTGTAATGTCAGGTATTGCCTACAGCAAATATGATTATCTGGAAAAAGAAAAAATTGTATTACAGTATGGTGTAGCAGGAATCGTAACTAAGAAAAAGGCAGAATTTGCAGAAACTTTTCAGAGAAATATAGCACTTGGAGTAGGGATTATTATTGTAGGAGTTATTCCTTTGATGATTGCGGCAGGATTTGATGCCTCAGAATTTGTAGAGGTAGTATGTACCGGAGTTCTTCTGGCAGCAGTGTCCTTGGGAGTACATCAGATTGTATGGGCAGGTGTGATTCAGGGCAGTTTCCAGAAACTTTTGCAGGAAGAAGACTATTCAGAAGAAAACAAGGAATTAAAGAAAAAAACAGGAAGTTTTGCAGGAATTTACTGGTGTCTTGTGACAGCACTGTATTTGGGATTTACATTGCCAACCAATTCATGGTACAACTCATGGATTATCTGGCCGGTGGCTGGTGTGCTGTTTGCAGCATTAAACGGAATTTACACAAGTATTATTAAGAAAAATGAAAAAAAGTAGAGAATTTATGAAAGAATGTGTGTTGTGTCCGCGCAAATGCAGAGTGAACCGAAATAACGGTCACACCGGCATTTGCGGACAGACTGCGGAAATAAAGGTAGCAAGAGCTTCTCTCCATATGTGGGAGGAGCCTTGCATTTCAGGAGAACATGGCTCGGGAACTGTTTTTTTCTCGGGCTGTGCTCTCCATTGTGTTTTTTGCCAGAATCATAAGATAGCCAATGGTGATGACGGAAAAATTATTACCATACAGCGTCTGGCAGAAATTTTTCTGGAATTACAGGAAAAAGGTGCAAACAATATTAATCTGGTGACAGCAGCTCATTTTGTACCGCAGGTAGTGGAAGCTCTGCAGAAATCCAAAAGACAAGGGTTGTATCTGCCTGTTGTTTATAATAGCAGCGGTTATGAGGAAGTAGAAACTTTGCGGCTGCTGGAGGGATATGTGGATGTATATTTGCCCGATTTCAAATATGTGGACAGCAAAATCAGTGAAAAATATTCTTCTGCACCGGATTATTTTGAAAAAGCAAAGAAAGCACTGCAGGAAATGGTGCGTCAGACAGGAACTACGGAGTTTTATGATGAAAAGACAAGACGTAAGAAAATAGGTGTGGCAGAGTATCAGGAACGAAGTGAAAACGGAGAAAGTTTTATCATGACAAAAGGTGTGATTGTAAGACATTTGCTGTTACCGGGCTGCTTGGAGGATTCCAAAAGAGTATTAAAATATCTGATAAAAGAATATGGTGACAGTATATTTATAAGTATCATGAACCAATATACTCCTTTGACTCATGTAAAAGAATATACAGAGTTAAACAGAAAAGTTACAGAGCAAGAGTATGAAGCGCTGTTAGACTATGCTATAGAGCTTGGAATTGAAAATGGATTTTTGCAGGAGGGGGATGTGGCAGCGGAAAGCTTTATTCCGGAGTTTGATGGCAGTGGAGTGTAAAAATAGGGACTTGCAAGTTGTATCGCGGTGTGATATAGTGTACACAACGTATATCATACTGCGATGTATTGTAGTGCGATAATAGGAAAGGGAAAATATGGAAGATAAAATTAAACGAATCTATGTTCCTATGACAGAAACTGGTTTCTATATTCTGTTTTGCCTGCAGGAAGAAATGCATGGCTACAATATTATTCAAAAAGTAAAAGAAATGACAAAAGGAGAAATTGTCATAGGAGCAGGCACTATGTATGGAAGTCTTTCTAAAATGGAACGAGATGGGTTGATTCAATTTATCCGGGAAGAAGAAAAACGAAAGCTATATAAAATCACAGAGCTTGGCAGGGAAGTTTTAGAAATTGAATTAAAACGGATTGAGCGATTGTATCGTAACAGCAAAGGAGAAGTGTAGATGAGAGCTAATGAAGTTAAGAGAGAGATGCGTTTTTTTACTATAGCAGATTATAAAGAGGAAGAAATCTATTTAAGGGAACAGCATAAGAAAGGTTTTCGTTTTACAAGATTTGCATTACCTTGTTTTTATTATTTTGAAAAGTGCGAACCAGAGGACATAATATACCAGTTAGATTTCAGCGATGGAAAGAGTCAAGAGCAGGAATACAAACAAATATATCAGGATACCGGCTGGGAGTATCTTTTTGATGTAAATGGCTGGAGCTATTTTAGAAAACCTGCAGCAGAAACAAGTGGGGAGGAAGAAATATACAGCGACAAAGAATCTAAAGTAATGCATCTGGATAAAATAGTAAAGAGAAGAATGCTTCCGCTTCTGATGATATTTTTATGTTGTGTCATACCAAACTTTTTACGATATGCTTTAGATAGCGGAAATTTATTATTCAAGTATGGCTGGGGCGAAGCAGTGCTGACCATTTTCTGGTATGTGATGTTCTTTGCTTACGTTTGGATGGTGTCGCATTGTGTGAGAAAGCTGCATCGCATGAAAAAAGAGATGAACGACGGAAAAATATAAGAACAGTAACTTGTTTTGAGGCTTGTTATGCACAGCTGCTAATATATACCGAAGCTTTCCGAGTAGGATTTGAACAGCTCGGAAAGCTTCGGTATATATTAGCGGCGTCCCTGACAACCTCAACCCTCTGAAAATATTTCTTGCAATTTCCCCCCACCTCAATTAATATAGTAAGTAGAGTACACGACTGGCGGAAACAGGGATGACCTGGGTAGGATGACCTACAGGGAGTGTATATACGAGAACAAGCCGACCGCCTGGGCAGACACGGATAAGTGCGCTCAGGCGGTCTTTTTTCGTATCTAAAATAAAAATCTAAAAACTCATTACAAAGAAAATCTGGAGGTACAAAATGGAAATGTTATCATTGGAACAGGAACTGAAAAACAATGCATACCCGGGACGTGGTATTGTAATTGGTAAGTCAAAGGACGGCAAAAAGGCAGTGACAGCATATTTTATCATGGGAAGAAGCTCAAACAGCAGAAACCGTGTGTTCGTGGAAGAAGGCCAGGGAATCCGCACAGAAGCTTTTGACCCATCGAAATTAGAAGACCCTAGTCTTATCATTTATGCACCGGTAAGAGTTTTAGGAAACAGAACTATTGTGACAAATGGTGACCAGACAGACACAATTTACGAAGGAATGGACAAAGAACTTACTTTTGAACAGTCCTTAAGATGTCGCGAATTTGAACCAGACGGTCCAAACTACACACCTAGAATTTCTGGTGTAATGCACGTAGAAGGCGGAAATTACGATTACGCTATGTCCATTTTAAAGAGCAACAATGGTAACCCTGACTGCTGCAACCGTTATACATTTACTTATGATAAGCCGGTAGCAGGAGAAGGACATTTTATTCATACTTATATGCATGATGGAAATCCACTTCCAAGTTTTGAAGGCGAACCAAAATTAGTAGGAATCTCAGATGATATTGACGAGTTTACCAACTTAGTCTGGACAAGCTTAAATGAAGATAATAAAGTATCTTTATTCGTAAGATATATTGATATTGAAACAGGAAACTACGAAACAAGAATTATCAACAAGAACAAATAAAAGGAGAAAAAATATGAACGAAATTCAGTTAAAATACGGTTGTAACCCAAATCAGAAACCATCCAGAATTTACATGGAAGATGGAAGTGACTTACCAGTAAAGGTGTTAAATGGTAAGCCGGGCTATATTAATTTTTTAGATGCTTTTAATGGCTGGCAGTTAGTAAAAGAATTAAAGGAAGCAACAGGACTTCCGGCGGCAACTTCTTTCAAGCATGTATCTCCGGCAGGCGCAGCAGTAGGTCTTCCTTTAGATGATACTCTGGCAAAAATCTACTGGGTAGATGATTTAGGAGAGTTATCTCCACTTGCCTGTGCTTATGCAAGAGCCAGAGGTGCAGACAGAATGTCTTCTTTCGGTGATTTTATCGCTTTATCTGATGTGTGCGATGCTGATACTGCAAGATTAATTAAGAGAGAAGTATCTGATGGTGTGATTGCTCCGGGATATACGGATGAGGCAATGGAACTGTTAATGCAGAAGAAAAAAGGAAATTATAACATTATCCAGATTGATCCTTCTTATGTACCGGCAGAATTAGAAAGAAAGCAGGTATATGGAATCACTTTTGAGCAGGGAAGAAATGAACTGGATATCAACGGTGACTTATTATCTAATATTGTTACAAAAAACAAGGAAATTCCGGAATCTGCATTAATTGATATGAAGATTTCTTTAATCACATTAAAATATACACAGTCTAACTCAGTATGCTATGTAAAAGGTGGACAGGCAATCGGTATCGGTGCAGGTCAGCAGTCCAGAGTACACTGTACCAGACTGGCAGGTCAGAAAGCTGACAACTGGTATCTTCGTCAGGCACCACAGGTATTAAATCTTCAGTTTGTAGATTCTTTGGGACGTGCAGACAGAGATAATACCATTGATGTTTACATTGGTGATGAATACGAAGATGTACTTCGTGAAGGCGAATGGCAGAAACGCTTTAAGGTAAAACCTCCGGTATTTACCAGAGAAGAAAAGAGAGCATGGTTAGATGGGAATACCAACGTAACGCTTGGTTCTGATGCATTCTTCCCATTCTCAGACAATATTGAGAGAGCTTACAAGAGTGGCGTAAAATACATTGCACAGCCGGGCGGTTCTGTAAGAGACGACCTTGTAATTGAATGTGCAGATAAGTACGATATGGCAATGGCATTTACAGGAATCAGATTATTCCATCACTAAAATAATACGTAGAAATTGATTAATTGATAAGGGGTATAACATGAAGATAAGATTAATGAGACAACCTTTAAAAAAGGCCACTGCACTCGTAATGGCAGTGGCAATGACTGCTTCCTGTGTCGGAATTCTGACACCAAAAGAAGTGAAAGCTTCTGAAGATGAATGGGCATTTGAAGAAGATTTTGAGGGGAATTGTGGGGCTTGGAAATTCTGGCAAACAGGTGAAATAGTTCAAAGTCCTGATAATTCAAAAAACAAGGTATTAAAAATGAATTTTGCTAGTGATTATCCTTTGGAGGCTGCGTGGGGAGTGGCTATAAGGGACATTACTTTGAAGCCTAATACATCTTATATCATGGAGGTAAAGGTCAGAGGGGATAATATATCTGCATCTAAAGATTTTAAAGATGGAGTTCATGTCAATCTTTGGGGAAATAAAGGATATCCTATGGATTTTGTGAATGATTTTAAGACAGAAAGTTTTGGATGGTGCAAGATGCAGGTGTATTTCTATACCACTTCCACAGGACTTACAACGATTCAGTGTGGTCTGGATAATGTAAGGGGAACAGCTTATTTTGATGATATTCGCATTAAAGAATATACCTATACTGATGCAGATGAAGATAAAAGAATTATTAAGGAAACGGACAATATACGTCTGAGTTTGACACCAGAAACCTTGGAAACCTCTGGTATTTCCGAGGAAAAAGTGCAGCAGCTTTTAGAGGATTTGCAAAGTACCTATAAAGCATATTATGATTTAACGGGAAGTGCTCCTTATTATGGCGATACAATAAATATGCTTGAAAGTTTTCGACCGGTATATCTAAAATATGGAGCTGTTTCAGGAAATCCTATTCATTTAAGTGGAAGTCAGGTTTCTGCATTGAAGCTTTATATGGAAAAAGGTTGCGTTAATTTCGGCTGGCTTCATGAAATAGGGCATGATTTTGATAATGGTTCTGATATTAAAGAAGAAAGAACTTATAATTATGGGTGGGATTTTCATGATGAATTCTGGGCAAATACGAAAATGCTTTATGTGTTGGATAACACAGATGTTTCAACAAACATTGATGGACTTACAGCTGACACTATGGGAGAAATACTTCAGCATTATAAGAAAAATTATGATAAGTGGCATGCTAGTGCTACGGGAGAATTTGATGACAGTTACCATGATGCGCTGACTTATATTTTTGGAACAATAATACAGGATATAGGCTGGGAGCCTTTTGTAAAGACTTTCCACCAGTATACTGCAGAAGAGATTCCTGAACCGGTTACAGGATTGGCAAAGTTGGAACGATTTTTATATGCTGTCCAGCAAAATTACAATCCAGCTGGCAATGAAGTTATGGAGAATTTTAGAGATGGAGAGTATGAGGCTGTTAGAAAATATTACTTTAATTTGGAATATGAAGCAAATGAAGATTTAGAAGCCCAGAAAAGTATTGCAGATGAAACAATTATGAATTTAGTTGGAGATAAGGAATATCCAGAAGTGATTCAAGCTGTTATAGATAGTGAGAAAAAGCATGTTGATTATGCTGGTTGTCAGGAAGAATTAGATGATATCATAGAAAATGTGGAAGCGGTACTCAGTCCGATTACAGTTTCTTATAAAGATTATAAGGGAGATACTGTTACTACCAGAGAAGTGAAACCGGGAGATGAAATACCCACAGATGTTACATTGAGTGAAAGAGAGTATTATACTTTTGGCGGTTGGTATATGGACCAGGAGTGCACAGTACCGGTCAGTGGAGATTCAACTGCCACACTGGAAAAAGACATCACTGTCTATGCAGGATGGAAACCGAACCATTATACGGTTGTTTATGAATTGAATGGTGGTACCAATTCAGACTTAAATCCGGTAGATTTTACTGTAGAAGATGATATTATTGTATTTGAATCTCCTGAGCGGGAAGGATATCTTTTTGATGGTTGGTATCGAAGTTCTGATTTTAAAAAACGAATTTATGATTTTGAACCAAAGGATTTTTCCAGTAGGGTATTAGAGAGCTTTACAGTTTATGCAAAGTGGAAAGAAAAGCCGGCAACTCCAACACCAGAGCCAACAGCAACAGCGACACCGGAGCCGACAGCAACAGTGACACCAAATCCGACAGCAACGGTGGCGCCAACAAAAGTTGTAACACCAACGGTGGCACCGAAAAAGATTTCTGTGAAAAAAGCAGTGGTTGCTAAAGTGTCCACCCAGTATTATTACGATAAGGCAGTGAAACCGGAATTAAAGATTACTTATCAGGGTAACGCCTTAAAGAAAGATAAAGATTACAAGCTTTCCTATAAGAATAATAAAAAAGCGGGCACTGGAAAGATTATAATTACCGGAAAAGGTGACTATACGGGAACAAAGACGGTTACCTTTAAGATTGTAAATGGATATGCAAAATACAAGGTGGTATCTAAAGTTGGTCTATATAAATCTGCTTCTAATAAGTCGAAAAAAGTCACTACTCTTTCCAAAGGAAAAGTAGTAAAAGTTTATGTAGATTCTGAAGTAAAAGACACAAAGAAGAGAAACTGGGTAAAGGTAAAAGCAGGAAATAAAACAGGATATGTATTAAAGAAGAAATTAAAAAAGATGAAATAGACTTTTATGTGAAAGAGGACGCAGATGTGAGAAGTGACATCTGCGTCCTTTTTTAGATAATAGAAAAGTTTCGAAGGATGCTTTTGTTTAAGAAGAACTGTTGTTCAAAGAATAAATTTGTTTTAATAATTCGCTACATTGCTTTTGCAGGTCAGCGTTTTCACTTTTTAAGTTAGTATTTTCATTTTGCAGGTCGGTGTTTTTGCTCTGCAGGTCGGTGTTTTTGCTCTGCAGGTCGGTGTTTTTGCTCTGTAGGTCAGTGTTTTTGCTCTGCAGGTCAGTGTTTTTGCTCTGCAAATCAGCGTTTTCGTTTTGCAATGTAGTCTTCTGGTTTTTTAGGTTTTCCAGTTCTTCGTTCATTTCATCCATCATAAATTTTACAGTATTTTGGTCTAAAATACGTAGTTCTTCTGAAAAAATGCTCATTATTTTCTCCATATTCTGACATAAATTATAAATTTCCTGATACATAGGTTTGAACTTTGGATAATGCTCAATCAGATAGATAATATCATCTAAATCATCGGAACTTAAAAAAGTAAGCCAGGCATCCTGTTCATTTCTAATACCATTATTTTGACGAATAATTTTGAATATGTCAAGGGGAATAAAAAGATACTTTTGTAAAAGATTTAATTCAATTCCCGTGTTAGATTTGGGTTCTACATAATGCAGATATTCTTGGGGGAATTGGTGAAATTCCTTTGGAGCTTTATCGAATAAAACGATGGTGTAGACTTGTTTGATATCACTGTATTTAAAGCGTTCTTTTTTCTCATCGCGAACTCTTTTATATTGTCGAAGCAATAAATCAGCGGAATAGCAGGCACTTCGTTCACCAGGAAATTTATATCCGATTTTTTGCATTTCGATATTTATGATGCTACCGTCTTCTAATTGGACTACAATATCCATAATTACCAGGGAGCTTTCATCTCCTAATCTTGTGGAATCCGTTGGAAGTACAAAAAGAATTTTCACTTTGACTCCCAGTAAGACAGATAAAAAATCATTTAATCGTTCTGGTGCGTATTCCGGGCTAAGAATTTCTTTGAAAAATCCATCATATATCATTTTTACCCCTTTTGCACCGGAACAAAAATTTAGAAATTCTTCTTGCTGTTCAAGCTTCCAAGAATAAAACGTTGTACATAGCGCTGCACTGTTTTGGATTTCTTGTAAAATATCCCGTTTTTCCCTAATTATGGGAAAATACTGTTGTAGTGTATTTGCCATAGGCATGACTCCTTTTTGTATGTTTTTTTATCCATGGAAAAATTCATTTCGAGCGAAATGAATCAGCTGTGAAAAAAGTATAGCATGGACATTTTAGTGTTTCAAGTATTGACATCTAAAATTTATCTAAAAAAGTATAACCAATATATAAAATATGTTATACTTAAACCGTATGTGCGAAAATCATTGGTATGGGAGGAAAATATGTTTCAAAATGATTATATTATGCGAATGATTCGGGAGATGGTTCGAACCTTAATCAAATTGTTATGTAATATTGATACGGAAAAAACAGAAGAACTAAAATTAGAAAAAGAATCAGCAGAGAAATTACAGGCATTAAAGAAATTAGTAGATAATGGATTCATAGAATCAGCAGAAGACCAACTGCTAGAAGAAATAAATGTAGATAACAAGCAGGATTTCTTAACTGCAGTACTGTTTTACCAATATCTGAATGAGCAAAGTGATGATATGCTAACTGCCGCAAATTTCAGTCGTGAGGAAGTGGCAGAAGGATTGAAGACAGTAGCAAAGATATACGGATATGAAAGTGTACTCAACGCTTTTTTAGAATGATTTGTATAAGACATGAAATGTTGAAAGAGGAGAAAGCCAATGAAAAGAATAGGACGAATTGCAGTAAGATGTCTGGGGGCACTGGTGGTATTTGGAATGGCAAATATGGTGCTCTTTTTCAAAATACATCACAGTACTGCTGCAGTAGTGCTACTTACTGCAGTGTTTGTGGTAATTAACATTATGCCGGCTTTTTATACTGCAAAGATACAAGACCGCCGATTGCGTATTTGTGGGAATGGTTGCGAATTGTTGTATATTTTTCTTATTTCTACTGCTGGAGTAATTATATTTCATATAGTCGCGTTTGCTTTGAGAATGCCTATACTAGATGGGATGACTTCATGGAAAGACTGGATGTGCCATGTGATTCTAGCAATTTTTATAGAATGTATTGTGTTTTGGAATGGCATACTTAGAGTGTATTTAACCTCTGCCCAGTTAGGGCTGAAATGGAGGATTATCGGTATTGTGTGTGGCTGGATTCCAATTGCTCATTTAATTGCATTGGGAAAAATTATTCAAATTGCAAAAGCAGAAGTACAGGTAGAAAATGATAAAATACTAAAAAGTCAGGCAAGAGCTGATGAGAAAATCTGTGCCACAAAATACCCTGTTCTTATGGTACACGGTGTATTTTTCAGGGATTTCAGGTATTTTAATTACTGGGGCAGAATTCCAAAAGAATTGGAGAAAAACGGTGCAAAGGTTCACTATGGAGGTCAGGAGTCGGCGGCGAGTGTGGCAAAGTGTGGTCAGGAGCTGGCGGACAGGATACAAACTATAGTAAAAGAAACCGGCTGTGAAAAAGTAAATATAATAGCCCACTCTAAGGGCGGGTTGGACAGCAGATATGCAATATCCATGCTTGGAGCAGAAGATTATGTGGCAAGTCTCACTACCATTAATACACCGCACCGAGGGTGTGAATTTGCAGATTACTTATTGGCAAAGGTGCCGGAGGCCCAAAAGCAGGCAATTGCAAAGTCATATAACAGCGCCTTGAAAAAACTGGGAGATGAGAATCCTGATTTTCTGGCGGCAGTTACAGATTTAACAGCTTCTGCATGTGAGAAAATGAATGAAAAAGTCTTGGACAGCCCTAAAGTATATTATCAAAGTGTAGGTTCCAAGTTAAATGTGGCAAGAGGCGGCCGTTTTCCATTAAATCTTACCCATTTGTTTGTAAAATATTTTGATGGAAATAATGATGGGCTTGTGGGAGAAAAATCTTTTCCGTGGGGAGAAAATTACCGCTTTCTTATAGTAAAGGGAAAACGGGGAATTTCCCATGGAGATATGATTGATTTGAACAGGGAAAATTTTAAAGGATTTGACATAAGGGAATTTTATGTTCAGTTGGTAGCTGAATTGAAGAATAAAGGATTTTAAGGAAAATGTAAGGAGTTTAAAATGGGAAACAATTTAAAGAAAATGATGAGCTATTATAAGCCATATCTTTCTATCTTCTGGGCAGATATGTTTTTTGCAACACTTTCGGCAGCGGTAGCTCTCACCATTCCGTTGGTGGTAAGATATGTAACTTCCACACTGATTTATATGGAATCAGAAGAAATATTACAACAAATCTTATATATAGCAATTTTGCTGTTTGTGCTTTTGACGGTGGACTGTTATAGCCGCTATTATATTGGAAATTACGGTCATGTTATGGGGGCAAAGATGGAATATGATATGAGGTCAGAAATTTTTGCCCATATGCAGAAATTGTCTTTTTCCTTTTATGATGATGCCAAAGTAGGGCAGTTAATGAGCCGAATTACTTCAGATTTATTTGATATTACAGAATTACTTCACCACGGACCGGAAAATCTGATTCTTTCCCTATTGAAAATAGTGGGTGCTTTTATTATTCTGGTTAATATCAATCCTTGGCTGGCACTGGCAGCTTTTGCAGTGATTCCGTTTATGTTCGCCTTTGCGTTTATCTTAAATAAAAAAATGCGCCGTGCTTTTCGCAGAAACAGAGAAAAAATTGCTGATATCAATGGTCAGATTGAAGACAATCTTGCAGGAATCCGTGTGGTAAAATCTTTTGCCAATGAAGATATTGAAAATGAAAAATTTGCAGTGGGAAATCAAGGATTTCTAGCGGCGAAGAAAAACAGTTACCGTTACATGGGCAGTTTTCAGGCAGGTGTGGGTGTGTTTACCACACTGATTCAGGTCAATGTAATACTTGTAGGTGGTGTACTGATTGCACGTCATATGGTGAGTGTCAGTGATCTTGTTACTTTTCTTTTGTATATCAGCGTATTTACAGAGCCTATCAAAACGCTGGTGGATTTCACAGAACAGTTTCAGAACGGATATACCGGATTTGAGCGTTTTCGTGAAATTATGGATATTATGCCGGATGTAAAAGAGGAGGAAGATGCCATAGAACTTACCGGGGTGAAGGGTAATATCACTTTTGAAGATGTGTCTTTCCAATACAAGGATGGAACGGAAAATGTTTTGAATAGCATTAATTTGGAAGTGCAGGCAGGTTCTTATATGGCACTGGTAGGTTCCTCAGGAGCAGGAAAAACAACACTTTGCTCATTGATTCCACGATTTTATGATGTAACGGGCGGAAAGATAAAAATTGATGGACATGATATACGGCATGTGACTTTAAAGAGTTTGCGAAATCAGATTGGCATGGTACAGCAGGATGTATATTTATTTGCAGGTTCCATTTATGAAAATATTGCATATGGAAAGTCCGATGCCACCAGAGAGGAAGTGATTCAGGCGGCAAAAAATGCCAATGCCCATGAGTTTATTATGTCCTTCCCAAACGGTTATGACACGGATATTGGTCAACGGGGCATTAAGTTGTCCGGCGGACAAAAACAGCGTCTATCCATTGCCAGAGTGTTTTTAAAGAATCCACCCATATTAATTTTTGATGAGGCAACTTCCGCATTGGATAACGAGAGTGAACGAATTGTACAGGAATCTTTAGAAAAGCTGGCAAAGAACAGAACCACTTTTGTAATAGCCCATCGCCTGACCACCATTCAGAATGCAGAAAAAATATTAGTTCTTACGGAGGAGGGTATTGCAGAGTCGGGAACTCATGAGGAGTTGTTGAAACAGGGGGGGATATACGAGAAATTGTATCATATGCATTAGGGGATAGGTATTGGGAGTGAGTGCACAAATTGCTGTGGCTGGGCAACACGGCTGCGGGGGATAAGAATTTCTAAGGTATCCCTAAGCTACGAGGCTGGTACCGGACGTAACCGGGACACATTCGCCATCCGTGGCTCAGGTGTCCCTTTCCCGGACATCCCTGTCCGGGAATTACTGATTTTCCAAGGGATACCAAGAAATTCTAATCCCCCTCCGCAGTGTCACCCAGCCACAGCAATTTGTGCACCCGATCCAATAAATCCATGCCCAGTTAGTTGCATTTACGTTTGGCTTGCAAATCTTCCCTAAATACGCCCGGTCTTATTTCGCAATGAGACAAGTGGCAGTCCAACATACCGTTCCGAGCATATGGCACAAAGGATTGGGGCTGTGAGGGTCTGTGGAGATAGGTTAGAACTTCTTGGTATCCTTTCTCAACAAACAGTAATTCCCGGACAGGACGTCCGGGAAAGGGACACCTGAGCCATGGATGGCGAATGTGTCCCGGTTACGTCCGGTACCAACTTCTTCCCAAAGGGATACCTTAGAAGTTCTTACCTATCGTAACCGACTCTCACAGTCCCAATCCTTTGTGCCATATGCCCCCAACCGATATGTATCTACCCTCGTTTCCCGCGAAACTACACCGTAGTATTCACCCCATTGACCGCCGCATGTTCATCTTCCTCCATAGGAATCACAAGGCATTTCTGACCATTGATTATCTGTGAGTGAATTTGTCCCACCTTTTCCGGTTTTACACGTAAAATAACATCATAAGTTTTGGTAGCCGGGATATCATCCTCACCGTCTTCCACAGGAACGGAGCGGGTTTCTTCTAATTGTTGTTTTAGGTTTTCTACCTGATGAACCAGTTCTAATTTTTCTTTTCGTTTTGCATTTACTTCCAATAATTTAGGATCCACTAAATGTTCTGCCAAAGGTACCTCTTCGCCAAAGACATTTTCATAAGTTTTTTCAATGACCTGAGCTTTGTCCTCGGGCACACCACTGTCAGATAATACAGAGGAAATAGTGCTTGGAGTCACGGGAACAGGTTCCGGTTCGGCAGCTTCCTCGTCAGTGAAAGGAATCAGGTCATTTAAATTGTCCTGAATATCTAAAAAGAGCGCTTCGGATTCTTCGTCATCTTCTCCAATCACCTCTTTTACTATACTTTGGAAAGTTAATTTTTGTTCCGTGGCAGTAAATTTGGAATTACAGCCTAAACCGGATTCTACAAATTCATTGTGTGGTGCCTTGGCATCTTTGGTGTAGAACATACAGGAGTGTATGTCTGTACTGCGGTCAGAAAAGGCCGGGAATACAAAACCAGTATCCGGAACACCTACTACCCAGTCACGAATACGCGGACCAATACGGTTTTCATCTTCACGGTAACCAAGCCCAGGTTTAGAAAGCGCAACCGGACAAATAGCACAAAGCAAATATTCATAAACTTCTTCCGATTCATCTAATTTATTGTTATCGGAGGTTTTTGTCATTACATCATAAGCATCGTGGAATACTAAAATCAGGTAATTTCCGGCATAGCTGTAGTTTTCAATAACCAAGTCAAAGAAGGCATCCATCAATTCCTCGTTTTTTAATGCAGAGGCTCTTAAACCCATCAAAAACTGCTGTTTACCGCCGCTTCCTTCTTCCTCCAGGGGAAATTCCAAATTTAAAATATTATTTCCCACGGTACCGGAAAGCACCTTCTTGGCGATTTCTAAATATTTATAAAATTCTTCTTCTTCCAGATTTAAAAAAGTTTCCCCAAAACTGGTAATTTTGTTGCGGTCTGCGTCCACATAGCAGCCACAAAGTCTTGTGAAAGTACAGGCATCCTTTTTAAAACGCCTTTTTAATTCCAGAACATCTTTTTTATTCATAATATATGTACAACCTTTCTTAAAATAATGTATGTGTGCGCAGACACTTTTCTATTATAATACAGAAAGAATGTTCGGTGCAAGGGAAAACGGAATTGAGATTTCACCTTTTCTAAGGGATTTAATAATTGCTATATTTCATTATCAAATCCCTCACAAACCATTGAAAACACTAAGTTTGTGACAGGTGAGCTTTCCCTTAGACTTTCCCTTGTATTATATCGTCCCATATGGGTTTACGAACCCTGATAAGGGCAAAAATAAGGGAAAAGAAATCTCATAACATAGTATAACACAAAATAGCAACGACATGGCGAACTGATTGAAATGCTTTTTTAAAACAACTCATAGCATCCAATTTATTATACGTATGTTTTTCCGACATGCAGCATATACTGGTAAAGAGTCGAATCAGCATATTGACTTTTTCTGTCAACTTTGCTATAGTAGGCTTAGTGATCGTACTGGAGAAACTTGTGAAGCCTCCGGTCCGGAAGGCTCCTGCGGGAGCCTTTCGTTATTTATGACAACAGAAAACTTACGTAGCGTGCTTTCTATGTATATACCAAAAATAGGGAGATGAAAATAATAATGGCAAAACCGTATAAATCATATGACGATTTACTTACATTTCTGCAGAATGACAAAAACCTCATTATCGAAGATATGGACAATGCTAGACACATTCTGACCAAAACCAGTTATTTCTCCCTTATTTCCGGCTATAAAGATATGTTCAAAAACCAAACTACCGGAAACTATATAGACGGCACTACATTTGATGATATTTATCGCCTATACCGCTTTGATTACGAACTGCGCAGCCTTTTCTTAAAGTATATGCTTATCGCTGAACGAAGCGTAAAATCCTCTCTTGCATACCACTTTTCAGCTACATACGGCGACTTTCAGAAAGAATATGCATCTTTTTCCCATTATGCGGTTACGCCTGCAAACAAAGGGGACATCCAGAAACTTCTTAATATTTTTCGTTACCAGCTAACCCATAATAAAGACCATGCCTATATTAACCACTACAAGTCAAAACATCGTAATGTCCCTCTGTGGATTATGGTGCAGGTGTTGACAATAGGACAGGTTTCCCATATGTTTGATTATCTGAACGCCTCTGTTCCCATTAAAGTCTGCAATGACTTTCACCAAGTTACCCGAAAGGATATGCACTCTTTTCTTTCTGTCATGACAAAGCACAGGAATGTATGTGCCCATGGAGAACGTTTTTTCAATTATGTAACAAAAGACAGTATTACCGACACACTCATCCATAAAAAATTGCACATTTCACAAATAAACGGACGTTTTCAAAGTGGGAAAAATGATATCTTTTCCGAGGTAATCATCCTGAAATATCTTCTGGATACAGAAGATTTCCGGAATTTTTATTATGAGTTAAGACATTGCCTGAAAAAGCAAAATCCCAGAAAAGATATATTAGAGATGATGGGCTTTCCCGAAAACTGGATGTCAATCATGCGTCTCAAAATCTGATAATCTGCAAAGGAAGAAACATCTTGATTTGTGAAGGGTATATGTCCTTTTGGTTTTGCTTTCGTTTATTTTTCATATCTCAAAGCTCTCTTATTTTTGTTAATGCTAATGTTATTGACCGGCTTCAAAACATTCTTCAGTCAGCATTCTCCCCGTTTCAAATATTTCTCAAAGTTAAATCCCATGCAGTCGATACTTTTTCCGCAAGTACGCTTCCAAAAGTTGCTACCCCAAAAAAGTTTGCGATTTCATCAAAAATTGATAAGATGTTGCGATTTTTGCATAAATGTTTGCTAATCAACCTTGACATTTTTACATTTCTAACTTAAATTATAATATATGAATGTAGGCACATTTAAGGGAGGTGGTGTTCAATTGAAAATCAGTTACAAAAAGCTCTGGATATTACTGATTGAAAAGGACATTACACCTGTGACACTTCGTAAAGACTTAAATATTGCAACAGGCACTATGACAAAACTGAGGAAGAATGAAGAGGTTGCTTTATCCGTATTATTAAGGATTTGCGAGTACCTTAATTGTAATATTGGAGATATTTGTGATGCTGTGAAAGATGACAATGCTTAAAATTATACTTTCAAACGGAGGAATACTGTAATGGACAATGAAAATGCTAATCGAATAATTAGATTCTGCCCTTATTGCGGAAAAAATTTAGATATTGGTGCGAGATTTTGCAAAGAATGTGGACAAGCAATTAGCATGACAAATCCCCAACAATCAGTACCAACTAATAGTTTTGCACAAACACAATCAGGTAATCCAACTGAAAGAAAAACGGTTTACGAAGGATATATACATAAATGCCCTAATTGTGGTGAAGTCTTAGAAGCGTTTGTCACACATTGTCCTTCGTGCGGATATGAAATTCGTGATACCCATTCTTCAAGTTCTGTTAGAGAATTTGCTGCAAAACTCGAAAGAATTGAAGCGAAACAAATGCCTGCTTTTGAGCAAAAGAAATCTGTAATGAAAATGGTATTTGGGAAGGATTTCCAAAATAAAGACGAAGCAGAGGAAGCAAGGGATGATTTTGAAGAGCAGAAAGAACAGGAAAAAGCGACACTTATTATAAACTATTCAGTTCCTAATACAAAAGAGGATATATTAGAATTTATGATTTTGGCAGCATCTAATATCAATGTGAAAAAAGGAATAGATGATGAGGTTACTAAAGCGTGGATTACAAAATTAGAACAGGTATATCAACGTGCTGAAATCTCTATGGGAAGTAACCCTGATTTTTTGCAAATCAAGAGCATTTATGACCGTAAGAAGAAAGAAATTAAGGATAAGAAGCATAAGACAACCATTGGTGTTGTCGGTGGAATTGCAGGTTGGTTTTTTCTATTAGGGTTGCTCTGGAATCCTGTAGCGACGATTGGGATAGCGGTTGGCATAATTGTTTTGATTGTTATAGGGTTTGTCCTATTTAAGCGTAAATAAACTATAAGGGAGGAAAAACAAATGGCTTTCTTTGATAGAAATGATAAAACAGGCGGCTTTATGGATGAAATCCGTTGCGATGAGCCTTCATATCTGATATGGAAGTGGCATCCTTCTGGTTCCCAACTTGGAGAGAATAACAGAGAAAATGCTATACGCTGGGGTTCATCATTAAGAGTTAAGGATGGAGAAGTTGCGGTTTTTGTTTACAAACAACAAAATGGAATAATGCAAGATTTCATTGAAGGTCCCTATGACCAAATCATTAAAACAGAGAACTTCCCAATACTTGCAAGTATTGTAGGATTGGCTTATGAGGGTGGCACTCCTTTTCAGGCAGAGGTTTATTTTATCAATCTTGCCCAGATTATTCAAACAAAATTTGCTGTTCCGTTCTTTGATGTATATGATCCAAGATTTGCAGACTTTGGTGTTCCTCTTGCTGTCAGGGGTACTATCAGCTTTAAAATTGAAGATTACAGAGAATTTATTAAACTGCATCGGCTAAACACCTTTAATCTTGCAGATTTTCAAACGCAAATTCGTGATGCTGTAAGCAGATATGTGAAAGACACTGTTGCTAATGCTCCTGCAGCTCACAACATTCCTTTGATACAGATTGAAACAAAGGTATCTCAAATCAACGATGTTATTGAACTTGACCTTGGAGAAAGATTGAGGGAAACCTTTGGAGTCGAAATTTCCGGTGTTGATGTTGGTGCTATTGAACTTGACAAATCAAGTGAGGGATATCACTCACTTATGAGTGTGACAAAAGATATTGCTGCAGCAACCGCAAAGGCAGAATCCGAAGCACGAATTAAGGATATTGCCGCCAAACAGCGTATTGAAGCAGAGAACTACGAGGAAACTCTGCGTATTCAGAGAGAAGAAGGTCAATATGCTCAACATAAGCAAACACAATCGTCTAACATTGGTGCTTTCCAAGTTGAAAAGCAAGCAGAAGTTGGTGTTGCAGGAGCTGAAGCATTGGGACAGATGGGGGCTAATGGTGCTGGTGATATAAATCTCGGCAGTGGCGGAGACGGCTTTAATATGGCGGCAATGATGGCAAGTATGGCTGTTGGCGGTGCGGTCGGGCAAAACATTGCCGGTTCTATGAATAATATGATGCAGGGCATCAATCAACCTGTCCAGACAGACATTACACCTCCACCGATTCCAACGTCGGCTTATAATGTAGCGGTCAACGGTCAGGCAACCGGACCATTTGATATTAGCATATTGAAGCAAATGGCTATTGCCGGACAATTCAAGGCAAGCAGCTTGGTGTGGAAGTCAGGAATGGAAACTTGGTTAAGGGCGGACTCTGTCGATGAATTAAAGGATTTGTTCAAAAATGTAATGCCGCCAATCCCAACGACAGAAGAATAACGAGGAGGAATGAATTATGAAGTGTCTTAAATGTGGTGCTGAATTAAGCGAAGATACGAAATTTTGCTCTTATTGTGGAGCTAAAGTGGAAGCACAAACTGAAATACCACCGATTCCGCCTGAAGCTGAAAAAGCGGAAGAACCTAAAATGGAAGAAAAATATTCTTATCAAAATAATACGATTAATACTACTTCTCTCACTTCAAAACCGACAAGCAATGCTGATAAGATTAAAACTAAATTTCTTGGCATTTGGAACAAATTAAGCAAATTCGGAAAAATTGCAGCAATCGGTATTACGGTATTTGTGATTCTAGGGCTTGTGGCTTTCCTTGCAGGCAGAATTTTTGCAGGTATTCTTGCTGTCGTACAAATTGCTATCGTGATAGTTGCAATATTGATGAAAAAGCAGATTATCAAAGTTCCTAGGACTTGGATACCATTGGTGCCTATTGTGTTGTCTTTCGTGCTCATAGTTCCGTATTTTGGCTTGTTTAAGGTGAATATGGCTGACTACGAAAAATATGCGTGGAATGAAGTTGTGCTTGCCGATATGCTTCCTAAGCCTAAATCTCCTTATGGCGAAATCATTTCAAATTCAGAAGATTATCTGTCTTTAGACGTAACAAAAACAAGTGAAGAGCAATATGGTAAATACATAGAAGACTGCAAAAACAAAGGTTTTACGATTGATGCTGAAACAACGGGAAGCTTTTTCTGTGCTTACAATGATAAAGGGTATAAATTGTCACTAAGCTATTATGACAATAAAATGCATATTGGTCTTGATGCCGCTATGGAGTTAGGTACGCTTACTTGGTCTGACAGTGAAATGGCGAAATTACTTCCTGTTCCTAAATCAACCATTGGAAATATTCGGCAAGATGATGAAAAAGGCTTCGTTGCTTATATTGGTGAAACAACCATTGATGAATATAATGCCTATGTGGAAGCTTGTGAAGATAAGGGATTTACTGTTGACGCTAACAAAACAGAAAAACTATATTCAGCTAAGAATGAAGATGCCTATAAACTTTCGGTTGAGTATAAGGGAAACAATATGATTTACATTTCAGTTGATGAACCGGAATTTGATGTGAGCATTGAAATTGAGTGTGTTGAAAATTTAATTTTCAGCAAATATGATGTTGAAACATATATTGATGGTGATCATAAAGGAACTATTTCTCATGGTGATAAAGAAAAATATTCTGAAGTATTGACAAAAGGAAAGCATACAATTAGTTTTCAGAGTGCCGAAGACGATACTCTTGATGGAGAAATTGAAGTTGATATTTCAAAGAGCGAAACACTAAAATTGAAGATTTCCTGTTCAAGTTCCGGTATTAACATTGATCTAATTGCAGGCACAACAAATGACAATCCGGAAGAAAATAAATCAACTGAAACTGAAGATTCAACAATCGTTGTAACTATGAGCGAAGATGATTTCATAGGTATGCACTATACCGATGCAGAAGCGAAACTTCGAGAAATGGGTTTCGCAGTGTTTGAATATGAAACCCTTGAAACCGAAGATATTAACGAACCTGATGATACAATTGGTGCGGTCGAGATAAAAAATTGGGAGTTTGGTAAGGGTGATTTTGCTGTTGGCGATACCTATGAAACAGATGCTATTGTTGTTTTGTGGTATTATGTTTGCGATGAACCAGAACCAAATCTGACAGTAGACAACTGTCCAGAACTTGTAGCAATATTGGCTAATAAAGCAGAAATAGATGAATCTTATTCTTCTTTTGCTACTAAGTATAATGGTAGAATCATTGAGTTCGATGGTAGAATAGATTACTGCACAAAACACGGAAATTGTAATACAAGATTTGATTATCTTGTGAGTGCAGGCGATTATGACCCTGACCATCAAATAGGTCCGACATTCAAATTTGAAGATGTAAATTATTCTGATTTGAATACTGATTTGGAAACTGTAAGCGTTGGTTTGAATGTTCATATTGTAGCAGAGGTAAAATCATTTGATAGCAACAGTGGACTTTTCTATTTGGAGCCAATTGCAGTAACAAAAAGATAAATCGAAAATGGTTGATAACAGCATTTCAGGTAAGAATAAGATGATATAGGACACTGAGGTTGAATACCTGCCCTCATTGCAACGAAAGTATAACAGACACTATTTGATTCAGTAGCATTGCTAAGGACTGCGTAACAGAGGTCTGTGATTACGAATGTTCAGAATGCGGTGAATGTAGCAATTTGAATGTTAATCTATATTAAGGAGTGAACACTATGGAATATTGTATTGATTGCGGTGCAGAAATGAAGTATATCGGAAACAGAGAATGGGAATGTACCAAGTGCCACACCATTTACGAAATCGAAGGTATCGATTATGATGATGAAGACGAAGATGGTGAGAGATTGAGTGTATACGACGCAGCACCAATTTGGGCATCACATGGTAAGGATGAGGATTATATGTTCGGTTATACTGAAGAAGAACTCGAAGACGCACTTTAAGGAGGAATGAACAAATGGCAGGTTTAAAAGGTTGGAAAAAAGCATTGAAAGATGCAGTTGATTATCCGTGGGACAGTGATATTGATTCGGATCATCCCGAATGTCCCAACTGCGGCAACATAATGGATTTTAATGGTCACGATGATATGGGGGATTTCGCTTTTGGTGAAGGCTACTGGGAATGTGGCAGTTGTGGCTTCAAAGTAACTGAGAACGATCTGTAATACATATATATTAATCTGAGAAACAAATGTATGTCCAAATGCAAAAACTCCTTACTTCCCGGTGTGGTGGTAAGGAGTTTTTATACCCATATCCTCCATGACAATACATGAGTCACGTTTGCAGGGATGTGCATTTTTGCATCCATTTTATGACTGATTTCTAATAATATCCCCTTGCTTCCCTCCATCCCCTCACATAACATCTGATTCCAACATAGACTGCCTGCACGAGTAACAGAATAAGCAGGATATTTAACGGCAGTATCGTCTTTATCCATTTTCCAAAGAAAATCACAGCCACAATACTTGCCAGCGTCACCATTATAGTAAGTATGTCCATGCAGTTCCTCTTGTAAAGCCTGGCAATCTTTATTCCCGCAAAAACCGCCAATGCTCCGGTACCTGCCGCACAGCCGCCGGCAATCAGTATCATTGTCAGCCAATACACAATTCCTGCAATGGCGGTATTTGAGATTCTGTTACTAATCTGTGCAGCCGCTTTCCCTGCATGGATAACCCATCCTGAAGCCATCTGCAAAAATCCCCATGATTTATTGAGGAATATCCTGCAATCAGAAATAAATGCTTCCGACTGCACCGCCTGAAAGATGGTGGTTGTAAGAGAGTACCATACTAGCAGGAACATTGTGGTTCCATACCTGGCAGTTTTTGCCTTGTACCTGCCTGCAAGTTTTTCCCTCTGCCTTTCGTACTTATCCTTCGCTTTCTGGCAGGCTGTTTGGTTACAGATTCTACATTTTTCATAGAGTACCGGCTTTTCAACCGGTACCTCTACTTTCTTCTGGTGCATCAGGGCATAATCCAGGTAAGGAGCTTAAAATTGGAACGAAAGCGGTGATTCGAAGAAAAAATGGAACTTCGTTTCGAGAGTTTGCCTTATTTGTTCATGACTTTGCCCTTTTGTTTGACAGAGAAGGCAATGCTTTAAATCCGCCGAAGGTTCCGGGTTCTCATGACGATCCGGGTGTTATGGGAATCAATTATCGCTGTGAACCTATGAGAGAAAGGCTAAAATGTCACAAGGATGCAGCCTATGTATTTAGTTCCATTATCCATGGGGATCCTGCCACACCGATATTAGAAACTTATCCGGGAGATGAAATCATCATACGTCTTTTAGACGGCGCCCATGAAGAACAGCATTGTTTCAATATTACAGGTATGTCCTGGCGAAAAGAGATTGCTGACATTCACTCACCAATGACAGCCTCTCAAACCATCGGAATTTCAGAAGTCTTTAATGTAAGAATCGAAGAAGGATATGGTCCCGGGGATTATCTGTATTATTATGGCGGTATTGATGACGTATGGCTTGGTCTGTGGGGAATTATCCGGGTTTATGGTAAAGTGTGCAAAAAGTTGAAACCATTGTGTAAACCTACGAATCAGATTTTCCCTTTACCTCCATGTCCGGGAAAGGGTGCGGTAATCAGAAAATATGAAATTGCGGCAATTCAGACAAAGATTCAATACAATAAGCATGGAGACCATGATCCCAATGGACTGGTGTTTGTTCCGGTAGAAGACGTGGCGTTGGTACTTTCCGGAAAGAAAAATCCAAAACCATTAATTCTACGTGCCAACGCAGGGGATTGGATAGAGGTGACACTGCACAACATGTTTTCCAAAAAGGAGCCTATTCCTTATTTTGATTATCCGAAAGTACCGCTGGATATGGAATATCAGCCTTCAGAGAGAGTTTCCTTAAATCCCCAGTTTTTGCAGTATGATAATCTGTGTGATTCAGGAATTAATGTAGGATATAACAATAAAGAACAGACGGTGGGACCGGGGGAAAGCAAAAAATACCTGTGGTATGCGGATAAAGAATATGGTGCTTGCAATGTGCAGTCCTTTGGTGATTTGAGAAATCACAGGTATCACGGATTGTTTGGAGCTATCATTATAGAACCGGTGGGAGCAAAATGGTATGGTGATACATGGATGAAAGAAAATATTTATGAGGAGCAGGCAGTGATAGAAGCATCGGGTGTGGAGACTTTCCGGGAATTTGTAGTCCTGATACAAAATGGTATCCGCCTTCTGGATGAAAATGGAGAGTTGATTCAAACAACAGCGACAGAGCCTGGAGAGGAACCGGATGCAGAGGACACCGGGGAGAAGGAATATAATTACCGTTCTGAGCGGTTTGCTAACCGGTTAAAAAGAAATTCCGCAATTTCACAGGTATTTAGCAGCAGGGTACATGGAGATCCGGCAACGCCTGTGTTTAAAGCATATTCCGGGGAACGTGTTATTTTCAGAACCCTGATGCCTGCAGATAAGCCAAGAAATGTTAGTTTTGCAGTTCATGGGCATCAATGGAAAGAGCAACCGGAGGACTATTATTCCAGACGAATTCCCCTACAGGGAGCTGTCAGCATAGGAAACAAATTTGATATAGAATTAGAAGACGGCGCCTCCTGTCCGGGAGATTATCTGTATCGTTCGGGAAGTTTAAAGTGGGATGTGGAATCCGGCATGTGGGGAATTTTCAGGGTGATGAAGGAAAGCCTGAAGTGTAAGTGTGTGAATAAGTGCAGGAAGATGGCTTGCTGTTGGGGGAAGAGAGGGAAGTAGGTAATAATTGCTAATTTAGTGAAGTTGTTTGTGTTGTTTGGGAGTAGTGTAAAATCGTAGATTATTAAAACATAACGTAGTCCCTCTGTTCTAACGAACAAAATTAGCATTTTGTAGAAAAAATATGCTTGTACAGATAGGAGTATAGGTTGTATAATTAGATAAAATAAAAAAGGCTAAAAAGCCTTTTTTAAAGCACCAATGTGCGTAAACAATGTCGGTTAAAACCTTATTTGCACTCACCTTGTAAGCAATATTATAATAACATATATTCATAGGTAAATGCAAGAGAAAAAATCATACAGAGATAAGAATAGGGGGATAAAAATGGGTAAAAAAATGTATGTGGGAATCGATATGGGAACAAATTCAGTGGGGATGGCAGTAACGGATGAAACCTATAATTTGTATAGGGTAAAAGGGAAGGACTTTTGGTGTTCAAGAGTATTTGGAGAAGCTAATACTGCGGTTGAGAGAAGAACTAATCGAATATCGAGAAGAAGACGGCAGAGGGAAATGGCTAGACAGGGTGTTTTACGTGAACTGTTTTCAGACGAAATAAATAAGGTGGACGAAGGATTTTTTTCAAGACTTGATGAGTCAAAGTACCATATGGAGGATAGGGATAATCAGCAACCATATGCTTTGTTTGCAGATAGTGGGTATACGGATAAAAATTATTTTAACGATTATCCTACAATATTTCATTTACGTAATGAATTGCTTCATCCTAAAAGGGATGCATATGATGTGCGATTAGTATATTTGGCTATTGCAAATATGTTTAAGCATAGGGGAAACTTTCTGAATGAGACACTTGAGGTGGAAAAAATAACGTCTAGTGCAGAAGAGGTATATCAGCTTCTTGTAGAAGCGGCTATGATGTATTCTATAGAATTGCCGGTAAGTATAGACGCGGAAAAACTAGTGAATATCATTGGAGAAAAAGGTGTTTCTAGAAGTAAACACTTAGAAAATGTTAGCGAATATCTTGGTGTGTCTAAAAAATGCAAGCAAGCATACGAGATACTAAAGATGGTTTGTGGTATGAGTGGAATCCTTTTTAATATATATGGTGAAGATGTAATTGATGAGGAAAACAAAAAGTTTAGTTTGAATTTTAGAGATAGTAACTATGAGGAGAAAGAAGCTCAAGCATTAGAATTTTTAGGTGATGATTATTTTGAGTTGTTAGAGGTGATAAAAGAGCTTCACGATATTGGTATGCTTTCAAGTATTATAAAGGGGCACAAATATCTTTCTGAGTCTAGAGTAGAGCTTTATGAGGAACATAAGAAGGATCTTGATATGCTTCAAGGTGTTATGAAAAAGTATGATATGAAAGCCTATGATGAGATGTTCAGAGTTATGAAAGAGGGCAATTACAGTGCTTATGTAGGTAGCGTTAATGCACTTGGTAAAAAGATAAGAAGAAACGGAGGAAAGGGTAGGTCACAGGAAGATTTTTACAAAGGTGTAAAAGCGGCACTCAAGAATTTCCCAGAGAATGATGAAGATGTAAAAGTTATACTAGCTAAGATAGAAAACGAAACATTTATGCCAAAACAGCTGACAGCTTCTAATGGTGTTATTCCGAATCAGTTACATGCATCTGAAATGAAAGCTATACTTACAAATGCGGAAAAGTACTTGCCTTTTTTACTTGATAAAGATGAATCAGGTCTTACTGTTTCTCAAAGGATAGTGGAGTTATTTACATTCCACATACCTTATTATGTTGGTCCAATAGGTGCTAGCGGCGATAATGTATGGGCAAGAAGAAGACCGGGAGAGGAAAAGGGAAAAGTCTATCCATGGAATTTCGAACAAAAAATAGACACGCAGGGTGCAGCAGAAGAATTTATAGGCAGAATGGTTAGGCATTGTACATATCTTACAGGTGAGCGTACATTGCCAAAGCAGTCACTTCTATATGAAAAGTTTATGGTGTTAAACGAATTAAATAATCTTAAAATAAATGGAGCAAAGCTAGAGGTATCTGTAAAACAGGGAATCTACGATAATCTTTTTAGAAATGGAAAAAAGGTTACGATAAATATGCTAAAAGCTTATTTATACAATAATTCTATCATAGCATCAAAGGATGATATTGTAATTACTGGTATTGATGCTGGATTTAATGCGTCATTAACTTCAGTTGGCAAGTTTAGAGGAGTATTAGGAGATGACCTGTTTACTGATGAAAATCAGGCAATGGTAGAAAAAATTATATTTTGGGGAACTGTGTATGGTAATGATAAGAAGTTCTTAAAAGAGAGAATAGAAACTGAGTATAAAGGAAGATTAACGATTGAACAGATAAAACGTATTGTCGGGTTCAAATTTAATGGTTGGGGAAAATTGTCTAAGACCTTTTTGGAGCTTCCTGGCAATTGCGAATGTGGTGAGTGTTCAATTATACAAGCACTTTGGGAAACAAACCATAATCTTATGGAGCTTTTATCGGAACAATATGGTTTTAAGAAAAATCTGGATGCAATGTCAAATGATGTGGAAAAGCCACTTCGTGATTGGACAATAGAAGATTTGGATGGAAAATACTTATCTGCCCCTGTAAAGCGTATGATATGGCAGACAATGAAGATGTTAAGAGAGGTTTGTGAATTAACAGGGAAAGAACCGGATAAAGTATTCGTTGAGATGCCGAGAGAACGTGAGAAAAATCCTATACGTAAAGATTCTAGAAAGAAGAAATTGATTGAATTATATTCAGCGCTTAAGAGTGAACAAAAGTCATGGGCTGAGCTAAAGATAAGAGAAATTGAAGGAAAGAGTGAGGCAGACTTTAGAATAAAGAAGTTGTATCTATATTATTTACAACAAGGGAAGTGTATGTATAGTGGTGAAAAAATAGAATTGAGTGACCTTGTTAATAATAACCTTTATGATATAGACCATATATATCCAAGACACTTTATAAAAGACGACAGTATGGAGAATAATCTGGTGCTTGTGAAAAAGGAAATTAATAATCACAAAAGTGATACTTTTCCATTAGAAAAAGGTATACAGAGGAATATGGCAGGATTCTGGAAAACATTATGTGAACGAGGATTTATTACAAAAGAAAAGTATAACAGACTGACGCGTACGGAAGCCTTTACTGACGAAGAAAAAGCTGCGTTTATTAGCAGACAGTTAGTAGAGACGCGGCAGGGAACGAAAGCTATAACGCAGGTTTTGAAACAAGCGTTTCCGAACACACAGGTTATATTTGTAAAGGCTGGTATTGTGAGTGATTTTAGAAAGAAATTCGAAATAAACAAGGTAAGAGCATTGAATGATACTCATCATGCAAAAGATGCATACCTGAATATAGTTGTGGGAAATACATATTATACGAAGTTTACCAGTAATCCAATCAATTTTATAAAAGATGCAACAAAGAATCCTAAGGACGATTTCTTTAAGTACAATATGGATAAAATATTTGATTATAATGTAAGCAGAAATGGGGAAAATGCATGGGTGGCTGATAATGGAATATCAAAGAAACAGGTTCTTAGCGTGGTCAATAGAAATACTGTGACAATAACCAGAAAGACAGAAGAGTATCATGGTGCATTGTCTAATAAAGCGACAGTTTGGGGGAAAGATAAAGCTAAGGGAAATCCAGAGGCTTATATGCCAGTTAAATCCAAGGATGCTAAGGCTCAGGACGTTACAAAGTATGGAGGTATTACATCAATAGCAAATTCTGGATATACACTTATAGAGTACACAATTAAAGGAAAGAAAGTAAGAAGTCTGGAGGCTTTACCTGTATATTTGGGAAAAAGTAATACTCTGACAAAGGAGAAAATCTTAGTTTATATGTCAGAGGCTCTTCGTAAGGAGTATGTGGGTAAAGAGGTCTCAGATTTAAGAGTATGTGTACCATTTATTCCTCAAAAGTCAAAGGTTAGGATAGACGGCTTTGATTACTATTTGGGTGGAAAAACAGGAAATTCTATTTATTTAAATAATGATGTGCCACTTTATCTATCATATGGTGATGAAGAATACTTGAGAAAGATAATAAAAGCGATAGAAAAAGCGAATTATGAAGAAAGGGATAAGGGGGGCAATGTGATTATTACAAAAGAAAAGAATAATGCACTTTTTAAGACGTTAGAATTAAAGCTTAATAGTAAGCCGTATAATAATAACAGATGGAATATATATAAGACGATGGAAGGAAAAGAAGATGTATTCAAAGAGTTAGATATTGAGGAACAGTGTTTTGTTATAAATCAGATTATATATTGGATTAATTCGACTACTCAGAATGTTAATCTGAAGAATTTGAAAGGTAGTGAGCATGCAGGAACATTGGTTTTGAATAAAAAAATATCAGAGTGTAATGAATTTACTCTTATTCATCAGTCGATAACAGGTATGTATGAAAGAAAAATAGACCTGTTAGCGATATGAGTTGGCGTACGATAGTGGTCTCTAAAAGTGCTAAGTTGGATTACCAGATGGGATATATGGTAGTGCGACAGGAAGAGACGACGAAGATATTTTTAAACGAGATAAGTACAGTAATAATAGAGACCACTGCGGTCTCTATTACTGGAACATTGATGTGTGAGCTGGTAAAGAATAAAATAAAGATAGTATTTTGTGATGAAAAAAGAAATCCCTCGTCGGAGTTGGTGCCGTATTATGGCTCACATGATACCAGTGCAAAGATAAGAAATCAAATTGCGTGGAGTGATGATATAAAGGCAACTGTATGGACGGAAATCGTGACTGAAAAGATACGAAAACAAAAAGAAGTGTTAGAAACAGTTTGTAAAGACGAAGAAGCCATGCTGCTGCAAAGCTATATAGATGAGATGCAGTATGGAGATTCTACTAACAGAGAAGGTCATGCTGCAAAGGTTTATTTTAATACATTATTTGGAAAAGATTTCACGAGAACATCTGATTGTAATATCAATGCAGCTCTTAATTATGGTTATAGTATTGTGCTGTCAGCGTTTACGAGGGAAGTAGTAGCGAACGGATATATCACACAGATAGGATTATTTCATGACAATATGTTTAATCAGTTTAATCTGGCTTCGGATTTGATGGAACCTTTTCGACCAATTGTGGATCAGGTAGTATATGATATGGAACTTCGTACATTTGAAAAAGAAGAAAAGATGAGGTTAGTAAATCTATTGAACCAATCAGTGCGTATTAATGATAGGTCAGAATATGTGAACAATGCAATAAAGATATATTGTAAAAGTGTTTTTGATGCACTTGGTGATAAAGATATTGCTATGATTAAGTTCTATTCGCTATAAGGGGAAAAGGAATGAGTTACAGATTTATGAGAATACTTGTGATGTTCGATTTGCCGGTGGTTACTTCGGCGGAACGAAAAGAATATGCAAAATTTAGAAAAAATCTAATAAAATCCGGCTTTTTGATGCTGCAAGAATCGGTATATTGCAAACTGGCACCCAATTCCACGTTAGCGGATGCTGTGATAGAAAATGTGAGAAAAAACAAGCCGGAAAAGGGGTTGGTGCAAGTGTTGAAGGTGACAGAAAAGCAGTATGCAAAGATGGAATATATCGTGGGAGAAGGCCGGACAGAAGTGTTATCTTCTGATGATAGGTTGGTGATATTATGAAGCTTGTAGAAAGAGAACTGGGACTTGATATAGAATTAAAAGAAAATGTGGTGTCAGTTATAGTGGTGGAAGATGTTGCATTAAGACTTCCTATGGTTGAAGGACTGTATTCACAGGTTATGGGAAAAGATGGTAACTGGCTGCTTGTGGAAAATGAAAAGAAATATGAATTGAGCAAGAAAGCGGAGATTATACTGGAACCATTTTCGCTAGAGCTGAATAACAAAAAAGTGAAAACGAAATTATATCAAGATATCAAAACAATTGCCCAGGATTTTTGCTTCTCACAAGGAGTAGAGGTGCATTCACATATATGTAATTATCTGGAAAGTTTGCTGGAGAGAATACCGTATCCGGTAAAATATGAGGAAGAATGGAATTTATTAGAACTTCTCAAGGCATATGGAGTGGAACTTGTGGAGGAATGTGACAGTATGTGTGAAAAGCTATTCAATTATATCAAGCTAATTAACCATGTGTGTGGAATTGGTATATTTATAACTGTGAATATCAAACAATATCTGACTGAGAAGCAGATATTAGAGTTGTACAAACTTGCTATGTATAGTAAAATACAGTTAGTGCTGATAGAATTTAATATGTTTAATGAGAAGTTCGAGTGCGAGGAAATGTATATTTTTGATAAAGACAGTTGCATTATAACATATTAGAGACAATAAAATGGCGATTTTACACCGACTTTGTGTTATATAAAGAACAATAAGGTGCTTACACATATGCCAATATGTATAGGTTCGGTGATAACCTTGAAATTGAATTTGAGGTTTGAGAACCTTGTAAGTGAATAAAGGTGTAAAACATAATCGAACTTTTGTTTGATAAAATATGGGTTTGAGAACCTTGTAAGTGAATAAAGGTGTAAAACTTAAAGAAAAAACAAATGGAAAACAGAGCAGTTTGAGAACCTTGTAAGTGAATAAAGGTGTAAAACAAACATCATATTTATAATGCCTATGCTGGGGTTTGAGAACCTTGTAAGTGAATAAAGGTGTAAAACATTCTTCCACTTTTAGGAAGATAAACTGTAGTTTGAGAACCTTGTAAGTGAATAAAGGTGTAAAACTCACTGTTATTTCCAAAATTACACCCCTTTGTTTGAGAACCTTGTAAGTGAATAAAGGTGTAAAACAATATGTCAAAACGAAAACTAGAAGTATTTGTTTGAGAACCTTGTAAGTGAATAAAGGTGTAAAACATAAGTTAGATGTAGATAACTACGACTATTGTTTGAGAACCTTGTAAGTGAATAAAGGTGTAAAACATTTCAGATGAAGGAAACCCAGCGATAGTAGTTTGAGAACCTTGTAAGTGAATAAAGGTGTAAAACTTGTTGTGGCACGCTAATTGTTGGAATAGTGTTTGAGAACCTTGTAAGTGAATAAAGGTGTAAAACCAAAGGCATAATAAAAATTAGTTGCAATAAGTTTGAGAACCTTGTAAGTGAATAAAGGTGTAAAACGGCGGGGATTCTCCGAGGGGAAAACTTTTTGTTTGAGAACCTTGTAAGTGAATAAAGGTGTAAAACTCGCTATTAAACCAACTAAAGCAGGCAATAGTTTGAGAACCTTGTAAGTGAATAAAGGTGTAAAACCTATCATACCGATATAATCGGGCAGGACATGTTTGAGAACCTTGTAAGTGAATAAAGGTGTAAAACTACCGAGAATAGAACAAATGTTTATATTTTGTTTGAGAACCTTGTAAGTGAATAAAGGTGTAAAACTAGCAGTAATGACACCAAAGGGCGGTGTAGGTTTGAGAACCTTGTAAGTGAATAAAGGTGTAAAACATTAACAGAATACGAACGACTAGAAGCATTGTTTGAGAACCTTGTAAGTGAATAAAGGTGTAAAACAATGTCAGAAGGAAGTAAACTTACTCTTCCGTTTGAGAACCTTGTAAGTGAATAAAGGTGTAAAACTATATCACATCCTTTCCGTTTTCTCCACTAGTTTGAGAACCTTGTAAGTGAATAAAGGTGTAAAACTTTGTTCAGATTTTGTGCAGATTCCTTGGGGTTTGAGAACCTTGTAAGTGAATAAAGGTGTAAAACGGTGACATTCTTCATTTGCTTCTTGCGACCAGTTTGAGAACCTTGTAAGTGAATAAAGGTGTAAAACTATACCACATTGTTTTATAAATCAACATCAGTTTGAGAACCTTGTAAGTGAATAAAGGTGTAAAACTTCCATACCACTGGCATACCGTTCCATTGGTTTGAGAACCTTGTAAGTGAATAAAGGTGTAAAACAAATACTATACAGGAATGAGCAACTACGCAGTTTGAGAACCTTGTAAGTGAATAAAGGTGTAAAACGAATTAGCAGCACTTAAATGGGAAGATATAGTTTGAGAACCTTGTAAGTGAATAAAGGTGTAAAACATAGGGGGAAATGATATGATTAATAGATTTAGTTTGAGAACCTTGTAAGTGAATAAAGGTGTAAAACACATTCGCTTATGGTTAGTGCTAATCGTGCGTTTGAGAACCTTGTAAGTGAATAGTAAGCGCCAAATAATCCTGCGGTCACATACAAAATCACCCCAGTCCTTTGCGAGTTGGAGTAATTCACTATAATTCATATGCGATTTTTGATAGACTGGAGTTTCTCACCCAAAGCTAATTCAAATCTCCAACCCCGCAAAGAAATCTTCGCATCTCACAAACTCATGCTGATACCGGAGTAAAAAACCAATTATTTCCGGTGCAGCATCTTGTAATCCTTCCTGCAGTAAAGGCAGTGTCTGCGCGGTAATATACCCGGTATCAGCAACAATCTTCAGGTACCGGATATCATCCCGAAATTCCTTACAAAGCATCTCGAAAGGAACTGTATGTTCTTGTGCCAGTGCACCTTCCGGCATATGGGAAGTCAGGTAATCACACAATATTTTTCTGGTGGAGTTCTCTAAATAGGCAGGATAGAGAAGACGTTGAAATACAAGAAAAGTTTTCTCACGTTGTCGTTGTTTCGTAAACTTTTGCGTTTGTAAATCCAAATCTTCTACACTAAACCAGCCAAGAAATACAGGCTCAAATCCGGTATTGTCCGGTGCTGAAAGAAATTGAAGTAAAACAGTATCATAGTCTGCCATCCATTCGGCGTGCTGGGTTTCATTTCCGGCACGTTCCGGGCAACACAAAGAAGGCTCATTTAACAGAGTGACGGAGGAAGCCAGAAAGTAAGGCAATCCAGAATTCTTAGAATGATCCGGTTCAATTTTAATTTCTGTCAGATTGATACAGTCCAGAAAAACATTTTTTCCCAAACGAATAGAATGAGCCGGTAAAGTAAGGGATTTCAGACTTTTCATATGGGCAAATCCCCAATCGCCGATTTCCTGAATGGTTTCCGGTAAAGTCAGATGTGTAATACTTTTACAGCTTAAAAAAGCTTTTGCTCCAATTTCAGTTACCGGAAGAGCATTTACCAGAGCAGGTATAGTTACCGTGGTTTCATTTCCCTGATAGCTTTCCAAAAAGTAATTGGTATCCTTTTTCACGAATTTCATAGGAGCCTCCTATTGTGTAATCATAGTTACTGGCATTTGATAGTATAAATATAGTAATCTCCGTAGATATAGTACGAATATTGAAAACTATTGATTGCATAAGATGGATATATTTTTCTTAAATCTTTAAAAATCAGGTTACTAAGAAACTCATTATTCTCCCCAAGTTTTTTAGGAACAATTAGCTGGATATTGGATTTGTTTGTCTGGTATCCTTTTACAAAATTTTGAACAGCCTGTTCCGTGTTTTTGGATACGGTTCCTAAATTTTTAATAAATCGATTGGAACTGGTGGTGCATTTGGGATAAGCAGATTTATTCCAATTATGAGTCTTACTCATTTGAGTGTCTGTAATTAAAAAATAACTATATCGAACATAGCCCTTTTTATCCGGAACCGGGTCATCCCAAGTGACATCAATTTGAAACCACTTGCCATTAATTTTAACCATATTCCAGGCATGTCCTCCGCCATTGGCTGTCCCGGTAACGGTTTTGCATGGAATGTTTAAGGCATCCATAAACAGCTGAAAGGTATCAGCGTATCCTTGACATACAGCCTTTTTTTTCATCAGCACTCCCTGGGGAGAATAAGAAACCGCAGGGAGTGTTCCTTTTAAGTAATTATTATAGTCATAAGCACAATTCAGGGCTAAATAGTCATGGATTACTTTTACTTTTTCGGCGGTAGTCATATTGACTGATATATTTTTCTTGATAATAGATTTTATTTTAGTGTCTATCTGCTTATTTCCGGAAGATGGCTGATATACCATTACTTTACATATATATTTTTTCTTTCCCAGTCTGGCAGTGATTGTAGCAGTTCCTTTTTTCTTTCCGGTAACTTTTCCCTTTGTAGTTACGGTGGCTACAGATTTTTTGGAACTGGACCATTGAATTTTCGATTTTGTACCATTTATTTTTAAAGTGGCAGAAGAACCAACACATAAAGAGAGCTCTGAAGTGTTCAGGGTAATATTTGCAGCATTAGCAATCAGCGGATTTGTAATGGCAATAAATAAAAAAACAGAAAGTAAAAATAATGTTATGGTTTTTGTTTTTTTCATGTGGTTCCTCCTTGAGAAAAATGATTCATAATTTCTTTAGGTATATTATAGCGAAAAATATTGGTAATTCCAAGGTAGAAAGAATGAAAAAGTATAGTTTTTTTATCTTGTATATGATAGAATTAAGCATAAGAAAATAAAAAAGGGGAATTTCTATGAAGAGAAAACACAAAGGGAAAAAAAGCATTCTTTTAGGAATGTTTGTGTTGCTTGCCTTGGGGCAAGTCGGCAGTGGAAAAAATATTGATACAGTATATGCGAAGAGCATAACTCATACGGAAGTACTTACGGAAGAAAACGAAGAGAGAGAGGTAACGGCAACTCCAATTCCTACACCGGTTGAGGAAATTGTGGCGACGGTTACCTTTAACGGAAATGGAGGAACCTTCCCACAGAATGGAGGAGGTTATTCAGTAGTAAAGGAGTTTACTCAGAAAGATATAGAGCAGTTACAGGACTACAAACTGTTATGTTCTAACTTTCCACTACCTGTAAAAAAGGGATATACTTTAAAGGAGTGGAGAAATTCAAATGGGGATAACAGGATTAAAAGTGCAATCATTGTAAAGGCAGGTAGTAATATCACTGTGAATGCCAGATGGACATTAGATAATTATACGATTCAATATCATGTAAATGGTGGTACTTTTATCAACGGAAGTAATAAAGTGTCTAAATACAATGTAAATAGTCCTGAGATTATCCTTCCGACTGCGGAAAAGAAAGGTCATTATTTTGGTGGTTGGTATACCAATAGTGCTTTTCGTGGCAGAGCGTTGAATTCCATTCCAAAAGGAAGCACAGGAAATCTGAATCTTTATGCAAAATGGATTAATGCGGCACCTGCAAAAATAGAATTTGATACTATTTCTGCAAAGGGAAAGAAACTCACAATAAAACTAAAAAGGATTGTAAATGCCAAGGGTTATGAAATAGTGGTTTCTACAAACAGAAATTTTTCCAGGGGAAAGACTGCTACCTATGCGATGGGAAACAGTGTGAACCTGACAATTTCGCAGCCGGCAAAGGGAAATTACTACATCAAAGCCCGTGCGTACGCATATGATGATTTAGGAAAAATCTGTTACGGAAAATACAGTGATATACAGAAGGCATCTATTAAGAGTTCTGTGAAAGAATATAAGGCGACTTCCAATTCTGCCAAAATCACGTCTGCCAAAGCAGTGACATCAAAACAAGTTACGGTAAAGGCAACCATAAATAAGCAGGTAAAGAGTAGTGATGATTTTTATTATCTGGTAAAGGTGAATCCTTCCAACAACAAGCCGGTAAATTCTCTGTCAAAAGTATTTAAAGGAAAGAAAGTGGCATTTAATCTTGATACAGAAGATAAAGTAAATGTGGTATCAAAATTTGCCGTGGCAGTAAAGCAGAATGGAAATTATAAAATTATCAGTAAAGCAACTTACATAAGTAATCCTGAGAAAACGGCATTTAACCAGATGGCATATGTGAAGCCGGCATCTAAGAAGGGAATTCATGGAGCAAATGATGTGAATCTTGGTGCAAAAAATACGATGTGTAATATTAATCTGAATGATTTAATTACTACAAAAGGTAAAGGCACTGCTTATGTATACAATGGAAAGACATATTATTTTTCCAATACACAGCAGGGCTATGTAAAGGAGTGTAATGCTAACAATATCAGCGTTACCGTGATGCTCTATCTGCCGTGGGATGCACGAAATACATACTTAATCCATCCGTCTGGAAGAACCAAAGGGTATTATTATTATGGATTAAATACAGTGGATGAAAAGGCGAGGGAAACTTTAGAGGCAGCATTCTGCTATCTTGGACAAAGTTTTGGAAAAGAGGACTGCTATGTTTCTAACTGGGTATTAGGGAATGAAGTCAATTCTCAGAAGATGTGGAATCATGTAGGAAATCTTTCCTTGAGTGATTATTCAAAATCTTATGCACAAGCATTTCAGATGTTGAGCTATGGAATAAAATCATCTTACTCCAATGCAAGAATTTTTATACCATTAGATAACGCATGGGCGATTCCGGTATCTCAAATGGGTTGGAATGGAAAAACTTTCCTGTCAGCATTTGATAATGCCTTGAAGAAAGAGAGTCCGAAAACAAGATGGAACCTTGCATATCATGCATATTCCTATCCGTTGACAACTACTGCATACGCAAGTAACCAATATGTAACCCGCAGTGAGCATTCACCGTATGTTACGATGAAAAACATAGAAGCCCTGACAAATTACATTAAAAAGCATTATGGAACGAAAACCAGAATTATTCTTTCTGAACAGGGATATACGGCAGATTTAGGAGAAAGGGCACAGGCAGCTTCTATTGCATATGGATACTATAAGGCAGAATTCAATCCAATGATTGATGCGTTTATTATCCGTTCACAGTATGATCACGCAGGAGAAGCGGCACAGGGACTGTCTATGGGATTGTCAACAGTCAGTCACAAACGCAGAGAAGCGTATACCGTGTTCAAATATATGGACACGCCAAAATCGGAAAAATATACAAAGAAATATTTAAAAACCATCGGAGCAAAAAAATGGAAATCTATTATTCCGGGTTATAAAGCTTCGAAATTTAAGAAGATGAAAAATTAATAGAAAGGCTAAAGGTATGAAAGGAGCAAAGAAACAGATTCTTGGCTGGATAAAAAGGGAAAGTGTATTGACCATTGCCATAATACTTGCGCTGGTATCTGTGTGTTTGGTACCACCGGATAAGCAGTATGGACAGTATATTGATTACAAGACTATTGGGTTGTTGTTCTGCCTTATGTCAGTGATGGCGGGGTATCAGAAATTAGGAATTTTTCAGTGGCTTGGAGAAACTCTTCTTACTCATGTAAGGATGAGTCGGAGTGTGGCGGCAGTACTTATTTTCTTGTGCTTTTTTACAAGCATGTTTATCACCAACGATGTTTCTCTGCTGACTTTCGTGCCTTTTTCTATTATTGTGCTGGAAATGGCAGAAATGGAAGACTTGCTGGTGCCGGTAGTTGTGCTGCAGACCATTGCAGCTAATTTAGGGAGTATGATACTGCCCTTTGGAAATCCGCAGAATTTATATTTATACGGAAGGTCTGGTTATGGAATCTTACAATTTGTGGCAGTGATACTTCCCTATGGTATGGTATCATTTTGTTTGTTGATAATTAACATATTAGGTATTAAAAAGGTGCCGGTGACATTGCAGAGTTTCAAAAAATATTCCAGAGAAGAAAAGTTTGACAAGTTGAGAATCACTGCCTATACTGTGCTGTTTGGGCTGTGTGTGTTGGCGGTGGCCCATCTTATGTCCTGGATGCTTGTATTGGCGGTCGTTGTTGTAGCAATTTTTTGTCTGGATAAAGAATTATTCCGTAGAGTAGATTATTCGCTATTGCTTACTTTTTTATTTCTATTTGTGTTTATAGGGAATTTAGCCAGAATCCCCTTCTTTTGTAACTTTCTGGAAGGTGTTTTAGAAGGAAATGAAATGATAACGGCGGTGCTTGCCAGCCAGTTTATCAGTAATGTTCCGGCGGCATTGCTGTTGTCAGGATTCACCAGCCATTGGGAAAGTTTGATTATAGGAACTAATCTTGGAGGTCTTGGAACTTTAATTGCCTCTATGGCAAGTCTGATTTCTTATAAACAAGTGGTACAGAAAAAGCCACAGCTTAAGAAGAAGTATTTTGTAATTTTTACTATCACGAATGTGATTTACTTAAGTATACTTATAATCACTTGGTTGATTATTACATCTTTTCTGTGATGCCCGCGTAAGGCATCACAGTTCTATGCAAAACACAGTTCCACAGGGATTGTTGTCTTCAATCCATATTTTCCCCTTATGTGCAAGAATGATTTCTTTGGCAATGCAAAGTCCAAGGCCAAAATGCTCTTTTTCTGTGTGGGCATTATCAGAGCGGTAAAAACGTTCAAATACCAGCTTCTTTTCAGAATCAGCAATGCCGGGACCAGTATCTGCCACGGAGAAACAATATTTTGCGGCGGATGTTAAACCTAAGGAGAGAGTTACGGTGCCACCCCGTGGTGTGTAGGAAAGAGCATTATCCATAAGGATAGATAACACTTGCACCATTCGCTCCATGTCACAATAACAGTCAGACAACAGTTCATCTGGCAGAGAAATTCTTAGGGAAATCTCTTTTCGTCTGGCAAGAGTTTCATACTTTTCATACACGTTTAATAGAATAAGATCTGGCTGACAGTTGCCTGGCTGCAAATGAAAATGTTTAGAATCCGAATTGGCTAAAAGTAGCATATCGGAAATTAAATGTTGCATTCGTGCTCCTTCTTCTTCCATAATTTTGGAAAAATGTATCTGTTCTTCTTTGCAATCTGTTTTTTTCATTGCCTCTAAAGCAGATAAAATTACTGTTAGAGGAGTACGAAGTTCATGAGAGGCAGAAGCCACAAATTGTGTTTGCTTTTTACGGTTCTCCTCTAGTGGAAGTAACATTTTTCCGGTAAAGAACCAGGAGAAGAACGAGAGAAGAATGACGCCAAGAATGTCAGCACCTAGAATGAAAAGACGCAGTGTCCAAATTTGATGTTTCTGGTGTGTCTGAGAGAGTAGTAATATAAAACTTAAGTCTCCGCCTGCTTTTGGAATAATTCCTGCAGACACATAGTAGCTTTCTTTACGGTTAAGTTTAAAGGAAAATTCTTCGTGCACCGGAAAAAGGCTGGAGGTACTCTGAAAAATATTAAGCTGGAATACGCTTTCTGCATGTTCCATTATTTTTTCTAACAACAGAGTTTCTTGTTGCTTTTTTTGCGGTGAAGTGGACGAATGGAGCTGTCGGTATAATAATTCCTGTCCATTGTCATATAAATAAATTTGAAAATTACCGGTATCACGCATTTGGTTTAACCACTGGTGAGATATGGCTGTTTCTCCCTGTAAATGGAGAATTACGGTATTTACTTCCTTTAAAAAAGAAGCATAACTGTTCCTCTTCATATTGCTTTCAGCAAAGAAAAGGCAGGTACAGGAAAGAGCAATTAAAATAAAACCGGTGACAAAAATGCAGAATAAAGTCATTTTCTTATGTAAGTTACGAAACATAAACTTTCCTCCCTGTGGACTTAATCTTCTAACATGTATCCGATGCCACGAATGGTTTTTAGATTCAAACGGCTGCTTACATATTTTAAGCGTTTTCTTAAAAAGTGAATATAAGTATCTAAATTTCCTTCTTCCACTTCGGCATCGGTACCCCATACTCTGGAAAGAATTACCATGCGTCGCAGGGAAGTTCCGGGATTTTGGAGAAATACTTCCAATAAACGTCCTTCTCGTCCGGAAAGCTGCAATGTATTTCCGGGACCTTTTAATTCTCTTAATCCTGTATCATAAGTCACATCGCCGAAAGTAAGCAGGTGGTCATCGCTGTAGCTTCCGTTCCTCCTGCCAATAGAGCGAATCCGTGCGGATAATTCCTCAAAAGAAAACGGCTTTACAATATAATCGTCTGCACCGGTGTCCAGTCCTTCAATGCGGTCATAAAGTTCCCCTAAGGCAGTGAGTATGATGACTGGTGTCATGATTCCATGTTCTCTGGCTTTTCGCAAGACCAGAAGTCCATTCATGGTAGGAAGCATACGGTCTAAGAGTACAAGGTCATGGGCATCCTGCAAAAATAAATCCAGTCCGTCCCTGCCATCGTGGCAGACCTCAACGCTGTGATGCTCCTTTTCTAATTGAAAGGAAAGAGTGTCACAGAGATTTTTGTCATCTTCTATAAGTAGGATTTTCATGTGAAACCTCCTGATTTTGTTTTTCTTGTTGTATAACATAGTATAGCATAGAATTCTTAAAACAATCTTTAAAATAACAAGAAAATTAAAGCTGATTTTAAAGAAAGTTTAAAGAAAAATCTGTTAGACTAAATTACGTTGAAGCAAGGAAAAACGAAAAAAGGAAGGAAATGACATAATGAAAAAATGCAGTAAATTTATATCAATGATATTGACGACTGCCTTAATGTTTGGGCTGGTGGCATGCGGAAATTCAGAAAATGGAGCTGATACGAAAAAGGATGTTGCTCAGAATACGGAAAACACAGAGGCAGTAAAAGGAAGATTTATAGAATCCCAGGTAACCCTTCCGGATGGTGTAAATGAAATCCGGGCAGCGGCAAAATTGGCAGACGGAAGTTTGGAACTGGTGGGAAACATAGGTCAGACAGGTACAGATTGTTTGTTAACATCTACAGATGAAGGAGAAAACTGGCAGGTGAAAGAACTGGAATCTTTAAAGTATTCTTATATATCTAATGTGGCAATCAGAAATGACGGGACAGTGGCTTATGTGGGATATTTTGAAGAAGATGGTCAAAGTGAATCGTCTGATTTGAATAATAAGGAAAGCTTAAAACTGGTTTCTAAGAAAGGGGAAGTACAAGATATTGATTTTACACTTCCCCAAAACAAGGAATCTATAGGAGAAGGTAACGTGGAATTCCAGATGGCTTCAGGTGAAGACGAGCAAATGACTGCCATAGATAACCTTGTATCTCAGACAGCCTTTGACGAAGAGGGAAACTTGATTTTACAGGATTTGTATTCTACATTTTATAAACTGGATACAGAGACCGGAGAATTAAGTGAAATATATGTGCCAAAAGAAGAAATGATTTCTTATTTCGGAATGGCGGGAAGCAGAGTGTATGCGGTATCGGATAATGGAATGAAAATTTTTTCCGGTGACGATGGAAGTGAGGCGGCTACAGACTCCGTTTTAGATGAAGTGGCAAAGAAATATGTGGAAGGTTCATCCACACCGGGATATCTGCCTATGATTATGACAAAAGGAATGGAAGAAAATAGTCTTGTATATGCTAATCATCAGGGGGTATTTTATCATCTGGAAAATGGAAGTGTTAGTGAGCAGTTAATCAACGGGGAACTTTGCTCTTTGAGTGATACCAGTTTAGCACTGGCAGGAATTGTAATGATAAATGAGAAAAGTTACTTGATTTCAGCTATGGATTCTATGGGAAATCCGAAAGTTTTAAAATATGTATATGATGAAAAGGCTTCTTCTGTTCCGGAAAAACAGTTGAAAGTATATGCCTTAGAGGATTCTAATCTTTTACGTCAGGCAGTAGCTAATTTTCAGACAACGCATCAGGATACTTTTGTAAAAGTGGAAATCGGAATCAGCGAAGAAAATGGAGTTACAGCAGAAGATGCACTTCGCACCTTAAATACAGATATTCTAGCAGGAAAAGGACCGGATATTCTTATTTTAGATGGTATGCCAGTGGAGAGTTATATAGAGAAAGGGATTTTGGCAGATATCAAGGGATTGATAGATGAAATAGATATTTCTGACGGAATGTTTTCTAACATTAAGAAGTGTTACGAAAGGGATGGAAGTATTTACTGTATGCCTTGCCGTTTTAAAATTCCGGTAATTTCGGGAAGTAAAGAGGCAGTAGAAACAGGCAGTGCAGAAGAATTGTTAAATTATGGAAAAGGTTTGAAAGAAGAAGGAAAAGCAGTATTTTCAGTTGGTGGAACCAACGGTATCCTGGGAGAACTCTTTCAGGTGGAATCTGCAGAATGGATTGGAAATGAAGGAGTGATAGAGCAAAGTAAGCTGGAAAGCTATCTAAAGACAGCAAAAGAAATGTATGATTTAGACAGCGACATTCAGAACAGACAGAGCGAGGGAAGGTATGCATATACTGGGTTTAACGGCTATAATCTGGGAAGCATTTCTTCCATGGAAAGATTGATAAAAGAATGTCAGATTTCATATGGAACACTGTCAAATTTATACGAGCTAAAAGACTTGCTTTCCATTGAAAAGCAGCTAGGGGGAACTTATGACATATTCCGTAAACAGGAAATAAAAGGTTTTGTTCCATATCTGATGGCGGGTATTGTCAGTGGAAAAGAAGAGGAGAAGGATGTACAGGAGTTTATTAAGGTCTTGTTTAGTAAAGAATGTGGTTTGCAGTCAGAATCAGGATTTCCGGTAAATAAGGCTGCTTATCAAGAGTTATGTGAGAAGGAAATAGAATCAGGAGAAAACAAAGAGAATACATCTGTGGCTATGTGTACCGAAGATGGCACGATGATATCCTATGAGCATACACCACTTACTAAGGAAGAAATTAATGGACTGACGGAAAAAATAGAAAGCATGGAAAAACCAATCATTACAGACAGAATTATTCAAGAGTTGGTAATGGAGGAAGGAAGTAAATATCTGACAGGCGACCAGTCTTTCGAAGATACAAGTGCCGCGATTATGCAGAAAGTAAAATTATATCTTTCAGAATAAGGTAAGGTTATGAAATCAAAAAAGGGAATTTTGTTTGTAATACCGGGATTAGCAGGAGTTATCCTATTTTATCTTCTGCCTTTCCTGGATGTGGCAGTACGCTCCTTTCGGCGAATAAATGGAGAATTCTGTGGTTTTGATAATTATCGGCAGGTAATCGAAAATAAAGCCTTCGGACTGGCGGTAGGAAATACGGTTCATTTTGTACTGGTTTGTCTGCCATTGCTTTTAGGATTGTCCTTGGTGGTAGCTGCAATGCTGCAAAGAGGGGGAAATGGAGCAAAGTTTTGTAAAAGCGGTTATCTCATACCTCTTGCAGTTCCTGCCGCCGGGATTGTGCTGCTGTGGAAATTAGTCTTTGACAGTCATGGCATGTTAAATCATTTATTGAGTTTATTAGGAAAAAATACGGTGGACTTTATGAACACCAACGCTGCTTTTTATGTACTGGTGTTTAGTTATATTTGGAAAAATCTTGGCTATACAGTGGTGCTGTGGAGTGCAGGGCTTTCCGCCATTCCGGAAAGTATTTATGAGGCAGCAGCGGTGGATGGTGCTGGAAAGTTCCGAACTTTTGTAAGAATTACACTGCCCAATTTAAAGCAAAGTGCATTTACTATTGTAGTAATTTCTTTTTTAAACTCTTTTAAGGTGTTTCGGGAGGCATATCTGGTGGCGGGAAGTTATCCCCAGGAAAGCATTTACATGTTACAGCATTTGTTTAATAACTGGTTTCGGGAGTTGTCCACAGATAAAATGGCAGCGGCGGCGGTGTTTCTATTTCTTGTAATTTTGTTGTTTGTGTGCATATTGCAGCACAGTTGGGAGGAAGAACGTTGAAATCTGTTGCATATATGAGAAAAATTATCAAAATAATTTTGTTGGGGATTTGTGTTGGGATAACTGTCAGTCCGTTGTTATTTCTATTATCAGGTTCTTTTATGGGTCAGTTAGAACTATCGGAATTGATTGCCCCGGTCACAAAAGGGACAGAGGGTATGGCGGGCTGGCGGTTGATTCCCAAATATCCTACACTACAGAATATTATAGAACTTTTGATGGATTCACCGGAATTTTACCAGATGTTTTGGAATTCTGTAAAAATAACCGTAATTATTCTGGCAGGGCAGCTTGTCTTTGGCATGCCTTCTGCCTGGGGACTGGCAAGATACGAATTTTTAGGGAAGAAACAGATTTATTTTCTGTATATTATTTTGATGATGCTTCCCTTTCAGGTGACCATGCTTTCTGAATATCTGGTGCTTGACAAATTTCATCTGCTGAATACTCACGCTTCCGTTTACCTGCCTGGAATTTTTTCAACATTTTCTGTGTTTTTAATGTATCGTTTTTTTGCAAGCATTCCGGAGGAAGTATTAGAAGCGGCAAGGATAGATGGTGCCGGTGAGTGGCAGGTGTTTTGTTATGTGGGAATACCTTTAGGGCATGCAGGAATTATAAGTGCCATAGTGCTGCAGTTTTTAGAATGTTGGAATCAGATAGAACGTCCTATAACCTTTTTAAAAACAAAAGGATTGTGGCCATTGGCATTATATTTGCCGGAGATTAGCATGGAAAAGGCAGGATTTGCTATGTGTGCAGCACTAGTGTCATTGCTGCCGGCATTGTTTGTGTTTCTTTATGGTCAGGACTATTTAGAGCAGGGAATAACGGCAACGGTGCAAAAGTAACAGTTGTTTTTTTAGGTCCGGTAATAAAAAAGGAAAGAGATGACTTATGAAAAAAATTGCATTAAAAGGTTTAAGCGTGATTCTCATTATTATGTTTCTCTGTACAGTTATATCCAGAGCGGCAGATTCTCTTACTGTGGCGAAGGTTACTGTGGAAACGGCAAGTGCAAAAAAGATTGAGCATATGGTAGAAGCAGAAGGAACAGTGGAAAAGAATCAGGAACTTGCGGTAGTGACGGAGGAAAATCTGCTGGTAAAAGCAGTGTATGTCAGTGAAGGTGAGAAGGTAGAAGAAAATGAAGTGTTAGCCCAGGTGGATTTATCCCAGTTAGAGGAAGTAATGCAGGGAATCCGAAATGAAATCAAAACTTTACAGCTGCAAAACACTCAGGCAAAGAAAACAGTGGATAATGCACAAAAGAGTAAAGAGATAACACAAAAAAGGGCAAGTGAGGATTACAACAAGGCAGTGCAGGAAAATACGGCTGCTGTGCAAAAAGCACAAAAAGAATTGCAGGAGGCAAAGGAAGCCCTGAGCACCTACGAAGAATCACAAAAAAATACAATTGATAAAAGTCTTGGTGCGGAGAAAAGTGCGGAGGACTTGCAAAAGAATGCGGAGCTATCAAAAGATACACAGGAAGCCGCTTCTGACGGTACAGATTCTCAGAACTCAGAAAATCAGCAAACCCAGCTGCAAAGTCTGCAGGCAGAGGTAAAGCGTGCGCAGGAGACATACAGTACAGCTGTAGCAGCTTATCAACAGGCAGTTGGGGAATCAGAAAGACAGATGGAGGATGCAGATAACACTTTCGTTTCCGAAGATGCATCTGTTGAAATTAACGAGATTACAATAGAAGAAAAGCAGAAAAAACTGGAGAAACTGCAAAAAGTAAAACAGGCAGAAGGAAATATTCTGTCACCTGTTTCCGGAGTGGTTATCCAGAGTTTTCTTTCCGTTGGACAGAAAACCAGCGATACGGCAGCGTTTACTCTGGCAGACATTAGTTCCGGTATGCGGTTTGTGGCAGAAATCAATAAGGAAGATAAAAAATATGTGCAGGCAGGGGATGCGGTTACTTTGAAAGTAACAGGAGGTACTGTGTCTGACTTAAAAGTTGAAACTATAGAAAAGAAGGAGGGCAGCGAAAACTTTGTTGCAACAGTGCTTTTGCCGCCGGATAAGTTATCTATTGGTGACAGTGCAACGATGAGTATTGTGAAGCAATCAGAGTTATATGGGACAGCGGTGCCGTACAGTGCAGTCCATAGTAAAGACGATAAGGATTATGTGTATGTGGCAGAACAGGAAGAAACTATATTAGGAAAAGAATATGTTGTAAGAGCCGTTGAGGTGGAGATTATGGATAAAAATGACAAATATGCTGCATTGTCGGAACAGGCAGTTGATATGGAAGCAAATATTATTACAGAGTCGGATCGTTACATTGAGGCAGGCAGCCGGGTGCGCCTGCAAAATCCGTGAGTAAATACATCAGATACATCGGTGGCGTGGTGTGTCTGCTATGTATTTTATGTCTGGTAATTGTTGGAATGGCTCTCTGGCAGGGAAGCAGTTTTTACGAAAATAACATTACCATGATAAATTTGAATGGAGTGTATGAAGACACGATATGCAATGGTATGGATAAGAAGCAGGAATTACTGGAGCAGGAAAAACGTATGAGTTATACTTTCTGGGGTGAAAAAAGAGGTATTTCAATCAGTAACAGAGAAAATTTGCGACAGGCAAATGTGAATGTTTTAACAATTAGAGGCTCCTCAGAGTATCTGATTCCCTGGGGAAAGATATTACAGAAGGATGATAGAAAGGGATGTCTGATAGGTAGAAAAACAGCGGAACAGCTTTTCGGAACTCATCATGCAGAAAATTTGTATATACAATATGAAAATGAGATATTTCAGGTGCGAGGAATTGTCAATGAACCGGAAGATATTTTAGTGATTCAAAAGCAAAGGAACACAGATGCAGTCTTAAATCGTATCACCATCAAAAAGCAGTCCGGAAGAACGGTGCTGGAAACTGTGCAGGATTTTAAAACAAGATATGGTGTGGAGGGAGAAGTCTTACGGTTTGATTTCTACCGGGGATTTTCCTGGATTCTGGAAATGATTCCTGGAAAATGGTCAGACTTCTCAAGTTGGAAGCAGAATATTACATCTACGAAAAATAAGTGGGAATTAGTAGAAAGCGTAGAGAAAAGCAGTTTAGAAGTGATGGTGTTGAAGCAGAGTAAAAGGGCGGTAGGTTGTTTTGGTGTGGCTTGTGTTTTGGTGATAGCATTATTACTACTTATCAGCGTAAAAGCCTATCTGATGAATTTTCTCAATTAGAAAAATTGACAATTTTTTCCTAGAATGCTACACTACCTAAAGGTAGTCGCGACTAACTAATGGAAGAAAGAACAAACATTTTTGATAACTAGAAAGGATAAGATTGCCAATTATGAAAATGAAAAAACTATTATCTATGTTGTTGGCAATGGCAGTGACAACAACCTCTGTATCTGTATGGACTGCGGAGCCGGTGTTTGCTGAGGAAACCACATGCCCGGTTTCTAATGAGGCACCCATAGAGAAAAATTACGTATATGGGATTATGAAGATTCCATATGCCGATTTTTATAAAGCTGAATTAGGAGAAACTAATAACGTTACTGTAGATGCTGTAACATCAGCAACTGCAAATAAGTGGAAAACACAAAAGGGTACTTATTCAGAAATTGCTGCTGAAGGAAATGGTGGAACCATTTTAGGTGTTGAATATTATGTGGCAGTTGAACATGATATTTATGAAAAACTAAAGAATACGGAAAGTACCTTATTAAATACTTTTAAAGAAATTGAAGAAATTCCTGCAACCTATAAGGTAATGGATGAGGAAGGAAACTTTTTGGCAGTGCAAGGGACAGTTATGAAATTAAATGATGTAACTGCATCTTTAACGACCAAAAGCAATTATGGTGATTATCAGTTAAATATGACAGGTCTTGCTTTAACAGGAATTGTTTATGGTGCTGTGGTTAAAACAACAGATGGAACCAGATATGCATTACGTCATTTAGAAAACATATGGAAAAACGGTGCACAGCTTTCCTGGTCTACAGGATTTTCCACCACTGAAAGTCATGGAAATAAATTGAGCTATGAACACTATAGCTCCATGATGGGAAAAACCATTGAAAGCGTAGAATTTATTTGTGATAATGGTATTTATACGGTAGACGACATTGATGCATATGTGCCAATAAAATACGATGGAACGTTCCAAATTGCAGATACTGATTTGACAGCGAAACAGACGGCTGTTACTATGACAGGATTTCCGGAAGACGGAAACTGGCAGTTAGACCTGCCGGAAGGTTTAAAAAATGCTTCTTACGAAAACGGAAAAATTTTCTATGATGCCGGAACATTACCAGGTTTATATACGATAACTGCAAAAGATACAAACCACAAATATGCTGATAATTCTGCAAGTTTTCTTGTGAAAACAAATACACTTCCGGTGCAGTTTAAGGACGGAAAAATTACCGCATTGGATAATACCAGTGCAGAAGAAACTGCTAACTATATTAAAAATCTTGCAATGGTTACAGTGAAATTCGGTGAAAAAACAACAAGCTATTCTGCAAGCGGACATGGTGCTGTAGCCATTATTGCAGAAGACGGTTCTGTAGATTTGCAGGCTGGTTCTAGAGGAACATCTGTATTTGCGGAAGAGGGAACTTATGAATTAACTTTAGCTTCCAATGGTTACCCGGAACTTATATTTTCAGTAGAAAAGCAGGAGGCTGTTACAGAAAGTCCCACACCGACCAGTATTCCGGTTCCGACAAAAACAGCCACAGCTGTTCTGACTAAGACAGTTACTCCAACCCCTAAAGTTACTGCACCTAAGAAAGTAACCATTTCTAAGGTATCTAATGTAAAAGGAAAAAAGTTAAAGGTTGCTTGGAAAAAAGACAAAACAGTAGCCGGATATCAAATTCAGATTGCCACAAATAAAAAATTTACATCAGGGAAGAAAACATATACGGTAAAGAAAGCAGCTACAACTTCTAAGACAATTACGGGATTAAAAAAGAAGAAAACTTACTATATAAGGGTAAGAGCTTATAAGACATCAGATTCCAAAAAAATATATGGAAACTACAGTAGTGTTAAAAAAGTAACAATCAAAAAATAGTTTGAATATAATTCAAATTCCCTAGGGAGGCAGTGAAAACTGCCTCCTTTTTTAACAATGAAAATTATTTTGAAAATCAGTAATTCTATGATAAAATAAACATAAGAAATACACATACTTGTTACGAGAGATTATTGAAAAACAGGAGGGTTTTATTATGGTAGAGAAGGTTAAAGAAATTTTACAGAAGGAGTATACTCCATTGGAGAAAGGTCTGGCAGTGGTCTGTGGCTTTTTAATGGGTATTATTGCTGGATTTGTTTTATCGCCAGTGAAAAAAGGTATTATGTTTGGTAGTAAAAATGGATGCAATAATGGAAGTAATAATCGCAATAATAGTAGCTCCATTGGATTACCGAAGAAAAGAAACAAGAAGAATTGAAAAGCTGCCGGCTTTTTTCAGTGTAGCTTCATCAACTGTCCCATACGCTTATGGGTGGCTTTGGTGCAAAGTCCGGTAAAAATTCCGGCAGCCATACCACTGATAAATAACACAGGTAGATAAGCAATGATGCTAAAAGACTCTAAAACTATAAATGCTATCAACAGCTGTCCAATGTTATGGAAAATGGCTCCCACAACACTGGTGATAACAATATGCTCTTTGCCAAGAAGATGATGAATTAACAGCATGGCGAGAAGACAGAGTAGTCCACCGGAAAGGCTGTAAGCAAAAGAAACCATCTGTCCGGCAAAAATGCTTCCTAGTATAATGCGCATTACCAGAACACAAAGGGCATCTTTCCAGGTGCCATTGAGTATCAGCCACAGAGTAACAATATTAGCCAGCCCAAGCTTCACTCCGGGAATGGGGAGAAGCGGCGGCAAGGCAGATTCAGCCACAAATATGGTAAGAGCAATGGTGGTATACATTGCCAAAAGTGTCAGCCGTTTTGTTTTTATGCTCATGAAAACCTCCGTAATAATTAATGTGTAATAACATCCGGTGCATCTTTATTCGGTGCATCATCTTCAATTCGAATCACCAGTTTATGCGGAAGACAGGTAATGGGAAAATGCGTGGAGTTTATCATTCCCATGTGCTGGCAGGTCTTGTCAGGACAATCTGTATCCGAAATTCCGATTTTTCCGTCCTCCACTAAAATGGTATTAAATCCATGTTCCGTATCTGAAGAATACTCGATGGTAAATTCATAGGCTTTTTTATTTTCTGATAAATCAATTTTACGTATTAATACTCCATCCTGATAGATATAAGCGTATTTCCCGGAACCGTTTCCCATGAATTGTAAGCAGGAAATTACTGCACAGATGAAAACTAAAACACCAATGAAAGCTCCGATTGCAAAACTCAGTTTTTTCTTTTTATCCATAAAGATTCCTTTCTTTATTACATATCTATATATGGTTACCTGGCAAATTGTATCAGTCTTGCCGTCAAAATACAACAACATCCCTGCTTAATGAAAAAAATACTCAATAACAAATCTTGCAATCTGATAAGCAGAAAGATAGAATATGACATGAAGTTAGCGATTAAAAACTTAAGTTAGGAGAGAGGAACATGGAACGCAAACGTTGCAAAGAAATCAGAAGGTATGGGATTGTACTTCTTGCCGCTTTGCTTCTTGCAGGCTGTCAGGCAGAAGAAGCATCAGGAACAAATACGCAGGAAGCAACACAAGAAAAAACGCAACCGAATGATAAAAGTGAAGTGCAAAATTATACAGAGAGTGATATCGCTATGGGAACTATTGTCACAGGCAATATTTATACCACGGGAGAAAATATAAACTCTGAAATTTTTAATATATTAAAGCAGGTGGAAACATCTTACATATCATGGAGGGAGAAAGATTCCGAAATTTTCAGATTAAATGCCAGTGCAGGAGATGAAAATGGCGTAGAAATCACAGGAAAATTAGAAGAAATGCTGCAGGCAACACTGGATATCTCTCAAAAAAGCAACGGAGCCTTAGATCCCACCATCGGGGAAATTTCAAGACTTTGGGATATCGACGGAGAAAATCCAAGAGTGCCGGCAGAGCAGGAAATTACTGCACTTTTAAAAGCAGATGGTTATAAAAATGTAATTTGTGAAAATCAGAAAGCAGTGCTGGAAGCAGATACCAGCATAGATTTAGGAGCTGTGGGAAAAGGCATCGGATGTGATGAAGCGAAATCCTTTTTGGAAACTCACCCGGAAATCAGCGGCGCAGTTATTTCCGTAGGCGGCAGTATTCTTACCTTTGGAGAAAAAGCAAATGGAGAACCATGGGGAGTAGCTATAACTGATCCGTTGCTGGGCGGTGAAAATTATATGGGTGTTTTGTATTTAGAAGGCGAGAATTACATTTCTACTTCCGGTGATTATGAAAAATATTTTGAGCAGGATGGTGTTCGCTATCACCATATTTTGGATCCCAAAACAGGATATCCGGCAAGAAGTGGTTTGAAATCTGTTACTATAGTAGCCCAAAACGGACTGTTAAGTGACGGTTTGTCTACTGCTTGTTTTGTTTTAGGAGTGGAAGAGGGAATGAAATTAGCAGAAACTTACCATGTGGAGGCTGTTTTTATTGATTCAGAAGAAAATGTATATGTAACGGATGGCTTGCAGGAGAATTTCAAACTCATATCAGAGGATACATATCACCTACAGGAACCGTAGCATAAAGAGAGGAAAAGACAGTGAAAGAAATTTTAGAAAGAGTACGTGCATTATTAAAACCAATTTTATATGTAATTCCTTGTATCGTCTTGGCAGGTGCAGCATTTTTTGCAGCTACGAACAGGGTAGCGGCGAATACTGCCATAGAATTAGATTCTTATGACATTTCCAAAATTGAGCTTGCATTAAAAGAAGCCCAACAGGCAGAGCAGGAAGATGAGCAGAAAAAGACAACAACACAGAAAAAGTCCAAAACAAAGAGCAGTGACAAAAACTCTTCCAAACATGGGGAAGCCCAAAGCTTTGTTGATGGAACTTATGAAGGTGTAGGTGTTGGATATGCAGGACATATCAAAGTTAAAGTAATAGTAGAAGAAAGTAAAATTGTATCGATTGAAGTGACAGAAGTCGAAGCAGACGACGGACCATTTGTAAGTAAAGCAAAGGGTGTTATTGATTCGATTCTGGAATACCAGACGCTGGATGTTGACACCGTCAGTGGAGCAACCTTTAGTTCCAAGGGAATCATTGCGGCGGTGCGAAATGCCTTAGAGGGTGTGGAAGATACGTCAGAAACAGCTGCGCCTCCGGCAAAACCTGCACCTACCACTCTGCCACAGTTTGAAGATTCCAAATATAAGGATGGAACTTATTATGGAATCGGAACTGGTTTTGGCGGCGAAGTTAAGGTAAAAGTAGTAATTGTGGGCGGTGTGATTACAGAAATTACCGTTGAAAGCGCCGGAGGTGAAGACGGAAGTTATCTAGCAAGAGCAAAAACCCTGATTGCCAAAGTACTAGAAAAGCAAAGTCCGAATGTGGATACGGTCAGTGGTGCAACATACACCTCCAACGGCATTATTTCAGCCATACAAAATGCATTGTCTCAGGCAAGACAAGAGGGAGATGACTTGCAGGAAACCGAAGGGGAAGAGGATACAAGCCAGTATGAAAAAGAAGCGAAAGATTCTGCCTCTACCGACAATTCCATAAAAGCACAGGAAGAAGCTGCAGACGTCTTATATAAGGATGGAACTTATACCGGGAGTGCTAAGGGATTCCGCGGAGATACACAGGCAACAGTTACAATTAAGAAGTCTAAAATTGAAAAGATTTCAATTTCTTCTCAAGATGATGAAGCTTTCTTAAAACGTGCAATGACTTTGGTGGATGTGATTATAAAACGGCAGACGGCAGAAGGAATCGATGTGGTTACAGGGGCAACATACAGCTCCAATGGTATTTTGAATTCCGTAAAAGATGCTTTGAAAAAGGCAAGGAAGGATGGTAGCGAGACAGAAAATACCACACCGACGGCTACTCTAACACCAAAGCCTACGTCTACTCCAAGGCCAACTCCGACACCAAGACCAACCAGTGCACCGGGAGAAGAACCACAGGAAAGTCCTTACAAAGACGGGGTCTACGAAGCCAGTGCAGTAGGATACAACGGGAACCTGACAATTGCAGTTACCGTTAGCAACGGAATAATTACGCAGATTGACGTGAAAAAGTACGTGGATGATGATGAGTTTTTCTGGTATGCATATGACGGTGTCAGTGAACAGATTATAAGCAGTCAGTCCGTAGAAGGAATTGATACGGTTAGTGGAGCAACATACAGTTCTAACGGCATTATTAATGCAGTAACAAAAGCTTTACAGCAGGCGAAAAAGTAGGAGATATTATGTTAGGGAAAAACACGCATTTTAAGCTTAAGTTGATTAATTTCATTGTTATAGTGGGTATTTTGTATATATATAATATAAATCTGGATTTGTGGGAAACGAAAGAAGTTTTGCAGACAGAGCAGAAAAAGGCAGAACTTGCTACACAAACACTGACGAAGTTAGAGAGCAGCTTAGACAGTATTCTTGCAGAATACACGAAACAAAATGAGGAAGCGAAAGAAGCAGAAGAAACTTATTTATGGAAAGACGGGACTTATGAGGGCATCGGCAGCGGATTTGCAGGTAAGCTTACTGTCAGTGTCACAATTGAAAAAGGTGTTATTACAGATATACAGCTGGTGGATTCCGGCAGTGATGATGCAGCGTATGTAAACATGGCAGTGGGTGTAATTGATGATATACTGTCGGAACAGACTTCCGAAGTGGATGCAGTCAGTGGCGCAACCTTTAGTTCTAATGGAATCATGGAAGCGGTAGCAGAAGCATTGAGCCAGGCGGAAAACCCATAAGGAAAGGTAAGAAAAATGGATAGAAAAAAACGACAAAAAATACAAAAGGGAGTCAGAATCACTATACAGCTTGTATTTTTATTGCTGGCTCCGGCAGTTTTTACTTCTGCTTATGCAGGAGAAAAGTACATATTTACACAGTTTGCATCATCACAGATGTTAGAATGGAATGCCTTTTTAAAAGCATTGTTAGGAATCTGCCTGTTTACCATTTTGTTTGGAAGATTTTTCTGTGGGTATGCCTGTGCTTTTGGAACTTTAGGCGATTTATTATATATGTTTTCTGCATTTGTACAGAAGAAAACAAAAAAGAAACTGCCCAAAATTCCAGAAAAGGTAAGCAGTTATGCCAGAAAAATCAAGTATCTGGTTCTGGCAGGCGTTGCTGTGACCTGTTTGTTAGGAATATATGATAAATTTCGTGGAAGCAGCCCTTGGGATGTGTTTTCAAGACTCACTTCCCTGCAGCTTCCGGGCAGAGATTATCTTGTTGGAATTATAATTCTTGTGGTAATCATGGCAGGAATGATGTGGGAAGAACGTTTTTTCTGTAAATATTTATGTCCAATGGGTGCTGTATTCTCACTGCTTCCTATCCTGCCGGCAGCATTGTACCGCAGGGAGCGGGAAAGCTGTATTAACGGATGCTCTGCCTGCAAACGTCAATGTCCGGTATCCTTGGACATTGACGGAGATGGTAAGGATTCAGGAGAATGTATTCAGTGTAATCAGTGTCTTATCACCTGTCCAAAGGAAAATATCCATACAGGAATTAAGGTAAAGGGAAATGAAATATGGCTAGTGATTGGAAAAGCAGTGGTGCTTTTAGTGGTGTGTTTTCTTTTACAGCTTACAAGATGAGAAAAGACCTCAGCGTTTGCGCTGAGGTCTTTGGGTATTGGCGTATCTTATTTTACATATTTTTTGATTGCTTCAAAGCTTTCTTTGCTGATAACATGTTCAATTTTGCAGGCATCTTCAGAAGCTGTCTTCTCATCTACACCGAGCTTTATAAGCCATGAAGATAAAAATTCGTGTCTTTCGTAAATCATTTCTGCAATTTCTTTTCCAGCTTCCGTCAAAGTAATAAATCCCGCATCGCTTACAGTAATATAATTTTTTTCACGAAGATTCTTCATGGCAATGCTGACACTGGATTTTTTATAGCCTAATTCATTGGCAATATCAACGGAACGTACCACAGGCAGTTCCTGACTTAACATCAAAATAGTTTCCAAATAGTTTTCAGCGGATTCGTTTGTATGCATATTTTACACCTCATAAGGATAATTTTTTGTTTTAGTATTTCAAATAGTATAACATAAATATGCTTTAAATACAAATATTTCTAGACGAAAAGAACAATGAAAGTAACAAGTTCAGACTTATGAGCTGTTCTTTCAACCACTTAAGTATTAAATGAGAAAAATTATCAATAAAGGTGTTGACAATAAACTCTGGTTAGCATATACTAACTAATGAAAATGAAAATCTTTATCAATATAAAAATAGAGAAAGAAGATGAGATATGATGCCTTTAACGATGGCGAAAGCAGGAGAAGCTAACATTATTAAGAAGGTTGGCGGAAAAGAAGAAACAAAGAGATTCTTAGAAAACCTTGGATTTGTTGCAGGTGGAATGGTGACAGTCGTATCTGAAATGGGCGGAAACATGATTGTGAACGTGAAAGATTCCAGAGTAGCCATTGGTAAAGATATGGCAAATAAGATTATGGTCTAGGAAAGGAGAAATTATGAAAACATTAAAAGAAGTTCCTTGCGGAAGCACCGCTAAGGTAAAGAAGCTTACAGGAGATGGACCTGTCAAGAGAAGAATTATGGATATGGGAATTACAAAAGGAGTAGATATTTTCGTGAGAAAAGTAGCTCCGTTTGGTGATCCTGTAGAGGTAACGGTCAGAGGATATGAATTGTCACTTCGTAAAGCAGATGCGGAAATGATTGAAGTAGAATAATTTATATGTTTACCTTTTATATAGTAGAAAGCATATAAAAAACGGCTTTCTATCTTTTTTGACCATGGGTTAGGTGGAACTAATAAAAAGTAGAAGCGCAAAACTAAAGATAGGAGAAAATCTGAAAAGATTGAAAGGAGCAGAACATGTCTATAAAAATAGCACTTGCAGGAAATCCAAACTGCGGTAAAACAACATTATTTAATGCACTGACAGGTTCCAATCAGTTTGTTGGTAACTGGCCGGGTGTAACAGTAGAAAAAAAAGAAGGTAAATTAAAGGGGAATAAGGACGTTATTATCATGGACTTACCGGGTATCTATTCTCTTTCCCCGTATACTTTAGAGGAAGTAGTAGCAAGAAATTATCTCATTACAGAAAGACCGGATGCAATCTTAAACATTATTGACGGAACAAACTTAGAAAGAAACCTGTATCTTTCTACACAGTTATTAGAGCTTGGCATTCCAATGGTGATGGCCGTAAACATGATGGATGTATTAGAAAAGACAGGTGATAAAATTCATATTGATAAGTTAAGTAAAAAACTTGGTTGTGAAGTAGTGGAAATTTCCGCTTTGAAAGGTACTGGTGTACAGGAAGCGGCTCAGAGAGCGGTAGAAATTGCAAAAGTCAACAAGAAGCAGAAAAGAGTACATACTTTTGCCAAAGAAGTGGAAGAAGTAATCGATGTTGTAGCGGGAAAATTAGGAAGCGATGTTCCGGAAGAACAGAAACGTTTTTTCGCCATTAAATTGTTGGAAAAGGATGATAAGATTCAGACACAGTTAACACAGATTCCAAGTGTTACAAAAGAAATTGAGGCTCTGGAAAACAAGTTCGATGATGATACAGAAAGTATTATCACAAATGAAAGATATACTTATATTTCATCTATTATTAATGATTGCCTGACAAAGAACAAAAAAGGTGAAAAACTGACAATCTCCGATAAGATTGATAAGATTGTTACCAACAGATGGCTGGCACTTCCAATTTTCGCAGTGGTTATGTTTATTGTATATTATATTTCAGTAACTACCGTAGGTACCGTTGCGACAGACTGGGCAAATGATGGTGTGTTTGGCGATGGCTGGCATTTATTTGGAATTGGCACTTCTGATTATGATGAAGCAATGACAGAATATGCAGTAGAAAGTGTATGGACAGATGATGTGGTATCTGTGATTTCAGATGCAAACGAAGCTGGTGTTGTTGGTGCTGATGAAGTACTTGGTGCCATCGAAGATGAAGATTTCGGTGCATTTGATGAAGCTTTTGGAACATATGCAGATTCTTTGGCAGAAGAAGGCTATGATGTAGCAGAAGCGGTAGAGGCTTCTTTGGAAGAGGCTCCGGATACAGCAGATTATGGTGTATGGGTTCCTGGTATTCCGGTTCTTGTGGAAGCAGGTCTGGATGCTATTGGATGCAATGATTTATTAAAAGGATTGATTTTAGACGGTATTGTAGGTGGTGTTGGTGCAGTACTTGGTTTCGTACCGCAGATGCTTGTATTATTTATTTTCCTTGCATTTTTGGAAAGCTGCGGATATATGGCGAGAGTTGCCTTTATTATGGACAGAATTTTCCGCAAATTCGGTCTTTCGGGAAAATCCTTTATTCCAATGTTAATTGGCAGTGGTTGTGGTGTTCCTGGTGTTATGGCATCCCGTACCATTGAAAATGACAGAGATCGTAAGATGACAATTATGACAACAACATTTATTCCTTGTGGAGCCAAAATGCCAATCATTGCTTTGATTGCGGCTGCTTTGTTTCATAATTCCGCATGGGTAGCATACAGTGCGTATTTGCTTGGAGTGGCAGCTATTGTCTGCTCTGGTATTATCTTAAAGAAAACAAAAATGTTTGCCGGAGAGCCGGCACCATTTGTTATGGAATTACCGGCATATCATATGCCTACCGTTGGAAATGTGTTAAGAAGTATGTGGGAGCGTGGCTGGTCCTTTATTAAAAAGGCAGGAACAATTATTCTTGTTTCTTCTATTGTTATCTGGGCAGGTTCCTGCTTTGGGGTAGTAGACGGACAGTTTATGTTTGATGCAGAAATGGAATTAGAAAGCAGTATACTTGGTGTTGTAGGTAATGCTATCAAGTGGATTTTTGCCCCACTTGGATTTGCCGATATCAGAGCAACTATCGCAACTATCATGGGACTTGTGGCAAAAGAAGAAGTTGTTGGTGTATTTGGTGTACTTGACTTTGAAGGTTTATCACAGATTGCTGCATATTCCTTCTTAGCATTCAATTTGCTCTGTGCACCATGTTTCGCAGCCATGGGAGCAATTAAGAGAGAAATGAACAATATAAAATGGTTCTGGTTTGCTATTGGTTATCAGTGCTTATTAGCATATGTGGTTGCATTATGTATTTTCCAGATTGGCTCTTTGATTATCTATGGAACTTTTGGAATTGGAACAGTAGTGGCATTTATGCTGGTAATTGGATTTATCTATTTATTATTCAGACCATATAAGGAAAGCAAGACTTTAGACGTAAATATCAAAAGCGTTACCGGTGCAAAATAGGAGGCAGACTATGGGAACAGTTATTACAGCAGTTATTCTGGTGGCTGTGGTTGGGCTTGCCATTGGAAGCATGATTAAGGATAAGAAAAACGGAAAGTCTATTCAGTGTGGATGTGACTGTAAAAAGTGTGGTGGAAGCTGTCACAAGTAGATGGGAGGAAATGGGAAAGTAAGGTGGAGGAATCATGAGAAAAGCACAAGAAAGCTATCAGCGTACGCAAATGCAGAAGGAAATGGTGATTCAGAAGCTAAAAGAAAGAGGATGCAGAATTACAAAGCAAAGACTGCTTCTGTTAGATATCATTCTGGAGGAAGATTGTTCATGCTGTAAAGAAATTTACTATCGCGCAACAAAGATGGATGCAGGTATCGGAACAGCCACCGTTTATCGTATGATTAATATTCTGGAGGAAATCGGTGCCATAAGTAGGAAAAATATGTATAAGATTGCCTGCAACAAAGAGTGCGAGATAGAAGATGCCTGCACCGTGGAGTTAGATGATAATACAATATACCATTTTAGTGCAAAAAAATGGCATTCTGTAATTCAGGCAGGATTGAAAGCCTGTGGATATATGAAGGAACAGGAAATTCGAAGCGTGGTGGTGCAGAAATGCCAGTGTGGTGAGTGAGAGTTTTAGTGGTATACACAAAGGACAGTGGCAGGAGATGGCGGTTTCGGGAGTCTTAGAAGTTTTAAGCTTTCTGCAATACATTCTCCTGCCACTGCTGTATATTGCGGTTAGCAGAAACTAACTAAAAGCTCTTGACAAATCCATAAAAATATGCTTATATAAACATATGAACAATGATTCATACGAAGGGAGGAATTTTATGTTTTTAGAAATTAGGAATTTGGAAAAATTTTACGGAGAAGGAGAGAATCGGCTACAGGTACTCAAAGGGCTCACTACTTCTATAGTAAAGGGAAGTATTTGTGTTTTGTTGGGACCGTCCGGTTCTGGAAAGTCTACATTTTTGAACATAGTGGGCGGCATTGAAAGTGCAGACGGTGGAAGTATTTCCATTGAAGGTGAAAATATTGAAGATATGAATGAGAAAAAATTATCATTGTACCGCAGAAATCATTTAGGATACGTCTTTCAGTTCTATAATTTAATTCCCAATCTGACAGTAAAAGAGAATATAGAAGTAGGAGCTTATCTCAGTAAGAAGCCTTTAGAAATCAACGAACTGCTGAAAACCTTAGGGCTGTGGGAACATAAGGATAAATTGCCGAACCAGCTTTCCGGGGGACAGCAGCAGCGAACTGCCATTGGAAGGGCGATTATTAAGAATCCGGACATACTTCTTTGCGATGAACCTACCGGAGCTTTGGATTATAAGACTTCTAAGGATATTTTACAGTTGATTGAGGAAGTGAATCAGAAATACGGTAACACCATTATCATTGTTACCCATAACGATGCTATTAAAAACATGGCAGATAAAATTATCAAGTTCAAAGACGGACAGATTCGGAAGGATTATATGAACGAAGAAAAAATTCCGGCTGCAGAACTGGAATGGTAGGTGAGAACTATGCGAAATCCGTTATTAAAAAGAATTCCTAAAGATTTGGTACAGGAAGCAGGAAAGTACCTTGTGATTTTTCTCTTTCTTACCCTGACTATCGGATTTATTTCTGGTTTTCTGGTGGCTGATGGAAGTATGAAAACGGCTTACGACGAAAGTTTTGAAACATATCATATTGAAGATGGACATTTTACCCTTGCAGAGGAACTTCCACAGGTAATAAAAGAAGAACTTACAAAAGAAGATATCAATATATATGAAAATTTTTATGTGGAACGTGAAGTATATGAAGAAAATACCTTTCGTATTTTCAATGAAAGAAAGGATGTAAATCAAGTATCTGTTTTAGAGGGCAGGCTTCCGGAGAAAGAAAAGGAAATAGTTATTGACAGACTTTATGCACAAAATAATGGTGTTTCTGTTGGTGACACGGTGGATATCGATGGAAAAAATTACGAGATTTGTGGATTAGTTGCTTTCTCTGATTACAGCTGTTTGTTTAAGAACAACACAGATATGATGTTTGATGCCCAGAAATTTAGTGTGGCAATGGTTACAGAAGAAGATTTCGAAAAATTAAAAGGGGAACAGCTGCACTTCCAGTATTCCTGGACACAAAAGGAGAAAGATTTAACAGAAAAGGAGAAAAAAGACCGGGCAGAGGATATTTTGAAAATCTTAGCCTCTCAGGTGGAAGTAAAAGATTTTGTGAAAACTGCGGATAATCAGGCGATTCAATTTGCCGGAGAGGATATGGGAGGCGACCGGGCTATGATGATCTGGCTTCTTTATATTGTAATCGCCATTATGGCATTTATTTTCGCCATTACCACAGGAAATACCATTGAAAAAGAAGCGGCAGTCATCGGAACCCTGCGTGCTTCCGGCTATACCAGAGGGGAAGTGATTGTGCATTATATGATGCTGCCAGTGATTGTTTCCTTTGTGGCGGCAGTTCTGGGAAATATATTAGGCTATAGCGTATTTAAAAATGTGGTAGTGGACCTTTATTATGGAAGCTATTCCCTTCCAACTTACCAGACAATATGGAATGGAGAAGCATTTGTGCTGACCACCATCGTACCATGTGTTATAATGTTGGCAGTAAACTTTATTATAATAAGGAAAAAACTTTCTTTATCACCTTTAAAATTCCTGCGGAGGGATTTAAAAAAGAAGGGAAAGAAAAAGGCTGTGAAACTGCCTGACATTAGCTTTTTATCAAGGTTTAGGATTCGGGTGATTTTGCAGAATCTGCCAACGTATCTTGTGATGCTTTTTGGAGTATTGCTAGCCAATGTTATGTTAATGTTTGGAATGATGATGACTCCGCTTTTGGATAATTATAAGGAAGATGTACTTGACAATATGATTTCGAATTACCAGTATGTGTTAAAAGCACCGGCAGAAACGAAAACGGAAGGTGCAGAAAAATATGCGGTAACTTCTTTAGAAATGAAAAAGACAGGGGAAGAAATCACTGTTTATGGAATTCAGGAGGATTCAAAATATCTTTCCATTTTGAAAGAAGATGGCATAGTTTTATCTGATGGCTATATGGAGAAATACAATCTAAAGCCAAAGGACACCATTGAGCTGGAGGATAAATACGGAGAAGAAAAATATACATTTACGGTAAATGGAGAATTTCATTATCCGGCAGGTCTGGCAGTATTTATGACCATAGAGGAATTCAGAGATACTTTTGATAAAGAAGAGGATTATTATACCGGATATTTAAGCGATAAAGAAATTACGGATATTGATGATGGGTATATCGCATCTGTGGTAACAGAGCATGACATGACCATTATAACCGACCAGTTGGAGGATTCCATGGGGGGCATGATGCCGATGATTGCCGGTTTTGCCATAATATTGTATATGCTGATGACCTATTTATTGTCAAAACTGATTTTAGAGAAAAATGCGGCTTCCGTATCTATGGTAAAAATCATGGGTTACCAGACCATGGAAATCGGAAAACTGTATTTGATGTCAACAGTGATTATGGTGTTACTGTCTTTGATTGTCAGCATTCCACTGTCTTATTACATTATTAAGTATATTTACTATTTGATGATGCAGGAATTTAATGGCTGGCTTACCTATTATGTGGGAACAGATATTTTTATCAAGATGTTTGTGATGGGTGTTCTGGCGTATGTGGTAATTGGCGTATTTGAAGTACGAAAAATTACAAAAATACCAATGGAAGAAGCGTTAAAAAATGCAGAGTAGAGAAGTACAGGGCTTGCACAGCCCTGTTTTTTCTTTTATACTGTGTTTAGTGAAATAGGTAAATTTGTCAACACAGAGGTAGATTATGGAACAATTATCCGTAGTAACATTAATGAAATTTAAAAATACCATAGAGCGGATTCTTCATGTAAAAGGAAATTATCAGGGTGGCATTCTGGAAATGACTCTGGTGGTGGATGGTAATTTAGCGGTTGAAAAACGAAAGGAACTGATTCCAAAGTTTTTACATGCATTGAAGCAGCAGGGCGAAGTATTCCGCAATGTAAGATTTAATTACAGTATCTGGAACAGTGATATGGAAATTACCAATAAAGTGTGTCCTATGATGTCTGCTATGACAGATACTTTTTATCAGGGGCAGGAAAAACAGAATCATAAGAAAAGTCTGGAAAAATTAATTGACTATTTAAAGAAATTCCATGCCCGCTCTAAAATCATCATTTTGGTAATAGATGGAAAATACGAAATAGAAGATAAGGAAAAATTAAAGGAGCGTATGCAGCCTTTTTTAGATAAAAAGCTGGTATTTCTGGTGGCAGAGGGGGAAAGCATTGAAATTTTTTACAGGTAAAATCTGGAAGGATTATTTTGCTGTATCAACAGCCGGCTTGAACATTTACTTTGCTATGATATAATGTTGCAGAAACAATTTTAAAGGTGAAAATTTATAGGAGTAGAAAATGGAAAAAGTATATTTAGAAAAATTTCGTGAGGATTTGAAAGAATTTCATGAAATGACAGAAAAATTTTATAGAAAAGAAATAACAGTTCCTCAGTACAAAAGCTTTTCTGGAGGATTTGGAAGTTACGCTCAGCGTGGTGGGGAACGCAGCATGTTAAGACTTCGTTTGGCAGGTGGCGAAGTGGATAAAGATAAATTGAAATTTGTTGCAGGCAGCATTGAAAAATATAATATTGATATGGTGCATCTGACTACCTGTGAGACCATTCAGCTTCACAATCTTACAGAAGCAACCGTTTGTCAGCTGGTGGAAGAAGCCTGGGAACATGGAATTATTACCAGAGGCGGTGGCGGGGATTATCCACGAAATGTTATGTGTTCCCCTCTTTCCGGGGTAAGTCTTGAGGAAAGCTTTGATGTTCTTCCTTTTGCAAAAGAAGCCGGAAATTATCTTTTAAGTTTTATCGGAGAAGTGAAACTGCCACGTAAATTAAAGGTTTGCTTTTCTAATGATAGAAAAAATGAAACCCATGCCACATTCAGAGATATGGGATTTGTGGCTAAAGAAAATGGCAAATTTGATGTTTATATCGCAGGTGGTTTGGGAATTAAGCCTAAATTTGGAGTTAAGGCAGTAGAAGATTTAGAGCCTTCTAAGATTTTATATTGTATTAAAACAATGGTGGATATTTTTATAAAATACGGAAACTACGAAAACCGTGCAGCTTCCAGAACCAGATTTTTGCAGGATAGTTTAGGAGCAGAGGAATTAAAAAGAGTATTTCAGGAGCAATTATCTCAGAATCTTAGAGAAGAAGAATTGGAACTTAATGTGGATTTGGAGAGTTTCCAGCCTAAAAAGAAAGGCAATACAAATAAGGAAACAGGTGTGAAGCATCCAAGAGTAATTTCGCAAAAGCAGCAGGGATTGTATGCGGTTTCCTATCATCCGGTTGGGGGAACGGTGGCACCGGATTTCTTCTTACAGCTGTATCAAACAATAGAAAAGATGGAAGAAGTAAAACTTCGTCTGACACCTACGCAAGGTATGTACATTATTAATTTAACAGAAGAAGAGGTACAAGAAATATTAAAGCTTACAGAAGGCGGAGCAGAAACTGACTTTGAACGTTCTACAGCCTGTATTGGGGCAGATATTTGTCAGCAGGGAATCGGATTATCTCAAGCCTTGTTAACAGCCTGTGTAGAAAGGGTAAAGAAAGAGAATTTCCCAGATGGGGTATTACCTTCCATTCATATTTCCGGTTGTCCATCTTCCTGTGGTGCTCATCAGACTGCTGCCATCGGGTTACGGGGTGGTAAGAAGCCATCACCGGAAGGACCGAAGTTTGCATTTGCAGTTTATGAAAATGGGTGCGAATTAAACGGGGAAGAACGCTTTGGAGAAGAATTAGGTGTTATGTATGAAGAACAGATACCTGAATTTTTTGTGGAACTGGGTCGTGCAGTGGCAGCAGAAGGCCTTGACTATCATGAGTTTCGTAAAAAATATCCTGAAAGAATTGGGGAAATTGCAGGGAAATATATATAATGAAAAGAATAGCAATTATAGAAGATGATAAAGGCTTGAATAACGGGATTGTATTGGCATTAAAAAATGAAAATTATCATTTTGACCAATACTATTCTCTGGCAGAAGCAAAAACAATAGAATATGATTCGGAACTGGATTTAATCATTCTGGATATCAATCTGCCGGATGGAAATGGATTTGAGTACTTAAAAGAAGTGCGGAAGAAATCAGAAGTTCCAGTGATTATTCTCACAGCAAACGATTTGGAAACAGATGAAGTAATGGGCTTAGAACTGGGAGCAGATGATTATATTACCAAACCTTTTAGTTTAATGGTACTTCGGGCAAGAATTGAAAAGGTATTAAAAAAGACAAAGATACAGTCCAAGAGTGCCTATGAAACAGGGAATTTAGTTTTTGACTTTGAGCATATGTATTTTACCCGGAGCAGACAGGAAATAGACCTGAGCAAAACAGAACAGAAACTGCTTAGAATATTGGTGGAGAATAAGGGAATTACCTTATCAAGGGCAAAGCTGGTGGATTGTATATGGACAGATGGAGCAGAGTATGTAGATGAAAATGCTCTGTCTGTCACAATAAAGCGTTTGCGGGACAAGATAGAAGAAACTCCTTCCAAACCAAAGTATATTCAGACCGTATACGGAATCGGCTATGTATGGAGGGAACAATGAGAAAAAGAGGAATCAAGTACACGTATGCAAGGCTGAACCAGATGATAGATGAAGCAATGACAGGGAACTTTCAAGAAGATGCATATGACGAAACAGAACTTTCTAAGCTGGAAGTAAAGTGGAAACGTTTTTTGACCTCTTCTAAGCTGTCAAATCAAAAGCTGGAAGAAGAACGAGCAAATATAAAAGAAGTTGTATCCGATATTTCTCATCAGACAAAAACACCGTTAGCCAATATTCTTCTGTACTCCCAGTTATTGCAAGAACAAAATCTGGATGAAAATAGTCGGAAGCTGGTTTCTGAAATCGTAAAACAATCGGAAAAATTAGACTTTTTAATTCAATCGCTGGTAAAAACTTCAAGACTAGAAACAGGTACTTTTCAATTACATCCGGAAAGTCACAGTATCCCGGATATATTGGAAGAAATTTCAAAGCAGGCAGAAGAAAAGGCAGCAAAAAAGGGAATACAAATAGTAGTAGAAGATGTATCAACATCAGTAAAAGCAGTATATGATAAAAAGTGGACTGGTGAAGCATTATATAATATTTTAGACAATGCAGTGAAATATTCTCCTTCGGGAAGTACCATACATATTCAGGTAAAGGAGTATGAATTATTTGTATGCGTTCAAATCAGTGATGAGGGAATGGGAATTAGGGAGGAAGAAATTCCGTTTGTTTTTCAAAGATTTTATCGGGGAAAAAACGTAAAAGAGGAGGAAGGTGTGGGAATCGGGCTCTACCTTGCAAGACAGATTATTGAGGGGCAAAAAGGCTATATTAAGGTAATATCAAAATATGGACAAGGGTCTGAGTTTTCAGTGTATTTGCCTAAAAGTAGATGAGATGTTCTATCAGTAATATGCATGGGCTGTGGCTTCACGATGAAACAAATGTGAAGCCACAGCCCCATGGAATTACCCAATCAATACGGTTTTCCCTTCAAATGCAAAACCGTAATGTCGTATATTTTCCTGCTTTACACCTTTCTCTATCAGCAACGTATCATACTTCTTTTCTTCAATCTGCTGTAAGGCAGACTGTACCGTGTCTTCTAAGGCAGCCTCTTCTGTAGTGTCATGCACTTTAAATTCCAGCACAAATGCCTTTTCCTGTCCTCGTTTTGGAATCAGCATCACATCATATCTTCCAAGTCCACTTTCCCGATTGGAGCTGACTTCATATTTTTCCCGGAGTTCCACTAAAAGTCCCAGAACAAAGCCATGATAAAAACGTTCCGGTTCGGCAGTTTCTGATGGATGGGTTCCGGTATCAAAGCTGCTGAAGGTTGCCAATGCCACTTTATTCATATAGGCATTCATCTCCTTTACATTTTCGGACAGTAATGCTTTGATGAATCCATTGTAATTACCGGCACTTTTCGTAAACCATCCCTTAAACATTTTTATAAACATGTTTGTTACTTCTTTATTTGTTATGTTCAAAGTGTAAACCGGTTCCTCCAGAATTTCTCCTTCGTCATCTGTTTTTTTAACATGAATAACTTTTAAGTAACCGCTTGCCAGCATTAAGCTCCAGATGGCGTTTTCATCTTCATCCAGCTGGTTAAAAATAATCTGCTCATCGATGGAAACTTTTATCGGCTCTCCTTTCAGCAGCAGCTCCATATTCTCTTTTACCTCGATGGTCCCCTTTTGAATCAAGTTTCCAACCAATCCATTGGAGCTGGTGTCTGCCCAATAGGTCTGGAATTGCTTTTTTTTCAAAAAATTCGTAATTGACCATGGATTGTAAATATCTTTGATTGTCCCAAAAGTAAAACCATCATACCATTCCTTTACTATTTCCTTTTCCTGTGGCATTCCGGCCTCTTCTAAAGCCTGAAATACTTCATTCTCCGTAAAACCAAAGGCTGTAGCATACTCACAAGAAGTGGTAGTTACTACATTAAGATTATTTAAATCTGAGAAGATAGATTCTTTGGAAACCCTGGTGATTCCCGTCATAATGGCACGCTCTAAGTATGGATTTGTTTTAAAAGTTGCATTAAACATACTTCGGATAAATCCGGTAAATTCCTCCCAGTATCCGCCCAGATATGCCTCCTGCATGGGAGTATCATATTCATCCATTAGGACAATTACATTCTTACCATAGTAACGGCTCAGACAATTACATAGCTCTTTGATGCAGCTCTGTGCATCCACATCTGACATATCCTGAGATATACTTAAGATTTTCCGCTTTTCATTTTCTGTAAACCCCTCCCAGTCTGCTATGTTCATATACTTTTCATAGGTTTCTACAAATATTTTTTTGATTTTCGTGACGGCATCCTGGTAATTTTTCTGTTTTACATCTGCAAAGCTTAGGGAAATCACCGGATAGGTTCCCTGAAGTTTCTGATATTTTTCCTCCTGCCAAATAGACAGCCCTTCAAATAAATCCGCCCTGTTTGCATAACGATTCGAAAAGAAACATTCCAGCATATTCATATTCAAGGTTTTTCCAAAACGTCTTGGACGGGTGATTAAAGTAACCTCATCCCCAGCTTCCCACCATTCTTTAATGAAGTCGGTCTTATCTATATAAAAATAATTGTTTTCCCTTATAGAATCAAATCTCTGCTTTCCTATACTTATGGTTCTCATAGTATTCTCCCTTTTTCTTCTTATTAATATCAAATACATTCATTTTTAATATTCTCTCATCTCTTTTCACCTATTTTAGTATAATTAGCAGTACTTTGTAAAGAAGCGTTGCTGAATATTTATAAAACGCTACAATCTTTCAGAATTGAAAGATTTCAGAAAGAACGTGGAAAGATTGTTTTGATATAGTCTATGTTGTAAGTAGCATAGGCTATTTTTTATTATTCACAAGTTTATGCTGTTTCGTAAGTTAAAGGAGGAAAAAAGTATGGATGTTTTACGTACAGAAGGTTTAAAGAAATATTATGGTAATAATGAAAATCAGGTAAAGGCTTTGGATGGAATTAATCTATCCATAAAGCAGGGGGAATTTGTAGCCATTGTAGGTACCAGCGGAAGCGGAAAATCTACGCTTCTTCATATGCTTGGAGGGCTGGACAGACCTACCGGCGGAAAAGTATATGTAGAGGACAAAGATATTTTTTCCTTAAAGGATGATGCACTTACCATCTTTCGGAGAAGAAAAATCGGATTTGTATTTCAGGCGTTTAATCTGGTGCCGGTGTTAAATGTTTATGAGAATGTTGTACTGCCCATTGAATTAGATGGAAATCCTGTGGATAAGAATTATGTAAATCAGGTGATAGATTCTCTTGGATTGACTGAAAAGGTAAACAGTATGCCAAACCAGTTGTCCGGAGGCCAGCAGCAAAGAGTAGCCATTGCAAGGGCTTTGGCTACCAAACCGGCTATTGTGCTGGCAGATGAACCTACAGGAAATCTGGATTCACGCACCAGTCAGGATGTATTAAGCCTTTTAAAGGTAACGGGACAGAATTTCAATCAGACCATTGTGATGATTACTCATAATGAAGAAATTGCCCAGATGGCAGACCGAATTATCCGTATCGAAGACGGAAAAATTATAAAAGGGGGCGAGGAATATGCGGAAAGTACAAAATAAGAAAGTAATTAACCGCCTTTCTGCCCGGACACTGACTGCCAAGGGAAAAAAGAACTTGGTGGTAATTATTGCCATTATGCTTACCACAGTATTGTTTACCGCTCTTTTTACCATTGGGGGAAGTATGATACAAAGTGTTCAGGAGTCCACCATGCGGCAGGTAGGAGGAAAATCCATGGCAGGTGTAAAGTTTATTCTGCCAGCGGATTATGAAAAACTAGCACAAGATCCGGTAGTGAAAAATCCTTCCTACCGAATTATTGTAGGTACGGCAGAAAATGAGGAGCTGCTGAAATTAAATACAGAAGTAAATTATGCAGAGGATGAAGATGCAAAAAGTATGTTTTGCTATCCTACCAAAGGAACCATGCCGGTAGAACGGTTAGAGATTGCGACCAGTACTCTGGTGCTGGATGCTTTAGGGATTCCTCATGAACTGGGAGCAACTGTGCCACTGGACATTCTGGTGGGCGAAAAGCACATTACGGAGGAGTTTGTACTTTCCGGTTACTGGGAAGGAGATACCGTGGCAATGGCACAGGAATGCTGGATATCAAGAGAGTACTGTGATGAAGTGGCACCTACACCGGAAAAGTCCTTTTATGAGGAATTAGGATGTGAATATGCCGGTTATTGGATGTTGGATTTTGATTATGCCAACACTTGGGATATTGAGAATAAAACAGTTGCCCTGCTGGAGCGAAATGGCTATGACAGTAATGTAATCAGCTATGGAGTAAACTGGGCCTATGCAACCAGTAATGTGGACGGGGAAACTATAGTGTTTATTGTGGTTTTATTAAGTCTGATTCTGGCATCCGGTTACTTGATTATTTATAATATTTTTTCATTAAATGTGGCGGGTGATATTAAAAGCTATGGACTGCTAAAAACCATTGGCACCACGGAAAAGCAGTTGAAGAAACTGGTAAGACGTCAGGCGGCCTTTTTGTCAGCAATTGGTATTCCTTGCGGGCTTATTCTGGGGGCGATAATAGGAAAAATTCTATTTCCTGTGATTGTAAGTAATTTTACACTAGGAAGCGTAGTGAAGTTTTACATAAATCCTCTGATTATGGTGGGAGCAGCGGCATTTTCCTTTTTTACTGTTTGGGTTAGCTGTAACAAACCATGCAAATTAGCAGCAAAAGTTTCTCCTATTGAAGCAGTACGATATACGGATAAATCCTCTTACACCGGAAAAAAAGAGCGGAGGACAAGAAAAGTAACAGCATTTTCCTTTGGATGGGCAAATGTTGGTCGAAATCGAAAAAAGGTAGTGGTTGTCATAGCTTCTCTTTCCTTAAGCATAATTTTATTAAATTCTGTTTATGTGATGATACAAGGATTTGATATGGATAAGTATGTTTCTAATTTTATTTTGGGAGATGCTTTAGTGACAGATGCCACTATTTTAAATGGGGCAGGTACTACAAAAACAGTAGACGGCATCACGGGGGATATACATGAAGAATTGGAAGACATAGAGGGAGTTGAAGCAGTGCATAATGTATATTATGCATACAGTGATATTAAACTTAGTGAAAATATATACAAGAATTTTATGAAGTTTATGGAAGAAAATCCGGATTATTTTTCGAATCCTTATGCTCAGGAGGAGATTAGTTTATTTAAAGAGGAAGCAGTGATAGGGGGACAGATATACGGGTTGGACCAGTGGGGAAGTGGGCAGCTAAAGTGTTACAAAGGTGAGATTGACTGGGAAAAATTTAATACGGGAGATTATTGTCTTGTTAATTCTTATGGTATATATAACGAGTTGGAAGAACCTCTCAGTGGTATGTATGGTGATGTGGGAGATAAGTTGTCTATGAAATTGTCTGACGGTACAGTAAAAGAATATGAAGTTATGGCCATTGTGGATATGCCATATGCCATGACTTCCCGCTTTTTTACTTTTTTAGGTATGCAGATAATAGTACCGGAACAGGAGTATCTGGCACATGCTGAACCGCGGGCATTACTTAGTATATTAACGAAAGAAAAGGACAGTGAAGTTTCTCTGGATGAAGCATTGGAAAATTATACAAAGTATGTGCGGACAAATCTTACGTATACTTCAAAACAGACATATGAGGAGGAGTATAAAAGTTTTGTCAATATGTTCTGGATTGTGGGAGGAGCTTTAAGTTTTGTACTTGCACTGATTGGAATTTTGAATTTTATGAATGCTATAGTTACTGGAATTTTAGCACGAAAGCAGGAGCTTGCCATGATGGAATCCGTAGGTATGACGGGAAAGCAGATGAAAGTTATGCTTGCCTGGGAAGGCATCATATATATTATGTTCACCATTATTTGTTCCATTTTTACAACCGTACTGTTGGACGGTCTGGTCTTGGAAAATGTTATAGAAGGATTCTGGTTTGCCACAAACCATTTTACGGTTCTGCCGATTGTCCTCTGCATACCGGTTCTACTTTTGGTTGCCTGCGTGATACCGATAGCCGCTTATAAAAACATGACAAAAGAAAGCGTTGTGGAACGATTGAGAGAAACGGAATAATTTGTTGTTAAGAAAAAACAGATGGATATGTGTGGTAATATGGGAAATACTATCTTATGGAAAAATACAAAATGTGCAGGAAGGATAGTGTGATACCAATGGAATCCATATGGAAAATGACAGCAAAGAAGCAGATAGAAACCAAAGTTTTAGACAGAACAGAAGCAGAAACAGTAGTAATAGGTGCAGGTATGGCAGGGATTCTTACCGCTTACTTCCTGCACTGGCATGGAAATGATGTGATTGTGTTAGAGGCGGATGAAGTGGGTAGCGGGCAGACCGGAAATACCACAGCCAAAATCACATCCCAGCATGGGCTTATTTATAATAAACTTCTCCAGAATCAGGGAATAGAATTTGCAAGGCTTTATGCAAAGGCAAATGAGGAGGCCATTCGCTCATATAAAACTTTGATAGATAAAGAGAAGATTTCCTGCGATTTTGAGAAAAAGCCAGCCTATCTTTATACAAAAAAGAATTTTCATGATTTGATGGTAGAAGGAGAGATTGCTAACCGATTAGGAATTTCTACGGCTCTTGTTATGGAAACAGATTTACCTTTTGAAATCGAGGGTGCCTTATGTTTTGAACATCAGGCGCAGTTTCATCCATTAAAATTTCTATATGGGTTAGCTGAGAAGCTTCCGGTGTATGAACATACCAAAGTATTAAAGGTAGAGAGAAATATTGTAGAAACGGAAAAGGGAAATATAAAAGCAAAGAATGTTATTTTTACAGTGCATTATCCTTTTGTGAACAGACCTGGATATTATTTTTTAAGGATGCACCAGGAAAGAAGTTATGCTATGGCAGTGGAGGGCGTAGGACAACTAAATGGAATGTATCTTGGAATTGATGAAGATGGTCTCTCTTTTCGGGGTTATGAAGATTTACTGATTATAGGCGGACAGGGGCATAGAACAGGGGAAAATCCTTTTGGCGGGCAGTATGAAAAGTTACAGGGAGAAGCTAAAAAGTTCTTTGGCGAGGTAACAGAAAAGGCAAGATGGTCAGCTCAGGATTGTATAACACTGGATGATATTCCTTATGTTGGGAATTTTTCTAAAAGCACACCGGACTGGTATGTGGCAACGGGCTTTCGTAAATGGGGCATGACGGGTTCCATGGCAGCGGCAAAGCTTTTAACGGATAAAATCCTTGGCAGAGAAAATGAATATGAAAAACTTCTTTCTCCACAAAGAAAGCTGGTTTCCCAATCCCGAAAAAACTTTGTATATGACAGTCTGTATTCCGGTGTACATTTATCCAAAAGAATTTTCAAGTCCGCCAAAGAAGATATTGGCGATCTGCAGCTGGGGCATGGGGGAATTGTAGAATATAAAGGAAAAAAAGCCGGTGCGTATAAAACAGAAGACGGTGAAATTTTTCTTGTGGATATTAAGTGCCCTCATTTAGGATGCCAGTTGGAGTGGAATGCAGAGGAAAAAACCTGGGATTGCCCATGTCATGGATCACGGTTTGATTATATGGGTGAGCTTATTAATAATCCGGCACAGGAAGGAATTGGGGATAAATCCTGAAACAAATTTAAAAAGACTGAGAGGTTTGCCGGCTTGCCGCAGGGAGAGTTGGAAGAATTGGTGGAGATATAGGCAGTTTCAGACTTATTGGCTATTAGCGTATGAAAACTAATAAGTCTGAACTGGAAAAAGGTTAAAAATCCACTCTTGACTTTTAAAAGAATTGATATTATAATCCAATCTATAAAATATTCTAATAGTATTCTCAATGTCTAAGAATACAAAGTCCCATAAATATAAAAATAATTTAAAAGAGGAGAGGAATTTATGGAGTTTAGCAGTATATTAGTGCAGGGGTATTGCCGTAGTATTTTTCAGGAGCGAATGAATCCACTGTTGTTTCCCAGGGAACCCAAAGAAATAAAACAAAGACAGATGCAGGAGTATTGGAAGGCACAACAGAATCCCTTTTGTATAGATATCACATTTCTTATTACTTATACTTTGCTGGCAAAAGAAGAATTCTATTTATGGAAAAATTGCTTTGATCGTGTACAGCAGGAAGAATGGCGAAAGTTTTATATAAAATCAGAATATAATAATCGTCATTATGAATCCTTTTTTGGTATGAGGGCAAGTGCAGAGTTAGACTGGCTTACAGGCATGGTGTTGAAAATTAAGCAAGAAAGTTTCCATGAATATTGGGAATTGATGAATGGAATTGCTATGATGTTCCCGTGGGAAAGACAATTTCTGCAGAACCAAGGGAGGATACAAATTAAGGATTTGCTACAGATTGTGGCAAAGGAAGAAAATATAATTTTAAAATCAGGAAAATTATTGTTATTATTAATTATGGCGGAATTTTATCATAAACAGATGACAAGAGAGGATGCCTGGAATAAGTTAGAAAAAGTATTATTCGCAGGCATGGAAGTTTTTCGAAATTATCAATCGTCTGTCCGATTGGACAATCACCCCAAAATCAGAAAAAAAATAGATGAAAATCTCAAAAGTCACGGAATCCATCCATTTCGTTTGCGTCAATATACTTATACAGCGGAAGAAGTGCCGGAATTTCAGGAAATAAAGGAGGAAGACTGGGAATATATGTGGCAGATGGTTATTGCTATGGAAAGATATTTAGAGGAAACAGAAACAGATTACAAATATTGTCGTAAAAATGTAAAGGAAAATTAAATTCTGTATATTAGTCAATGATGTGATACCTAATTCTCAAAAATAAAAAAGTAGGTATGCTACTATAAACGTTAATAGTTGAACACTGGGGTGTTCATGGATAATTCTTATTCTGCTTAAATGTGTTTTTATCTAACTAGACAGAAGGATATTAATTAAGCAGAATAAGAATTACTGTGTCTCAAGCTCGAGACGTTTTTGCAAAGGTGATTTCCAATTTAACACTTGCATTGGGATATTATTTGAGCGATTCAGATAACGTTTCATTTGTATAATTAAGTCTTGGTAGTTATAAAAAGACATATGGTCGTAGAAGCGTTCCTGATCGTTTCTGTGACTTCGTTCCACTTTACCATTGTGACGAGGTGTACGAGGTCGGATTTTTTGATGTTTTATATGTAATTCATCACACAAGATATCTAACGAATGTATTCGATTTGTTTTCTTGGTGAATGTGAATTCATTGCCGTTGTCAGTCTGAATAATCTCCGGTTTGTAGCCGAAGTAAGTGATGGCTCTTTTGACGAAGTCTACGGTAGAATATGCACTTTGTTCCATGTAAGGATATAGGAAGCGTTCTCTGGAGGCCTCGTCGATGATAGTGTATTGATAAAACTTTTGAGGTATATCGCCGGTATAACAAACAGTCGGGACATATTTTACATCCATTTGCCATTTGATGCCCAGTTCAGTTGGCGTATCGTAAGGTTTTGGTTTGCTCATTTTTTTAGTAGAAGGTGCAGCACTGGAATACCCCAAACGTCGATAGATGCGATACAGAGAGCCGGGATGTCTGGAGTACCCCTTATTCGTTCTGAGCTTGCCGTACAGCTCACAGACTGATATTTTTGGATTGCGACGATGATAGTCACGGATCCATTTAAGTTCTTCCGCTGTATGGGAATTCGGGTGAGGCGTATGAGGTCTGTGAGATTTATCAATCAGGGATTCTTTTGTGCCGTCGAATTTCTTATTCCAGCGCATAAGGGAAGCTTTCGAAATATGATAACGTCTGCAAACAAAGGAAACACCAACACCAGTCCGGTAAAGTTTTACTGCATGGTATTTTGTTGTAAGTTCATGTGGCAAATATCGTTGTGAATGTGTTATAGTATTCATGACGGTTGAGGTCCTTTCTATATATGTTTGTTTGGCGATTAACATTTTATAGTACTTAGCCGTCTTTTGTATATAGAAAAGTCTCACATCAATTGTAACTCTACAAAAAATGTAAAGGAAAATTAAATTCCATATGGAAAAACTAAAAAATATATGTTATAATCGAATTTAAGATTTTGAATAGATGGATATTCAGGATGTAGAAAGAATAACAGAGTTATATTGCAAAAAGAATAAATTTGAACTATACTAATAGAATGTTCTGCAATAATAATGGACAAGAAGAAAGGAATATGACAATTATGAAAAAGAAATTGATTTTAGTTACCTCACCTCCAGCATGTGGAAAGACATTTATTTCAAAGAAGTTGGCTGAGAACTTAAAGCATATTGTATACTTGGATAAGGATACTTTAATCGTATTATCAAAACAGATTTTCAAAGTTGCAAATCAAGAATACAACAGAAGTTCTGATTTCTTTGAAGAACATATTCGTGATTATGAATATGATGCCATTGTGGATTTAGGTTTGGAAGCTTTATTATATGATGACTTGGTATTAATTAATGCTCCTTTCACAAGAGAAATCAGAGATCCGAAATACATGAATCAGTTAAAGTCCAAAATTGCAAAAATGGGTGCTGAATTATGTGTCATCTGGGTTGTTACTGATCCGGAAGTCTGCCGTCAGCGTATGATTGACAGAAATTCCGACAGAGATACCTGGAAGTTAGAACACTGGGATGAATATATCAGTGGTGTAAATTTCGATACACCGGAATTATTAGATGATCCAAATGTAGTAGACAAGTTCTTGAAATTCAACAATTCATCTATGGAAGAATTCGAAGAATCTATGGAAAGAATTACAAAGATTTTATTAGAAGAATAATATATGCACGAGATAAAAATGCAGAAAAAAAGGAATGCCGTGGAGGTGTTCCTTTTTTGTTAAAATAAATGTTACAATATCAGAAAATTTTAGGTATATTTTTCTTGTTGTATACAAAACTTTTTGGTATTATTACAAGTGTAGTCAGTAATAATAAATATTTATTCACATTATGGTGGAATAAAGTATGAGGAATGGAGGTTATTGGGGTATGAAACGAAAGATAGCAGGAATTTTCATGATTGGAATGCTTATCATTGGAAGCTTGACAGGATGTGGAAGCAGCTCGGCGGAACCGGATGATTATGCAACAAATGATGGTTATGATACAGCATCATCGGAAACGTTATCGAAATCGGATACCGGTGAAGAAACTGAGTCGGAGAAGACAGGCGGCATTAGTAAAGAGGATATTAAAGTTGGGGTTTTGTATATAACCGATCCGTCAGAGGGAAGTGGATATTCTTATACCCATGATCTTGGAATTCTGGGAATGCAAAGTAATCTTGGATTATCAGATGACCAGATTGAAAGAAAAATAGTGGATGATACAGATGCAGAAGCAACTAAGAAAGCTATCGAGGAATGTATTACAGATGGATGCAATATCATTTTTACTACAAGCTGGGGATATATGGAACCAACAGCGGAAATGGCAGAAAAATATCCGGATGTGTATTTTTCCCATGGCACAGGTTATATGTCTAATGGAAAAAACTTTAACAATTATTTTGGACGTATCTATCAGACAAGGTATCTGAGCGGAATTGTTGCAGGAATGAACACAAAAAGTAATAAAATCGGCTATGTGGCTGCGATGGATACATCCAGTTCAGAAGTTACAGGAGGAATTGATGCTTTTGCCATCGGTGTGGCTTCTGTAAATCCGGATGCGAAAATTTATGTAGTAGTTACAAACAGCTGGTATGACCCGGAAAAAGAGGAAGCTGCATCAAGAAAACTGCTGGATATGGGATGTGATGTTATGACACAGCATTGTGATACGCCGTATCCATTGACACTTGCACAACAATATGGAGTATATGGAATTGGATATAATTCAGATATGAGTAAGGAAGTTCCTAAAACGTGCCTGTGTAGTGTAATCTGGAACTGGAGTGCTTATTATACTGCAGCGGTCGCTGATGTAATCGAAGGAACCTGGACAGGTGAAAATTATTACGGAGGCATGGCAGAAGGCCTGGTAGAAATGACAGATTTAGCATCTTTTTGTGCAGAGGGAACCCAGGAAAAAGTTTCTCAGGCGAAAGAAGCTATTTTAAATGGAAGTAATAATGTATTTGATGGGGAACTGAAGACAAATACAGGTGAAGTAGTTGGAAGTGCCGGCACAACACTTGATGATGCAACAATTACCGGCGGCATAGACTGGTATTATGAAAATGTAGTTGTTGTAGATTGACAGAAGAGGGGGAAATTACAATGAGATTAACGATTCGAAAAAAGATGCTTTTATGTTCCTTTTTTCCGGTAGGTATTCTTGGAGTTATCATTATTATTATGGCATTCACATCTTTGAAGGGTTCTATTATCAATCAGGTTGAAAATTCGCTACGAGGTACAGCAGCGGCAACGTTAGCGGCATATGACCAGAATTCCGGTTCTTACACCATGGCGGAAAATGGAGATGTGTGGAAAGGCGGGTATAATATTTCCCGATCCGAAAAACTGTTGGATACGATTAAGGAAAAATCCGGAATGGAAGTTACCTTTTTCTATGGAACCCAGAGAATTATGACTTCTGCCGTTGACAAAAATGGGGAACGTATCCTAGGTAGTCCTGTGGGGGACAAAATCAAAACAGAAGTATTAGAAAACGGGCAGGAATATTTCAGCAAAAATGTATCACTGGATGGAGAAATTTATTACGGTTATTATGCACCGGTATTTCAGGACGGAGATAATACAAAACCTGTTGGTATGGTGTTTGCAGGCGTAAATAAAAACGAAACCATGAACAGTATTTTGAAAATTTTAATGTATATGATTATGCTGGTGATTGTAATAGCTGCTGTTGGTATTGTAATAGCAGGGCTTGTCTCCAACTCGATAGCCAACGCTTTAAATAAAGGGATTTCCTGCGTGGAAGAGGTTGCAATGGGTAATTTAAATGTAAATTTGGAATCTAAATACATAAGTCGTAAGGATGAAATTGGGGATTTAACAAAAACCATTGCAAAATTGCAGGCGGATTTGCGAAATATTATCAAGGGAATCAGTGACAGTACGGATATGCTGATTAGTGCATCGGATACATTAGAGCAGACTTCTCATCAGACATTTTCCAATATGGATAATGTTATGCATTCCGTGGAGGAAATTACGCAGGGAGCAACATCACAGGCCGAAGATACCAAAAGTGCATCGGACAATATTATGCATATGGGCAATCTTATCATTGAGACGGGCAAAGAAGCTGCGGCATTAAATGAGAGTGCAGATACTATGCTAGAGTCCAGTGATAAAACAGGAGTTACCATTGAAGCGTTGAAAAATATCAGTAAAGAAGTAAGTAATGTGGTTGATATGATTGCTGAACAGACAGAGCAGACCAATGCGTCCGCTATAACAATCCGTGAAGCGGCAGAATTTATTTCGGGCATTGCAGAGGAGACAAATCTTCTTTCCTTAAATGCCAGTATAGAAGCAGCAAGGGCAGGTGAGGCCGGCAAAGGTTTTGCAGTTGTAGCGGGACAGATTCAGAAACTGGCGGAACAGTCCAATAGTGCCAGCACCAATATCGATCAGATCGTGAACACATTGATTGAAAATTCAGGACGTATGGTCGAAGCAATGCAGCATATGCAGGAAGTTATTAAAAAGCAGAACCAGCATATTGTGAGCACAGAAGAGTCTGTGAATGAAGTAATGAAAGAAATTAATGCCTCAATTCATAATATACGAAGTATTGAAAATAAGACTCAGGATTTGGAAGAGGCAAGAAAAGAAATTGTTAATGCTATTGAACGGTTATCTGATATTGCAGAAAGCAATGTTGCAAGCACACAACAGACAAACAGTGAAATTAACGAAGTTTCCGAACGCTTTGAGGATGTGGAACAGTCAGCAGTAAACCTTAGGGGAACGGCTGCGGCACTGGAAAAGAATATCAGGAATTTTAAACTATAAAATAATTTTAGTGGTAGCAGGCAGTCGCAGATGTGGCTGCCTATTTTGTTACTCTATTAGTTCCATGCCCATTTCAAATAACAATTCATTTGCATCTGTCAAAGAACAGTTCCTCTGCAGGACGAAAATAATTGCACTATCTCTTTTGTTTTTTGCATAGAGGATTGGATATCCGGTTGCTTTTAAAAGACTTTGGGTTTCCTCAAAAGACAAAGAAAATCCAAAACAGAGAGCCAGTACCTTATCCCGAACAGGATGTTTTGCACCGGAGAAAATCTGGTAGGCATAAGTCCGGTCTAACCCGGAATGTCTGATGCATTGTGCCGGAGACATATTTTTCCGGTTACATAAATCTTTTAGGTAATCAGGTAGAGAAGTTGCAACCACATTTTCGTTCTCCTGAGAAAGATAGGTGTCTAAGCTAGGCGTATTTTTCAAAATATTCAGCAATTCTTCCGTACTTTTTTTCATGTGTGTTCTCCTTTTGGTTTTCCTTACTTTTGACATTGGAATCAGAATATGTATATAATAAAATATGTTACATTAAAAAACAAGAGGGGAAATTTATGGACAATACAAAAATATATGAAGAGTATATTGAAAGCACGTATGAGGAATTAAAACGATTATCTGAAAATGATGAATTAGGTACTTATTTAGCAAGAAACAGACAAACAGGGGCATTGGTGGTAAAAAAGCAGGTGAGTGTGGAAGTGGGAGATGTTTACAAAAAGCTTCAGAGAATTAATACGCCTAATCTTGTTCCGATTTTGGATATTTGTCGTTTAGAAGATTCTTGCATTGTGGTAGAAAGCTATATCAGTGGTGAAACGCTGGAACAACGTTTGGATAGAACTGGAAAATTTGCTAAGGACGAAGCACTGTATTATGGTATACAGATATTGCGTTGTCTGCAAATATTACATAAAAACGGAATAGTACACAGAGATTTAACACCGGCTAATATTTTGATTTCTATAGATGGTATTGTGAAAATTATAGATTTTGGAATAGCAAGAACCCAAAAAGAAAACCAGACAAAGGACACTGTCATCATGGGAACTGTGGGTTATGCATCTCCCGAACAATTTGGATTTCAGCAGACGGATGCCAGAACGGATATATATGCATTTGGTGTTTTGTTTAACAAAATGTTGACAGGATATATGCCAAATGAACAATTACCGGAAATAAGAACATATCGTAAAATAATAGAAAAATGTACCATGATGGATCCTCAAAAGAGATATGTGTCTGCTGGGGAAATTTTGAAAAAGTTGGGGAAAAAACCAGGGGAAAATATATGGGAAACAGATTGTTGTATATGGCCTGGTTTTCGGAGAAATAAAACCTGGCATAAAGTAGTAGCAGTTGTGGGTTATATTTATATTGTTATGGGATGTGTTATTGTGGTGGTGGAAAGTAGCGTAGATTTGGCTAGCTTTTTATTGGAATGTATTGCTATGTTTTTATTTTGGATAGTCCCAACAATGCTTATTACAAATTTTGGACGCTTAGACAGCAGAAACAGTTTGTATGCAAAGATTCCCAAAGTGATACGGGTAGGAATCAGGGTTGTATTGGCGTTCATATTTGTAATTATAGGAACCCTATTGCATATGTATGTTCTTGGAGTGGAAATATAGAAACAAAAGGATAATATAAAGGATGTATGCTGACAGCATACCATTCAAAATAAAACTTCGTATATAATAAATACGAAGTTTTATTTTGGACTTTTTTCGGAGTGATTTAGAATCAGTTTTGCCATATCTATAATAAGCTCCTGTTCGTCTTCAGTAGCGGAAGATAAAAGATTAAGCCACTGTTCTTCTTTGTTAGAGGCTGGTGTAGTTACAGTATCGGAAAGCAGATAGTCCACAGATACACCAAGGACGTTTGCAAGACAGGTTAATTTTCCAAGAGTAATGCTTCGTTCACCACGTTCTACAAATCCTATATAGGTAGTGGAAACATCGATTTTCTCAGCAAGTTGTTCTTGGGTTAAATTCAATTTTTTACGTTCTTCGCGAATGCGTTTTCCTAATGCAAGTTGGTTCATAAAAAACTCCTGTTAACAAAGTGTTATAAATTATGATAGATAGTTCCAAATAAATCAATTATTTCTATTGTAACCATATTTGGAATAAAAACAAATGAACTATTAGTTCAGTTAAGAATAACTAATAGTTGCAACTTGAGTGGTAAAATGTTATAATGAATTCGGAAATGGAATGATGGAAATAAACATATTGCACAAAAGACGTATGAAGGAGAGAAGGAAATGGTGGGAGATGGATGGAGGTTAGATGGAAGTAAACCTGTTAATAATAATGCTAATAAAGAAAGAGAAGGAACAAAAAAAGAGCACAAGGTTAATTTTACGATATCGAATCCTAAATACAAACTTTCTGATTTAATTATAGCTGAAAAGGTTTTTGATGAAATACAAACAATTGTAAATGCAGAAAAATGCTGGAGTACCGTATTTGATATTTGGGGTTTATCAAGTGTAATGAAGGACAAGCGAAACCTTGTGATTAATTTGTATGGAAAACCGGGAACTGGAAAAACAATGGCGGCACATGCTATTGCAAATGAATTGGATAAAAAAATGATTTGCGTAAATTATGCAGAAATAGAATCTAAGTATGTTGGGGAAACGAGCAAAAATTTGACAGCTCTTTTTAATTATGCTTTTGAAAAGAATGTAATCATATTTTTTGATGAAGCAGATGCTCTTTTGAGCAAGAGAGTAACGGATATGAGTAGTTCAACAGATGTGAGTGTAAATCAGACGCGTTCTGTATTGTTGACACTTATGAATGATTACAAGGGAATGATTATTTTCGCAAGTAACTTTATCAGTAATTATGATTCGGCATTTTTGAGAAGAATTCAATATCACATTGAATTTGAACTTCCTAATGAAGAGTTAAGGAAAAAATTGTGGAAAAATTATATTCCGGATACTATGCCAAATAATATTGATATAGAACAGATTTCTAAGAAATATGTCGGTATAAGTGGAAGTGATATATCAAATGCTGTATTGCGAGCAGCTTTGTATGCGGCCAATAGAAATGAGAGTATGGTACAGCACAGATATTTTGAAAATGAGATAGAGAATATAATCAGAGTAAAAAATGCAAATGCAGATTCAGCATCAAAAAACTATGATGTGGTGGAAAAAAAGGTATCAGAAGACTATGTTATGCAACAAATGAAGAAATAAAGGAGGAAAAGGTATGGGAATTTGGATTGCAATTGGGGTTATTTTAGGAGCATGCTTACTTGCGGAATTTTGGGATGACATAAATGATTGGATTAAAAAGCAAGTGGAAAGGCTTAAAAGGACAGCGGTAAAAGGGGTTAAGGTTTTTATTAAGAAGGTGAAGGAATTCTATCAGGAAATATTGAAAATTTATAGGCAAGAAGGAGGAGAGTGGATTGAACGAACAGAAATACGCGAAAAAAAGATTTCAGAAGATGAAGTACCAAAAGAAATAAGGGATAAAGCGAAAAATGGAAATGAAACGGATATTACAGAAGAATATGAGGAACAATTAAAATTAGCAAATTAAAATATGGGGGGATATAAATGGAGGATGTTGAAAGATTAATAAATAACATTTTTCATGCATTAGCGAAGAAAATAGATAGGATTGATAAACTAAAAGTGAAAGAATACGAAGCTATGCTTTGCGATTGTATTGAAAAAATTAAAAATGAAACCGAGGAGAAAGAAAGGGTAAAATGTTTCGGAGGAAGTTGTGAAATTACATATAATCCAATTTCAGATAGGAAAAAACATAGTGTAAGATGTATTAATTTCGAAAAAAAAGCATTGGAAGAAATAAACTCAGAGGCAAGTTTGTATTTTAAAGATATAAATGAAGAATGGATAAAAAAGACAGCGACAATCACAGTTGGAGCTGAAAAATTTGATATGGATGATGCAGACACTATGGAATTTATCACCAGAATAAAAGCAGGTGAAATAATTGAACATAAAATAGATTTTTGAAATTAATTAATCTAGGGAGGGAAAGGTATGAGCAGATTAAAAAAAGTAATAGCATTAATGCTGTCAACAGCTATTATAGCAACATCGGCAGATGCAACGAATGTAGTGTTAGTGAAAGCTTCTGAAACCGGGGAAATAAATACAGAAGCGATCTTAAGTACATCGGACGATTTTGCAATTTATGAAGGCGAACTGATAGAATACTTGGGAGCCGGTGGAGAGGTAGTGATACCGGAAGGAGTTACCCGTATAGGAGCATCAGCATTTCGAAATTGTATTACAATAGAAAGCGTGGTAATACCGGAGGGAGTTACCAGTATAGGGGAAACGGCGTTTTATGGATGTAGTAATTTAAAAAGTATAAAATTTCCAGCGGCTTTAATTAGTATAGGGGAAGAAGCATTTGATGAATGTAGTAATTTAAAAACTATTGAGTTTTCAAACAATATAACCAGTATAGGAGCAGATGCATTTACGGGAACGAAATGGTTAAATGAAAGACAAGCAGAGAATCCGTTAGTAAATGTAAATGGAATTCTAATAGATGGTAAAAAATGTAGTGGTGACGTTGAGATTCCGATGGGAATAACGAGTATAGGTGATAGAGCTTTTTCAAAATGTGTAGATTTGACGAGTGTAGAGCTACCAGAAGGGATAACAAGTATAGGTAATGGTGCTTTTAATTACTGCCGTTTTTTAAGCAGTATTAATTTACCAAAGGGAATTACTAATATAGGCAATAGGGCTTTTGCTAGTTGTAGCAATTTAGGGAGTATAGAATTGCCAGAAGGGATAACAAGTATAGGTAATAGTGCTTTCTATGAATGCAGTAATTTAAGGAGTATGATTTTACCAGAAGGGGTAACAAGTATAGGTAACAGTACTTTTGGTCATTGTAGTAATTTGAGTAATATTAAATTATCTAAAAAACTTACCAGCATAGGAGAATATGCTTTTTGGATGTGTAGTAGTTTGGGGAGTATAGAATTGCCAGAAGGGGTTATCAATATAGGGGAGAATTCTTTTTCAGAATGTACTAAACTGAATATTCTCTGTAAAGAAGGTTCCTATGCTGAAACATACGCAAAGCAACAGGGAATACCGTACCAAATATACACTGCGACACCAACATCAAGTACGATGGTAACAGAGACGGTAAGCCCAACGGTAACGTTAGCATTAACCGCAACACCGAAACCAACAGCAACGCCGAGACCAACAGCAACGCCAGAACCGACGGAAACACAAAAACTAACGGCAACACCGAAACCAACAGCAACGCCAGAACCGACGGAAACACAGAAACTAACAGCAACGCCGAAACCAACGACAATGCCAGAAGCAACGGCAACGCCGAGACCAACAGCAACGCCAGTACCGACAGCACCCGATACAGAGTATGATAATGGATTGATTCAGGGGGGTGACAGTTTAGAAAATGCGGTAGAAGTAGAACTTGGAAAGGAATATACTACACTTGGAAAAGATGGGTGGTATAAGATTACTACGCCGGATGTGGTAAGTGCTATTGTGTTAGGATATGATGGAGAAAGCAGTGTAGAA
>JBGVOM010000217.1:0-16582 GCA_045126515.1 Lachnospiraceae bacterium
TTCTTTATCTGCACACTATGAAAATACAGTGCTCATTACAGACGGTGAGCCGGAAATTCTGACTCTTAAGAAGTAATTTTGGAGGAAATTATGGAGTTAAGAAAAGGAATGCTGGCAATTTCGAAAGCCGGTCATGATAAAGAATGTTGGTATGTTGTATTAAATATAGAAGGGAATAAGGCGTATCTCGTAAACGGTGAAAATCGAAGCATAGACCGTCCGAAAGAGAAAAAGCTAAAACACCTTCAGCCGGTGAATAAAGTTCCTGAAATCTTACAGGAAAAGCTTGCACAGGGGAAACAGTGGACCAACGAAGAAATAAAGAGAGCATTAAAGCTTGCCAAACAGGATTGATTTTAGGAGGATTTATAAAAGTGTCAAAAGCAGACGTTATTGAAATTGAAGGAACAGTTGTTGAAAAATTACCAAATGCGAACTTCAAGGTAGAACTTGAAAACGGACATATCGTATTAGCGCACATCAGCGGAAAGCTTCGTATGAACTTTATCCGTATTTTACCGGGAGATAAGGTTACATTAGAACTTTCTCCATACGATTTATCCAAAGGTCGTATCATTTGGAGAGATAAATAGATTTTCCATTGTATTTGTACAAATTGTTGGCGAATTAGTTGGAAAAAACTTCATTTTTGTAACAAAAAATACTTGCAAATGAATCATGCGTATGGTACTATACTATACGCATGATTTTTTAATATTCGTGTACTGCGCTTAGAGTGCGCCAAAACGCAGCTTGAAGCGTAGGCGAGTAACATGTAAAAGCATAGTCAAAGGGAAGGAGGATTTATCCATGAAGGTTAGATCATCAGTAAAACCTATTTGCGAAAAATGCAAAATCATCAAAAGAAAAGGAAGTATCAGAGTTATCTGTGAAAATCCTAAACATAAACAGAGACAGGGTTAATCCCCAGTTGGAAACGCAATGTTTAGTACATTTCGTTTGAGATGATATTGCTTAAAACCCGGAAGAGATGGATCGCCAGCGCGGTCAGTACGGGAAAGAGTGGGCAGGTACCCACTTGGGCGGAACTCGCAAATACCGCCTCATTTAGGAAAATACGAAGAAGAAAATGGAGGAATAATCAATGGCTCGTATTTCTGGTGTAGACTTACCAAGAGAAAAACGTGTAGAAATCGGTTTAACATACATCTACGGAATTGGTAGAGTAAGTGCAAACCGTATCTTAGCAGAAGCTAAGGTAAATCCTGATACTCGTGTCAGAGATTTAACAGATGATGAAGTAAAGAGAATTAGTGCTGTAATCGATGAAACTCAGACTGTAGAAGGTGATTTACGTCGTGAAATCGCTATGAACATCAAGAGATTACAGGAAATCGGATGCTACAGAGGAATCCGTCATAGAAAAGGACTTCCGGTTCGTGGTCAGAAGACAAAGACAAATGCAAGAACACGTAAGGGTCCAAAGAGAACTGTAGCAAATAAGAAGAAATAATATTGATTGAATAGGAAAGAAAGTAGGTTAGTTTTATTATGGCTAAAAAAGTTGCAAAAAAAGTAACAAAAAAGCGTGTAAAGAAAAACGTTGAACGCGGACAGGCACATATTCAGGCATCTTTTAACAATACAATTGTTACCTTAACAGATTCTGAAGGAAACGCTCTTTCATGGGCAAGTGCCGGTGGTCTAGGATTTAGAGGTTCAAAGAAATCTACTCCATATGCAGCTCAGATGGCAGCAGAAACTGCTACAAAGGCAGCTTTGGTACACGGCTTAAAAACAGTAGAAGTATTAGTAAAAGGTCCAGGTTCAGGACGTGAAGCAGCAATTCGTGCACTTCAGGCATGTGGTCTTGAAGTAACAAGTATTACTGATGTAACACCGGTACCACACAACGGATGTCGTCCACCAAAACGTAGAAGAGTCTAATTAGGAGGTATTAAACAGTGGCAGTTAATAGAGTTCCAGTTCTTAAAAGATGTAGATCACTTGGTTTAGATCCTATCTATTTAGGAGTAGATAAAAAATCAAACAGAGAATTAAAAAGAGCAAACAAGAAGATGAGTGAATATGGTCTTCAGCTGAGAGAAAAGCAGAAAGCTAAATTCATTTATGGTGTATTAGAAAAACCTTTCAGAAACTACTATGCAAAAGCAGATAGAATGAAAGGTATGACTGGTGAAAACTTAATGATTCTTCTGGAAAGAAGATTAGATAACGTTATTTTCCGTTTAGGTTTTGCCAGAACAAGAAAAGAAGCAAGACAGATTGTTGACCACAAGCATGTATTAGTAAACGGCAAGCAGGTAAACATTCCATCTTACTTAATCAAAGCAGGCGATGTAATTGAAATCAGAGAAAAGAGCAAGGGTTCTCAGAGATATAAAGATATCCTTGAAGTTACAGGCGCAAGATTAGTTCCGGCTTGGTTAGAAGCAGATCAGGAAGCATTAAAAGGAACAGTAAAAGAACTTCCTACAAGAGAAGAAATTGACGTTCCTGTAGACGAAATGCTTATCGTCGAATTATATTCTAAATAAGATTAAAGTCATTATAGAAATGATAATAAACTTAACAGCTACTGACTACCGAAGGCATATGTCTTCGGTATCGGTGGCTAAAATAGAATAGATTCACCCTCAAAATACAATAGACAAGGTAAGAAATTCTATTGTCAAACAAAACCCAAAAAGGAGGGGCTTTATAGTGTTCGATTTTGAAAAACCTAAGATTGAGATTGCTGAAATCTCTGAAGATAAAAAATATGGAAGATTTGTTGTAGAACCACTGGAAAGAGGTTATGGAACAACACTTGGTAATTCCTTGAGAAGAATTATGCTTTCTTCTTTACCGGGTGCTGCTGTAAGTCAGGTAAAGATTGAAGGCGTGCTCCATGAGTTCAGCTCTATTCCGGGCGTAAAGGAAGATGTTACTGAAATTATCATGAACATCAAATGCCTGGCTATCAAGAATAACAGTGATTCTAATGAAGCAAAAACAGCATATATTGAATTTGAAGGCGAAGGCGTTGTAACTGCCGGAGATATTCAGGTAGATTCAGATATTGAAATCTTAAATCCTGATTTAGTAATTGCACATTTGAATGGCGGAGCAGATTCTAAGCTTTATATGGAACTTACAATCACTAAGGGTAGAGGATATGTAAGCTCTGATAAGAATAAGAATGATGATCTTCCAATCGGTGTTATTGCAGTTGACTCTATTTATACACCGGTAGAACGTGTCAACTTAACTGTTCAGAATACTCGTGTAGGTCAGATTACCGATTATGATAAGCTTACCTTAGACGTATATACAAATGGAACTCTTGTTCCAGATGAAGCTGTCAGCCTTGCAGCTAAAGTATTAAGCGAGCATCTGAATCTTTTCATTGATTTGTCTGAAAATGCAAAGACAGTTGATGTCATGATTGAAAAAGAAGACAATGAAAAGGAAAAAGTATTGGAAATGAACATTGATGAACTTGAATTATCTGTTCGTTCCTACAACTGCTTAAAGAGAGCAGGAATCAATACAGTAGAAGAATTAACTAACAGAACACCGGAAGATATGATGAAGGTTCGTAACCTTGGTCGTAAGTCTTTAGAAGAAGTGTTAGCTAAATTAAATGAACTTGGTTTACATTTAAACCCAAGCGAAGAGTAAAAACAGAAACAATTTATGGAAAACAAAACATGACTGCAGTAAGCCCGATGAGCGTGCTTTCATGTTCCACAAATGGAGGATTATAAAAATGGCAATGTATAGAAAACTGGGAAGAACTTCAAGTCAGAGAAAGGCTTTATTAAGAAGTCAGGTAACAGACCTTTTATATTACGGAAAAATCAAAACAACAGAAGCTAAGGCTAAAGAAATCAGAAAGATTGCTGAAGGTCTTATCGCATTAGCTGTAAAAGAAAAAGATAACTTCGAAGAAGTTACTGTAACAGCTAAAGTTGCTCGTAAAGACAAAGACGGCAAGAGAGTAAAAGAAGTTGTAGACGGTAAAAAGGTTACTGTTTATGATGAAGTTGAAAAGACAATTAAGAAGGATAAGCCTTCTAAATTACATGCTAGACGTCAGATGTTAAAGGTTCTTTACCCTGTAACAGAAGTTCCAGCAGAAGCAGCAGGAAAGAAAAAGAATACAAAGAAAGTTGATATGACAGCTAAGTTATTCGACGAAATTGCACCTAAGTATGTTGACCGTAAAGGTGGATACACACGTATCGTTAAAATCGGACAGCGTAAAGGTGATGCTGCAATGGAAGTTATCATTGAATTAGTATAAGAAAAACGCTATTTTCGCCCTTCGAAGAAATCCGGAGGGCGTTTTTAATGTCAAAGATTTAAAAACCCTTGCATGTTTTGCAAGACGTTTTACTGATGTATCGTAGGAATTGAAGAATAACAAAACAGGACAATTTGCACGAATAAAGAGTAAGCTGGAATGCCTAAAATTACTGTGGTATTAAAATAGGTATTATATTATTTCTCCCGCTAGTGCAAATCCTTTTTTTGCCATTATAACAGCAATAATTTCGTTGATAACCGCAGCTGCGGCAATGGTTCCCTTTACTATGACAGCCAGTTCCGATTTGCTACCATTTTCCAGTGAAGCACATACAATGCCCGTAAATACAAGTGAAACGCCGGAATGCGGCAATAGTGTAAAGCCCAGATATTTCTGAACGGTCTTTGGCATTTTCATTAATTTGGCACCAAATCGTGCTCCGAAATATTTTCCAAATGCCCTGGCTACAATATAGATGAAGGTATACAGGCCGGCACCGAGGATTAAATGATAATCTAATGGCGCGCCCAGATCCACAATAGCACCCAGAAGGCAAACGGATAAAACAGGATGAAAATACTTAGTTACTGCATTAAGTTTTTCTTCCGGTATCATATTGGAAAATGCGGCGGAAAAAGAAACACCCAGCAACATATAATTTAGCGTAATATTTGTGAACACGTTTGTGTTCAACCAATAACCAGTCAGTACTGTTATTGTAATTCCCAGACAGAGAACAGCCAGTATGCTTCCCTTACTATTTGCATGTTTTAATACTGTTCCAACAATGATACCTATTACGGCACCAACAATAATTGGGACAAAAATCATGATTGGAATTACTATGAATGAAACATTTCCCCCGGAGACGGTCTTTGTTATAAATGCATTTACCGTAAAAAAGACACCAATTCCTACGATGTCATCCAGTACTGCCATAGGAAGCAGTGTGTCTGTCACAGGTCCCTTCGTATGAAACTCACTGACAATAGAAAGAGCTGGAGCCGGAGCAGTTGCCAGAGCAATGCCACCGAATGCAAAAGCTAAATAGGTGGGAAGTCCAACACATTGAAAAATGATTCCAAACACCAGTGATACAATAAAAAAAGTACCAAGTGACTGGGTAAGCGTAGTAACAACCAAAGATTTTCCATAACATTTAATTTTACTCCAAATCAGTTCCGTGCCCAGCATAAGACCAAACGCACATTGCATCCATGTGATGATGGCTTTATAGAATGTCATATCCAGAGTATCTTGCGAGAGAAGTTTTAAAGCACTAGGACCAAGCAGCATTCCGGTAATCAGCCATCCAAGGATTGCGGGAAGCTTAAGCTTGCTAATTGCTTTCCCGGCTCCAAATGCTACAATTAATACTATGATCCAATATAATATGTTCTGTATCATGATTCCTTTCCTCCTTTTGCAATACCATACAGTAGCAGATCAAACATTTTTTTTATATTTGTTTCATGCAGGGACAACTGTTCCTGACGAGACAGCTGACAATTAAGTTTTTTAATAAAATTAAGATTGTAAATTTGCTGTATTTGTAAAAAATAGTCTAAAGCATCTTCTTTAGACACCTCTTTTCTAAGCTCAAAATTATTAAGTTCTTTTTCAAACACCTTCAGATTCAGTTCATCAAAGCATGTACAGATTTGATGAAGTTTTTCTTCTAAATGCGGTGGTGGATTGGTTAAAGTTTCTAAAAAGATGTATGCCTCGAATTCATGCTCAGCGAAAAATTCCATTCTGGCCTTCATATATTCTACAAAGCATATTGTTTTCATATGCTCAGATACATATTGAATTAAGGATTCACAGCTCTTTTTTACACATTCCAAATATAAAGAGTCTTTATCTTTAAAATTGTGGTAGACTAGACCTTTATTGATTCCAGATTTGCAAATATTATTGATGCTACCAATAGCATATCCTTTTGTTCCGAATTCTTGCATTGCTGCTGAAAAGATTTTACTTTTTGTAAGTTCAGTTTTATCTTCTTTTCTCATACAACACCTCCAGAAAAATTGACTATATGGTCAATAATATCATTTTTTGACCATGTGGTCAATAATTAGAGGGGGAAAATGAAAAATTTAAGTGGTAAGTTTTTAGAATCTTCTTTGATACAATAAATTTATATGATATAATGAATACATGAGATTTTTAGTGAAAAGAATGTTTTTGGGGAAAAAGTAGACTGAAACAAAAAGGCAGAATGAATGAGAAAGGGAGAGAATCTATGGGGAATGCAGAAGAAAAAATGACGAAGGAACAATTTAACGAAAAAGAGTTTATGAACAAAAAGATGCTACAGTGTTATGGGCTTATTTCAGCAGTGCTATTCATAGCGTATATGATGGAATTGGTGAAAGGGAACAGAACACCGGGATATATCCTGGTATTTTGTGTCATATTATTGACACCATTGTGTGCATCCATTATGCTATACCAAAAAAACAGAGAAAGTAATCTTGTCAGAAGTGTAGCAGTATACGGTTATGGGATTTTAAGTGCATTTGTATTGTGGACTTCCGTGAGTGTACTGTCATTTACTTATATTATTCCTATGCTGGTGGCTTTGGCGCTTTATCAGGATAGAAAGTTTACGTTAAAGGTGGGAATATGTGTTGTCATCATTAATGTGGTGTATGTTGTATTACGATTTATCCAGGGAGGTGTTACTAAGAATGACGTGGTCAACTTTGAAATCGAAATTGCAGTTACCATTTTGATTGTAATTTTCAGTTATGTAACATCTAAGTCCTTGGGCAGGGTTTCTCAATATAAAATGAATTTAGTGGAAGCCGAAAAAGAAAATGTTGCAAGAATGTTAGAAACGGTCATGGGTGCTACGGATAATTTGTGTGAAAAGATTCCGGGTATCAACGAAGAATCCAAGAAAATAGCCAAGCAGGGAGAAAACAGCAAAGTTGCAATTAATGGAATCGTGACAGGAACCAACGAATTGGCAGATACGATTCAGCGTCAGTTGCAGATGACGGAAAACATCAATCAGTTGACGGAAGCTACAGAGAAAGTTATAACAGATATCAAAAACCAGTTCATGGAGGTAAAACAAATTACAGAAGAAGGTAATAGAAATATGCTGGAACTGGAGGACTCATCGGAAAATAATAAGCTGGTTGGTAGAGAAGTTAATAAATCCATGAACGATTTAACAGAAAAAACAAAAGAGGCAAAAGAAATTTTAGGACTAATTGCAGGTATTACAAAACAGACGGCTTTGTTGGCTTTAAATGCAAGTATTGAGGCAGCACGTGCAGGAGAATCGGGAAAAGGGTTTGCTGTAGTAGCAGATGAAATCAAACAGTTAGCGGAAGAAACCAAGAGAGCAACAGAAAATATTTCCGGCATAGTTATGGCATTGGAGGAACAGGCAGATAAGGCAGCGGGAAGTGTAGATACATTAATTGCTGCAAATGAAAAACAAATAGAATTGGTAGATAAAACAAAAGTAAATTTTGAAAAAATAAAAGAAGAAATAGAGCAGGTTAGTGAAGGAATTGATACAGAATACACATATATAGGAAAAGTTGCTGCAAGCAATAATGAAATTGATCAGTATGTGGAAGGTTTAAGTGCGTTCAGTCAGGAACTTCTTGCTAATACGGAAAATACGAAAGAATTAAGCAACCAGACAATAGAAGGCACGGAAATGATTAGCAATCTTCTGGATGAGGTAATGGTAGAAGTAGAAGGGTTGCAAACTATCACGGAACATCAATAGAAAATAGAAATAAGGGTATACAATAACCAAAGGGGGAAAATCGTAATGAGAAAAAGGACAAAACAACGTACAAGAAGCAAAATAATTGTAGCACTGCTGGTGTTAAGTCTGGTAATAACTTGTTTTCCCACGGTAAGTGAAGCGACATCCACAGACAGCCCGGAACAGGAGTTTCGTCGATTGTATCTGGAGTTACTGGAAAGTGGAGATAACAGCCAGCAGGATATATCGGATTTGAATTTACCGTATATGACTTGCTACAATATTGTGCAGGAGGTAAAGAAGAATGAAGGATTTTTGCCATATCAATGTTATCTAGAGTATAATTTTTTAGAACCGGATGATATGGCCGACGTTGATGGTGAATTACGTTTATTGAAATTTCATATGAATCATTCGGATGGTGAATTTCAGGAGCGGTATGCTAAGGTGAAAAGAATTATTGCAGAAGTGCAGGAAAATCTGGATGACAGTATGACGGATCTTGACAAACTTTTATGGATTCATGAGTATGTGGTGGAACATATCTATTATAACGATACTAAGGAAGCAGCAGTTCATATGGGAGGGACTACTCTCGCACGGGGATATGGTGTTTGCGAGGGGTATGCTAAGGCAATGATGCTTTTCCTAAAAGCAGAAAATATTCCGTGTAAAACGGTGGATGCTGGTGATCATGAATGGCTGGCTGTAAGAATAGATGGGAAATGGTATCATGTGGATCCTACCTGGGATGATTTAAGTGCTGGAAGGACAGGGACACATTATTATCTCATGCGAAACGATGATGAGTATGTGAATGTTTTAATAAGCAAACATGAACAATGGACCACGGAAAATGCCATAGAACAATCATCCAATGCTATTTCTACTTCTACAGAATATGTAGATTGGTACGTACATAAGGTATGGAACAAAATGTATTATTATGAGGGGTATTGGTATTATATACTAGATAATGCTGTTAGGAAGAATAATATACAGGGAACGGATGAAAGCGTTATCTATGAAGGAAAGAATCTGACAATTTCAGGGTTGGAAGATGGCATTTTGGAGATTTCCAGTGCAACGGGAAAGAGCCAGCTTGACTTAAGTGAAAATACAGTTACAGCAGTTCCAACAAAAGGGATACGCCCAACCGAAACGGTAACACCGGCTATCACGATAACTCCAACCGCAACGGTAACACCGGTCACCACGATATCCCCAACTGCAACGGTAACACCAATTACCACGACACCCCCAACCGCAACGGTAACACCGATTATCACGATAACTCCAACTGCAACGGTAACGCCAATCACCACGATACCCCCAACCGCAACGGTAACACCGGTCACCACGATAACTCCAACTGTAATGGTAACACCGGTTACAACAACAATACCGACCGCAACAGTTACAACAGCACCAACGATAACAGTAAAACCAACTGTAATAGTAAAGCCAACTGTAGCATTGACTCCTAATACGACAAAAAAAATTAAGGTAGGAAAACCGGTAATTAAATCAGTTACTAACAAGAAAGGAAAGAAAGTAAAGGTTGTTTTGAAAAAAAAGGTGTCTGGTGCCAGCGGTTATGAAATAAAATACAGTACAGATAAGAAATTTAAAAAATCTGTAAAGACAGTCAGATTTACTGGAACCAGCAAATCTATAAGTAAGTTAAGAAAAAATAAGACTTATTATGTAAAAGTGAGAGCATATAAGAAAAATTCCAATGGAAATAGGAGTTATGGTCCTTATAGCAGTGTAAAGAAAGTGAAAATCAAAAAGTAACGTATGTTACATAACATCTCCGGTTGAAAATTTTTATTAAATGAAATATACTGATTTCAGGAATTTAAAATTAGGGAAAAGGATATTAAAGGGAGAATGTTATGCCACCAAGAATCAAAACAACAACAGAAGATATCATAAATGCTGCATACGAAATTGTCAGGAAAGAGGGAATGAAAAAACTTACAGCCAGAAATGTGGCACAAAGTTTGGGAACATCTGTCCAACCAATTTTCCGTGCATTTGTTAATATGGAAGATTTAGAAGAAGTGGTAATGGAAAAGATTAAGGATACCTATAGGGAATACATTATGAGTTCCGTTTCTGTGGATGATGCATTGATGGGAACCGTGATGGCATATATCCGATTTGCCAGAGAAGAAAAAAATTTATTTCAGATATTACATATGTCGGATCGGTACGCTTTTCAGAACACAAAAGAGATTTCCGATGTGGATATTAATGTGGAAATTGTAAAAGTTATTGCGCAGATGGAACATATGACTACGGAAGAGGCAGCTTTTTTATATCAGGCAACTTTTTTTACTGCCCATGGGATTACTTCCTTGATTGCGACTAATCATTGCGAATTTACCGACGAAGAAATCAAGGTTATGTTGGATAAGGTATTTCATGGGACAGCCATGAAAATGAAAAGTGAAAGGGAAGAAAAATAGGAGCGCAGAATCTGAGGATTCTGCGCTTTCGGACTTTTTGAGTTTTTTTCAGGCAATAAAATAAGTGTGAAATCTTGCAACTTGCCCTTGTCACAGAAAAAGTTATCTAGTACAATGAAACATAGTTGACAATACTTTTAACGTAAAAAGGAAATGAAGTGAAAATGATTAAAATAAAAAATCTGGTGCATGAATATATCCACCGTGATGAGGAAGAAAATGTAGTAGATATTAAAAAAGCAGTAGACAATATTAATATTGACGTGAAGCCGGGACAGTTTGTAGCACTTCTTGGGCATAATGGTTCCGGAAAATCTACGCTGGCAAAACATATTAATGCAATTCTTTATCCAACGGAAGGTGCTGTCTGGGTAAATGGTATGGACACTTCTGTGGAGGAAAATCTTTGGAACGTGAGGCAGAGTGCAGGAATGGTGTTTCAGAATCCGGACAATCAGATTATTGGTTCTGTGGTAGAGGAAGATGTGGGGTTTGGACCGGAAAATATGGGAATACCCACAGAAGAAATCTGGGAGCGTGTGGAAGAAAGCCTAAAAGCTGTTGGTATGTGGCAATATCGGAAAAAATCTCCAAATAAACTGTCAGGTGGTCAAAAACAGCGTGTGGCAATTGCAGGTGTAGTTGCCATGCATCCAAAATGTATTATTTTAGATGAAGCCACTGCTATGTTAGATCCCAGCGGCAGAAGAGAAGTACTTCGTGCTGTTCGGGCGCTAAATCAGGTGGAAGAAGTAACGATTATTCATATCACACATTATATGGAAGAAGTAATTTATGCAGACAAAGTATTTGTTATGGATCAAGGTAGGGTGGTAATGGAAGGTACGCCAAGAGAAATTTTTTCCAGAGTGGAAGAACTACAGAAATTAAGGTTGGATGTTCCACAGGTAACCCGATTAGCATATGAATTGCAAAAATCAGGGCTGCCTATTAAGTCAGGAATACTGACAGTAGAGGAACTGGTAGAGGAACTGTGCAAATGTCAGTAAGAAGGTGGAAATATGTCAATTATAGTAGATAAATTAAATTATATATACGGAGATGAGGCTCATCAGGTGCATGCACTTCAGGATATAAGTGTAGTGATTCCTGACGGGCAGCTTTTAGGAATTATCGGACATACCGGTTCTGGCAAATCTACCTTTATCCAGCATTTAAATGGTCTGCTGAAAGCCAGTAGCGGAAGTATATTTTACAATGGAGAAGACATTTATGATAAGGATTATGATATAAAACAGCTTCGAAGTAAGGTTGGATTAGTGTTTCAGTATCCGGAGCACCAACTGTTTGAGGCAGAAGTATTTCAGGATGTGTGTTTTGGACCGAAGAATCTGGGTTTGGACAGGAAGCAGACGGAACTTCGGGCATTTACCGCCTTGCGTCAGGTAGGTGTGCCGGAGGATTTATTTTATGTATCTCCCTTTGAATTGTCTGGAGGTCAGAAAAGACGGGTGGCTATTGCAGGGGTACTAGCCATGGAACCGGAAGTGCTGATTTTAGATGAGCCTACGGCAGGACTTGATCCAAAGGGCAGAGATGAATTGTTAGACCAACTGGCAAAACTTCACAAGGAAAGAAACATGACCATTATTCTGGTGTCTCATTCCATGGAAGATGTGGCAAATTACGCAGAGAGGATTCTTGTATTAGAGAAAGGAAGAATTTTATTTGATCAGACTCCAAAAGAAGTTTTTTCTCACAGGAAAGAATTAGAAGAAATAGGACTTGGAGTGCCGCAGGTGACCTGCATTATGCAGGAATTAAAAAACAAAGGATTTCCAGTGACAGCTGATGCCACCACAATAGAGGAAGCAAAAACAGAAATATTAAGATGTTTAAGATAAAAGGAAGGTAAGTCATGTTAAGAGATATCACATTAGGACAATATTATCAGGTGAATTCCCGTTTGCATAGATTAGATCCAAGAGTTAAGTTGCTTGGAACCTTTGCTTATATTATATCACTATTTCTGTTTAAAAATATAACGGCTTATGTTGTTGCCGGTTTATGGTTACTTTTGGTGATTAAAATGTCAAAGGTGCCATTTAAATTTATGGTGAAAGGTTTAAAGCCAGTGATAATGATTTTGATGCTGACGGTTATTTGCAATATGCTTTTTACCCAGGGAACACCTGTATTTTCCATCTGGAAAATCACCATTACTTACGAAGGATTGAAAATGGCACTGTTTATGACCATACGATTTGTGATGTTGATTGTGGGTTCTACCATTATGACCTTAACGACTACGCCAAATCAGTTGACAGATGGCTTAGAAAGTATTTTATCCCCTTTGAAAAAATTGAAAGTGCCGGTACATGAAGTGGCAATGATGATGGCAATTGCTTTGCGTTTTATTCCTATTTTAATGGAAGAAACAGATAAGATTATGAAAGCACAGATTGCAAGAGGAGCAGATTTTGAAAGTGGAAATTTGTTAAAACGTGTCAAAGCCATGCTTCCAATTCTCATTCCCCTGTTTGTGTCAGCGTTCCGCCGGGCAAATGATTTGGCGATGGCAATGGAAGCAAGGTGTTATCGTGGTGGTGACGGAAGAACGAAAATGAAACCATTAATTTATAAATTAGAAGATAAAAAGGCACTTGCCTGTGTAGCGTTGTATCTGATTGTATTAGTTGCCGGCGGTATTGCAGGAAATTATCTGCCAATATAGACAGAGAGGTAAGTCATGAGAAGAATTTTTCTAAGAATTGCATATGACGGTACAAATTATCATGGATTTCAGGTGCAGCCTAACGGAGAAACCATTGAAGGTGTGTTAAACAGAGAACTTTCCAGAATCTTAAAGGAAGATATTAAGGTGATTGGTGCCAGTAGAACGGATGCCGGAGTGCATGCAATGGGAAATGTGGCGGTTTTTGATACCAACGCAAAGATTCCGGGTGAAAAGGTGGCGTATGCTCTGAATGTGAGCCTGCCGGATGATATCAAGATTCAGCAGTCCATGGAAGTACCGTCGGATTTCCACCCAAGGCATCAGAAGACAGTAAAAACCTATGAATATAAAATATACAATGCTCGTTTTCCTTCGCCCCAACATCGGCTGTACGAACATTTTACTTATTATAAACTGTGCACTGAAAAAATGCAGGCAGCGGCAGAGTATCTGATTGGAGAGCATGATTTCAAGAGTTTTTGCAGCATCCACGCAGAAGTAGAAAGCACAGTGAGGACAATTTATGATATTAAAGTAGAGCGGTCCGGTGATGTGATTACCATTCGTATTACCGGAAATGGATTTCTCTATAATATGGTTCGTATCATTGCAGGAACACTGATGGATGCCGGGCAAGGCTTCTGGGAGCCGGAACATATGAAAGAAATATTAGAGGCAAAAGAGCGCTCTAAAGCAGGAAATACCGCACCGGCAAACGGCCTTACCCTTGTTAAGATTGAATATCCGGAGATGCAGGAAATGAGTACAAGTTAAATTTGTTGGTGACGGTGCCCATGATAGGGGCAGAAGTTGAATTGTATCATTTCTTTCTTATTGTTTTTGGAAGAACAGCTCATAAGTGGAGGACTTCTTCTCTGGAAGGCAATTAAAAAGGCGTTTTTAGCGAAGGTGAAATCCACTGTTAAGGGCGACTTAGGCGTGACAGCTTTCTGGAACGTCTTAGTCGCCCTTAACAGTTAGTTCACATTCGCGTTGCCGTTACCTTCCAGAGAAGAAGTCCTCCACTTATGAGCGTCCCCCAACAGCAAGAAAAAAATGACACAAAAACTGGAAATTTTTTCTTGACAACAGCAAAGCACAAACTTATAATATGTATTAACACGTTAAAATCATAGTTAAACTGTAGGAATAATAGGAAAGAGAGAAAATCGAAAATATGAGAAAAGAAAACGCAAAAGAAGAACAAAAACAAGGTGAAGAAATTTCAACAGAAATTCCGGCACATAATCATAGAGCAATTATTGGATTTGATAAAAATGGGATTCCAAAGGTGCTGGTTCCGGTTAGTGGACATAGCCATACCCATGTGGATGCAGATGGAAATGTGTATGAACATAGTCATGAAGAAGTATTTACAGAAGATTATATGAAAGCAGTGGCTGCTTACAGAAAAACCTTTCCGTCTAAGCAGGATGTGCTTGACAATGTTCCGGATCCGGCAGTCCGTGAGATGATGCTTCATATGGAGCAGATTGGATACGATACAGCTTTTGACCGTTTTGATAAACAGCAGCCTCAGTGTAGTTTTGGACTTAGCGGAACCTGTTGTAAGATATGTAACATGGGACCTTGTAAGATTACGGAAAAATCTCCGAAAGGAGTTTGTGGTGCCGACGCCGATTTGATTGTTGCAAGAAATTTACTTCGTGGTGCAGCGGCAGGCGCAGCACAGCATGGAATGCATGCAAGAGAGTTGATTTTAATGCTGAAATGGGCAGCGGAAGGCAAAATGGATCTTCCTATTATCGGAGAATACAAGATACTGGATATGGCAAAAGCTTTTGGAATAAAAACAAAGCATCGTACTATTAAAAATATAACCATAGATTTGGCAAATACTCTGCTGGAAGATTTATCAAGAACAGAGCCAGATACCTATCGTACTATTCAGGCATGTGCTCCAAAAGAACGTCAGGAAACATGGGAGAAAATGGATATCCTTCCAATCAGTGCGTATCATGAAGTATTTGAAGCTTATCACAAAAGTGGATGCGCCACAGACGGAGATTGGGAAAGTGTTATGAAACAGTTTTTAAGATGTGGACTGGCTTTTACTTTCAGCGGAGTTGTGGCTACCTCCATTGCCACAGATGCTTTGTTGGGCGTAGGTGATAGAGTAACATCAAAAATGAATGTAGGCGCATTGAAAAAAGGTTATGTAAACATAGCTGTACACGGTCATTTGCCGGTTCTTGTAAAAGAAATTGTGCAGGCAGGATATAGTGAAAAGTTCCAGAAACTTGCCAGAGAAAAAGGTGCAAAAGGAATTCAGTTCTATGGAATCTGTTGTTCCGGATTGTCAGCTATGTATCGATATGAAGGAGTCATTCCATTATCCAATGCAGTCAGCGCAGAACTGGTTTTAGGAACCGGGGCATTGGATTTATGGGTTGCAGATGTGCAGGAAGTATATCCTGCGATTATGGATGTGGCAAGATGTTATAAAACCACTGTAGTTACTACCAGTGACTCTGCAAGACTTCCGGGAGCAGAACATATCGGTTACGACCATCATCATTCTAATATAGAAGAAACGAAACGAATTGCAGAACGAATTGTGGAACGTGCTATTGAAAGCTTCGAGGCAAGAAAGGGAATGCCTGTATTTATTCCAAAATACGAAGTGGAAGCAGAAGTGGGATTTTCCATTGAATATTTACATAAGCATTATGGAAGCATGAAACCAATCGCAGAGGCACTGCGTTCCGGAAAAATACTGGGTATTGTGAATATGGTGGGATGTAACAATCCGAAAGTATTATATGAAAAAGCTATTCTTGATGTGGCAGATGTACTGTTAAAAAACAATGTTTTAATTTTAACAAATGGATGTGCTTCGTTCCCATTAATGAAGATGGGATACTGCCAGACCTCAGAATTTGCTTATGGAAAAACCGGAGACGAATTAAGAGAGTTCTTAGCACCGGATATGCCGCCGGTATGGCACGTAGGTGAGTGTATCGACAATACACGTTCTTCAGGAATTTTTGCTGCGCTTGCAGGGGAATTTGGAAAAAATATATATGAGATGCCATTTGCTTTTGCTTCACCGGAATGGTCCAATGAAAAGGGAATTGATGCGGCATTAGGTTTCCGTTTGATGGGAGTTACTTCATACCATTGTGTAGAGGCTCCAATTCATGGTTCACCAAATGTAATCAATTTCCTGAAGGAATCCACAAAAGAAACACTTCATTCTTCCATGGTGGTGGAAAGAGATCCGGTTTTATTAGGTGAAAAAATAGTGGCTGACATGAAAGAAAAAAGAAAGGCATTAGGAATTTAAAGAAAGGAAGTGTTTGATGTGAAAGAAAAAAAGAAGAAATTCAAACACCTAAAATCCGTGACAGCAGTTCTTATTTGTTTCAGTGTATTAC
>JBGVOM010000218.1:0-15017 GCA_045126515.1 Lachnospiraceae bacterium
ACCTCCACGTGTTCTGTAGTGTGTCAGTCTAATAAAGGAATTATATCAGAAGGGAGAGAGAATTGAAAAGCGAAAGTCAATCAACACGTTTCATGACGCATTGGTGCCTTTCGCAGAAAGGCGGATTATAGTTATGAAAAAAATGATACGATTTTGATGATTGCATCAGGAATGAAAAGTAAAAAAAAGACTTTATGAATGAAGATACAGAAAATTTATATTTGAATTATGGACTGTTGGGGTTGGCAACATTATTAAATGATAAAGGTTATAATGGGGTAAGAATGTTTCAAGGTGATTTCAAAAGTGTCAAGGAATTATTGCAAGATATTAGTGATGATGGAATAGATATAATGTTATTATCCTATCCGGTATTTTTATCCATTCCTAGTTTCTTTGCCCTTTCTTGGGCAGAAGAATTTATCAATGAAATAAAGAAGAAAAAACATAATATTCAGATTATAGTAGGAGGAAGATGGATAGTAGATAATAATTTGCATTGGATAAAAAGGAAACTACCATCAATAGATTTTGTGAGTAGAGGTTGCCCAGATGAGTATATAGAGGAATTGCTTGATGCAAATAACTGGAAGAAATATGAGGAACCAGGTGAAGCAAAAGAGGTATTTACAAAGTTTAATTATAAGTTGTTGTTTGAATATAAAAAATATCAACCAAGTATAGAAATATGTCGTGGTTGTGGAAATGGTTGTGCATTTTGTTTGGAAGGAAAATATAAACAAACGAAGGTAAAATCACCTTTAGAAGTAATAAAAGAGATAAAAGAGGTTTGCAAATTATATGAGGACAATGAATTGAATTTTTATTTTCAAGCATCAATATTTAATCCTACCTTAAAATGGGCGAAAGAATTTAAAATGAAATATGGTGAACTTCATATGAAATTTAAATGGAGGTTTGAAACAAGGGTCGATATTATCAATCCAAATGTAATTGAAGTATTGGCGCAAGCTGGTTTGAAAGTGATAGATTTAGGATTAGAATCTGCATCGGTTACACAACTAGAACGTATGGAGAAGACAAAAAATCCATCACAGTATTTGCAAAAGGCTCAAAAATTATTAGAAAAAGCTAGTGAGTGTAATGTATGGTGTAAATTGAATATACTTTTGTATGCAGGGGAAACAGAAGAAACAATAAAAGAAACTTTAGAATGGTTAAAGAAAAATAAATATAAGGGGGTATCAGTGAATCCATTTATTTTATATTTAAATGGTGAAGGAACAAAAAAGTTTATTGATAAAATAAAGAAAATAACAAAAAAGGATATTGATATAAAAAAATTATATGAAAATGGATATTTATTTATAGACTTGAGCAATGAAATTACTAGTGAGGATGCAAAAGATAAAAGCAAGCAGATAGCAGAAAACTGTATGAAAAAGCAAGATTATTTAGAATTAAAAAGCGTATGTTATACAAAGAGACAATAAGTTGAAGTATGATTCAAAAAAGCAAAGTTAAGCTTGAACATAACAGCTAGGATTTAACTTTTTTGGTGAATAGATTATTGAATGGTTTAGGTGTAATAGAAAATAGGAGGAAAAGCTTATGGCATATTATGTAGGATGTCCAGTACCTAGAGTAGATGATTGCGGTAATGGGGTGAAATGTATAAAAGGAGAGTTTTGTGAACATTTGATGCTTTTAAATGATAAAGAGGAAAATGTTTATACAAGATACGAAGGAGAAAATGCCAGATTATTTGAAGATATTCGGGAGGCGAGAAAGTATATAGAACAATTAAGGATAAGATATTTGGAGTAATTATCACAATATTTTTATATTGATAAAACTTCTTTTATAAAAGAATGGTGGAAAAGTGGAGATGACGTAACCTTGATTACCCGTCCACGCCGTTTTGGAAAGACATTGAATATGAGTATGGTGGAGCATTTTTTTCTATGGAGTTTGAGTATGTACTTGAACTTCATTTTAGGTTATAATGAGAAATAGATGGAACGCAAACATTGTTTGACAATCTAATGCAAAATATTTTGGTTAAGAAATGGAGGGCGAGTATGAAGTTATATCATGGCAGTAATGTGATTGTGCAAGAACCAAAAGTCTTAACTAATGGGCATTATAAAGACTTCGGGTATGGATTTTATTGTACAAACATAGAAAAACAGGCAGTTAGATGGGCGTTGACAAGAAAAAAGAACATGTTGTAAATTTGTATGAATACAAACCGCAGGAACATCCAACACATCAGATTGTTTTCTGTACAGAAACAGCGTTAAAATCACTGACCTATGAAAGGAGTTACAAAGTATGAAAAATGTATTCTTCCCGGATGAAGAAGTGACGAAAAATGATTTGTATTTTTTGTGTTATATGATTGAACGAGTAGCAAGAAGGCTGAAACAAAAAAATTCTTATATTGTAAATGCCATTCCGAGGGGTGAGTGGATGCGTTTTATTAGTTTGGCGAATGTACTGCATTGTGAGAATCCCTTAAAGGTTGAAGATGAATGGATTGAAGAATTCCATTTAGAAATGGGTAGCTTTGATAGAACGAATGTAAATCCTGATTTGGTGGAACGTATTCCATCTGAAACACAAATGGGAAAAGTGTATATGAGATTGGTGTTAGACACACTTTTGCCGAATGAAAATTATGTTGATGGTATGATTAGGGTATATAACGACGAGCTTTGTGAAAAGATTGATGATTACAATTGTGCAGCGTACTATCAACCATCCTATTTGATTGCAAGAGCATATAATGACGGTGGCTTTTAAGCGAGGCATAAACAAAAAATGAAGAAAAAAGGTGTTGATAGGAAGTGGCACAGAACAGTAATGAAAGGAAACATACTATGAAACAAATTATAATCATCGGTGCCGGTGCAGCGGGCTTGACCGCTGCTATTTTTGCGGCAAGAAACGGTGCAAAAGTTGCGATTTTAGAACATACGGCGAAAGCCGGTAAGAAAATCCTGTCAACAGGAAATGGGAAATGTAATATTACCAATCGGTATCAGTCTGGTGATTGTTACCGTGGAAGTGATAAGGAATTTGCCATGGAAGTAATAAAGCAATTTAATGAAAAAGATACTCTTTCCTTTATGGAAAGTCTCGGCATCTTATGCAAAGAAAAGAATGGATATGTATATCCCAGATCAGAACAGGCATCTACCGTTCGTGACGGTCTTTTGATGGAATGCAGACGGCTGGGCGTAGTCATAGAGTATGAGACTGAAGTAAGAAACATTCAGAAAAAAGACACATTCTTTGAAGTTGTTGTTAATCATGGCAAAGAAAGCAACACGTACAAATGTGAAAAACTAATATTAGCAACCGGCTCTAAGGCGGCACCAAATACAGGTTCTGATGGCAGCGGATACGAATTTGCCAAGGCACTGGGATTGAAGGTGATAAAACCATTGCCTGCGCTAGTACAGTTAAAATGTGAAGAGGGAATCTACAAAGAGGCAGCAGGTGTTCGCTGCCCGGCAAACATTACCATAAATATTAACGGTGAAATGGCAGCCTGGGAAGAAGGAGAATTACAGATTACAAATTATGGTATTTCGGGAATTCCGGTGATGCAGCTTAGCAGGTTTGCGGTGAAAGCTTTGGATGCCAGAAAACAGGTCGAGGCGGTGATAGATTTTTTTCCGGAAATGAAAGGTGGGGAACTTCAACAGAAACTGACAGATATGATAAAACGATTTCCAGAAAAAAATATGGAAGATATTCTGGCGGGCTTTTTGAATCGTAAACTGGCATCTGCCTTATTGAAAGAGATGGGTGTAAAAAAGAATACAATGGCTGCACAGTGTGATGAAAGCTATATTCAGGGAATTGCGTCATTTTTGAAATCATATAAAGCATGGATTAACGGATTTAATTCTTTTGTAGAGGCGCAGGTATGCCAAGGTGGCGTGGCTACAATGGAAATAGACAGTAGAACTATGGAAGCCAAAAAGATTCCGGGGTTATTTTTGGTGGGAGAAATACTGGATGTTGACGGAACTTGTGGTGGATATAATCTCCAGTTTGCATGGGCAACCGGTGCCATTGCGGGAAAATCAGCGGCAAAGGAATAGTACTTTTGATACGACGAAAGTGAAAATGACGAAGGTTAAACAGGCTGCTGTGTAAAATAAACGAAAAAATAGCAAAATAATAAATGCGAAACATACACTTTGCACAATAAATATTTCGCAAATGTTAAAAATATTTGAAAAAAAGATTGAATAAACATAAAAAATGATATATAATGAGGTTAGTGTAACTATGAAATGTGTAAAGAAGGAGAGAACATGATGAGAAAAAATGGGTTGAAACAACGATTGTTTAGCATTGTTTTGGCAGCCTCGCTGGCAGTTTCCTCGGTTTATGTTGCACCTGCTGTACAAGTGCAGGCAGAAAAAGGTGAGGGAACAGTATATGCTAAGAGAAAGTTCGATAGTAACTATGATACACAAAATGCGTATTATGGTGATGATTTAGGATGTACTTATACAAAAGAAAAAACAACATTCAAGGTATGGACACCGGAGGCAACTTCTGTAGTGTTGTGCAGATATAAAGAAGGAAATGGAGGAAGTGTATTAGAAGAACTTCCAATGACAAAAGGCGATAAAGGCGTATGGAGCGTAACGGTCAATGGCGACATTGTAAATACTTATTATACATATAAAGTAACAGTCAATGGAACAACAAATGAAGCAGTTGATATATACGCTAAGGCAGTAGGTGTGAACGGTGACAGAGCTATGGTAGTAGATTTAGATAGCACTGATCCGGAAAATTGGGATACTAATTATAAGCGAGAAAAGACATTAGTCAGTGATATTATTGTGTGGGAAATACATATCAGAGACTTTTCTATTGATGTAAGTTCAGGTGTTTCTGAAGAAAATCGCGGTAAATATAAAGCCTTCACGGAAGATACTACAGTAAATGGTGAGGGCAAAGTTGCGTCATGCGTGAATTATTTAAAACAGCTGGGTGTTACACATGTACAATTAATGCCTACGTATGATTATGCATCGGTAGATGAAACAAATGTTTCTACTTCATTAAGCAATAATTATAACTGGGGATACGATCCAGAGAATTTTAATGTACCGGAAGGCTCTTATTCCAGTAATCCATATGATGGAAATGTACGTATTACGGAAATGAAAGAAATGATTCAGGCATTACACGATGCAGGAATTAAAGTAGTCATGGATGTTGTATATAATCATACCTATGATACGGCAGATTCTAATTTTAATAAAATCATGCCGGATTATTACTATAAAATTAATGACGATATGAGTTATAATAATCAAGCAGGTTGTGGGAATGCTACAAGAAGCTCTAGTGCCATGTATCGAAAGTTTATGTTAGAATCTGTGTGCTATTGGGCGGAAGAATATAATCTTGACGGATTCCGTTTTGATTTAATGGGAATTCTTGACAGAGAAACCATGAATCAGATTCGACAAACCTTAGACGAAAAATTTGGTGAAGACACCATTGTGCTTTATGGAGAAGGCTGGACAGCAGAGGGACATGATAGTGATAGTGCTTATAAAAGCTATGAGGCACAGTTAGATGATGGAATCGGTTATTTTAACGATCAGATTCGAGATGCCTTAAAGGGAAATCATGACTCTGATACCGGTACAATTGGACTTCTTCAGACAAATTACTTCTCAGGTTCTTATTTAGAGCCGGGAGCAAAGTGGCCTAATAATGTTTATGGTGGTATTATGGGGTCTGTAGGATTTACACCGGGAGAATGGGGAGAGTGGAGGCCATTTTGGTCAAAATCTTCTAATTGTGTTGTATCATATAACTCAGCTCATGATAACCTTACCCTTTGGGACAAACTGGCAGAAGGGGTAAATAAACAGTATGATACTACGGATGAAAGACTAATAAAGATGAATAAAATGTCAGGTGCTATTGTGCTGTCATCAAAAGGTGGCTCCTTTATGCAGGCAGGAGAAGAATTTGCCAGAACAAAATATGGCAATCATAACAGTTATAAATCTCCGGACAGTACAAATAAAATTGACTGGAACAGAGTAGAAAAATATTCTGCTATTCAGCAATATTATGAAGGTATGATTAAGATTCGTAAAGCATTTTCCGGTTTTCGTTCTATTACTACAAGAAGTAGTGATAATTGGAATCCGAACAATAATAATATGACATGGATTACGGATGTAAAAGATAAGCAGCCAACTGGTTTGTTTGGTTTCTATGAAACTAATAATGTGGCTGGAGAATGGAACAAAATTGCAGTATTAATTAATAATGCAACTACAGAGCAGACAGCGACACTGAATGAAAACGCATGGGTGATTATCGCCGATGGAACAAAAGCAGGACTGGAAAGAATCAAAGAAACCGGTTCTACGGTGACGGTACCGGCAAAATCTGTTGTAGTTGCAGTGCCGAAAGCTACTTTTGATGCATGTAACATTTCAGAAAATAAAGCTCCTGTGATTACTGCTGACAGCAATCATCAGGTAGCTGTGGGTACACCTTTGAGCTTCCAGATAAAAACTTCTGATCCAGATGGTGATACTGTAACCCTTAGTGCAGAAGGAGTACCAACTGGTGCAACTTTGGATGTCGCAACTGGAAACTTTACTTGGACGAATCCGACCGCAGGTACTTATACCATAACTGTGAAGGCAACGGATGGAAAAGCTACAACTCAGAAGACAATTACCATCACTGTTACAGAGAAAACAACAGCGTTGAAAGAGCTGGTAAAAGAAATTGAAACAGCAAACCTGAAAGAGCAGAATTTTACACAGGCAGTATGGACACCGTTTGCAACTGCCTTAGAAGAAGCAAACACAATTATTGCAAACAGTGCTACTGATGATGCTGTGATTCAGACAGCATTAGAAAAATTGCAGGAAAGTTATGCAGAAGTAAAAAAAGAAAAAGCTGCAAAAGAAGCAGTAGAAGAAAAAATTACACAGGGAAAAGAAAAAGTAAAGAAAGCAACAGCAGATTCTGAAAACTACGATGCAGAAGCAGTTGCAGATTTAGAAACTGTGATTGCAGAAACAGAAGAAGCAATTTCAGAACCAAAAAGTGCAGAAGCATATGACAGTATTGCAGAAGATTTGCAGGCTGCAAATGATGCGGTAGTTTCCTTGAAGACAAACCCGGTAATTCGTGTAAAAGCCAAAGAATGGGCGACACCAGCCGTTTATGTGTGGACGGGAACTGGTAATTCAGCAGTTAAGTATGCAGGAGACTGGCCGGGAACAAAATTGACTACTAAAGATGCAGAGGGCTGGTATGTCTTTGAACTTCCGGAAGGGCTGACAGGATATTCGGTTATTGTAAATGATGGAGCTGCTGGTACAGGAACTCAGACATCAGATATTGCAGGAATCGCAGAGAGCGTTGATGTTACGGTGACATCCTTTAGTGGAGATTCATGTAAATTTGAAAAGCAGGAACAGCCGCTAGGAACCGGTACGGTAGAAGTAAGTAAGACTCAGTTGGATGCAGTGCTTGCAGAAGCAGAGAAAATTCCGGAAAAAGGTGTTTATATGCCTAATCCTTTATACCAACAGGCATTAAGCAAAGCGTTGCAAGTAAAAAGCGATGCGACTGCAACACAGGTACAGGTGAATCAGGCTGTGAGAGACTTAAAAAAAGCAATGGATACTATAATCTATATAGGAGATGTTACAATAATTCCAACGCAAACCCCGTCTCCGACTGCACAAGTTAGTCCAACAGCAGCGGTTACAGGAGTGCCAACAGAAACACCAAGTATAACACCAACAATAAAACCGACAGAAACGCCGATAGAGCATAAAGTTATGAGCTTTTCTTTTGACGGTAACGAAATTAAGGTGGCAATGGAAGACAATGCTACTGCGAACAGCTTTTTAGAAGCAATGCCAATGGGAATGTACTTTGAAGATTATATGGGACAAGGAAAAATGGCATATGTAGAAGCTGAATTAGATGCAGGTGCTGTGCCGGAAAACTACAGGCCTACAGCAGGAACACTTGCGTACCATACTTCATGGGGAAATATTTGTTTCTTCTATGAAGATGGAGAGGAAAGTTCAGAATTGATACCTATCGGAAAGGTTATTTCCGGTATGGAAGCAGTGAAAGAATTGGATAAGGCAGAAATTGTCAATGCAAGTTTGACAGGAGAAGTTGTAACACCAATTCCTACACTCACACCGAGTGCGAAACCAACGGAAACAGTCACAGGAGTACCAACACAGATTGTTACGCAGACACCAACACTGACTCCGACTTCTGCACCGATAGAAACACCAACGCAGGAACCGACAAAAGTACCAACTAAGGTGCCGACTTCAGTACCAAAACCAACAGTAACTAAGACACCGGCTAAAACAGAGAAGTTTACTTTGAAAGTATCATCTGCAACAACTACATCAGCTAAGTTAGAGTGGAATATGCTTTCTAGTGCTGATGCATATCAGGTATACCGTGCAACTTCTGCAAAAGGTAGTTACAAGTTGGTAACAACTATAAATGATGGAACAAAAACTACTTATACCAATAAGAGCCTGCAGTGTGGAAAAACATATTACTATTATGTAAAGGCTTATGAAAAACAGTCTGGAAATCTTGTATGCATTAACACTACAGCTACACAGAAGATAAAAGTGATACCTGCAAAAGTGTCCTTGAAATCTGCAAAGGCTTCAGCTAAGAAGGTAAAAATTACATGGAAGAAGCAAAGCGGTATCAATGGATATGTGGTATACCAGTCGACAAAGAAAAACAGTGGTTATAAAAATATCGCAACTGTAAAGAGTGCAAGCAAAGTAAGCTATACCACAAAGACGTTGAAAAAAGGTAAAAAGTATTACTACAAAGTAAGAGCATACAAAACAGTAAATGGTAAAAAGGTTTATGGAGATTATTCTAATGTAAAGAGCGTTACTGTAAAATAAATAAAAGTAAGCAATACATTTTCACAGGAAAGTGTATTGCTTATTTTTCTTTGAAGATATATAATAAATTTATTATGCTTAAAGGAGAAAATAAATGTTACGGATTAGCAACCTGAAATTAAATATCGGTCACACAGAAGAAGAACTCCTTGAAAAAATAGTACGGTCATTAAAAATCAGCAGAAATGAATTAAAGTCTTATACCATAAGAAAACAGTCCATAGATGCAAGAAAAAAGGAAGATATCAGATATATATATTGTGTCGATGCAGCGGTACAGTCAGAAACAAAAGTGTTGAAAAAATCAAAAAATGTAAATATATCCTTAGTGAAGGAAAAGGAAAAATATGCATTTCCAGCACACGGTGAGGAGTGTCTGCAACAGCGTCCTGTAATTGTAGGCGCGGGACCGGCAGGTTTGTTTTGTGCGTACATGCTTGCAGAACAGGGCTATGCTCCATTAGTAATCGAACGTGGCGAAATGATAGAAGAACGGACAAAAACAGTTGACCATTTCTGGGCGACGGGTGAGTTGGCGTTAGATTCCAATGTACAGTTTGGAGAAGGTGGGGCAGGAACGTTCTCGGATGGTAAGTTAAATACCCTTGTAAAAGATAAAGGATATCGAAACCGCAAAGTATTGGAAATTTTTGTGAAAATGGGAGCAGATCCAGCTATTTTATATAGAAACAAGCCTCATATTGGTACGGATGTTTTAAAAAATGTGATTCAGAATATGCGAAAAGAAATCATAAGATTAGGCGGAGAATTTTGGTTTGGCAGCAAGCTTACCGATTTTCAGACAGAACAGGGGAAAATCACTTCCATTACCATCAATGGAGAAAAGAAGATAAACACCAATGTTTTAGTATTAGCAATTGGGCATAGTGCCAGAGATACCTTTTCCTTGCTGAAACAAAAGAACGTTACCATGCGTCCAAAGCCTTTTGCAGTTGGATTTCGTGTGGAGCATCCGCAAGGTATGATTAACAATGCACGATATGGCACGGCTGCCAGTCAGTTAGGTGCTGCTGATTATAAAGTCACTCACACAGCAGCAAATGGCAGAGGTGTATATTCGTTTTGCATGTGCCCTGGCGGCTATGTGGTGAATGCTTCTTCGGAGCAGAAACATTTAGCAGTAAATGGCATGAGTTACCATAAGCGGGACGGGAAAAATGCCAACAGTGCTATTGTGGTGACAGTAACACCGGAGGATTTTGGCAGTGAGGATGTGCTTTCCGGTGTGGAATTTCAAAGACGGTTAGAGCAGACAGCTTTTCAGATAGGAAAGGGGAATATCCCGGTTCAGTTATTCGGAGATTTTGAAAAGAATAAAGAAAGTATACAATTAGGCGAGATAGAACCTCAGACAAAAGGAAACTGGTCTTTTGGTAATTTGCGGGGAGTGCTTACGAAAGATATGAACCAGTCTATTGTGGAAGGAATGCATGGGTTTGGAAAGCAGATAGCAGGGTTTGACCGCCCGGATACAATTATGCTTGGTATTGAAAGCCGTACTTCGTCACCGGTAAGAATTTTGCGGGATGAGGAAACATACGTAAGTAATATAGAAGGAATTTATCCCTGCGGTGAAGGAGCCGGATATGCGGGAGGAATTACTTCGGCTGGGATGGATGGAATTCGAACTGCAGAAAAAATTGCAGAAAAATACAAGTCCTTATAAAAATCTGGAGGAAAAGTGATGAATAGCAGAGAACATTTGAAAGATAAAAAGAGAATTGTGGTAAAGGTAGGCTCATCTTCCCTTACCCACAAGGAAACAGGACGTTTAGATTTAAATAAAATGGAAGTGCTGATTCGGGAGTTGTGTGATTTAAGAAACCGGGGAAAAGATGTGATATTGGTTTCTTCCGGAGCTATTGCAGTGGGAAGGAATATTATCGGGTTAACGGAACGCCCAAATGAACTTCCGGTAAAGCAGGCATGTGCAGCCATCGGACAATGCAGACTTATGATGATTTACCAGAAGATATTTGCAGAGTATAATCATATTGCGGCACAGGTACTTATGACAAAGAAGACTGTTACAGATGATTTAAGCAGATATAATGCACATAATACCTTTTTGGAGCTGATGAATTTAGGAACTATTCCTATTGTAAATGAAAATGATACGGTATCAACTTTTGAAATCCAGTTTGGCGACAACGACACGCTGTCGGCTATTGTTGCTAATATTGCGGAGGCAGATTTACTGATTCTATTATCAGATATTGATGGATTATTTACGGATGATCCGAATGTTAACCCGGATGCAAAGTTTATCGATGTGGTGGAAACTTTAGATGACAAGTTAATGGGCATGGGAAAAGGAAGTACCGGAAGCAATGTGGGAACCGGCGGTATGGCAACGAAGTTAAATGCAGCTAAAATTGCCACCGCAGCAGGGGCTGATATGGTAATTGCCAATGGACAGGATTTTCATATTTTACATGACATTGTTACAGGAAAACAGGTAGGTACCTTATTTAAGGCACATAAAGATGAAAATTATGATATTTTAGATTATTTAGGTGAATAAACGGGAGGCTGAAATGAACGAAGCAAAAATAGCAAGAATCAATGAATTATATCATAAATCAAAGGCAGAGGGGCTGACAGAGGCCGAGAAGAAAGAACAGGCAGATTTAAGAAGAGAATATATTGAAAACGTAAAGATGAATTTACGTGGTCAGTTGAACAATATATCTGTTCAGAATCCGGATGGAACTATTACAGATTTAGGCGAAAAGTATGGAAAAAAAGGAAATTAGAAAAAAAGCCTTGCAGATGCGAAATAAATTGACAGAAACGTACCGGGTACAAGCGGATGAAAAAATATTTCAGAAACTGATATCGTTAGAGTGGTATCAACAGGCACAAATGATACTTTCTTATGTTCCTTATAAAAGCGAAACAGATACACGGAGTATACTAAAAAAAGCACTGAAAGATGGAAAGACAGTGGCAGTGCCAAAGGTGCTTGATAAAAATGGAATTATGGAATTTTATGAAATCCACTCTCTTCAGGAATTGATAAAAGGGTATCAGGGAATCGAAGAACCGGATATTACAGAAAAAGAGCCGGTGAATATAGGGAAACAGACAGATAGTATTCTGATGATTATGCCGGGAGCTGCATTTGACAGAAATTGCAATCGCATTGGTTATGGCGGAGGCTTTTATGACCGGTACTTAAATAAACACAGGGGTAAACTCAAGAAAAACATAGCGGTGTGCTACGAAGTTCAGTTAGTGGATGAAATACCCGCAGAAACACTGGATGTAAAGCCTGATATGGTTTTGACAGAACAACATATATTTGAGAAAATTGAAGAATAACAGCTTAGGATGTTATATTAGGAGGAATAAGATGACGTTAGAAGAAATGGGCAGTGCAGCCAAAAAAGCAGAACCACAATTAATTAAACTTACTACAGAACAAAAAAATCAGGCGCTGGTAGCAGTGGCTGAGGGATTAATTGCAGATGCAGAAACCATTTTAAAAGAAAATGGGAAAGATATTGAGAATGCAAAGGCAAATCATATGGCAGAAGGACTGGTAGACCGTCTGTTGCTGACAAAAGAAAGAATTGAAGCCATGGCAGAGGGATTAAAGCAGGTAGCAGCTTTAGAAGATCCAATTGGAGAAGTGTTAGAAACCTTTGAACGTCCAAATGGATTAAAGGTGGTGCAGAAAAGAGTACCTCTTGGGGTTATTGGAATTATTTATGAATCTCGTCCGAATGTAACAGCAGATGCTTTCGGTCTTTGTTTTAAGACTGGAAATGTGGTGATATTAAAAGGCGGAAAGGATGCCATTCATTCCAATTTAAGTATCACAACCTCTATTCGTGCTACGCTGAAAAAATTAAATATTTCAGAAGATGCAGTGCAACTGATTACTGATACAGACAGAGAAACCACCAAAGCATTTATGAAGTTGAATACTTATGTTGATGTGCTGATTCCAAGAGGTGGCGCAGGTCTGATTAGAACTGTAGTAGAAAATGCGACGATTCCGGTTATTGAAACCGGTACCGGTAACTGTCATATTTACGTGGACGAAAGTGCGGATGTTGATATGGCTATTTCAATTATCATGAATGCTAAAACCCAAAGAATTGGTGTATGTAATGCTTGCGAATCTCTGGTAATTCATGAAAATGTCAAAGATAAACTGCTACCGAAGCTGGCAGAACAGTTAAAGACAAAAAATGTAGTTATGAGAGCAGATCAGGCAGTATGCGAAATCCTTCCGGAAGCAGAAAAGGCTACAGAAGAAGACTGGGGAACAGAATATTTAGACTATATTATTTCTATGAAAACAGTAAAGAATGTGGAAGAAGCTATTGAACACATTAATAAGTATAACACAAAACATTCTGAAGCAATCATTACAAACAATATGGAGAACGCGGAAAAATTCTTGAATGAGGTTGATGCGGCGGCAGTATATGTAAATGCATCTACCCGCTTTACTGACGGATTTGAATTTGGATTTGGTGCAGAAATAGGAATTAGTACCCAGAAACTTCATGCAAGAGGACCAATGGGCTTAAAAGCATTGACATCCTATAAATATGTGATTTACGGAAATGGTCAGGTTAGAAAATAATACTTGAATTTTAATGACAGATGCGATATAATATCAATTGTGCGTGGCTTACAGACGCATATGCTTGCGTGGCGTAGTTGGTAGCGCAATTGATTCGTAATCAATAGGTCGTGGGTTCAAGTCCCATCGCAAGCTTGGCAGGAGAAAAGACTACTAGTAATAGTGGTCTTTTTTCGCATAGTCAGAAAGAAAAGAAAGAGTGTGAGAATATGGCAGGAAGAAATATACCAAGAGCAGGTGAAATTTACAGACATTTTAAAAATAAAATGTACCAGATTGTGGCAGTGGCTGCCCATACAGAAACAGGAGAACAGCTGGTGGTGTATGAGGCGTTGTATGATGATTTCAAAATATATGCCAGACCGCTTTCCATGTTTTTAAGTGAAGTGGACCGTGAAAAGTATCCGGACAGTATTCAGAAATACCGCTTTGAATTGATTGAGCGTGAAGTGGATGGCACCTTGAAAATGGGATATCCTGTAAGCGTAAAGAAAATAATGGAAGCAAACGTCGAAACAGAAACAGAGCCTGAGACAAAAATGCAGTCGGAGGGAAAAACAGAGTCAGTAGAAAAAATGCAGCCGGAAAATGAGAAAAAAGAGGAATCTGCTCAGGAGGAAGGTTATTTAGATGATGAAGATGAGGTGAATCCATTCCTGTTAAGCTTTTTAGATACAGACAGCTATAGTGAGAAGCTGCAGGTATTAATCAGCATTCGCAGTCGATTAGATGATCGTCTGATTGATGATATGGCAGCGGCTTTGGATGTTACTATAGATGAAGGACCATTGCCGGTCAGATACGAGGGATTGAAAACTTGTTTGGAAACTATGGTGAAGTTTGAATGTGAGCGATTTAGGTAGAGAACATGAACCAACGTAATTATCAGAAAGAATTAGAAAAAATAATCAAAACCACCGAAGACACACAGCCTTCGGTGGTTCCAAAAGTATTTCTCCATAGCTGTTGTGCACCTTGCAGCAGCTATTGTTTAGAGTATCTTTCAAATTATTTTGAAGTTACTGTCTTTTATTATAATCCCAACATATATCCGGAGGAAGAGTATAGAAAACGAGTAATAGAGCAGCAGGAATTAATTAAAAAATTTCCGGCCAAGTATCCAATTTCTTTTGTGGAAGGTACGTATGACACAAAAAGATTTTATGATACCGTAAAAGGAATGGAGCAAATACCGGAAGGAGGCGAACGATGTTTTGCCTGCTACCGATTGAGACTGCAGGAAGCGTATGATTATGCAAAGAACAAAAATTTTGATTATTTTACCACAACTCTTACTATCAGTCCTTTAAAAAATGCTGCAAAATTAAATGAAATTGGCGAAGAGATTGCCTCCGCCGGTGATGGAACGTTGAAATTTTTACCTTCTGATTTTAAGAAGAAAAACGGATACAAACGTTCTGTGGAATTATCGGCAGAGTATGGTATGTATAGGC
>JBGVOM010000219.1:0-2624 GCA_045126515.1 Lachnospiraceae bacterium
CCTTTACAGGCTGTGGAAGTGCACCAAAGATAAATAAAGAGAATGGAAAAACAATTGTAACCATAGGTTATCTGCCAATCACGCATGGATTAGCAGTGTTTGAGGCAAAAGAACTTCTTGACCAGCAGCAAGATGGTACAATCGAAGTTCGGCTGCAAAAGTTTAGTACATGGAATGATTTAATGGATGCATTAAATTCAGGCAGAATAGATGGTGCCTCTGTATTAATTGAACTGGCAATGGGAGCTGCCAGTCTGGGAATCGAATTAAAGGCAGCAGCATTAGGACATAAAGATGGAAATGTGGTAGTGGTTTCTAATGACATTACATCAGCAAAAGATTTAAAAGGGAAAACATTTGCCATTCCGTCCAAACAGTCATCCCATAACATTTTGTTAAATGATATGTTGAAAGAAAATGGCATGAGTATTGAGGATATTGAAGTAATACAATTAGCACCGGCAGAGATGGCTTCCTCCCTTGCAAGTGGTTCCATTGATGGATATTGTGTAGCGGAACCTTTTGGTGCACAGTCTGTGGTGAAAGGATATGGACATATATTGTATGATTCCAAAGAATTATGGGAGGATTCTATCTGCTGTGCCCTTGTCTTTAATGGTAAATTTTTAGAGAAACAAAAAGAAACTGCAGACATTCTGATAGAGAAGTATATGGAAGCAGGGAATGCGTTAAGTGATAAAGAAGTAGCAATGGATGTGGCGGAAAAATATTTAGGGCAGGAAAGAGAAGTTTTAGAGTCCTCTTTGGAGTGGATTCATTACGATAATTTAGAGATTACCAAGGAAAATTATGACGTACTTGCTGAAAAAGTAAAAGAGTATGGAATTAATGAGAATCCGCCATCCTATGAGGAGTTTGTTTACCAGCCTTAGAATGAAAAGTTACAAAAATAGTAGAAAAGGATGAAAGTGATGAAAAAGAAAATCATACAAGTTGTAGTATCATTTGCAGTCTTAGTGGCAGTATGGCAATGTCTGGGAATGATAACAGGAGCAAATCAGGCACTGTTTCCATTGCCTTTAAAAGTGGCAAGGGCATGGGGAGAGTTATTGACAAAGGGATTAGCGGGAAGTACTTCTGCGGTTACTCTTTTTGGTCATATCAAAATTAGTCTCATGCGTTTCTTTATAGGATACATAAGTGCAGCAGTCATAGGTGTCTTTTTGGGATTACTGTTGGGAAGTTATCCAAAAGTATTTGCATATATTAATCCTGTGCTGCAATTGATTCGTCCCATTGCACCGGTTGCATTTATGCCTTTTATTGTTTTCTGGTTTGGCATTGGTGATATACCGGCGGTAGTTATTATATTTATTGCAGGTTTTTTCCCGATTTTATTATCTACCGTTTCGGCAGTAGGACATGTAAATCCTATTTATTATAAAGTTGCCAAAAACTTTGGTGTAGGCAGGGTAAAAACCATTTTTGGAATTGTGTTTCCGGCAATTTTTACTCAGATTATGAACAGCCTTAGACTGGCACTGGGAACTTCCTGGATTTTTCTGGTATCGGGAGAAATGGTGGGAGCACAGTCAGGTCTTGGATTTTTAGTTATGGATACTAAAAATTGTATGCGGTTTGATTCTTTGATAGCAACTATAATTACCATAGGAATTATCGGATTTTTGTTGGATAGCATTGTAAGAATGATTGAAAAATGGGTTGGACAAAAATTTGGATACGGTGTTTAGAAAGAGGTAGAAGATGTATATAGAAGTAAAAGATGTTTCGGTAACATTTGAGGAAAAGAACGAAAAGCAGACCATATTAGACGATGTATCTCTGGAAATTGAAAAAGGGGAATTTATTTGTCTGCTAGGTCCTTCCGGTTGTGGGAAATCTACATTACTAAATGTAATGGCAGGATTTTTAAAGCCAACTTCGGGAGAGGTTATTATCGATGGGAAAAAGGTAGAAAAGCCATCCATAGAAAATGTAACCATTTTCCAGAATTATGGGTTGTTACCGTGGAGAACAGTAAGAAAAAATGTAGAGCTTGGCTTAGAAACAAAAAAAGTTTCCAAGGAGGAGCGGGAAAGAATTGCAAGAAAATATATAGAAATGGTAGGCTTAGGAGAGGCAGAAAAGAAACATCCGTGGCAGCTTTCTGGTGGAATGCAGCAGAGGGTAGCCATTGCCAGAGCCTTGGCAGTGGATCCGGAAGTACTTTTTATGGATGAACCTTTCGGAGCATTAGATGCCATTACAAGAATGAAATTGCAAGACGATATTTCGAGAATCAGTCAGGAAACCAAGAAAACAGTAATTTTTGTTACCCACGATATAGAAGAAGCAGTATTTTTAGCGGACCGTGTTGTTGTACTGTCTGCTAATCCGGGAAAGATTAAAAGTATTCTTAACATAAAAATGCCAAAGCACAGGGACAGAACCTCCAGCGATTTCCTGGTTGCCAGAGATAAAATCTATGATGTATTCCATATGAAGACGGAAGAACAGGTTGAATATTACATCTAGAAATTTGTGGTAACAGTTCAGCCTTCTGGTTGGAAGGACGCTCATAAGTGCTGCAAATTCTTCCTTGGAAGGCAGAGGCAACGCGAATGCGAACTAACTGTCAAGGGCGGCTAAGACGTTCCAGAAGG
>JBGVOM010000220.1:0-40640 GCA_045126515.1 Lachnospiraceae bacterium
TTAAATATGCATCAAAGGAAATGGAACTTTTTTCTCCGTTTATATACAAGATGCCACAAGATTCTTTTAAAATATGATAAGGACAAATACCGATGATGGAATATCTGCCCAATTCGTTGTGCAGGGAGGAATCTAAAAATGCTGCCATTGGTTCTGCATAAAGTTCATCAAAAATCTTATGGCAGGGAAGAAAGTGTTCTGCTTTTGTTATATATGCTGACATAAGCTCCACCTTTCACAAATATTTTTATAATTTTCTAATAATTCATGTCCGTACTGGGTAAGCACTGCTTCTGGATGAAACTGGACTCCAAAAATGGGTTTTTTCTTGTGATGAATTCCCATAATCATGCCATCTTCACTTTTGGCATCAATGGACAGCTCCTTTGGAAAATTCGCTTCACTAACTACAAGGGAATGATATCTTGTCACCTGAAAATTATTAGGAAGCCCTTCAAAAAGATAGCTGCCCGTATGATGAATGGTGCTTAATTTCCCATGCATGGGATGGGGACTTTTTAAAACTTCTGCCCCAAAAGCATCAGCAATCATCTGATGTCCTAAGCATACGCCCAAAACGGGGATATTTGTGCCAAAACACTCCAGAATTTTCTTTGCGTAAGTAAAATCTTTCGGGTGCTTTGGCCCAGGAGAAAGTATGATTCCTTTTAATTTATTTCGCTGTATTTGTGTTTCTAACTGGTGCCAGTCAATTTCATCATTACGAATTACCTGCATATTCATGTTCAGTTCTTTCATATAGGACACCAGATTATAAACATATGAATCATAGTTATCAATCATAAGATACATATGGAAACCTCCTTAGGAAGGATTTTTACATTTCTCCCAAATAATAAAACCCTTTACATTCTTTTAATTTTACCTTCTGCAAGGTTCCAATTAATTCCGGGCTGCCTTTAAAATGCACCAGCATATTATTAGACATACGGCCTGTTACCATTTCCGGATTCTGTTCATTGATTTCTTCCACCAGAATTTCCTGTACGGTATTTTCATATATGGCAGCTCTTTTGCGGGCAATCTCCTGCACTTCCTTTAGCAGACGGTTAAAACGGTCTTTGGTCACATCTTCTGGTATCTGATTTTCCATAACTGCTGCCGGAGTTCCGGTACGTTTGGAATAAATAAAGGTAAATGCGTTATCAAATTCTACCTGACGTACTACATCCATAGTGTCCTGAAAATCTTCTTCGGTTTCGCCCGGAAAGCCAATGATAATATCTGTGGTAAGAGAAATATCAGGAATTGCAGTGCGGATTTTTTTCGCCAATGCAAGATACTTTTCCTTATCATATCTCCGGTTCATGTCTTTTAGAATTTTAGAACTTCCTGACTGCAGCGGTAAATGAAGGTGTTTGCATATTTTTTTGGAATTTGCCATTACTTCAATCAGTTCATCGGATAAATCTTTCGGATGAGAAGTCATAAAACGAATTCGTTCTAATCCTTCAATATTTTCTATTTCCTGCAAAAGCTCTGCAAAGGACATTGGCTCGTCCAAAGTTTTTCCATAAGAATTTACATTTTGTCCTAACAGCATAATTTCTACCACACCGTCAGCTACCAGCTTTTCAATTTCACGGATAATATCCTTTGGATTACGGCTGCGTTCTCTGCCTCGGACATAAGGAACAATACAATAGCTGCAGAAATTGTTGCACCCAAACATAATGTTGATTCCAGATTTGAATTTGTATTTTCTCTCCATAGGAAGATCTTCTACAATCTGGTCAGTATCTTTCCAGATGTCAATTACAGTACGGTCTGATTCGTACATTGTTACTAACAGTTCTGCCAGTTTAAATACATTATGAGTTCCAAAAATTAAATCCACATGGCGATAGCTTTTTTTGATTTTCTCTACTACTTCTGGCTCCTGCATCATACAGCCGCATAGAGCGATTTTCATATGAGGATTTTTCTTTTTCACACCATTTAAATAACCTAATCTTCCATAGACTTTTAGGTTGGCGTTTTCCCGTACTGTACATGTGTTATATATTACAAAGTCTGCATTTTCATCAAATGCTTCTTCGCATCCGATTTTCTTTAATATACCCGAAAGTTTTTCAGCATCTCTGGCATTCATCTGACATCCGAAATTCTGCACAAAATAAGTCAGCTTTCTGCCTGCTGCTTTGCTTTCTTCTTCCACATACTTTGCTGCCTTTGCCATATAATAATACTGTCTTTCTGTTTCTTCTGTGGGAGCTTCACCGTTAATATCAATATGCTTCATGATTTCTTTGTTTTCTAACATATGTTCCTTGCCTTTCCTTGTATACTTCAAAAGGCAGCCTGCTGCTGCCTGATTTCTCGTTAAAATGCACGGTTTCCATTATACCATAGGGATTCCGTGAAAACAAGACATTCAAAAATCGATATGCTGGTAATTCGTAACAATTAAGGATTTAGTGGTTTGGGGGACGCATATATACGGTACAACTTCTTCCCTGGAAGGCAGAGGCAACGCAAATCCGAACTAACTGTCAAGGGCGGCTAAGACGTTCCAGAAGGCTGTCACGCCTAAGTCGCCCTAGACAGTGGATTTCGTATTTGTTAAAAACGCCTCTTAAATCGCCTTCCAGGGAAGAAGTTGTACCGTATATATGCTGTTCTTCGAAACCATTAAGTTGAATTTTCCGTATTTGTAACAATTTTCGAGGGTTGTCATGAACAGCCCATGCGAGGGACAGAATCTTTCCAGACAGGCAATTAGGAAATGTTTTTAGCAGAAGTGAAATCCAATTCTTAGGCAACACTTGGTGAAGAGCCTTAAGGCGATGAACCTAGTGTGCCTTAGAATTTAGTTCACTGGAGCGCTATTTCCGCCTGTCTGGAAAGATTCTGTCCCTCGCATGGGCGTCCGTCAATTACTAACATCTAAATGAATACACTTATTGGTATCTTCGTTCCACCACCCCAATAAACCGGTAAAACACCACTGCCATCACACACAACAGAATAATACTCGTCATCACCCAGTCTAATTTGTATACCTGGCTACCATAAATAATCAGATATCCAAGTCCTGCTCTGGCTGCAAGAAATTCTCCGATGATGACGCCAACTAAGGACAGTCCTACGTTTACTTTCATATTGCTGATAATTGTCGGTATGCCTGCCGGGAGAACTACTTTAAATAACACCTGATATTTTTTGCCTCCTAAAGTATAAATCAACTTTTCCTTTTCTTTATCAGTGCCACGGAAGGTGGTATACAGATTAATAATTCCACCAAATACTGCTACGGAAATCCCGGCTACCACAATGGTTTTGGCGCCTGTGCCAAGCCAGACGATTAATAGGGGAGCTAAGGCTGATTTTGGAAGTGAATTAAGCATCACAAGGTAGGGTTCTAAAATTTTGGATACGGTAGGGCTTACCCAGAGAATCATGGCAATCAGAATACTGCTTCCTGTAGTAATCAGAAAACTTAAAAGCGTTTCATATAAAGTAATTCCTGCGTGTTTTGCCAGTTCTCCGGAAGCACTTAATTCTATACAGGTTTTTACAATTCTAGAGGGACTGCTGAAAATAAAATCATCAATCCAGTTCAAATCTGCTGCCAGTTCCCAGAGCCCTAAAAAGCATACTAAAATTACCATTTGCATTCCAACAATCATACGTTTTTTTCTTTTTACACCTTTTATAAACTTTACCTGTTCTGCAGATACTTTAGACATGCTCATAAGTACTTAACTCCTTCCAGAGAAGATTGAAATATTCCTTGAATTCTGGTGCTGTTCTGGAAGAAAAAGGAGTTCTGTTTTCAACACTTAGATGAATTGGGATAATTCTTTTTACTGTGGCAGGACGATTACTCAGGACAATTACTTTGTCTGCCAGTGAAATTGCTTCTGACAGATCATGAGTTACTAGTATTGCTGTTTTTCCCTCTTTTTTTATAATGGTTCCAATATCATCTGCCACGGAAATTCTGGTTTGGTAATCTAAGGCAGAAAAAGGTTCATCTAACAACAGCAAATCCGGTTCCATTGCAAGAGTACGGATCAGTGCGGCACGTTGTCGCATACCTCCGGATAGCTCAGAGGGTTTTTTGTCTTTGAATTCCAAAAGCCCATAAGTTTTTAGCATACCTTCAATTTCTTCTTCTTTTTCTTTAGTCAGGTTCTTATTAAGTTCCGGTCCTAAGACCACATTCCGATAAATAGTACGCCATTCGAACAGATGGTCTTTTTGCAACATATAACCAATATTGGTATTGGTTTGCTTTTCGGCATTTCCATGGAAAATAATCTTTCCATGCTCTATAGGATGCAGGCCTGAAATTATGGATAACAGAGTAGATTTGCCACAGCCGGACGGTCCAATAATTGCCACAAATTCCCCTTTCGATACGGAAAAAGATATATTGTCAAGAGCCGGTATTTCCCCTTCTTCACTATGGTAGGCGAAACTTATGTGTTCCAATGACAAAATTACACTCATAAAAACCCCCATAAGATAATAAGTTCTCTACTTTATCTTATGAGGGTTTTGCTATTTTGTGCAAAAAATACGCCATACAAAATGTTTATTTTTCTGCAATATGTACAGATAACTGATTGAATGGTATTTCGATTCCTTTTTCATCAAACGCCAATTTAATGTTTTCGGTCAACCGCCATTTTACAGCCCAGTAATCCTCCGTGGCAACCCATACATGAAGTCCTAGTTCCACTGCACTGTCACTTAAACTGTTAACAAAGATGTCCACCGGTTTATTCTCTAAGGCTTTTGCTTCCTTTGCAACAAGTTCTGCCATACAGTCTTTTGCTGCTTTCAAATCTGCATCATAGGAAATCCCCACCAGAATATCAACACGGCGCTCTGTCTGTCCGGTAGCATTGATAATACTGGAATTCATCAAGGTACCGTTAGGAATCAGAGCTTCTTTATTATCAATAGTTAACAATTTTGTATAAAAAATCTGAATTTGCTTTACGGTTCCTTCATTACCTGTACTGCAGTCTATAATATAATCCCCGACTTTAAAAGGCTTTAATACCAGAATCAGTACACCGCCGGCAAAGTTAGACAGACTTCCCTGTAATGCAAGACCGACTGCTACACCGGCAGAACCTACAATGGTAACAATGGAAGTAGTTTGAATTCCCAGCATACCGGCAACGGTCATGATTAATATCATGTATAATACTATTTTCAGCAAAGAATCAACAAACTGTTCTACACCTTTATCTACACTGGAACGCTCCAGAGAACGTCTGACAATCTTTCGAATCAGCTTAATTATTTTCGAACCGATTGCAAGTACAACAATGGCAATTAACAGTGCGATTCCGAAATTAATGATGTTTGGAACATAACCTTTCAAGGTTTCCATAATCACACTGGGTTGCACATCTTCAATGTTAATGTTTGCCAATTCATCTACCTGCTCCTGAATATTTTCCTGAACAACTGTTTCTGTCAATAGCATGATGTCCTCCTTTTGTATGGATTTCTACTGTTATTCCTGATTTTTGTTATTTGTTTTCTTAAAAATGGAAACACTCAAAGGTGCTACCTTAATTCTCAGGGAATAATCCCGTTCATCCCATGGTTCTTTTTTCGCAGTTTTTATATTGGTATTTACAGCACCGGTTCCTCCGAAACTGCTGTCATCACTATTGAAGATTTCCTGATAATCTCCCTTGTATGGGACGCCAATTTTATAATTTTCCCGTAATACGGGAGTAAAGTTACATACAACTAACAGTTCCTCCCCTGCTTTTTTGCCCTTTCGCAGGAAAGAAACCATGGTTTCGTTGATGGAGGTATTATTAATCCATTCCAATCCATCCATTTCTTCCTCTAATTCATACATAGCAGGATATGTGCGATAAATTTCATTTAGAACAGAAATCATCTTCATCACACCGGCATGTTTCTTTTGCTTTAACAGTTTCCATTCCGGTTCTAGACTCTCACACCATTCCATTTCTCCGGCCACTTCGTTGCCCATAAACTGTAGTTTCTTTCCCGGATGTACCATCTGGTAAGCATACATAAGTCTTAAATTGTGGAACTTGTCCTCTTCGCTTCCGGTCATTTTATTTCGCATGGAATGTTTTCCATGAACCACCTCGTCATGGGAAAAAGGAAGTAAATAATGTTCCATATATGCATACACAGCAGTATTTAAAAACTCATTATAAATTCCCTTTCTAAACAAAGGATCACAGGAAAAGAATTCAAAGCATTTATTCATAAATTCAAAATTCCAGCGGTAATCGAATCCAAGACCTTCATCCTCCAGCTTTCCTGTAACGTTTCCGTATAATGTGGATTCTTCTGCAAACATTAACACATTTGGATTTCGTTTTTTCATAATCGAATTTAAGTGTTTGATAAATTCGATGGCTTCTAAGTTTTCGTTACCACCGTAAATGTTAGGCGTCCAGTCTCCGTCTAAACGGTCATAATCTAAATATATCATGGCGGAAACGGCATCTACACGCAATCCGTCTGCATGAAATTGCTCTACCCAGTACAAGGCATTGGCAATCAGGAAATTGCTGACTTCTCTTTTCCCGTAATCAAAGGCATAAGTCCCCCAGCGTTTATGCTCCCTTTGATTTTCACGGGATGGCTCATAGAGAAAATAGCCATTAAAATTCACCAGACCATCTGCGTTTTTCGGAAAATGAGCAGGAACCCAGTCAAGAATCACTCCGATACCAGCTTTATGCAATTCATCTACAAAATATTTGAAGTCGTTTTTCGTTCCAAAACGACTGGTAGGTGCATAATAACCTGTGGTTTCGTATCCCCAGGATTCATCTAAGATATGTTCCATGACAGGCATTAGCTCTACATGCGTCATATTTAGAGCTTTTACCTGTTTAATTACTAGCGGTGCCAGTTCACGATAATTATAAAAGGACTTATTTCCTTTTCTCTTAAAGGAACCAAGATGTACTTCATAAATAGAAACAGGTTGTGTATGATAATCCGTTTTACTTCTATGTGTTATCCAGTCTGTGTCATTCCAGGTATAGTCTTCTTTGCAACTGACCACTGAACAGGAGTTTGGACGAACTTCAAATGCACTGGCATAAGGATCTGCTTTTAAAAGCACCAGCCCGCCACGCATTTTGATTTCAAATTTGTATATATCGCCTTCTTCTATTTCCGGAACAAACAATTCAAAAATATCACTGTCAGCTACACGATTCATCTGGTGGCGTCTGCCATCCCATTGATTAAATTCCCCAACTACACTGACACGGACTGCCTTTGGTACCCAGACCGCAAAATTAACACCTGCCACGCCATCCCGTTCCATGGGATGTGCCCCAAGCTTTTCATATATTTCGTAGTGGATGCCGGACTGGAACTTCATGCAGTCTTCGCCGGAGATAGTTGGTTCAAAGCGGTAAGGATCCACCATTTGCCGTTCCTTTCCGTCTTCTGTGATAAATAAGGTATAGCTGTCTAGTTTTTTCTTCCCTGGAATAAATACAGCAAAAAAACCTTCTTCATCTGCCAGTTCCATCTCATAGATTTTCTTGGCATTTTCAAATTTTACTCTGACAGCCGAAGCCTGTGGCTGAAAAGTCTGTATCAGAACACCTTTATCTAGTTTGAATGCCCCCAATATATTTTGTGGCCGGTCTTCCTCAGAATATATCACGGATTCTATACCCGGCCAGTTCATTAATTCATATAGTTTATCTGTCATACGCTATCCTCCCGCAGTTGCTGCTATAGAACACTTTCTTATCTGTCCATTTGCAAACATATATAACAATATAATACTATATGTGACATATTTTTTCAACTTGAATAGTTTTCTAAAAAGTCATATACTTCTCTAAGTCCGCTCATATATTTTCCCTTTTGAATCTGTTCCTGAATATCGGAAGGCAGCTTATGATAATAAATATCTGTATCTGTATAAATTTCTCCTGATTCTGCCACGCAGATAATAATTTTTCCCTGGTCATCTACTTTCGCCAGATATTCCCAGTCATAAAATCCCTTATTGTAAGTTTTTCGCAGGACAATCTTATTTTCTGAAAAATATACCAAAGAGAAACCGGTGAATCCCAAGTCCATATCTGCATTGTCGGGATTTTTTTCGTAGACTTTTATTTTTTCCATTAGTTCTGCCCTGGTAAGCCCCACATATTCTGCCGGCATTACAAGCTTTTCTTCCGTTAGTTCATAGGTAGCGGCATTGTATTTTTCAAGAATATATACAGTTTGATCAGAGGTATAATTAGTTGTGTTTGCATCTGTTCTTAAAATATCTTCATTTTGCCGGGGCAGGTGGTTCGGGTTCTCATGAAAGAGAAAATAGCAGCCAAAATAAGCAATACTGACAAGAGCCGCAAACAAAATAAAGCTGATAATATAGGTCTTTTTCATAGATAGTCTCCTTTTTTACCTATAGTATCAGCTAAAATTTTTTATTTTATACAATTTTTTCCATGGAGCTTACATCATTACTATTTACATCAAATGGAATTTTTTAGCAATTCCCACCAGCATAGTTCCTTTTGGCAAGGAGGCTAATTCCTCTTCTGTGAATCCTTTTAGCAGTAATAATACCACTGCGTAAACAACTGCTGCCAGTACAAAGGCAATAATAAAACTTATAGTGTTGCTTTTTGTCAGCTTTTCTATTCCGAAATAAACTACAAATGCCATTATTCCCATAACTACAGAAGCTAATAAAGGAACAATGAAGCTTTTGTAGATTTCCTGACGGTAGCCTGTAGTTCTCTTGATATCCCATGCATTTAATATGCACATTAATAATGCAAACACTACGTTTCCAATAACAATAGCATAAATATTTAAGTTGGTAAATTCTAACATCAGATAAACAAGAATTACATGTACAACCAGAGAAATAAAAGCATTTCTCACAGGTACATTCATTCGGTTTAAGCCCTGCAGGATTCCGTTAGATAAAGTGGAAAGGGAATACAGTATTACCGCCACAGAACCTACCATAAGAAGATTTGCAGGTAGTTCTCTGCTGTCATTAAACAACAACTGTAAAATAGGAGAACCTAACACTGCGAGTCCAACAGTACAAGGGAAAGCGATTACCATAATAAAGCGAATGGAGATATTAATTTTTTGATTCACTAATTTTCTGTCTCGGGCTGCTACAGCGGCAGTCAGACTTGGTATAGTTGAAGCGGCCATGGCACTGGCAATAGATACCGGAACATTCACCAGCAAACGATATTTTCCGGTAAATACTCCGAACAATTCTGTATAATTTTCCACTCCTTTTTTGTTCATCACGTTACTGAAGATGGTCTGGTCAATGAATACGCTGGAATTATATACAGCAGTACTAAGAATAATTGGTACTATGGTAGAAAACAACAGCATGTATATTTCACCATAATCCTGTGTACGAATCGTTCTGTCTTTTACCATTCTTCGCTTTAATACTCTTTTATATATCATCATCATAAAAAGCAGGAATAACAGACCAAACACTGCACCGAATGCGGTTCCTAAAGTACTTCCGGCTGCACCATAGGCCGGTGCGTAATCTTCATTTTGAAGAACCTGTGCTACTTTACTTCCGTAGGCAAATAAATAATAAGCCGCAATGATACTAACAAAAGCATTGACAATCTGCTCAATAATCTGTGACACGGCTGTAGGCATCATTGTGCCCAGCCCCTGAAAATATCCACGAATAACACCCATAATTGCTACAATAAGGATGGTAGGTGCCAGCACGCGTAAGGAAAGTGCAATCATACTGTCCTTCATAATCGTTCCGGCAATAAAATCTGCCAGTAAAAAAGTGACAGAGGCTGTCAAAGTACCTGTTACGGCAGCAAAAAATAAGCCTGCTTTAAAAATTTTATATGCGTTTTTATGTTGTCCCTGATGTGTTTTTGCTGCCACCAGCTTAGATATGGCAGTAGGCAGGGAATATGAGGAAATCAATAACATCATGGAATATACTTCAAAAGCGAATCCATAAAGCCCGTTTCCATAATCTCCAATAATGCGTGTTACCGGAACTCTGTAAATCAGACCGATAATACGTGCAAGAATAGACGCTGTTGCAAGGATACTTCCCTGAACAACAAATCCACTAGCACTTTCTTTTTTCCGTCCCATATTTTATCTCCTGTCGATTTGTTCTTAATTTATTTCTATTATCTGGTAATGTTTAAACTTGCAAGAATATCTTCCTGCTTTTGAAACATTACTTTTTCTTCGTCTTCCACCATATGGTCATAACCCATTAAGTGTAGCATACTGTGTGCTAAAAGGAAAGCATATTCCCTTTTGGTGGAATGCCCATAATTTTCTGCCTGTTCTTTTACCTTATCCAAAGAAATGATAATATCGCCTAACAGCAGCTCGCCACTTTCGGGATGAAAGCAGTCCGGCTGTTCTTCTTCTAATAATTCAAAATTCCCGGGTATTTCATATTCCGCCATTGGGAAAGACAGCACGTCGGTAGGACGGTCTATTTCACGGCATTCCTTGTTAATCTGGTGAATTCCTGCATTATTTGTAAGAATTACGTTAATCTCACATTCATAAGGACAGTTCTCATAATCTAACGCCGCCTCAATGACAGTTTCTGCCAGTTCTTTATAATTTATTCCTAAATCCAGTTCATATTCCTGTTCCAGATAAATTGTCACACGTATTCTTCCTTTCTATGTTTCTTCTGATGTTTTGCACAATTCTGCAATTATAAATTCCTTTAATGTAACATAATCTTTGATAGAAATCTCAGCTAAATCTAACATTCCCCGATGGAATCGTTGTTTCATCACTGCTTCCAGATAGCCCTGTTCTGCCTGCTCACCGGCAAATTTTGATTCTTTGGCAAGCACTAGTGTTTCTGTTATGAGAACAATAGCTGCTTCTTTCGTCAGCAGTTTTTCTGATTCCGCTGCAAGGGACAATACAACATTCGTAACTTTTTTTGGAAATTTGTGCCAGTACGCAGTTTCTATAAAAGGATCCACATAATTTTTCCCTAAAGTTCTTGCATAATTATAATAGTATACACTGCATTTTGTCAAAAGAGTATCTGCATGGATGACTTCCGCAGCCTGTTCTGCGATTCTGGCAGATAACACTGCATGTGCATATACTTTCTTTTTGTATTGTACCATAGCATCCATTAATTCATATTTTGGTGACAGCATTTTTACCATATCTCTGCGTTCTTTATTTCTTGAATTATAAAAGTAAGGTAATACCACTATCAAAGATAAGATATTTACGGCACCGCCTAACAGAATATTCGCCAACACATACAAATTAATTCGTTCGGTCTTAAAAAATACATAGACACACATAGTCAGTACAAAAGTGGAAAACAATGTAACCATTCCTGATATTATCTGTTTCTTCTTTACCATGCAGCGGCTTATATAGCTACCGGCAATACCTATGATTAAATAAAATATCAGTATTTCTATATCTATGCCATTCCACAAAAAAACAAGACTTAATAAAACTGCATGGGAAGCGATAGCAGGACCTACCCCTGCCACAATACCCATCATTACCGGCAATACCAATATGGTATCGCAGTAATCCGGCTCATACAGCATAGTAATCCCCAAAAGCAATCCAATTCCATAAACTACGCATACTTCTAGCAGAGAAAAGCGTTCGTGCAATTCTCTGTTAAAATATTCTGTCGCCAGTGCCACTAAGAATGCCGTACAAAGCACTAAGGACAGTGCTGTGACTGCCATGGTTCTCTGTATACTCATATCTCTGAGATAAAATGATACAAATCCGGTGCAAAACAAGGTTTCTAAATATATAAAAAACACCAGCAACTTATTATGCTTTTTTAGTTTCTTTATCATTTTGTAAGTCCCCTTGTTTTCGTTTTTGTATGTTGTTTTGATTCATAATCTTCGTATGCTTTTACAATTTTTTGTACCAGTGGATGTCTTACCACATCCTTGCTGGTAAGAGTACAGAAAGCAATATCGTCGATTTTCTTTAGCACACGCTCTGCTACTTCCAGACCGGATTTCTGACCAGATGGCAAATCTTTCTGGGTAATATCACCGGTTACCACTACTTTGGAACCGAAACCGATTCTGGTGAGAAACATTTTCATCTGTGCCGGTGTGGTATTTTGTGCTTCGTCTAAAATGATAAATGCATTATCTAAAGTACGCCCACGCATGTAAGCAAGAGGTGCCACTTCAATTAAGCCTTTTTCCATATTTTTCATAAAGCTGTCTGCTCCCATAATCTGGTATAAGGCATCATACAGAGGTCTTAAATACGGATCTACTTTGCTCTGTAAATCTCCAGGCAGAAAGCCAAGCTTTTCTCCGGCTTCAATGGCAGGTCTGGTAAGAATAATCCGACTCACTTCATCCGTTTTAAATGCCTGAATTGCCATCGCCATGGCAAGATAAGTTTTTCCGGTTCCGGCAGGACCAGCACCAAATACGATCATTTTTTCACGAATGGCATCTACATAAGCCTTCTGCCCCAGTGTCTTTGGCTTGATTGGCTTTCCCTGTATGGTATGACAGATTAAATCCTTCTCGATTTCTAATACTTCATTTTCTTTTTCTTCAAAAGAAAGCGATAAAATATAATCTACATTCTGTTCCGTAATGGTGTTTCCTCTTAAAGAAAGTGCTGTGAGATTTTCAAATATTTTCTTCGCCTTTTCCACTGCCCTTTCATCACCCATTACGTGAATTCCCTCACCTCTTGTAACTATGGTAACATTTAATGTTCTTTCAATTTTCTTAATATAGTTGTCAAACTGACCGAACACATTTTTCATATGTTCCATAGGTATATTAATTATCGTTTCCTGTTTCTCCATCTATTTCATTATCCTTTCCACTAAGCTCCAGTTCTATGATTGACGCTTTTTTACGGATTCCAAGCTTTTCAATCACCACCAGACTTCCACCTGCTTTGCAGTCCGTCTGGTCTATGTCTATTGTAACATTATTTTCTTGAATTTGAACCCCCTTTTCTTCTAAAGTTTTAATAAATTTTGAAAGGCGCTGTTTTGCCTTGGCTTCTGCCTGACTTTTGGTATATACACTACCCGTTACTTTTTCTTCAAATACCTGTACTGTTCCCAGAGAGAATGGAAGATAAAAATTCTCCCCTAATTTTAACTGCCGGATATCTGAGATGATATGATAATTTTTATATGTTATCTTATTTTTTCCAATAAATACGGATTTCTCGTGAACTTTTAAATAAAGTCCTTTTTGTATTTTTCCGGTGTCTTCATGCTTTTGATATTTTAATTTAAAACTATCTTTGTATTTATAAATAGTTTTTCCGTAGATATCCGCATCTGCTGCCACATACTGATAATTTATGATTTCCCCGCCATCATCAGTAATAGGCAGCGCACCTCCCACCAGCATATCTCCTGCCTTCACCACATCTCCTGCTTTTACATAAGGAGTCCCATTTCTGGTGATGATTTTAGTGATAATGGCTGGTTTATCTGCAAAAAGGTCACTTGATTCTTTTTCACCGATGTTTTCAATGGAGGTGTCAGTGTTTTCCTGAACATCTATGATTAATCTGGTTCCACGCAATTTTACGGAAGTCCAGATAATATCATTATATTTTGCGCGGAGCAGTGTTTCAATTTCTTCACAGTTAATTTTTGATTTACGCATGCCGTGGGTTATTTCATTTTCTTCTAAAAAACTTAAGAGAACATCCGTGGTTCTGGCATGATTTCCATTGATTTCAATCTGCCACACAAACAGAGATAAAATATATACAAATGTTGCGCAAATCAGAATTCCAGCAAAGAACATTTTTCTTTTTCTGTATTTATGTAAAAAAAACGGAAATCCTTTTTTTTCAATTACCTTGATTTTTACATTGGTTTTCCGGATAATGCTTTTTAATTCCTTAAAAGCTTTCAAACTTAGATACATTTCATATTCATCATCAACCCGGATAATCTGCCAAATCAGAATATTATTATTGCTGCACAAATTTAAAAAGCGTTCTGGTGAACCACCCTTCAGCCGTATACGTACGTACCCTTTTAAGTATTTTAAGAATGTAATCAAAAGAGTTTCCCCCGTCCTTCGGCTTTCTAAACACTATATGCATGAAGCTTATTTTTCATGCATATAGTTAAGTAACGAATTTTTCCCTATAGGAGCATTCGGTTATTATGAAACATAGATTAAAAGCAGAACTTACGGAATCATTTCAATTGCCAAAAGATTTAATGTTCGGTGCAGTAATTGTAACAGCCACCGGAGACCGGGAGATTTATGTAGAAAATTACAAGGGAATCTTAGAATATTCCAATGAAAAAATCAAGCTACAGACAAAGACTTGTTATCTGACTATCGCGGGAAAAAATCTCGTCATCAGTTATTACACCAATGACGAGATGAAAATTACAGGGTTTATTCAGAGTATACGCTATTCCTGAATAACTTGTTTAATTAAAGGTTCTTTTATTACAGGATTTTTCGAAATAGAAACAGCATTTAAAAATCTCTGTTTTGCCGGAAGAATTTTTTCTTCCTCATTAGCATACAACAATGCGATATTTTCTCCTTTTGCTACCTTATCTCCGGTTTTTTTCAACAATCGGAAGCCGGCGGAGTAATCCAGCTTGCTTTCCTTGGTTTCTCTGCCGGCACCCAGCATCAGGGCTGCCATACCTGTTTCCTCTGCATCAATACCAGAAATGTATCCGTTTTCGGAAGCCTTCACATCTACCACATAGTCTGCATGAATTAAGCTCTCAGTATTTTTCAATTCTTCTATATCACCGCCCTGAGCTGCCACAAAGCTTAAAAATTTCTCGTAGGCAGAATGATTTTCCAGTACTTCCGCCATCTTTTTTCTTCCATCTTCGATTTCTTTACACAAACCTGTTCCGTACAGCATATATGCTCCCAAAGTGATGCATAGCTCTGTTAGGCGTGGCTCTCCGTTGCCTTTTAATACTTCCACAGCTTCTGCCACCTCAAGGGCATTTCCTACGGCATATCCCAACGGTTCATTCATGTCAGAAATCACTGCAATAGTCTTTTTTCCGGCACCTTGACCGATTTTCACCATGGTTTCTGCCAGCTTTTTGGCATCTTCTAAAGTTTTCATAAATGCACCGTTACCACATTTTACATCTAATACAATGGTATCTGCACCGGCAGCCAGCTTTTTACTCATAATACTGCTGGCAATCAAAGACATATTATCCACCGTAGCAGTAACATCTCGCAGTGCATAAATTTTCTTATCCGCCGGAGCCAAGTGAGCAGTCTGCCCTACCAGAGCAATTCCGATTTCGTTCACCTGTTTTATAAAATCTTCCTGTTTCATGCTCGTCTGAAAACCTGTAATAGACTCTAATTTATCAATAGTACCTCCGGTATGTCCCAAACCTCTCCCAGACATTTTTGCGACAGGGATGCCTGCTGCTGCTGCCATGGGACCAAGAATAAGAGAAACTTTATCCCCAACCCCCCCAGTGCTGTGTTTATCACATTTTACGCCATGAATCCCGGATAAATCCAAAGTATCTCCGCTTTCTGACATGACCATGGTCAGGTCAAGGGTTTCCTGCTCGTTCATTCCCTGAAAGTAAATTGCCATCATCATAGCCGACATCTGATAATCCGGAATTTCTCCGTTGGTAAATCCCATTACCATATATTGAATTTCTTTTCGGCTTAATACACCGCCATTTCTTTTTTTCATAATTAAATCATACATTCTCATAAGAAACGCCTCCTGATATTATAATCTATAGTAATTGAAAAATAAGCAACCACATGACTTACCATGCGTTGCTTATTCTTCTCTTTTCATTCTTAACATATGTTCCTTTCTGTCAACCGAAAAAGTTAACGGTACTTGTTGCTTCATATAATGTTTCCACTGCTCTTGCATTATAAGTGTTGGTTTTCTGTTGGCTTGAATCTTCAAATGATGCCGCTTTATTGTTGTAATACTGTAGCAGACATTTGTGAAATTCAAGCTTATCCTTACTTTCATCACCGGAATTGTGACGTTCTGAGCCGGTTCGTAGAGTGTGTTCTGCTTTTTCGATTGGATTAACTCTATAAAACGCCTGTAATTTGTCAACTGCAATGTCCACCTCCTTATGTTTATTCCAGTAGTTTTCACAATTAATACGTTTATAAACGTTACCCAAACCTCTTATAATTATTATCGGTTGTTTTTCAATTAAAGTATACTATATTTTATGAAAATTTTCAAGAAGATTTTAGTACTATGGTACCATTATTCGAAAATTTCAGGATTTTAGTTGCTGGGGACGCCCATGAGAGGGACATAATCTTCTCATGGGCTATTTTTGGCAAGCTAAAAAAATCTGAACAACTATGAAATATCCTCATACAAATATTGATACAACTCCTCAATCAACCGATCCAGATATCCTTCATTTAATTCACCATAAGAGCGCTTGATAATCTGTTTCATAGCCTCGCACCGCTTGAAATATTTAATTTCTTCCGGCAGAGTTTCTTCAATGTCTGTATCAATAACAAAATTGTCAAAGCTCTTTTTAAACCATTGTGTAATTTCGCTGGTAAGCTTGTCTTCTTCTTTTGCAAGTTTTTTTACGGAATGTGCACTCTTTAAGCAATGTAAACCTGCGATTACAAAAATAATGCAAAGGACTCCCACTGTAATTTCCATCATATAATTGGTGGCTTCCGGAAATGGCAGAGAAATAACTTTCAGTACGGAAAGCAACACTACCACCAGACCGATTGTTCCTACAATAAGCAGGGAATAAGCGGAAGATAACAGTTCCTGATGTCGTTCAGAATGATGGACATATACATTCTCCGACTGTTTGGGCTGTATTTCTTCGGTATTTTTAGGTTCTTCTTCTTTTAAATTGATTTTCTGGATGATAGCCAATTTTTTTGCCTTTTCTACTTCGCCTTCCGGAACAGATACATGATATAAATCAGATTCTCTGTCATGTTCTAGTCTTGCTCGTTCTATTTCAAATTTTTTCAATAAATCATAATAATTTTCGGCTTCTTTTCTTTGGGCAATCATAATTACCTTATTATCATCTTCTTCCGGTAATTCTTCCACCAATGTTGCTCCGCAGTCACTGCAAAGAATCACTCCTTTTTGATATTCACTTCTACATTTTGGACACCATGGCATAAAAATAAACCCCTTCCTTGTCATACTTTACAATATATAGAGTATAGCACAACTTTTTTTTGATGTCACACATTACTTTTCAGGTAATTGTACCGTAAGATGACCTGTGATATAATAAATCATATTTATACTTAAAGGAGCCTGAACATGAAAATAACATTAATTACTGTTGGGAAAATCAAAGAAAAATTTTATAGGGATGCCATTGCAGAATACAGCAAACGTCTTAATCGTTATTGTAAACTGAATATCATTGAAGTTGCAGATGAGAAAACCCCGGATAAAGCAAGCGAAGCTTTAGAACAGCAAATTAAGGAAAAGGAGGGAGAACGTATTCTCTCTAAGCTTTCCGAGGATGCTTATACCATAGTGCTTGCCATAGATGGAAAAAATCCTGACAGCGTAGAACTGGCAGAAAAAGTAAAGCAACTGGGAGTTCATGGGGTAAGCCATATTCAGTTTATTATTGGGGGCTCCCTGGGGCTGGATGAAGCAGTCATGAAAAAGGCAGACTATAAGTTAAGCTTTAGCCGCATGACTTTTCCCCACCAGCTGATGCGTGTCATTCTTTTAGAACAGATTTATCGAAGCTACCGCATTATTTCAGGGGAACCCTACCATAAATAAACTTAAAGTTTAATATTTTTCAGCAGTGATGCTAAAGAGGTAGATGCTTCTTCTCCGGAAGAATATTCAAATGGTGCTTCATCTACATCATCAAGGACTTCATCCTTTTCTTCCACTGCCTTAATGCTAAGGCTGATTTTACCGTCTTTTACGTCTAAAATCTTAACTTTAACTTCATCACCAACCTTAAGCACTTCTTTTGGGGATTTTATATGTCTGCCACAAATCTGGCTGATATGTACAAGTCCGGTCAAGTCTTCTCCGATATTTACAAATGCCCCATAAGGTGCCAGAGTTTCCACTTTACCCGTTACAATCAGTCCTGTCTGTAATTTTGCTATTCTGCTGTTTTTATCTTCGATGGCACGCTCTCTTAACACTTCTTTCGCTGATAAAACCAGCTTTTTCTCTGCTTCATTTACGGTAATGATAACCACATCCAGAGTTTTTCCTACGTATTCTTCTGTGTTTTCTACATAGGTAAGTGCCAACTGGGATGCAGGAATAAATGCACGGATTCCTTCTAAATATGTTACTACACCTGCATTTACGGTTTCAGCAACCTTTACAGACACCACTTCTTTGTTTTCCATCATACTCAGCAATTTATCCCATGCCAGCACATCATCTGCCTTTTTGCAGGATAGGAATATGACTCCTTCTGCATTTTCTCCGGTGACGGTTGCAGTAATTTCATCTCCTACAGCAATATCTGCCTTAATAGAAAAGCGTGGATCATTGCTTAATTCTGCTAATGGGATAATTGCTTCTGCATAGGAACCTAAATCTACCGTTACCTCTGTGTCAGAAACGCCGATTACAGTTCCGGTTACAATATCCCCTTCTTCATATTTCTGAAAAGACGCATTAATCTCTTTTTCAAATTCTTCCATTCCCATAGTTGTTCCTCCAATTCTATTCTATTTATGTCAAGGATAAAAGGTCAAAATACCGTTCATACCTGTAAATTATTATAAACAAACGCTGGGGAAAAATCAATCTGTATTGAGCGCCTTCCAACCAATTTTAGGGCAACTGCCATTCCTCCTATGGAGTAGTTTTCCATCATATCATCGTACTTTTAGTTATAGTCTTTGTTCAATCTAAGTTTTTATACAAACTATCTACTTCTGCTTCATAGACACTTTCCGTCTTAGAATCAAATAATACCCATTCTACGAGGTCGAAGCTATTCTCATGCTCCTCTAAAAATCGGCTTACTGTCTTAACAGCAATCTTTGCAGCTAATTCTACTGGAAAACTGTACGCTCCAGTGGATATGGACGGAAATGCTATTGTCCGTATACCATTATCAAAAGCCAGCTGCATAGAATTAAAGTAGCAGTTTGCTAGCAGTTCTTCCTCTTTGCTTCTACCTCCGTTCCAAATCGGTCCTACGGTATGTATTACATAATCGCATGGCAAATTATATGCCTTTGTAATCTTGGCTTCTCCTGTTTCACAGCCATGAAGTTTGCGGCACTCTGCTAAAAGCTCAGGTCCGGCAGCTCTGTGAATCGCTCCATCCACACCACCTCCGCCTAAGAGCGAATTGTTGGCTGCATTTACGATTGCCTGTACATCTTTAATTTTTGTAATATCACCTTTTACTGTTTTTATCAAATACATTTTGACACTCCCTATAATTCCAAGGCTTTTCTTACCATCTTTTCAAAACTCTCCGCAAATCTTACATCATCTTCTTCAGTTCTTTTCTTTGGTCCCTTCGTGTGATGCTTCGAATTGCTTCGTCTCTCTTTCTTTGCTAAATGCCTTTCCATCAACATTTGATCTATATTTTCATTCGTATACCATTTACCTGACTGGTGAATTACAAATGCATCCTTACCAAGTGCCATAGCTGCTACGCCATAATCCTGCGTAACAACGATATCACGTTCGCCCTTTTTCAGTAAGCTGATTAACTTGAAATCAACCGCGTCTGCACCAGCTCCGACTATTATTATATCGCTATACGCAGAGCTTAGCACATGGTTTGTATCACAAAGGAGAATTGCCGGAACCTGATATTTCATTGCTATTCTTTCCACAATGCGGACAACCGGGCATGCATCCGCATCAACATATATCTTCATTTAGCATTCCCTCCGATTATTGACCGTTTAGATATGAAGGCTTCTCTATATGATAATTCCCTCTAAATGATCCATCTCATGTAAAACTATCTGAGCTACATATCCATTAAATTTCATTTTCTTTTTAGTAAAATCTGCATCCTGAAACTCGACCTCAATATTTTTATATCTGGTAGTCTTTCGCTTTCCTTCCAGAGATAAGCATCCTTCTTCTGTCTCATAAGGTCCGCTTTTTGAAATAAGTACCGGATTAATCATAATCACATCGATAGGTCCCATGCTCACAATAATCATGCGCTTTTTGTATCCAATCATATTTGCAGCCATACCAACGCATCGCTCGCGGTTAGCAGCAAGCGTATCCCGCAAGTCATTCGCAATATTTACATCCATCGGTGTTACCGGTTCAGATTTTTGTCTTAAAAATAATATATCTTTTACTATCGATTTAACCATAACATTAACTCCATCCCTTCCACACATCAGGCTGATATCCCAAGGTTGATTGTTTTCCATTTCTCACCACTGGAGTCTTAATTACCTGCGGATTCTCAAGAATCTTTTCAAGTTTATCTTCATCGGCAATGTACTTTATAAGAGCAAGTGTGTCCTTATCCTTGCCTTCCCAATTAATCATATTATCAAGACCGCCATTTGCTTGAGCCACGGAATTGAACTCACCCTTTGACATGCCTTTTTCTTTCATATCAATAAACTGATACTTAATTCCTCGTTCTTTGAAAAAGCGCTCTGCTTTCTTGGTTTCGTTGCATTTCTTAGTTCCAAAAATCTGTATATTCATCTGTTTCACCTACCATATATCATATATTTTAATTTTCTCTGTATTTCTATATTCACACTTCTCATAGTGCCTGATTAGCTTTCCTGCATTCCTAAGTGCCACCATATATACATCTTTGTTCTGCTTTTCATTATGGAATGTATATACAAAATTTGAGAACCTTCTCGTTATCCAAGCACTTCTGTAGTTGCAGATTCTGATATCAACCACATTTTGCCCTTTTTACAGCTTCATCCATTCTCCCTTCCGTGCATAACACTCCTATTCTTCTAGAAGAAATGTTCCCATATTCTTGAAATTTTCGTTACTGTTAAATAATCCATAATCGGAATTTCCATAATAAAAATATTATATTCCATTATGGGAATAGTAGCAATATCAATCTTGACGGTATATGGACTATTTTCCACATAACCACACTTTCCAAGTACGTTTATCTTTACCTGTATTGCCTCTTTGTCGTACTTATTGTCAGGCTCCTTTACCAGCTTGACCTTCATCCCTTTTTCTATAAATCCATTACCAAAATAGTGATTGCAGCCTGCTATTGTGAAATACATCTCATCCATAATCGTATCCTTCATGTCTTAATCAAACAAATCCTGAAATAATAGGCACCATCCAAGTGTTGAGAATAATCCCATATGCTCCTTATCCCTTGTTCTAAATGGAAAGAACAAAATTTTGAAAGGTAAAGCTATCAGCCAGAACACAATGTATATCGGGAAAAACATTAATTTTATCAAAAATCTTATCATATTACCACTCCTCTCCAAACTCATCCATCGCATCATCTACTCCGTCTGCATAGTCGCTGTCATTCTCATATTTGTCGTAATCATAGTCGCCATCCATGTAGATATCATCATATCCATCATCATAAGAATGGTATGTGCTACTCTTCTTGGAACTGTTCGTCTCCGTAGAACTCTTTTGGGTACCACTGTTATATGAAGAGTTCTTTGTCGTACTTGATTTGACTTTGTTGCTATAGCTGCTAGTCGAACTACCGGATGTGCTCTTTGATGAACTGTCTGATGTCTTGCTGCTATAAGAAGAACTTCCATATGAGGAAGATTTACTGCTATATGGCTTATGAAGGTAGCAATAACTACTTCCAGAAGCCTGCTTGTTATCACAACCAGCTTTGATACATTTTGGCTCGCTTGCCTCTCCGATTGCTCCGATAATATAAATCACAACAATCACAACAAAGAATATTATCAAGTTTTCTCCAAAAGAATTTTTCTTCATATGAATCACCCACCTTACATTCCAAACTTTTTAATCAAAGTCGTAATCATCTGGATCTAATCCTGCATCCTCTTGGCTGTCGTCTCCAAAATCTCCAGCATCTCCAAACAATGCAATATGCTCTTCCCTGCTACCACAAAGCATTTTCTCACCAAAATATTCCTCAACAGCATCTACTTCTCCATCTCCGTTAAAATCCATCCAATCTCTCATAGCCTTGTCCTCCTATCTATTAAGTGTTTCTATTTCTGATTACATAGTACCAGCTTAGGTGTCCAATAATCATCTCTTGTATCTCGAATCTTTGTTCTGAATTTGGTTCTCTATTCTAACCTTCTAACTCTTCTAGTTCTTCTTCCATTTTCGCTTTTCTGTAATCTAACAGCGCACTGACCATAACTAGTACCTCTGAAAGAGCGATGAGAATTAATCCAATCTTTGCAAGCATCTTTCCCTTTTTATCACCTTTATCCGAGGATTCCTTAGCAGCCTTTCCAAACAACCCGATGAATCCAATATGCGCTAACCGTTGTATATTTCTATTGATTGCCTTATTCTCACGATAAATATTCCTTAATAATTCTTTGTTCCTCATAATGTCCTCCTTAACCAACCATATCCTGTATGTTTTCACCTACGTGTATTTCTTCTGGTTCATTGCCAGCAATCTGATTTTCTATTACATTTTTCAAAGTAATGCTATTATCTGTGACATTCATAATGTTTTCTATTTTAGCAAGATTGCTTTCACAGATATCTGCTAATGCATCACAATCTGTGTGATTCGTTAATGCATATAAGCAGTTAAGCTCCTGTGCTTTTGCTTTTCTCTCAAGCCGCAATTCTTTGAGCCTTTTATATACCTTATATCCCTGTGCCACGTTGCAATTTGCTTCTTCAGTTCCTTGCAGGATTTCTTCAATCTCCTGGTCAAGTTCTCTAATAGTAATCTGTAGATTAATAATATACTGACCGGCATTACGATAGAATTCCGCCTGTTGCCTTGCAAACGCAAGCCAGTCATTCTCTTTGCCATCATATGGAGTATATTTTTCCTCTGCCATCATATCCTCATCACCTTCATTCTTAACTGTTCGCATTGTACTGTATTCCATTTTTCTATTTTCAATTACTGTACCAGCCGCATTCATATCCGCTTTTTCTCTGCGCCTATCCTTCTTAATACAGTTTTCAAATAGCTCGTCATATTTTCTCGGCTTATACTTTCTTTTTTCGAGACCTTCGATGCTTTTTAGTGCCTGCTTAGCTTTAGCCACATTAGCACTTGTACCCAGATTATTATGAAAATACTCTGTTCTTATCAGTTCATCCTTGATGTCCCTGCGATTTTCTCTGCACACTCTTAATAGTTCCACCAAATCAATTGCTTCTTCATCATCCGTTTCACATAGTTCAATGTAATGCAGAATATCACAGACTTTCTGATCCATATCTGAAAGCTTCTTTGTCAGTTCATCCCGGTAATCTTTCACAGCAGATGCCACATAGGTGAAATGTGTCAAATACTCTGCCCAATCCATCTCGGATAAATCATAGGAAGATACATTTTTCTCAACCGGCTCCTGCATCTCATCGTATGTCAATTCTTTCACAGGCGATACATATACTTTCCCAACCATATCTGAATTTGTAATTTCATCTTCCTCATTCTCTGTTTCACATCCCTCAGATGTTTCACTGGATTTTTCTATTGTATCGCCTTCTTCTATCGGCACCACACAATAAAACGAAGATTTCTTACCAACGCATATCCTGCTGTTTGCCTGTGCAAATGTAAACACAGTTGCCTCTTCTTCGCCTTCTGCTACTACCAGCTGGTCTGCCTTATTTACTCTGTAATAGTTGCTGCTGTAATCCATAATGTAGTAAAGTAAATCTGTTCCCATAGGCACCTCCTTATCTTAATGTCCGATTGTTTCGTAATCTCAAAAAAATAAGAACCAGAAAGAGTTTATCTCTTATCTGATTCTCATTATAAAAGCCCTGGTGTCCAATAAACACACCTTGTAACACGAATTTATGTTCTGTTATTTTTTATATTGCTTGACGAGCCTGTCAATTTCTTCATTCATCATCTTCACTACAGACTCAGGTCCTGTAAGTTTCACTCCTTCTCCCAATCCTATAATCCAGGCAAGAAATTGTCTGCTTACTGCAACCTCGACATTTACCACAAACCTCTTGTCATCTAAGCGAATCATAGACACATCTTTTCCAAATCTATCAATCATTACTCCAGCAAATGAGTTATCACATTCAATGCGTACCCTCTCTTCCTTACCGCCATACATTCCAAATGTTTTTCTGGCATAGGCTGCCATATCAAAAGACTTAAATGCCTGTTTCCCTTCGCGCCTAGCACCAGTAGATTTAATATAAAGCATCTTATCCACTCTGAAATGTTTGATAATACCTTCTGCACTATCATATGCAATTAGGTAATAATTCTCATCATCCCATGACAAAGACCAAGGACTAACTTCGTACAATGCACCGTCATGTCGAAGTTCCATTTTCTTATCTACATTCCACTGAAAATACTGAAAAGTTATCTTTGAATTCTCTGCTATTGCAGTATGAATCCTATCTACATTATAATAAATGCTTTCATTCATTGTCTTTACTCTGCCCGCAACATATACCTGTCTATGAAGCTGTGATGCCTCATACTTGCTTGCAAGTCCTTCAATCTTCTTTATTAATTCATTCGACTTTTTGGCTGTTATGAATTTTGCGGATTGTACAGAATCTACCAGCAATTTAAGCTCAGCCAGTTCAAACTGTCTGTTCCCGATATGATAACAATATGTCCTATCTTCCTGCGTACCTATAATATCCAATCCATACAATCGTAGATTTTCTATATCATTATAGATACTCTTTCTTTCTGCACTTATCCCATATGCAGCCAAAGCTTCCAAGATTTCCGGCATGGTAATACTATGTGTCTCGTCTGTGCGTTCTAGTAAAATCTTCATCAAATAAACAATTTTTAACTTCTGATTATTTCCTTTTGCCATAAAAACCTCCAAATTCAGCCAACTTTCCTTTATCTTCCTTCTTTTAACACGTACACCGTATTTTTATAAGAACCATGTCGTTCCAGCACACCTTGATCAACCATCTCTCCGAGAATTATTCTTGCACGTCTCTGTTTTACTGCAAGCAATGTTTCTGCCTGGTGCGATGTGATCTGTCCCTTTTCTGATACAAAATGAAAAACAATCTTTTGCTGCTGCGTTAAACTGTCTGTTGCCACTTTATCGGCATTTATCGGCACTTTATCGGCATTTGGAGTTTCATCTTTCAATAAACCAAAATCAAAGGAATACTCATCATCCAACGGAACAATAATTCGAAAAACATCTCCTTCCATAAATTCCGGTTCCTGACCTGAATAATATTTGCTATATTTGAATAAATTACGAACACCCGAACCAAGCTGGTCCGCATATCCTATATTCCTAAAAAAGGATGCAATAATCGGATTTTTGGGATTTGGCTCCAGATTGTCTACAGTAATATATCCGTCATTTGCTGCACGATTCGCATTTTCCACATACATGCGCTCTTTTTCTATCACAAATTTTGCTGTATAATTATTTGAAAATTCCCGATGCATTAAAACATTACTTACCATTTCTCTTAAAATCGTGTTTCTAAGACTTTTATTTACCGTATCCTCCAGAAAGAACTTGTCCGGCAAATTCTTTTTTCCAAACTCCATAAGTCTTTCATAGCTTTCAACTAAATTAGTTTTTATCACTTCCCGATCGTCATACCGATCCACGTTGACTTTTCGGACAAGTGCATCTGTCACATAGGCAGGTGCTACATTCAAAATAACATCATCCTTACCCAGTAACATAATTGCAGCCAGATTATAGCCTTCTTCTCCGGTAGCAATATCTCTACCATACAGTCCGGCACTTTTCAATAATTCCTGATCATCCATAGATGCCCAAGGATGTTTTCCACCTGCATGATTCTGCGCCATGATTCGAATTTTAGGTAACAAATCTAGTCGTAAATCTTCCATATTGGCATACGGATAAATCTTTTTTTCTGTAAAAATATTCTGCTTGCGAATGTACATCTGAGCAATTGCTCCAGTAGCCGTAACCTTTATGTCTGCATCATCTACACGGTCATAAATTATCTTTTTATAACTATGCACCTCTGCACTCGGTGGAATATGAACATGAATAATCGTTCGTTCCTCATCATAATCAATGATTTCAGGCACAAGATACACTGTAGGAGAAAATAGCGCTGGATTACTTACTACCTTTATGAAATTCTTTACCATATCAGGTGCCGCTTTCTTCGGCACACCAACTACCGTACCATCATTCAGCACACCCATAAATATGTCTCCGCCGAAGCGGTTCAAGAAAGAGCACACCGTCTCGTAGGTATCCGACTCAATTCCATTGCCACAACGTTTGAATTCAACCGCTATGGTTTCTCCTATTGTAAGAATGGATTGCAATGTTTTTAAATCCATATTTCTGACTCCTTTCGTGAATCTTTACTTGAATTGGGGAAATGCGTTTCCTTAATTCTCTATTTTTCTTTATTTAATATATCCATTATCTTTCAAATGCTCTACATATACTAATTAGAAATATGATACCATATTTCCTTTTATCCGTCCACTTAGAAGTCCGCAAATTCGGACTTGCAAGTCAGTGTTCCCATAATCTACACTTATTGCAAATAGTCCAGATTAATAGCATCCATCCATAGTATCTGCTACTTTTGCAAAAACTTCTGTGCCTCTCACAATATAGCTCATCTGCTCATTTCTTGACTCAGGGATTTCTTTTTTTCCATTCTCCCAAGCACTTATAATCTGCCTTGAAATATCCAATCTCTCAGCTAATACTAAAAAAGAGTTTCGCTTGCGTCGCTCTAGCGACAAAACTTCCCTGCAAAAAAGTGCGAACCCTAAGCCTATAAAGTAAAAAAAGGTGTCCAAGATATCATAAATACCTCAAACACCTGTATCAGTCTATTATTTCACTTCATAATCAAAGCAAACTCTGTCCTTCGTCACTTCTCGTACATACCCTGCTGCTTTCACATGCTCCGGGTGAACCTGATATGCCTTTAATGCGTCTTCATCCGGAAAATCAACCACAAGCATAAAATCCCGGTTACTGGATTCAATGTTGTTAATTTCCATCTTTAAATCAATCACGTTTGGAACAAGGGTTTTCAGCGGAAGAAAACCGTCTGCCATTTTTTTACATGCAAGTTCCTTTTCTGTTCCTGTAATTTCATCTTTGATATTCCACATTACAATATGTCTGATCATTTGATTCACCCTTTCGATTCATTATTTATTCTGTAAATATTCGTGAATTCCCTTTGCGGCTGCCTTACCTGCACCCATGGCAAGAATTACCGTTGCGGCGCCTGTTACGGCATCTCCACCGGCAAATACACCTGGTTTTGTAGTTGCACCGTTTTCTTCTTCGGCAACAATACATTTCCATTTATTGATATCCAGGCCTTTTGTAGTGGAAGAAATCAATGGATTTGGTGCAGTTCCTAAAGCCATGATTACGGTATCTAATTCTAATTCATATTCAGAACCTTCGATTACCTGTGGTCTTCTTCTTCCTGACTCATCCGGTTCGCCCAGTTCCATTTTTACGCATTTCATTCCCTTAACCCATCCATCTTCATTTACGAGGATTTCTGTTGGATTAGTTAATAAGTCAAAAATAACGCCTTCTTCTTTTGCGTGATGCACTTCTTCTACTCTGGCAGGAAGTTCTTCTTCACTTCTTCTGTAAACGATATGAGTTTCTGCGCCTAAACGTAACGCTGTTCTTGCAGCATCCATGGCAACATTACCACCACCGATTACAGCAACTTTCTTACCTTTTGTAATCGGAGTATCATGATCATCTAAGAATGCTTTCATCAGGTTGTTTCTTGTGAGGAACTCATTTGCAGAGAATACACCATTTGCATTTTCTCCAGGAATTCCCATGAATTTTGGAAGACCTGCTCCGGAACCAATAAATACTGCTTCAAAGCCTTCTTCTTCCATTAATTCATCAATTGTAATAGATTTTCCGATAATTACATTAGTTTCAATCTTAACGCCCAATGCCTTAACATTTTCAATTTCAGATTTTACAACAGTTTCCTTTGGAAGACGGAACTCAGGAATTCCGTATACAAGTACACCGCCGGCTTCATGCAATGCTTCAAAAATAGTTACATCATAGCCTAATTTTGCCAAATCTCCGGCACAAGTAAGACCTGCAGGACCGGAACCAATCACTGCAACCTTTTTGCCATTTTTGTTTTCCGGCATGGCAACAGCAACTTTATTTTCTCTTGCATAGTCAGCTACAAAACGTTCCAGTTTACCGATAGATACAGGTTCTCCCTTGATACCGCGGATACATTTTCCTTCACACTGGCTTTCCTGTGGGCATACACGTCCGCAGACAGCAGGAAGCGCGGAAGATTCGCCAATAATCTTGAAAGCTTCTTCCATATTTCCGTTTTTGACCTGTTCTACGAATCCAGGAATATTAATGGATACAGGACAGCCCTTTACACACTGTGCATTTTTACAGTTAATGCAACGTGATGCTTCCTCCATTGCTTCTTCTTTTGTATATCCTAAACATACTTCTTCAAAATTTTTATTACGAACATCAGCAGGCTGCTCGCTGATTGGTACTCTCTTTAATACATCCATTATTTGTCACCTCCACAATGTCCACATCCGCCGTGATGTGTATCACCTTCACGCAGTTTTAAAATAGCTCTGCCTTCTTCTGTCTTGTACATCTGCTGACGTTTCATAGCTTCATCAAAGTTTACTAAATGACCATCAAATTCCGGTCCGTCTACACATGCAAATTTCACTTCATCTCCTACAGTAACACGGCAGGCACCACACATACCGGTTCCGTCTACCATAATTGGATTTAAACTTACAACAGTAGGAATATTTAATTCTTTTGTTAAAATTGTAACAAACTTCATCATAATCATTGGACCGATTGCAATACATACATCATATGTTTTGCCTTCTTTTTCCACCAGATTCTTTACTACCTCTGTTACCAGACCTTTGAATCCGAAAGAACCATCATCGGTTGCCACATATAAATTGCCTGCTACTGCTTCCATTTCTTTCTGAAGAATCAGCATATCTTTTGTCTTGGCACCTACAACTACATCAGCTGCTACGCCCTGCTCATGAAGCCATTTTACCTGTGGATATACCGGTGCAGTTCCCACACCACCTGCTACAAACAGGATTTTCTTATTTTTAAGGCTCTCTACCGGTTCTTCTACCAGTTCGGATGCACGTCCTAACGGACCTACAAAGTCTGAAAAACAATCTCCTGCTTCTAATTCTGCCATACGTTCTGTAGAGGCTCCTACAATCTGGAATACGATGGTCACTTCTCCGGTTGCTCTATTATAATCACAGATTGTTAAAGGAATTCTTTCGCCCTTTTCGTCCATTTTTACAATAACAAACTGTCCCGGTTCACAGGAACGGGCTACCCTTGGTGCTTCCACCACCATAAGGAAAATTTTATCTGCAAGCTTTTCCTTTACATTAATCTTATACATCATTATCCTCCTATTAGTATGATTATACACAATATCTTAATAATCATAATCTAAACTGCAACTTTTTTCAACAAGTATTTTTTCTTTCCACCAATTTCTGTCAAATTATGCCTAATAAGGTGCCTCAAAACTGTAAATTCCGTCGGAATTTTCGTATGCTTTTGAAATTTCACCGATATTTTCTGCGTTTACTGCATATTTATAATCAAAATCTGTTACAGTCCCATCTACATTGTTAAAACGTTTGACAACCAACAGATATACATTGCCATTCACCATAGTGGCTTCATAACAGTTTAAGGTGTAGTTACCCTCCATTCCAATGGCATGACCGTCTAAATCATACATTTCTCCTGTATTTATCATGAGATTGCGGACTGCAGCGATGGCCTCCGGTGCTTCATAGGTAGTATTTAAATCTAACGAATACTCTTTTCTGGTAATATCACTGACTTTGCCATTTGAGTCATAGGCAATACAGGTAAATGTATTTGTGCCAAGGCGCATAGGAATTGGCTTTGTATATTTTCTGGATTTGTTACTTGGCATAGAACCATCAAATGTATAGTACACAGCATTTCCCATTGGCACCTCAATAAGAATATCCGTTGGTTCATTATAACTTCCACTGTCCGGAAAAACAGAAGGAGCTGACGGAATCTCTAATTGAATTGTATATTTTTTCTGAATTTCATCACTGACCATTCCTTTAGAATTTACGGCTATGGCACGTAAAGTATATTCGCCCTCCTCTAAAGTAATAGGACGTTTATAAATTAAACTGTTTAGAGTAGGTTCACTTCCGTCTAAGGTATAGTGAATGGTTTCTTTCGTATCTACTTTTAATACTAGTGTCAGACGGTCCTTATAAACCCCTTCTTTTAAATTTACCTGTGGTGCTGACAATTCGTATTCCCAAAACGCCTGATGAATATCTTGATTCTCGCAGTTTTCCAACAGTGAAACAATACCCTGTGTATTTTCACTTTCCTCATACATCTCAATTAATTTGCGGTAAATATCAATGTCAGATGGTGCACGCTCAATTGCTGTTTTCAAACATTCCTCCGCTATAGCATACTTTTTTTTCTGTTTATAAATGTCTGCCAGTGCAACGCAGATATCGTTACTGTCCTGATTCATTTTCAGAACTCTTTCATAGGCTTCCATGGATTCTTCTGTTTTATTTTTTTGTGCATATTCTACTGCTTTTGTAAATTGGTATTCATATGAATTGATATGTTTAAAATGTGTTCCAAGTAAAATCCCCAGAACCAAGACCACTACAATAGTGCCGGCAAGAATACCGGCAGCTCTTTTGGGTTCCATTTGTATTTTTTTATATTTTTGTTTTTCACTTTCCTTATAGTTCCCAAATTCTTCATGAACAATTTTTTCTAAGGTTTTGGCAATTCGTTCCTCCAATTCCGGATTGTAGTCTGGTACAATCTGAATTCCATGCCCACATTTTTCACAATACAGTTTTCCTTCTTCAATTTCTGTGCCGCATTTTTCGCATCGCATGAAACCTTCCCCTTTTCTATTTACGACAATAATATGTGTTTATTCAATAGAAGATACACAGTTGTTCATAAGCATTGCTATGGTCATAGGACCTACTCCGCCCGGAACCGGTGTAATGGCACTAACATGGTCAATTACATCATCATAATCCACGTCACCACACAACTTATTTTCTGCATTTCTATGGATTCCTACGTCAATAACTACAGCACCTTCTTTTACATAGGAGCTGTCAATCATTTTTGGCTTACCTACCGCAACTACCAGAATATCTGCTCTCTTTGCCACTTCTTTTAAATTAGCTGTTTTGGAGTGGGCGATGGTTACGGTACCATTTTCTCTTAGTAATAATAATGCCATTGGTTTGCCCACAATGTTACTTCTTCCGATTACCACACATTCTTTTCCGGCAATCTCAATACCGGAACGTTTCAGCAACTGAATGACACCTGCAGGGGTACAAGATACAAAACCTTTCTGCCCAATGCTTAAAGCGCCCACACTCTGTGGATGGAAACCGTCCACATCCTTTTCAGGTGCAATAGTCTTAATTACTTTATCTTCATCAATATGTTTTGGTAAGGGAAGCTGTACCAGAATTCCGTTTACTTTTTCATCCTGATTCAGTTCTTTTATTTTATCTAATAATTCTTCTTCAGAAATAGTTTCCGGAAGATGGAAAGATAAAGATTCGATTCCAATGTATTCACAAGCCTTTTTCTTGTTGTTTACATATACACTGGAAGCAGGATCTTCTCCTACCTGAATTACTGCCAGAGCAGCTGTTTTTCCCTCTGCTTTCAGTCTTGCTACTTTTTCTTTTAATTCATCTTTGATTTCTTTTGAGATTTTTTTTCCGTCGATAATTAATGCCATTTTAAATCTTCCTTTCTGTAGCTAAAGCTGACGGAAAACCGCCAGCTTGTTTTATATTGTTAATAATATTTTGTTTCCTTTTAGAACAATCCTGTAATTACGCCGTTTTCGTCCACATCAATGTTGTTTGCAGCCGGAACTTTTGGAAGTCCTGGCATTGTCATAATGGAGCCGGTTAATACAACCACAAATCCTGCACCTGCACTGACATAAACTTCACGTACATTCAAAGTAAAGCCTTCCGGTCTTCCAAGTTTTGTCTGATCATCAGATAAAGAATACTGTGTTTTTGCCATACATACCGGAAGATTGCCATATCCTAAATCTTCGATATTCTTTAACATTTTTGCGGCTGCCGGAGCGAAAGCAACATCTTTTGCACCATAAATTTCTGTGGCTACTTTTTCGATTTTTTCTTTTAAGGAAAGTTCATCTTCATATAATGGCTTAAAGTTGCTTTCTTTGTTTTCTAAGGTAGAAATTACTTTTTCAGCTAAAGCGATACCGCCTTCACCGCCATGTTCCCAAACTTCTGCCAGAGCAAATTCACAGCCTCTCTTTTCACAGAACTCACGGATAAATTCTGTTTCTTTTTCAGTGTCTGTAATAAAGGAGTTTAAGGTAACTACTACAGGAACACCGTATTTCTGAAGGTTTTCAATATGTTTTTCTAAGTTAACAATACCTTTTTCTAAGGCTTCTAAATTTTCATTGTTTAATTCTGCCTTTGGCACACCACCGTTGTATTTCAAGGCACGAACTGTTGCTACTAAAACAACTGCATCTGGTTTTAAGTCTGCTTTACGGCATTTAATATCAAAGAACTTCTCTGCACCTAAGTCAGCACCAAAACCTGCTTCTGTTACTACGATATCTGCTAACTTTAATGCTGTTTTTGTAGCTCTTACACTGTTACATCCATGAGCAATATTAGCAAATGGTCCGCCATGTACAACTGCAGGAGTATGCTCTAATGTCTGAATTACATTTGGCTTTAAAGCATCTTTTAATAAGGCTGCCATAGCACCAACTGCATGTAAATCCTTTGCAGTTACCGGTTTGCCTTCTCTTGTGTATGCAACGATAATGTTTCCAAGACGTTCTTTTAAGTCTTTCATGTCATTGGCAAGACAGAGAATTGCCATAATTTCAGAAGCAACTGTGATAACAAAATGATCATCACGAACAACTCCGTCCATTTTTCCACCAAGGCCTACTACCGTGTTACGAAGTACGCGGTCATTCATATCAAGACATCTTTTCCATACGATTTGTCTTGTATCAATTCCTAATTCATTTCCCTGCTGAATATGGTTATCTAACAAAGCAGCAAGAAGATTATTTGCAGAAGTAATTGCATGAAAATCTCCGGTAAAATGAAGGTTCAAATCTTCCATTGGCACGACCTGAGAATAACCGCCACCGGCTGCACCACCTTTAATACCAAAGCAAGGTCCTAAGGAAGGCTCTCTCAGAGCAATTACGGTACGTTTGTTTAATTTGTTTAATGCCTGACCAAGACCTACTGTAATAGTGGTCTTTCCCTCTCCTGCCGGAGTTGGATTGATGGCAGTTACCAGAACAAGTTTACCGTCTTTTCTGTCTTTTACCTTATTCCATAATTCATCAGATAACTTTGCTTTATATTTTCCGTATAATTCCAAGTCATCAGCTTCGATATCAAATGGTTTTACTACCTCTGTAATTGGTAACATTTCTGCTTCCTGTGCAATCTGAATATCTGTTTTCATAATCTTCCTCCTTAGATAAAATAATTTTATAAATATTCTTCAATGTACTGTTCAAATTCTTCCATTGACATTAATACTTTTCTTGGTTTTGTACCTTCCTCTTCGCCTACCACACCGGCATCAGCCAGCTGATCCATAATTCTGGCGGCACGGTTAAAACCGATTTTAAATACTCTTTGCAACATGCCAATAGAAGCTTTATCCTTCTCAATAATGAATTTTGCGGCATCTTCAAAGTAAGCATCTCTGTCCGTTCCACCGCTGCCATTCTGGGCCGGAGAGGCTGACTGGGCACTCTGAATTTTCGCTTCAATGTCCTGGCTATATGTACTGCCTTCCCAGTTGTTTGATAAAAATTCCACCACATTGCTGACTTCCTTATCGGATACAAAGGCGCACTGCATACGCACCGGCTTTTGATATCCCTGTGGGAAAAACAGCATATCACCTTTTCCCAACAGTTTCTCTGCGCCATTCATATCAAGTATGGTTCTGGAATCCACACCGGAAGATACCGCAAAGGCAATTCTGGATGGCATATTTGCTTTAATCAGACCTGTAATAACATTTACACTAGGCCGCTGGGTAGCGATAATCAGATGAATTCCTGCTGCCCTGGCAAGCTGTGCCAGACGGCATATTGCATCCTCTACTTCACCAGGTGCTACCATCATAAGGTCTGCCAACTCATCTACGATAATAACAATCTGCGGCATTTTTTCCGGCTTGTCACCTTCTAAATGTTCTACGGATGCAATTTTTTCATTGTAGCCCTTTAAGTCTCTTACGCCTAAATCTGCAAATTTGTTATATCGCTCCATCATTTCCATAACTGCCCAGTTTAAAGCACCTGCGGCTTTCTTTGGATCAGTAACTACCGGAATAAACAGGTGAGGAATTCCGTTGTACACACTTAATTCCACTACTTTCGGGTCAATCATGATTAATTTTACTTCATCTGGTCTTGCCTTGTAAAGAATACTCATGATAATGGTGTTAATACATACCGATTTACCGGAACCTGTAGCACCGGCAATTAAAAGATGCGGCATTTTTGCAATATCGGTTACTACAGTTTGACCGCCGATATCCTTTCCTACGGCAAAAGCAAGCTTTGATGGATGTTCAATAAAGTTAGAGTCTTCTAACAAATCCCGCAGCATAACCGCACTGCTTTCCTTGTTAGGAATTTCGATACCCACTGCTGCCTTACCCGGAATCGGTGCTTCGATACGGATATCTGCCGCCGCCAAATTTAGTTTTATATCATCGGTCAGGTTTACAATTTTACTTACTTTAACGCCCTGTTCCGGCTGTATTTCATAACGGGTTACTGCCGGACCACAACTCACATTAGTTATCTTAACATTAACACCGAAGTTTTGTAAAGTCTGTTGTAACTTCATTGCGGTTTCTTGTAAATGTTCTTTCGAATCCCCCAGTGCTTTATTGCTTCCATGCCTTAACAAATCAAGGGGTGGAAATTGGTATTTTACCTCTTTTTCTTCCGACACAGTATTTTCTTCTTCACCTACATCAATGTTGGACTTATATGGAGAAGTGACAACATCATCTTTTGGAAGTTCCATATGTTCAAAATCCTGTGGTGGCGTTTCCGGCTTTTGTATACTTTCGCTTTTTGCCTTTTTCTTCTGTTTCTCAGACTTCTCTGCAGGCTGTGATGCTATTTCAAGTTCCTGTTTTGTTTCTGGTTCTGGTACATTCACAGGCATAGAAGGAAATACTTCCGGCATAATAAATTCTGGTTCCGATATGTTCGGTTCAGCAAATACATCCACATAACTTCCGTCTAATTTCTGCTCTGCAATCGGTGCACCTTGAATAGTAATTTCATGCATTTCTTCTTTGGGTGATTTCTTCTTGGTATCCACAAGATTTAAATCCAAAGAAACACCGGATACCTTTTTATCCATGCGTCGCCTGTTTTCTTCCTCATGTATTTTCTGACGTTCACGGCTTCGTTCTCTGTGTCTGTCCGCTCCTGTCTTTGCTGTTTCATATACTTTACGACTGCTCTTTTCCACACCCCGGAAGAAGGATTTTTCCGTAATCAGCACAATGCTGATAATGGCAAGTATCACATCTACCACATAAGCTCCGATGATTCCAAAGATACTTGAAAACAGCTTTGCAAACATTCCACCTAAAATCCCACCGCCGGTCTTTTCTGTTTTAGAATATGTAAAACATTCCAGTACTTTCATATTTTTTAAATCGCTGACAAATGTCAATTCAAAGAAGGTACATAAAACAAGAAATAATAAAATCCATGAAAATAATTTAATAGTTGCAATCTGATTTTCTTTGTTGGAAATAAAAAACGCAGTTCCTAAAAATAAAAATATAGGCATTACATAGGACATGATTCCAAACATTCCAAACATAAAGGAATTTACTACATTTCCAAATGTTCCACCGATTTTAAAATTACCAAGCATTAAAAGAATAGCAATTGCCAATACAAGTAATAACACTATTTCATCTTTTAAAAAGCTATCCTGTGCCACAGCCGTGGCATTTTTTGACTTCGTGGATCCGTTTTTTTTCGTACGGGCAGCAGAAGTTTTTTGAGTTCCCTTCTTACTGCCTTGTCCACTTTTCTTTGTGGCTGCCATTCTACCCCCACCTTCACATTTCAATCTCTTTGGCACCTGACATTAATATTAGGTACCAGTAAAACATTTTAACGAAATAACAGCCAATTGTCAAACATTAAAATTCGAAAGAAAAATTGTACGAAATCATTGCTATCAGTTTTCTAAAATGGCGGTTAACTCCAACCCCTTTGGTGTGTTGGCACAGCCACCACATGCCGTTTCTTTGTACATGGAAGGCATATTTTCCCCTACTTCCCGCATGGCATCAATTACCTGATCTACGGGTATAACACTTTCAATGCCGGCAAGTGCCATTTCAGCACAAGTGACAGCATTGGCAGCACCGGCCACATTTCTTTTAATACACGGTATCTCCACTAAACCTGCCACCGGATCACAGACCAGTCCTAACATATTTTTCAATGCCATCGCTGCAGCATTGGCAATCTGCTTTGGAGTTCCGTTCTTTAATGCCACAAGACCTCCTGCTGTCATGGCTGCGGCAGTTCCTACCTCCGCCTGACATCCTCCGGTAGCACCCGCTATAAATGCTCTGGAAGCAATGACCTGACCGATTCCTGCCGCCACAAACATACTTTTCACAATATCTTCATCAGAAAGATGATGATGCTTTTTTGCTGCAATATACACGGCAGGCATTACTCCGCATGAGCCAGCTGTAGGTGATGCCACAATCCGCTTCATACAAGCATTGGCTTCTCCCATTTTCAGAGCTTCCTGCATCACTGTCAGCATAAACTCTCCACAATAACTGTTATGGCTTTGGGCATATTTTTCCATCAAACCACCGTTTCCTCCTGCCAGAGTACTTCTCGACCTTAAATTTTCATCATAATTTTCAGAAGTTTCGCACATTACTTTCCACATTTCTGACATTCGTGCTATGTTTTGTTTTTCGCTCTGCTCTGTATCATTGCAAGTATCCTGTATTATAGCCTCGTAAAAAGTGATATTTTCTTTACTGCATACATCTAATATTTCACTTATCCCATTATATGCCATAAGTTCTCCTTTCAACTGTCAATTTTCTACATTGTTACAGCTTTCAAATATGTCACTTTGATTATGCCCTCTAATTTTTCAGCTTCCTGTATAATCTCTTCCGGTACATCTTGATCTGTTTCCAGTATCATAACTGCAAATCCGCCTTTTTGATGACGAAATAGCTGCATAGTTGCAATATTGATATGATTAGAAGCCAACAGAGACGTTACTCTGCTGACATTTCCCGGCATATCCTTATTGTGTGCAATGAGTGTATTGCTCTCTCCGGTAAAATTTACCTCAATTCCATCTATTCGGTTTATCATGATGCGACCACCACCTATGGAAGAAGCCTGTATTTCCATACATCTTCCTTCTTTTCCGCATACATTGATAAGTGCTGTATTAGGATGGGCGTCTTTTAAGTTTACATGTTCAAAACTGTATTGCAATCCTTTTTCTTGTGCTATTTCAAAGCTTTTAGGCACATTCATATCAGAAGGCTTCATTCCCAAAAGTCCAGCAACCAAAGCAGTATCGGTACCATGTCCCTTACCTGTAGCTGCAAAAGAGCCATGAAGCTTTATATCTGCTTTTACCGGTTCTTCCGCAAGCATCACCCTAGTGACATATCCTATACGGACTGCCCCTGCAGTATGGGAGCTTGAGGGTCCCACCATGACAGGTCCAAGAATATCAAATACGTTCATCCAAAACCTCCATTCTATTTGTATGATACAATCTATTTAATATATAGGATACTTTTCGCAGATTTTTGTAACTTCATTTCTTACATATTCTGCTTTTCCCTCAAAATCTGTGGCAATCAGATAGATAAGTTCTGCAATCTTTTCCATATCTTTTTCCACCAGACCTCTTGTGGTTACAGCAGGTGTTCCAATTCTTACACCGGAAGTAACAAAAGGACTTCTTGGATCATTTGGTACGGTATTCTTATTCAATGTAATATAAGCCTCGTCACATCGATTCTGTAGTTCCTTTCCACTGATATCCATTTTTCTTAAATCCACAAGCATCAGATGGTTGTCTGTTCCACCTGTTAAAATATCAAATCCCTGGTTGATTAACGCTGCTGATAATGCTTTTGCATTTTTCACTACCTGTGTCTGATATTCTTTAAATTCAGGTTTTAATGCTTCGCCAAAGCAAATAGCCTTAGCTCCAATGACATGCTCTAAAGGACCACCCTGAATACCCGGGAATATTGCTTTATTAAAATTAAATTTTTCTGCTGCTTCTTTATTTGCAAGAATCAATCCACCACGAGGTCCTCTCAGTGTCTTATGAGTTGTAGTTGTTACTACATCTGCATATGGGATTGGACTTGGATGAAGTCCTGCTGCCACAAGACCTGCAATATGAGCCATATCTACCATAAGGTATGCTCCAACTTCATCTGCCACTTCACGGAATTTCTTAAAATCAATGGTTCTTGCATATGCACTTGCACCTGCAACAATCAGTTTTGGCTTGGCTTCTAATGCTTTTTTTCTTAACTCATCATAGTCAATGAATCCTTCATCATTCACACCATAAGGCACAATATTAAAATACTTTCCTGACATATTAACCGGTGAACCATGAGTTAAATGTCCGCCATGATCTAAATTCATACCCATAACAGTGTCTCCCGGAGTCAGCATAGCAAAAAATACTGCCATGTTCGCCTGAGCTCCTGAATGTGGCTGCACATTTGCATAATCGCAGCCAAATAATTTTTTTGCACGTTCAATAGCAATAGATTCTATAATATCTACATTTTCACAGCCACCATAATATCGTTTTCCAGGATAACCTTCTGCATACTTGTTGGTTAGTACGGTACCCATTGCCAACATGGAAGCTTCTGAAATAATATTTTCAGAGGCAATCAGTTCAAGATTTCTGTTCTGACGCGAAAATTCTTTTTTAATTGCTGTGCCTACCTCTTCATCCTGTTCTAACAAATAATTCATAACATCTGTAATCATAATTGTTTCCCTACCTTTCTTTTTGATGTATTATTTTGCAAAGAAAAAAAGACATATCAACACTATATAGTATTGATACGCCTCTGTCCTTTTACCTGAAAGATTATCTGCGAGCAAAAACAGCCCGCATTGCTTCTTCGGTGCACCTTTGCTCTCCAGAGTATCGTCAAAACCTGGTCCTTTTGCCTGAGAGTTTGTTGCGTCTGCCCCTTCGGCGTTAAATAATTTTAATATTTAATCTCTCCCAGATTTTTCATCCGATCACATATTTGTTTTACACTCACACTTTACCATATGATTTTTTATCCGTCAAGTTTTTTTTATTTTTCATCTGCATGGAGTTTACGGTAAAGTTTCTAACTCGTGAATAAATTCTTCCAATTCAATTTCGGATGGCAGGCGTAAATCACCTCTCGGACTTACAGAAACAGTTCCTACCTTTACACCGTCAGGCATACAATTTCGCTTAAACTGCTGACGGAAAAATCTGGTATAAAAGACTTTCATCCATTTTTTTATTTCCTTAGGACTGAATTTGTATTCTGCATTTTCCTCCACTGCCCTGCAACATAGGCGGTATATTTCTTTTGGTGTCATACCAAAGCGCAGGGTATAATATAGAAAGAAATCGTGCAGAACGTAAGAACCGACGGTATCTTCTGTTTTTTGTGCTATGGTACCGTCTTCCTTTGGTGGAAGTAATTCCGGGCTTACCGGCGTGTCTACAATGTCTTGTATTACTTCTCTCATTCCCGTAAATCCACTTTGTTCCATATGCATGCCGATTTCATATACTAAAGTTTTTACCAGTGTTTTAGGAATACTTACATTGACGGCATACATGCTCATGTGATCCCCGTTATAGGTGCACCATCCAAGTGCAAGTTCTGACAAATCTCCGGTTCCGATTACAAATCCACCTTCTTTATTGGCTACATCCATCAGAATTTGAGTCCGTTCTCTTGCCTGACAGTTTTCATAAGTAATATCCATAACGGATTCGTCCTGACCGATATCTTTAAAATGTTGTCTTACAGAATCCACGATACTGATTTCACGAATATCGCAGCCTAAAATTCTCATTAATTCATGAGAATTATTTTTCGTTCTGTTTGTAGTTCCAAATCCAGGCATGGTAATTCCAACAACTGTTGTGGAAGGAAGCCCTAAATTTTTTACAGCCTGGGCTGAAACCAACAAAGCCAAAGTAGAATCCAGACCGCCGGATACGCCCACCACAATACAGTGTGGTTTCGTGGCTTCTAATCTTCTCTGCAATCCAG
>JBGVOM010000221.1:0-40291 GCA_045126515.1 Lachnospiraceae bacterium
AAATATATTTGCGCATGTGGTGGGATATTCTGCCAAAGGAAAATCTGGAATAGAATCTAATGCCAATTTTACATTGCTTCGTTCCAATGCATTTATTTTGGAAAGGGTAAAAAATACTCTTAAGGGAGAAAAAAATATTGGAGATAATGTGGTGACTACGCTGGATTTAAGCTTACAGAAAACAGCGTATAGTGCCTTGGGAAATTATCGAGGTGCTGTTATTGTAATGGAACCGGAAACAGGGAAGATTCTTGCAATGGTATCAAAACCTGATTTTGATCCTAATACTATGGAGAGTTCCTGGGATTCTTTGGTGGCAGACAGTTCTGGTGAAAGTCGTTTGTTAAACCGTGTGACACATGGGGTATATCCGCCGGGTTCCACTTTCAAAATTATTACAACCCTTGCGTATATCAGGCAGAACAGTAATCCGGAGTCTTATCAGTTTGATTGTACCGGAAGTATTACAGAGGATAATGTAACGATAAACTGTTATCATAATAGTGTACATGGAACAATTGATTTGAAAACTTCTTTTGCAAAATCCTGTAATTCTTCCTTTGCCAATATTGGACTTGGTTTAGATAAGGGAGATTTTGAAAAGACTTGTGATAGTCTTTTGTTTGACCAGAAGCTTTCACTGCCATTTTCTTATAAACAGAGTAGTGTTTCCATTTGTGAGGAGTCAGATACAGATGAAGTGATGCAAACGGCTATCGGTCAGGGAAAAACACAGATGACACCTTTGCATATGGCGATGATTACCTCTGCAATTGCCAATAAGGGAGTGCTTATGAAGCCACATCTGATTGAGTCGGTAGAAAATTATGAAGGAAATGTAATAAAAGAATATTCTCCGAAAAAATCATGTACAATAATGAGTGAGACGGAGACAGATATCCTGAAAGAGCTTATGCGTGCCACCGTTACGGAAGGAACGGCATCAAAGCTGTCTACCAGTGCATACACAGCATATGGAAAGACCGGTTCTGCAGAATATAATAACGAAAAAGGACAAAGCCATTCCTGGTTTACAGGATTTGCAGAAGCTAATGGAAAGACGATTGTAACAACGATTATTGTGGAGGGTGCAGGTTCCGGAAGTGAGTATGCAGTGCCTATTGCAGGAAAGCTGTTTTCGGAATATTTTACAAATGAATAAAGCAAATTCATTGACTTAGAATATAAAAAGCGTTATACTTATTGCAGTCTTTATTCGTGGAGAGCCACACTTTTGAGGACACACCATCGACGGACAAGTCGATAGATACAGGAGGAATTGCAATGATAGAAGCAACGAGCTGTGGCGGTGTGGTCATATTTAGAGGAAAAATTTTATTGTTGTATAAGAATTTTAAAAATAAGTATGAAGGCTGGGTTCTGCCAAAAGGTACTGTTGAGAAAGACGAGGAGTATAAGGATACCGCAACACGGGAAGTCTTGGAAGAAACAGGTGTACATGCCCAGATTATTAAGTATGTTGGAAAAAGTCAGTATTCTTTCAGCGTGCCGGAAGATGTGGTTGAAAAGGATGTACACTGGTATCTTATGATGGCAGACAGCTATTACAGTAAACCGCAACGGGAAGAATATTTTGAAGATTCAGGATATTACAAGTATCATGAGGCGTATCATCTTTTGAAATTTGCCAACGAGAAGCAGATTTTAGAGAAGGCATACAATGAATATCTTGAGTTGAAACGCTGTAATTTGTGGGGAAATCGTAAATACTTTTAACAGAAAGTCTGCAGAATATACATTCTGTTGTCATGGATTACAGTAGAGGACCGAGCATATAGCTGCTCGGTCTGTCTGTTCATAGGGGATTGATTAGAGAATATGAAACGTATTAGATGGTACAAAAAATTGTATATGAGTGAAAGTGCAAAGCAGGAACGTTATAAAATTGTATGGAAAGTAAAGCATAAAGCCGGGCTTATTAATACTTACTTGATTACCATTCCGTTGTTTGGGAATAACCAGTTAGAAATTGTAAATTCCTCTGAACTTTTACAGAAACATTATAATTATACTACCACATGCATTGTAGGTATTGCAGTTGGATATGAAGAGGCTCTAAAATTAGTAGAGAAGATTGCGACAGATGTACTGGCGGAAACGAAAAATGTCTGCATACGTGAGTATTTTAGAAAGGACTTTCCGGAACTGCAATAGTGGCAGTTCTGTAGTATTATTTTGGATGCTCAAAGAAAATAAAATGGGAGTGTAACATGGTGGGTGTAATTTTAACTATATTAAAAATGAGTGGAATAGTATTATTATCCTTACTTGCACTGCTTCTTATACTGATAGGTATATTCCTGTTTCTTCCGATTAATTACCGGCTAAAGGCAAGTAAGAACGCCGAGGGAGCAAGGGGTTATCTTTATGTAAACTGGCTGTTTCACCTGCTTCGTGTCTGCGTGGAATATGAGCAGGAAAGCGGGATGGCGTATTCGGTGAAGGTGTTGTTTTTTCAAATATTTCCTAAGCAGGAAAAGAATGAGAAGATAACTAGAACAAAAAAAATCAAAAAAGTCCCAAAAACAGAAAAAAAGGATAAAACGGAAGAAAGCAGAAATAATAACCATAATGCTGAGGTTTCTGAAAATATTACCGAGGTTTTGCAGAAGGAGGATATTCCAAAAAAAACCTTTCAGAAAAACAAAGAAGTGCCAGAAGAAGTTCAGGTCGTAGAAAAAAAGAAGTCTTTATTTGAAATGGTAAAAGAAAAAATAAGAAAACTTAAATTCACTTTTTGGAAGATATGTGATAAAATGAAAGAAATCTGTTCCGCATATGAAAAGTTTAAAGAATTTATTTTCAGTGAAGAGATGAAAGGTTCGTTAAAGTTTTTAAATGAACAGAGAAAATATCTGGTTCGACATTTAAAGCCCTCCAAAGCAGATGTATACCTGCATTTTGGTACAGATGATCCGTCTTTGACAGGTGAGATATTGGCGGCACTTAGTGTAGTATATCCATTTTATGGATATAAGCTGGAAGTGGTGCCGGATTTTGAACAGGTGTGTTTTGAAGGAAATGTATTTATCAAAGGGAAAATACAATGTTACGTTATGTTGTTGACAGCATGGCGTGCATATAAAAACAAGTATATAAGAAAAATGATAGGAAAAATAAAGAAATAGGAGGAGTTATCATGGCAGATTTTAGTACAACAGTAGAATCGTTATTTAAGGGGATGGACAGCTTTATTTCATCAAAAACAGTGGTGGGAGAGGCTATCACTGTAGGAGATACCATTATTTTACCATTGGTAGATGTTTCTTTTGGTGTTGCAGCAGGTGCCTTTAGTGAAGATAAGAAAAACAGAGGCACCGGCGGAATGGGCGGTAAGATGTCACCAAGTGCTGTTTTGGTGATTCAGAATGGTCAGACAAAATTGGTAAATATTAAAAATCAGGATGCAGTAACTAAGATTTTAGATATGGTTCCAGATGTAATTAATAAATTTACAGGAAAAGAAACTTCGGAGAAAAAAGAAAATCCTGAAGTGGAGAGTGCTATTGAAAGTATAAAAGAACCATAAAAAGATATGTTAGAAAAGCTTTTTATGCATATATTAGCATAAGAAGCTTTTTTATTGGTGTGATGAAATGAGAAGGGTAGCCGGATTTGCCTGTTTTTTTATCGCAGTGGGTATGGTGATAACACTGTTTATTTCCAATTGTTTTCTGTTCTTTATAATTGTAGTATCGTTGCTATTGTTAGGATATAATCTGTTTTGCTGTTAAAAGACAGAACAAAAAAACCTGTATGACAAGCATACAGGCTTTCTTTTGATGAAATCTTTTAATTAAGCTCTTTCAACTTTTCCAGAACGTAAGCAAGAAGTACATACGTACATTTTCTTTGCTGCACCGTTTACTTTAACCTTAACGGATTTTACGTTTGAGTTCCAAATTCTATTTGATCTTCTATGAGAATGGCTCACATTGTTTCCAAAATGAGCACCTTTCTGACATACTGCACATTTAGCCATGACTTTACACCTCCTTGAATAAATTGCCATTTACCAGTAAAATCACTCTGATATAAGCTCACAACATGCATATTTTAACAGAAACTGAACAAAAATGCAAGGAAAAATATGAAAAATGTTTAAAAATTAGAAAAAATATAAAATTCGTATTCCTTTTTCTATAAAAAAAGGTTATACTATAGACGTTGATTTATTAGGAAAAGGGCATTAGCTCTATGAAATATAAGTAACAGGAGGTATTGGTATGAAGGGACATATGAATACAAATATGGGTGAGATTCTCGTTGATAATGAAGTGATTGCAAAATATGCCGGCTCTGTTGCCGTGGAATGTTTTGGAATCGTTGGCATGGCAGCATTAAATGTAAAAGACGGTTTGGTAAAGCTTTTGAAAAAAGAATCTTTGACACATGGTATTAACGTGACGGTCAATGATAATAAAATCACAATTGATTTTCATGTAATCGTTTCTTACGGCGTAAGCATTTCAGCTGTGGCAGACAACCTGATCAGTAATGTAAAATATAAAGTGGAAGAATTTACCGGCATGGAGCTGGAAAAGATTAATATCTTTGTGGAAGGCGTAAGAGTTATAGATTAAGGAGGATATATTGGTGACAATGAAACAGATAGATGCCCAAATGCTTTCTAAAATGTTTCTGGCAGGAGCTAAGAATCTGGAAGCGAAAAAAGAATGGATTAATGAGTTGAATGTATTTCCGGTACCGGATGGTGATACGGGAACAAATATGACAATGACGATTATGTCAGCAGCCAAGGAAGTATCTGCTTTGGAAAATCCGACGATTGAGGAACTGGCCAAGGCAATCTCTTCCGGTTCTTTACGTGGAGCACGAGGAAACTCGGGTGTTATTCTTTCACAGCTTTTGCGAGGACTAACGAAAGGATTTAAGGAATACGATGTCATTGATGTAGATGTACTTGCACTCTCTATGGAAAAAGCAGTAGAAACTGCATATAAAGCTGTTATGAAGCCGAAGGAAGGTACTATCCTGACTGTGGCAAAAGGTGTGGCCGATAAGGCGGTAGAAATGGCAGAACGTACCGATGATTTAGAAGAATTTATGGCAGAAGTAATTAGTCATGGGGAATATGTCTTAAGTCAAACACCGGAAATGCTCCCTGTTTTGAAGGAAGCAGGCGTTGTGGATTCCGGCGGTCAGGGACTTATGGAAGTTATAAAAGGGGCTTATGATGCATTTCTTGGAAAAGAGCTGGATTTGACTATTAAGGGAGCTCCGGCACCGAAGATTACAACTGCAAATACAGGTGATGCTGCGGATATTAAATTTGGATATTGTACAGAATTTATTATTATGTTAGAGAAAAAATATACAATGGAGGACGAAAAAGAGTTTAAGGCATATTTGTCTTCTATTGGAGACTCTATTGTTGCTGTATCTGATGATGATATTGTAAAGGTACATGTGCATACAAATGATCCGGGACTTGCTATTCAGAAAGCATTGACTTATGGTTCTTTGAGTAATATGAAAATCGATAATATGCGTTTAGAGCACCAGGAAAAGCTGATTAAAGATGCGGAAAAAATTGCGGCAGAGGAAGCATCAAAAGAAACAGAAAATGCAGAACCAAGAAAAGAAGTTGGATTTATTGCTGTGTCTATCGGTGAAGGAATCAAAGAAATATTCAGTAGCCTGGGAGCAGATTATGTAATTGAGGGTGGTCAGACCATGAATCCAAGTACGGAAGATATGCTGAATGCCATTGATAAAGTGAATGCAGACCACATTTTTATTTTGCCTAATAACAAAAATATTATTTTAGCAGCAGAGCAGGCAACATATCTGGTGGAAGATAAGGAAATTATTGTACTGCCCACTAAAACGGTTCCACAGGGTATCACAGCTATGATTAATTATGTGCCGGAAAAGTCAATTGATGAAAATTATGATACTATGATACAGGAAATGGAACATGTAAAGACTGGTCAGGTGACATATGCGGTGCGTGAAACCAGCATTGATGGACAAGAAATCAAGCAGGGTGACATTATGGGAATCGGGGATAAAGCTATTCTTTCTGTAGGAAAGGACTTACAGGAAACTACCAAAGATATGATAAGTAAGTTGGTGGATGATGAGTCAGAGTTGCTCAGTATCTATTATGGTGCCGAAGCAACAGAAGAACAGGCAGAAGAAATTGTTTCCTTTGTGGAAGAAACATATCCTGATTTAGAAGTTGAACTTCAGATGGGTGGTCAGCCGATTTATTATTATGTGATTTCAGTGGAATAATATAGAGATGGAATTAAAAGATAGTATTACAACATTAAAAGGAATTGGTGACAAAACCGCTGCCTTATTTCATAAACTAAATATATATACTTTGGAGGATTTAATCCGCCATTATCCAAGAGATTACGAAGAATATGCTGCACTGGTGGGAGTACGTTTTGCCAAGAAGGACACGGTTAATTCTTTAAGAGTTACAGTGAAACGGGTAGAAGGAGTGAAAAGAATACGGAATCTTCAGATACTCAGTGTCGTGGCAGGAGATAGTGAAACTTCTATTTTCCTCACATGGTTTAACATGCCTTATCTGAAAGCAAAACTCCGCACGGGTGAAAATATTGTTGTACGAGGGATACCTTTTATTAAAAATGGCCGGCTGACTATGGAGCAGCCGGAAATTTTTTTTGAGGGAGAGTATGAAAAAAAGCAGGGGCAGTTGTTGCCAAAATATCCATTAACCAAAGGGCTTACCAGCAATGCCATAGGAAAAGCAGTGCGGCAGGTGTTAGATTCTGGAGTGTTAGAACGGGAATTTCTTCCTTTGTCTATTCGTGAAGAAAATGAACTGGCAGAATATAATTATGCAATTTCCACGATTCATTTTCCGAATAGAATGGAAGACTTAGTGTTTGCCAGAAAACGTCTGGTATTTGATGAATTTTTTCTGTTTATTCTTTCGCTACGTAATTTAAAAGAAAGTACGGAAAAGATAGAAAATAATTTTATCTTTCCCAAAAGTGAAATGACACAGGGATTATTAGAGGCATTGCCTTTTCGACTGACCAAGGCACAGCTGCGGGCATGGGAAGATGTGAAAAATAACATGAATTCAGATTATGTTATGAGTCGACTCATTCAGGGGGATGTAGGTTCCGGTAAAACCATTGTGGCTGCACTGGCGCTTTGTCTTTCCGCAGAAAATGGATATCAGGGAGCAATGATGGCACCTACGGAAGTGTTGGCGCGTCAGCATTACGAGTATTTTATGGAATTAAAGGAACAATACAGATTGGAAATCAATCCGGTATTGTTAACGGGTTCCATGACTGCAAAACAAAAGCGTATGGCAAGGGAACGGATAGAAATGGGCATGGCAGATATTGTAATCGGAACCCATACCCTGTTTCAGGAAAGTGTTGTCTATGACAATCTGGCATTGGTTATTACAGATGAACAGCATCGTTTTGGAGTAAGACAGCGTGAAATGCTGATGGAAAAGGGGAGTTGTCCCCATGTGCTGGTTATGAGTGCCACGCCCATACCTAGAACGCTGGCAATTATAATTTATGGGGATCTTGATATTTCTGTTATTGATGAATTACCTTCTAATCGTATCCCAATTAAAAATTGTGTGGTAAATACTTCTTACCGGGAAAAGGCATACAAGTTTATTGCTGATGAGGTACACAAAGGACATCAGGCGTATGTGATTTGTCCGATGGTAGAAGAAAGTGAAAATATGGAGGCAGAAAATGTAATTGATTATGAAAAGATGTTACGTTCTAAGCTTCCCACAGATATTAAAACGGAATGTCTCCATGGAAAAATGAAATCCGGTGCTAAAAATGATATTATGGAACGTTTCGCCGCCAATGAAATTCAGGTGTTGGTGTCCACTACAGTAGTAGAGGTGGGCGTAAATGTGCCAAATGCCACTGTTATGATGGTAGAAAACGCAGAATTGTTTGGTCTGGCGCAGCTTCATCAGTTAAGGGGACGTGTGGGACGAGGTTCTGCACAGTCTTATTGTATTTTTGTCAGTGGCAGCGACAAGAAAGATACAAAAAAGCGTTTAGAGATATTGAATAAATCAAATGATGGTTTTTACATTTCTTCGGAGGATTTAAAACTTCGTGGTCCCGGAGATTTATTTGGATTTCGTCAAAGTGGTCTGTTGGAATTTAAAATCGGAGATATTTTTACGGATGCAGCTATTTTGCAGGCAGCTTCTGATGCGGCTGGCGAGCTGGTAGAAAAAGGCATACCTGATACAGAGGAGTATGCAGAATTAAAGAAAAAGATAGATAGTTTTATGGAACAGGATTTAACCTCATTAAGCCTGTAAGAAAAATTAGGATATGATTTTTGGGAAAAATATGGTATGATTAGTACATTGGGAATATAAATGGATTTTTGATAGGGAAAGGAAGTCAGAATGGTACAAGCATACTCAAACGAGGAGTTATTTACAATTGCGAAAGAAAATTATCATACCATATTATATCATTGCAAACTATTAGAGATGGAAGGTTACTGGAAAGAACCGGAAAAGCTGTTGAAATATACGATCAGTGAAGCGTTGGACTTATTTGTACAGTCTTTTCTTCTGCTTTATCCGGTATATAATAATCGCTTCACGGAAGAAGAAAGACATTTTCTACTGGCGATACCGGACAGAAATATGCTGGAGTTGCCGGAGAATGGGCCGATACCGGAGGAAGTTATTGCCCATGCGGAGAAGTTGATAGCTTCTCCGCCAATTCTTATGCAGTTGTGTTCTTTGAGGGATAATAGAAATGACACTTACCTTGCAAATATGTTTACAGATACGTTGCTGAATATATTTTTGGCGATGGCGTATTTAAATCAGGAAAAGGGGACTGCAGCAGTTAGTTATATCCGTGCCTATTTCAAACAGGTGCAGGCATTCATTTCGGAAGATTTAGAATATCTGATGGATATAGATGAAAAATTTATTTTCCGGAAGATATGCAGTGAAGACTTTAAGACAGGCTGTGTATTTGATGAAAAGGCACAATTAAAGCGGGTGCAGGTAAAGAAAATAAGAAAGGACGAACCTATGTCTGAGATTGTGTCGGATGTTCTGGAGGAAGAGGTGGAATCAGAAGGTGAACAGGAGCAGACATACCCGCCCACTGCAAAGTCTTATGCTTTGACGGAAGAAGAAATAGCAAAAGAAGCCCAAAAGGCAAAGGAAGAAATGGAAGCTGTAAAAAAGGCGAAGCGTAAGGCGGCACTGGACAAGCTAATAAAAGAATTGAATGAATTAGTGGGGCTTGACACTGTTAAGACAGAAATGCAGTCGCTGGTTAACTTGATTAAAGTCCGAAAAATGCGTCGGGAACATAATATGCCTCAGATGGATATGTCGTATCACATGGTATTTACCGGCAATCCGGGAACCGGAAAAACTACGGTAGCCCGTATTGTGGCAGGCATTTATAAAGAATTGGGAATACTATCTAAGGGAACATTTATAGAAACAGATCGGGCGGGTCTGGTGGCAGGCTATATTGGTCAGACTGCCATTAAAGTGACAGAGGTAGTGGAAAAAGCAAAAGGCGGTGTGTTGTTTATTGACGAAGCCTATTCTCTTGCATCTAGAGATGCTGCCAATGATTTTGGTGGTGAGGCAATTGATACGTTAGTGAAACTTATGGAGGACAACCGTAAGGATTTGGTGGTAATTGTTGCCGGTTATAAGGAGGAAATGAATACATTCTTAAAATCTAATACCGGGTTGATTTCTCGATTTAATAAATTTATTGAATTTGAGGATTATTCCAATGAAGAACTACTTGAGATTCTTATTAAAATGGCTGGGAAATCTGCGATGACTTTTCGAGAGGATGCCATTGAAAATTTAAAAGAAATGCTAGCCGGAATGGATGCAGAAAAAAGAAAAGACTTTGGAAATGCCAGAGGTATCCGTAATGTATTTGAACGAATTGTGACCAATCAGGCAAACCGTATTATTGTAATACCGGAGCCTACGATAGAAGAATTAAGCGAGATACTGTTAGAAGATGTGATTGATACAATATAACTGAATAATTAAAAATAGCCACTAAAATCTTTAAGGAATTCTTAAATTTTCTGACAATATTGACACGATAATGGGGGAGTGTTACACTAGGTAACGGAAACAGAAAGGGGAGAATTCAAAATGAAAAGAAACAAGATTTTGGTGGCTATTATGATGCTGGCATTAGTGATTACTATGTTGCCGGTGCAAGAGGTATCAGCAGCCACTCAGACAAGCTTGGCAAAAGTGCAAAATTTAAAGGCAGGTACTTGTACAACGAAGAGTATCAATCTTACTTGGTCACCGGTCAGCGGTGCTTCAGGTTATCAGGTTTACCGTGCCAATGCAAGAAATGGAAAGTACAGACTTTTGAAAAATGTATCGTCCGTGGCATTTATGAACACCACTGTCACAGCTGGAACAGAGTATTTTTATAAAGTGAGAGCATATACATATAGTGGCTCAAAAAAAACTTATGGTAAGTTTTCAGGGATTTTGAGAGCGAATACGAAACCATTATCCAGTAAAAAAGTAACTGCAAAATACAATATTAATGTGAGAAAATATGCAGGAACTACATATCAGAGATTGTTTGGAATTACAAAAGGAACAAGAGTATCCGTGCTATGTGAAACTCAGGATAAGACAGGTTACAAATGGTATCGCATTCAGGTGAAAATCAATGGCAAAAATTACAGAGGATATGTAAGAAGTGATTTGGTTAGCTGATATATAGCAAGAAAAAATGTATAAAGAAAAGAGCAGAGTATTGGAAAATACGCTGCTCTTTTTGTGAAATTTAGAATAATTTCTTTTCCATTGCAATAGGATCTACAGCAAACTCTAAGGCTTCTGCAGAGTTGATACGTTCTCTTAAGAATAAATCGTATATAGCATCATCCATGGTCTGCATTCCGATTTTTTTGTTTACCTGTACGATAGAGTCAATCTGGTGGTTTTTACATTCACGAATCAGGCTCTTGATGGCAGGAGTACCAAGCATAACTTCGAATGCAGCAACTCGTCCCTGACCGTCAGAAGTTGGAATCAGCTGCTGTGAAACAACCGCCTCTAATACGAAACCGAGCTGAGTACGAATCTGTTGCTGCTGGTGTGGCGGAAATACGTCGATGATACGATCAATGGTTGCACTGGCACCGATGGTATGCAGTGTGGAAAATACCAGATGACCTGTTTCTGCCGCTGTAATAGCAGTGGAAATCGTATCCAGGTCACGCATTTCTCCAACCAGAATAACATCCGGATCTTCACGAAGTACGGCACGAAGAGCATTTCCGTAGGACTGGGTATCCAGACCGATTTCTCTTTGGTTTACTACACAGGATTTATGTGTGTGCAGGTATTCGATAGGATCTTCCAATGTTACAATGTGGGAAGTGTTATTCGCATTGATAATGTCAATTAAGGAAGCCAGAGTAGTAGACTTACCGCTTCCGGTAGGACCTGTTACAAGAACCAGACCTCTTTTGCGTTTGGTGAGTTCAATTACAGCTTTTGGAACTCCCAATTTCTGAGCGTCCGGAATTTCTGTAGAAATAATACGCATTACAGCTGCAAGCGTTTCCTTTTGCTTAAAGATGTTTACACGGAATCGACCGACACTTTCGATGGCATGAGAAAAGTCTACTTCACCTTTTTCATCTAAAATCTTTTGTGTACGAACATCTAAAATAGGTTTTAACAATGTAACCGTGTCTTCGGCGGCAAGACGTGGATATGGCATTGTCTGCAATTCACCATGAATACGCATTTTTGGTGGAATACCAACGGAAATATGTAAGTCAGACGCACGGTTTTCTTTTGCTGTGGTTAATAAATCTTCAATCGTAAAATCCATTTTTCTTCTCCCTTATCAATTTTGTTAAAATAGTACATATGTAATATAAATTATACTGAAAAGTTGGAGGCTTTGCAAGTTATTTTCTCAAGGGATGACAGCTTTTTGTAACAGTTCAGCCTTCTGGTTGGAAGGACGCTCATAAGTGCTGCAAATTCTTCCTTGGAAGGCAGAGGCCACGCCAATGCGAACTAACTGTCAAGGGGGGCTAAGACGTTCCAGAAAGCTGTCACGCCTAAGCCGCCCTTGACAGTGGATTTCGCATTCGTTAAGAACGCCTCTTAAATTGCCTTTCAAGGAAGAATTTGCAGCACTTATGAGCTGTTCTTCGAAGACGATAGGTTTGAATGTAACAATTTGCATTTTGAAAGTTGTGATGCACAGTGATTTAGTCACATGGAATAGTCACATTCAACCTTGTTGTTTTCAAAGAACAGCCCATAGCCGATACAATTATTTTAAGAAACGCTGTTAAAATTCCTGCCTTTCTGAAAAGAAATGTATCGACTATGGGCGTCCTGTTAACCGTCAAGGCTGAACTGTTACAATTTGTGTAAAAACTTGGGAAAATTCAGTTGACACACGGGGCAAAGTATACTATAATATTTTACTGTGCGAAGGTCGGTGACGGACACACCGATTCCAAAAGCTCTTTTCAAAGCCCCGAAAAGAAGCAATCTTCGTGAATAATATGAAATGTAGTTAGTGGAACTTTACAAGGAGGAAAACCAATGAAAACATTTATGGCTAGTCCATCTACAATTGAAAGAAAATGGTATGTAGTTGACGCTACAGGATATACATTAGGTCGTTTAGCATCAGAAGTTGCTAAGGTATTAAGAGGAAAGAACAAAGCTATCTTCACTCCTCATATTGATACAGGTGATTACGTAATCGTAGTTAACGCTGACAAGATTAAAGTAACAGGTAAGAAATTACAGCAGAAAATTTACTACAATCACTCAGATTATGTTGGTGGTATGAAAGAAACAACATTAAAAGAAATGTTAGCTAAGAAGCCTGAAAGAGTTATCGAACTTGCAGTAAAAGGTATGCTTCCAAAGGGACCTTTAGGAAGACAGATGTATACAAAGCTTCATGTTTATGCAGGACCAGAACATGATCATGCAGCTCAGAAGCCAGAAGTATTAACATTTTAATTGACAAGGAGGTAATTTCAAGTGGCAAAGAATTCAAAGTTCTACGGAACAGGTAGAAGAAAAAAATCAATCGCTAGAGTTTATTTAGTACCTGGTAAAGGAAACATTACTATAAATAAAAGAAATATTGACGAATATTTCGGATTAGAAACATTAAAGGTTATCGTACGTCAGCCTTTAGCATTAACAGAAACAACTGATAAGTTCGATGTTATCGTTAATGTACACGGTGGTGGATACACAGGACAGGCTGGAGCAATCCGTCACGGTATTTCCAGAGCTTTATTACAGGCTGATGCAGAATATCGTCCAGCATTAAAGAAAGCAGGATTCTTAACAAGAGATCCACGTATGAAAGAAAGAAAGAAATATGGTCTCAAAGCTGCACGTCGTGCACCACAGTTCTCAAAGAGATAATCTTTCGGAAACGAATATATCAGGAAATATGCAAACCTCAGAAACTCATAGTTTCTGGGGTTTTTACTTTCTTGTTTGGTGTTTGGGGGTGATAGTGATATAATAAACGTATTAAGTAGTATTGATAGGAAAGGGAGTTTATATGAAACCATTAAAAGAAGAATTGAAACAAGAGCTTGCTAATAGATTCGGATTAACCATTTCTGACCTTGTTTTCCTTGCAGGAGGAAGAGAAGACAGCGACGGCATTGTTTTTACCGTTGAAAAGGAGGGAAAGAAGCGGGTATTCAAAATATCGCAGGCCTCTAACGAGGAGCATGTGAAAAACATTTTAGAATTTGCTCATTATCTTGGTAAAGAGGGGATTCGCATTAGCAGCCCGATTGAAAATGAACATGGAAATATTTACGAGATTGCAAAGGATGGAGAATGCTATTGGATTGCAACCTTGATGGAATTTATTGAAGGAAGCAATCCAGACGGAAATGAATTGCAAAATTCGAAAGAACTTGTTTTCGAGTGGGGAAAATTAACAGGTAAAATGCATAAGGCAGCCAAGGCATACCCTATTTGGAAAAATGTCTGTGAAGGAGATGCCCGCTACGGATTTGAAGCAGAAATAGATTCTTTTATCAAAATGTCACCAAATGATTTTATCAAAGGCAAGTGGCAGGATATGAAAGAGAAATTAAGAAAGCTGCCAATCAACAGAGAAACCTACGGATTTATTCATAATGACAATCATCAGATGAATATCATTGCATCCGGTACGGATATTGCAGTGATTGATTTTGATTGTGCAGAGTGCCATTTTTTCGCAAATGATCTTCTGTTACCAATACAGGGGCTGTTGTTTGACGTCACTGGCGGTATGATGAATCCGGTTTCAAAGCCAGAAGTCTTAAAGGATTTCTACCAATCATTCTTAGAAGGTTATCGAACCGAAAACGAGCTGGATTCTTTCTGGCTGAAGCAATTAGACATATTCCTGGAATATAGAAGGTTGCTCCTTTACACGGTTCTACAGGACTGGCTCTCAAATGATTCAAATGCTAATGAGGCATTTCTTACTATGATTAAGGAACCATCAGGGTTGGGAGTTTTTTAACATATAAGCTATTCTTCAGGTACATAGCACGAATTCAGAAGTTTATTTTAACTGACATCTCTATAATAAGTTTGAGAAAAGGAGATGAAAGTATGAATACAAAACAGATGAAAGAAAACAAATGTAAGATGATTTTGCAGTTCTCGATTCCCAGTATCATTGCCATGCTGTTGGAGACGTTTATTACAATCACGGATGGCTATTTTACGGGAAACTATGTAGGAGAGCAGGCATTGGCGGCAATCAATTTGGGACTGCCGATCCTTTACTTTTATCTGGGCGTGGGCTTGTGCGTCGGAGTTGGTGGAAGTGTTATTAGTGCTAGACTTTTGGGTGGAAGAGAGAAGAAGAAAGCTGATTGTGTTTTTTCACAGACAATTGCTACCTCAACAGTAATTTGTATCGTCGTATCAGTACTGATGTTTCTACTGTTTCAACCAATCCTTCATGTTTTAAGAGTTGAAGGGAGCTTGTCTACATACTTTAACGACTATTACCGTATTATGTTGCTCACCTATCCGCTCATGGTCGTTGGAACAATTCTTGGGATGTTCATCCGTGTGGATGGAAAGCCTCAGGTGTGTATGCTTGTGAGTATCGCAGGTTGTGTTCTGAATGTGATTCTAGATGCGGTTTTCGTTGGCGGATTGAAGATGGGAGTACAAGGTAGTGCGATTGCATCCCTCATTGTACAGGCGGTTACTGTAGTTGCTAGTATTATGTATTTTATCATCCAGAAGACAGGTATCCGCTTTTGTCGTTTTCAGTTTGACAAGAATGTGCACAAGGAAATGATTTTCAATGGTTCCTCAGAGTTTATTGGGGAATTAGCCAGTGCAATATCGATGTTTGCATTTAACTATGTACTGATGCGTTACGTTGGAGCAGAAGGGGTTGCCGCCTTCACAATTCTTGGATTTGTTGTGTATGGATACAGTATGATTTGTATTGGTTTTGGACAGGGGATTACTCCACTTGTCAGTATGTGCTGGGGTGCCGGGGAAAAGGATACAGCAATGGAATTAAGAAGCATCACCAATAAAATACTATTTGTGATTGGTATATTGTGTGCGGTTATGTTCTTTTTCCTGGGAAAGAGATACGCAGGTATGTTTGGCTGTAGCGAGCAGGTAGTGGATATGGTAGCAACTGGTTTTAAGTTGTATTCCGTCACCTTCCTCATTATGGGGTATGATGTAGTGAATTCGATGTATTTTACAAGTTGTGGAGATGCGAAGGCATCCGCACTGATTTCGTCACTTCGAGGAATTGTACTGCTTCTTGCCTTTACCTTGATTCTTCCGGCCTTTCTTGGAATGAATGGTGTATGGCTTGCAGCACCATGTACAGAAGCGTTGACAGCAATCGTATCATTTTTGTTATTGAACAGACAAAAGAAGACGCTAGGAGACAGTTCACAAGAGAGTATCGCAAGGATTGAAAAGGCAGTATAATACTCTTAGCGAACGAGTAGAAAGAGGTATATAGAGTGGAAGAAAAAGATAGTACAACCATACGACGTGTTGTGATTAACGAAGCAATTAATTACATTTTTGATCATATCGAGGAAGATATCACAGTGGACGACGTTGCGCGCCACTGTGCGTATTCAAAATATCATTTAACTAGAATGTTTAAGGAAGATACCGATGAAGCACTTTATCAGTTCATCAAACGTGTTCGTTTAGAGAGAAGTGCATGGCGTCTGAAAGTAGAAAAAGAAAAGAGTATCACTGAAATAGGGGGAGAATACGGATATTCTTCCTCTAATTTTGCGACTGCGTTTAAAAAACATCTCAATATTTCACCGGCAGATTTTCGCAAACGTAGCGAACAACTGGTGGAGGAGAGTTCATTTTCCCATGGGATTGTCCTCGATGATATTGAGAAAATTGAAAAAGCAATTACCGTGGAATACTTAGAGGCTTTTACAGTCCTATATGAGAGAAAGAAAGGGAATTATCATAACCTGCCTAAGGAGTGGTGTCTTTTCATGGAAAAGTATGCGTACCTTGCATACGAGGAAACTCTTTACATTGAGTGTACCATTGATGATCCAACAATTACGGATGAAGATCGGTGTATGTTTGAACTAAGCCAGACAATCTCGCCAGATCATCCGGCGTTACAGACAGACAAAAATTTGTTAACCCATGAGTTCGAAGGGGGAAAATACGCAGTGTATCACTTTAGAGGCTACCCGCAATTTCTTTTCATGGTGTATCAAGAGATGTTCTGCCGCTGGCTTTCGAAAACAGGAAATCAATTAGACGAAAGACCAATCCTTGATATTTACCGAAAGGTATCCGAGGATGGTTATATGGAGATTGATATTTGTTTTCCATTGAAGTAGCTTTAAAAGGGGAAAGATTTGAATGTGACTATTACAAATTCTGAAATGTCAACTGTTGCAAAAAAAATAAAAGCATTTTGCACAAAAAGATTGCTTAATTATAAAATCTATTGTATCATATTACTAAGAAATGCATATGAAAAACTATATGGTAAAAAACATAAGCAGGAGGAAAAGGTATGAGAGAGAAACTAAAGGATTTAAAGGTAAAGCAAAAACTTCAGAAGTCTTATTTTACGATTCTGGCGGCATTTATACTTACTTTGATTTTGGCAATTGTGGGGCTTGCTACAATCAATGTAAAATTAAAATCATTCTATGAAGAATCTTACAGAAATACGCAGTTGCAGTTGGAAATTAGAAAAGATATTCAAATGGTAGGTAAAAATGTATTATGGGCTGTAACAATGGAGGATGAGACAAAAGCCCAGGAAAAAATTGACATAGCTACCACATATGCAGAAAATGTAGGAAACAATGTTGCAGCGCTGGAAGAAAATTTTTCTAATAAAGAAATGTCTGCGGAATTGGAATCAGCTTTGGAAGAATTAAAAGTGGCAAGAGCAGAAGTGATTGGATTGGTTACAGCAGGTAAAAATGATGAGGCATTAGACAAATTTAATGGTGAATATACGCATGCTACAGAAAGGATACAGGGAGTTCTTACTGAAATCGGAACGTATTCGGATAATCAGGCAATCGAAGCATATAAAGCCACAAGCATTACCGGAATTATCGTAATTATTATTATGGTTCTTGTTGGGGCATCAAGTATTGTTGTGTGTGTGACTTATTCAAAGGTAATCAGCGGTCTTTTGGTAGAACCGATTTTGGAATTACAGGGAGCTGCACAAAAGTTAAAACGTGGTGAACTGGATGTGGAAATTACATATGAAAGTCAAGATGAGCTTGGAGAACTGGCAGAAAACTTCCGTGGTGCATGTGGACAGATGCGTAGCGTTATTGAAGATGCAGGTTATTTGTTAAGTGAGATGGCAGGTGGAAACTTTAATGTTCACACAAGAGCAGAAGAAAGCTATGTAGGTTATTTTAAACAATTGATTGAAAACATGAGAAAGCTAAATTATCAGTTGGATGGAACATTAAGACAGATTAGTGAAGCATCAGAACAGGTATCTATCGGTGCAGGACAGTTGGCATCCAGTGCACAGGAACTGGCGGAAGGAGCAACAGAACAGGCAGGAGCAGTGGAAGAACTTACTGCAACAGTAGAAGATGTAGCAAATATCTCAGAAGACAGTGCAGAAGGTGCAACACAGGCAGCAAAACAAATTAAAGCATCTGCAGAAGAAGCTAAGAAGAGCCGTGAAGAAATGAATCGGTTAATCGGGGCAATGGAACGAATTACAGAAACTTCGAAAGAAATTGAAAATATTATTGGTGCCATTGAAGATATTGCATCTCAGACCAACCTGTTATCCTTAAATGCTTCCATCGAGGCAGCAAGAGCCGGTGAAGCAGGAAAAGGATTTGCAGTAGTAGCAGACCAAATTGGAAAACTGGCTTCTGACAGTGCACAGTCAGCAGTTAATACGAGAGAATTAATTGGAAAAGCACTGGAAGAAATTGAAAATGGAAATGAAATGGTAGAACGTACTATGGAAGTAATTAGTCAAGTTCTGGTTGGTATGGAAGAATTTGCTGAGGTAGCAGGTAATTCAGCAGAGAGTTCACGTACTCAGGCAGATATGCTAAAACAGATAGAAGCAGGAATTGAACAAATTTCCACAGTAGTACAAAGTAATTCCGCAGCGGCACAGGAAACATCGGCTATCAGTGAAGAACTTTCTGCACAGGCAGAAAATTTAGAAGGAATGGTTGCAGCATTTGAATTGCGGAAAGACTAAGTAAAATTCATAAATAGAAAAACAAAACCTCGGAAACCAGTAATGTGTTTCCGGGGTTTTTTGTGTTTTATAAATCCTGTTTATCAAAGTTTCTTATGGAAATTTGGCATACCCAGAGGGTTAGTATTACATACAGTGCCACTCCAATACCTAGTGTAACCAGTTTGTAACCCAGATACTGGGAATTTGGTGTGTCCAAGCAATCTCGCACAAAAGGAACAGCATGTGTAGAGATAACCTCCAATACTACCAGAAGGAAAAAGGCAATGGTTGCTTTCACAAAACTGATGCCTACCTTGTCCACGTTTTTATAGTAACTGCCAAAAAATATCAGGTTAAAAATTCCAAAAAGAAGGAAACCTTCTGCTAATAATACAATATTTGCATCTATTCCAGCCTGGTTTCCGGCAGGATTCAAGTACTGGCGAAGCATTGTCAAAGGAATCAACAGTAATATTTGAAGCATTTCCAAAATAACTACGAAAGTAATTCGTGCTTTTACAATATCACCTTTTGCTACCGGTAAGGTCATGGTATAGATTACGTCGTGGTTTTCCCTTCCCATCATGCAAGTAAAGAAAATTGCTAATGTCATGTAGAAAAACATAACAGCATAAGGGTAGTTAGGAATTAATACCATAGTGGAAAGCAAAATCATTAATGGTGTAATCGGGTGCATGGATAATAAAAACTCTTTTTTTAGTAATTTATTCATATTTCTTCCTCACTTTCCAAATGAACCATAACTGCATCCAAGTCAGCGGCAGAGGTCTTTAAGCCAAGGCTGTCCGCCTGCATTTGCGGCACGAGTGATGTGTAGCCGTTTTTGGTTCGACGTTTTCCAATCAGCATATGTTTTTGTTCCGGAGTAAGTTGGTTATCCTGATATTCTATAAGTCTGTATGTATTTACAAAATCCGAAAGTGTGGATTCTGCCATAATTTTTCCTTTTTTAATATAAATGATATTGTCTGCACATTTATCCAAATCAGAGGTGATATGGGTGGAAAAGAAGATGGTTTTCCCCTTATCACACAAATTCATGAAAATTTCCAGAAGATTTTCACGAGATACCGGGTCAAGACCACTGGTAGGTTCATCAAGAATCAAAAGTTCTGCATTATGGGATAATGCCAGAGCAAGAGCATACTTAATCTTCATCCCCATAGAAAGTTGCCGGAAGGTTTTGTTCTCATCCAGTGAGAATTCCCTCATATAGTTTTGATAGGCTTCTTCATCCCATTGTTTATAAAAAGATTTTGTAACACTTGTCACAGTTTTAAGTTTCTTGTTAGGATAATAACTCATACCACTGGATACAAACCCAATTTTTTGCTTGATTTCCATCTCATCGGTTGATACTTCATTGCCCCAAAATGAAATTTCTCCTTTATCCGGGTGGACAAAATGTAGCAAAGAATTTAATGTGGTGGATTTTCCAGCTCCATTACGGCCGATAAATCCTGTAATTTTGCCTTTTTCCAAGGAAAAATTTACATCCTCCAGTGTAAATGCAGGATACTGCTTACATAAATGACTTACTTCTAATACATTACTCATTTCTCTTTCGCCTCACTTTCTTGTATTTTCCCAAAACATTCCAAGAAAAAATCCGTATTTATTAGTGCCAGTCCCCGTTCTTCATCTCCAAGCACGATCAAATCATCTCCGGGTTTGATATGAAAAACACGTCTTGCTTTTACCGGAATGACAATTTGTCCTTTCTCCCCTACCGTAACTGTTCCAAAAATGTGTTTTCCTTTTGGTGGAATGTCTGACATACCATTATCCTCCTCGTAATTTACAAGACTATCTAAGGTTACATCGAATAATTCTGCAAGGGCATTGCTATGGAGTATATCAGGGATACTTTCACCGCTTTCCCATTTGGCAATGGTCTGACGAGTGACACCAATTTTTTCAGCAACATCTTCTTGCGAAAAATTATTCTTTTTTCGTAATTTCACGATATTCTTACTAATCATACTTTTCTTACCTCCTAATGCTATTATACCTCAATGTTCTTGCTTGTTCCATAAACTATATTTAACAATAAGGATTCTTTTATGTTAAAATTCGTTGCGTGCATCAAAATATTGATAAAAGACAAAGGATTAAGTATAATAGTAGGAAAAGAAAGCGGTTACATAAGATATCACAAAAGTTCTAAGGAGGAGTAGCAAATGTATAAATTTACAGAGGACTGTTTCACAGGTATTGCAGGTATTGATGAAGAACATAGTCAATTGTTTGCAATGATTAACGAAGGGATGGAATTACTACAAAAAGATGGGGAGGTAGCATTGTCAGGTGCCAAAAATCTGATTCCTGCCCTGCGTAAATATGCGAAAAATCATTTTACACATGAAGAAGAGTATATGGCGCAGATTAATGATAAGGAGTTGACAAGGCAGAAGCAGGAACACGCACAGTTTGAAGAATATGTGAGAGGATTTGATTTGGAATCTTTAAACGAAGAAAATAGTAAAGCCGTACTAAGTGAAGTATTACAATATCTTGCACGCTGGTTGTACCATCATATTTTGGGAAGTGATATGATGATTGGTTATAATATCGAAGAAGATCCCTTTGCCTTTACAGATAAATATAAGACGGGAATAAAATTGGTTGACGAAGAACATCACCAGCTGTTTGAAATTATCAGAAAAACAAATGCCGCTGTTCATTCGGAAGTTCTTCATGATAAATTTGATGTGATTGTGGATATTACTAACGAATTGAGAGATTACACCATAATGCATTTTCGTGATGAAGAAGAATATATGAAAAAAATAAACTATGAAGGCTTGGAAGCACAGAAATTTGCTCATGAGGCTTTTGTAGAAAAAATAAAAGTGATTAACTTTGATGAGGTGGATAATAATCAGCAGGAATATTTGGAAGAATTGATTGAGTACTTATTGGGCTGGCTGTCAAACCATATACTTAAGATGGACAAGCGGATTCCGATAAAATAGCGAGGGTGTCGGACTTGATATTATAGATGCGAATGAGATTAAAAAGGGGGCTGTCGACAGCCCCTAATTTATCTGTTATTCTGCATTTCTTTCTGAAAAGCTTTTAATTGTTCATTAAAGAGCTTTGCACTTCGCTGGTCATTGAGCCATATCACAAAGTATACCACTACAAACACCAATGCAATGGAAATTGCCAGTGTCACATTTAATTTCATATCGAAAGTAGTACCACATAAGTAGTTGAGACCGAATACCATAATTTCGATAAGGACTAGCTGCAGGAACTCCCGGAATAAAACCTGTTTCATAGTGAGCTCTTTGGAGGATTTTGTCACAAGCCCTGATAGTGCGGATAAGAATCCAAAAAGTGGAGGTGAGAAAAAGGCTTCATAGCCAAAACGCATGTCAGGCATAAATAGCACTCCGAGAATTCCTTCTAGTATGGTGATGCAGGCTGTGATTATAAAAAAGACAATTACAAATTCTGTAAAAGAGTTTCTATTTTTCATTTTTACCACCTCCCATAATGATTTTCTTTAATATAGGTGCGTATTGTCTGGAAATGATCAATTTCTCACCATTCTTCATATGAGCAAAGAAACGTCCGTTTAAAGCAGGGCTGATGCTGTCTAGTAGCATCAGATTTAACACAACAGATTTAGAGCATCTAGTAAAATGGCAAGATGCATAGGCTTGTTCCACTTCGTAAAGTCGGACCTTGAGTTCATAAACTTTTTCCTTGGTGTAGGCAAATACTTTTTCGTCTAATGCTTCGAAATAATAGACATCTTCTAATCGGAAGCGTTCCAGATGTTGGTTATTAACGATACCGGATAGTTCTGTCCCCTTTGTTAAAACGTAGGAGTATATGTCTTTCACCTCAGGAGTTATCTCGACACATTCAATAATCACCTGTTCTTCTTCTTTATTTCGAATTTTTTTGATATTTACTTTCATAGTAACGATACCTTTCTGATATACATCATTGATACTTACTATTCTTATTTTATCATTTGCATTGAGTTTTCCAATATCTATTTTAATATTCCTTTGGAATATTGAGTTCCTCTGCATCCTTCAAATAATAATTAAAATAATTAAGCACCATTTCGTTTACGTTTTCAATACATGTTAGTGCATCTACTTGACCGGTACCCAGCATATGAGCAAGCAGCGGTGAAACAAGAGGAAGGTCGGTAAAATTTAAATGAGCTGCATCATTAAATATGACTTCCTTAAAATCTTTTGCATTTTTACCCACATAAAAATTAACATATTCTCTGTCTTTATAGCTGCTCGCTTCTTCGTATACGCTTCTGGAATTCACATCCAAAAGGGGAATCGGATAAGGCTCTTGTTCAAATACATAGTCACCGTTTTCATATCCCGTGTACTCTCCAAGCATAGTACCTTCTAAATTAATCACAGCATCTATATCGGTTCTTTCACGACCAACCATAACGGAGGAAGCACCACCAAGAGAGTGACCGAAAAGACCGATTTTCTCAGAATTTATTTTGACAAAAGGACCTGTTTCTTTATCTGAGGCTTTTTTCAGTATGGTATCCAGCACAAAATTTTCATCTCCGGTTCTTATTTCTATCCATTGACGACTCATTTCATAGACGGCAGCTTCATGCTCCGGGGAATCAGACCCGTTATCCGTCATTACCTGATTGAAAAAATCCATATCAATGGTTGTTATTTTTCCGTTAACGTCTTTTACAAACATTGCCTGATATGGATGAGCAATGGCTGCCACTACATAACCGTTAGAAGCTAATTCTTTGCAAGTGGAATAGTTACTGTCAATAACCCCGGTAGCACCATGGGAGAAAATTACCAGAGGATAACTACCTTCTTTTTCCGGATACCAGAATTTCACGGTTACAGCACGATTTTCGCCTGTATCGGAATAAGTTTCTATTCTGTTATCATCTACCCAGGTATATTCTTCGATTGCAACTGAATACGCTCCTGTTACTTTCGGCTCCTTATATTGGGGAAAAAGAATTGCCGGAAGCAGGGCAAAAGTATACAATACCAGACTGCCAAGGAATCTTGCGATTTGACCTGACACTTTCAGTGTTTCTTGTTTCTTCCTGCGTGTTGCAAAGAATCCTATAAGTGCCTGTACCAGGAAAAGAGCAATCAGCATACCATATCGGTCCATGCTCTGTAGCAAGGAAAGAGCCATAAGCAGGATTAGCAATGCAGCACCAATAAGTCGGATTATCATTTTTTCCCTAGGGTGTTTCTTTTTTTCTTTCAGATTCCAAATTAAGAAAAATATCTCTTCCATAAAAAGTAACCCAATTAATAAAATTGTTATCATAGTTTTTCCTCCTTTATACGATTCATATTCTATATAGGAAAGGATAGCATAGATTGCTTATGGAAAAAACGGGAAGAAGGATAAGTTGCAGATAAAAAGGATAAGTTGCGATTTTTTTGTAACAAATGCAGAAGATTTGTGATATATATAAGGAAGCAAAGGAGTGATTTTCATTAACACAGAAGATATTTATCAAAAATATGGTACCATGGTGTATCGCTATCTGCTGGGAATGTGCCAAAATGAAGATCTTGCCGAGGAACTGACACAGGAAACCTTTTATCAGGCGGTAAAAAGTTCTAATACATACGATGGCAGCTGTAAAGTGTCTACCTGGCTGTGCCAGATTGGAAAACATATGTGGTACAGAGAACTTCGTCGAAGGAAACGTTTTTGCGACACAGAGCCGGAAGAACCTGTTTCCTATGCCGGAAATCCGGAAGAACAGTATCTGCATAAGGAAAAACTGTCAGAAGTGGTGGAGCAGATACAAAACCTTTCAAAGGAGGAAAAAGAGGTGATTATGCTTCGGGCATCCACCTCTCTTACATTTCGGGAAATAGGGGAAATTACGGGGAGAAGCGAAAACTGGGCAAGAGTAACATATTTTCGTGCAAAGCAGAAATTAAAAAGCTAGGAGGAAGAGGAATGGAAGAAAAGAAAAAACTGGCTTGCCACATAGTGAGGGATTTACTCCCGCTTTATGAGGAGCAGCTGGTCTCAGAAGAAAGCAGGAGAGATTTGGAAGAGCATTTAAAAGAATGCAAAGAGTGTAATAAGATGCATGAAAACAGTCTGCCTGGTAACTCAAAGGAAGTGGAAGATCAGCAGGAGGTAAAAAATATAGATATTTTCAAGAAAATAAAAGTAAGGCAGCGAATGAAGGTTATAGCTTTCACATTTCTTGGGACGGTACTATGTATTAGTGTTTTTGTCATGGTTTTCTTGGGGATGATTCCTGCAAATAGTGAGGAAGTTCAGGTGACTTACGAGGCCAAAAAGGAACCCAATATTGTAACAGATGAAAATGGGGTAGAAACGGAAGAATTATACTATAGTGTTTGTTTTGAGTTTGCCCTAGAGGAAGGAAAGGTCATTGAGGTACGTTCCAAAACAGGGGAAGAAATTACGAGTACAGTTTACAGTGTGAAAAAACTTCCTTTAGACGACAGAGGAGAGCATCCGGAACAATTTTCCTATGGTATTGAAAAACCGGAACCTTTTGATGAATCAGATACTTATACTATAAAGTATCGGGATAAGGAGGTTACGTATTCCTTGAAGGATATTGCAAAAGAGTGCGGAATTCAATAGGAACGAGTATTTATGATAACGGAGAGAAAACACCAATAAAAGAGTCTTTCAAAAATCTTTAGTTTTTTTTTCAATTATATTTGAAAATCATTAATCGGAACTTAAAGTATGAGCTGGATTCATGTGATAAGCTAAGCTTGTTGCATGAATCCAGTTTTTATGTGACTGTTTTTACAATTAAAGGGTATGTAATTTATGAAATGGAGGAAAAGAGAATGAAAAGAATTGCAGTTTTATTTGGAGGGTGTTCTAGTGAATATGAGGTATCATTACAGTCTGCGTACAGCGTGATTACCAATATAGACAAAACGAAATATACTCCGGTTTTAATAGGAATAACTCGGAAAGGAAACTGGTTTTTGTTTGAAGGAAAGGAAGATACTATTGCAAATGATACGTGGCATCAGCAAAAGGAATGCTATGAAGCCACCATTTCCATGGATAAGAGTCTTCATGGAATTATCGTATGGAAAAACGGCAGAGAGGGCAAGGCAGAAGAAATTTCCATATCAGCAGCATTGCCAATGCTACACGGAAAAAACGGAGAAGATGGTACAGTGCAGGGGGCACTGGAGCTGGCAGGAATCCCTGTGATCGGCTGTAATACAGTAGCTTCTGCAGTTTGTATGGATAAAGACATGGCACACCGATTGGCAAAAGAGGCAGGAGTGCTTGTTCCGAAATCTGTAGTATTTCAAAAGAACAATTGTGAAAATGCAGAGAAGTTAATAGGAGAAATGGGCTATCCGGTTTTTGTAAAACCTTTGCGGGCAGGTTCTTCCTTTGGAATTACCAAAGTTGATAAAGAAGAAGACTTAAAAGAAGCCATGGAATTGGCTTTTTCTCACGATGAACTGGTAGTGGTGGAAGAGAGGGTGGAAGGATTTGAAGTTGGCTGTGCAGTTTTAGGCAAAGAAGAACTGACGGTAGGAGAAGTGGATGAGATTCAGTTATCCCAGGGCTTTTTTGACTATACAGAAAAATATACATTGAAAAGTTCAAAAATCTATGTGCCGGCTCGTATCTCAAAAGAAAAGGCAGAGGAAATAAAAAATACCGGAAAAGTAATTTATAAAGCTTTAGGATGTAGCTTTTTTGCAAGGGTAGATATGTTTTTAACACCAAAGGGAGAAATTTATTTTAACGAAGTTAACACAATTCCGGGATTTACAGAGCACAGCAGGTACCCTGGGATGATGAAGGCGGCAGGGATATCTTTAAAAGAAGTGGTAAACAGACTGATAGAAATGGCGGTTTAAAGTGTAAAGAGTGTATAAAACAAGGAGGAAAAGGAGCATGCAGGAAAAAGAACAGGTCAGGTATGAGTATCCATATATTGATATATTCAGAGTGGTTGCGGCATTGTTTGTGGTGGCAATTCATATCGCACCTCTTAATAGTTTTAGCGAAAGAGCAGATTATTTCCTGACCTATTGTATCGGCAGAATTGCAGTCCCATTTTTTCTGATAGTAACAGGGTATTTTACCTTGGGAGGGAAATCTTTAGAGCAGAAATTTTATAAGATTAGAAAAGCCGTTTATCATTTAGGGGCAATTTATGTGTTTGTAACACTGTTATATCTTCCTGTTAATTATTATGCAGGAAATCTTCCAAAGACTTGGGGAGAAGTGCTGAAACAGATTGTTTTCGATGGAACATTTTATCATCTCTGGTATCTTCCGGCAGCAATACTTGGTATGCTGATTGTATATGCTATGCTTCGTTTATGGGGATATGAAAGGACGTTTCTTATTACATTTATTCTCTATCTGGTGGGGATTTTAGGAGACAGCTACTATGGTCTGGTTCAAAAGATACCCGAGTTAGAAAGGATATATGATATAGTATTTTCCTTTAGTTCTTATACGAGAAACGGAATCTTTTTTACTCCCATATTTTTATGTATGGGAGGGTGGCTTGGAAAAGAGCAGTACACAATTTCCAAAGAAAAAGGAAAGAACAGACTTATGGTATGTATTATTGGACTTTTACTAGAAGGAGAGATTACAGGGAATTTACAACTGCAAAGACATAACAGCATGTATTTATGTCTGGTTCCAACGGTGTTTTTTCTAATGAGCCTGCTTCTGTTGAAAAGAAAAAAAGCAGAACAAGGGGAAGCAGCGTCAAAATATGTATGGCTTCGGGATATATCATTATGGGTTTATCTGCTTCACCCAATGTGCATTATAGCTGTACGAGGGGTGGCAAAAGCAGTGAATTTAAAAGAAATTTTTGTGGATAATTCTCTGATGTTTTATGTGCTTGTGTGTATAAGCAGTTTTTGTATGGCGTTTGCAGTACTGTATATTTTAAATTTATTAAAATGTGCAAAGAAGAAAAAAACAGAAAAGAAACGGAGGAAGTGGCATGACAACAAATCATGTGTGGGAGAATACAGAACAAAGCAGGGCATGGATTGAACTTAATATGAAATATTTAAAACAGAATATAGAAAGCTTTCAAAGTCTGCTACCGGGTGGATGCAAAATGATGCCTGCAGTGAAAGCAGAAGCTTATGGGCATGGAGCAGTACTTATTGCAAAACATTTACAAAATGCCGGTATTGCAGATTTTTGTGTTGCCTCTGTGGAGGAAGGGATAGAACTTAGAAAAGCAGGGATTTCAGGGAAGATACTGGTTTTAAGTTATACTCCAAGGGGAGCAGTTTACAAGCTGTCGGATTATAATTTAATTCAGACTGTGGTGGATAAAGAATATGCAAATATGCTAGGGCAAATGGGGATAAAGTTAAAGGTTCATATAGGGGTAGACACAGGAATGCATCGCCTTGGTGTATGGTGGGAGGACATAGAGGATATGTTGGAAATATGGGAAAAAGAAAATCTGACGGTGTGTGGTGTGTTTTCTCATCTGTGTGTTGCTGACAGTAAAAAAACAGAAGACAGACAATTTACAAGGCGGCAGATAGAGCGTTTTGATCAAGTTATTGAAACACTCCACAGAGCAGGAAAAGAAGACTTTGTAGTTCATTTGCAAAGTAGTTATGGTATTTTGAATTATCGTGAGTGTAAATATGATTATGTAAGACCGGGGATTGCCATGTATGGTGTGTTAAGCAAAAAAGATGACTGGGTAGACACACCGCTTTCTTTGAAGCCGATATTAACTCTGAAAAGTCGTATTGAATGTATTAGAGATTTAAAAGCTGGAGAAGGTGCAGGTTATGGTCTGGATTTTACGGCACAAAGAGATAGCAGGATAGCAGTACTATCCATTGGATATGCAGATGGAATTCCAAGAAACCTTTCAGAAAAGGGATTTGTGTTATGTCATGGAAAGAAGGCTAAAATCGTTGGCAGAATATGTATGGATCAGATGTTAATTGATGTAACAGATATTAAGGAAGCATTGCCCGATGATGAGGTGGTACTTATTGGAAAATCGAATAATACACAAATCTATGCTGAGCAGTTTGCAGAGTGGGCAGATACAATTACAAACGAAGTATTAAGCAGGCTTGGAGGAAGGCTTGAGCGTGTGGTAGTGTAGAGTGAATTTGTGAAATAGTATTATACACTCCGCCTTTTATGGTGTATAATGGAAGCAATTATACTGTAAAGAATAGAGGGAGCAACATGAACAAAAAACAAATATGTGCTGGTATTTTAGCACATGTAGATGCTGGGAAAACTACTCTTTCCGAAGGCTTATTATACACCAGCGGTAGCATTCGAAAAATCGGGCGTGTAGATAATAAAGATGCTTATCTGGATAATTATGAATTAGAGCGCGCAAGAGGAATTACTATCTTTTCTAAGCAGGCAGTGATGAAATTAGAACACACAGTTATTACCTTGTTAGACACACCGGGGCATATTGATTTCTCTACAGAAATGGAGCGTACCCTGCAGGTGTTAGATTATGCCATTCTTGTGGTCAGCGGTGCGGATGGTGTGCAGGGACATACCCAGACACTTTGGGAGTTATTAGAACATTATCATATACCTACCTTTTTGTTTGTGAATAAAATGGACCAAAACGGAACCGACCGTGGAAAACTTATGGAAGAATTGCGTACCAGATTCGGTGATGGATGTGTTGATTTTAGTGGAGAATGGGATGAAGAATTCTACGAAAATATTGCCATGCAGGAGGAAGAAGTATTAAATGACTTCTTAGAATGTGGTATCGTAAAACAGCCACAAATGCAAAGAATGATACAGGAAAGAAAAGTATTTCCATGCTTTTTTGGCTCTGCATTAAAGTTACAGGGTGTGGAAGAGTTTTTGCAACAGTTTGATGAACTTACACTGGAACGGGAATATCCGGCAGAATTTCGTGCCAGAGTGTTTAAGATATCAAGGGATGAACAGGGGAATCGTCTGACACATTTAAAAATTACCGGAGGAAACCTGAAAGTGAAAGACCTCATGGAAGGAATAGACCACGCCGCGGAAGAAGAACTTCCATGGGAAGAAAAGGTCAATGAAATTCGTATTTACTCTGGAGAAAAATATCAGGTAGAAAAGGAAGTAACTGCAGGAAGTATTTGTGCAGTTACCGGTTTAAGTCATACGTTTCCGGGAGAGGGGCTGGGGGCAGAAAATGAGTTAGTTTTGCCTTGCCTGACACCGGTGCTGACGTATCAGATTAAATTTCCTGAAGGGCAGGATCCGGCGTCTGTGCTACCAAAGCTTTCTATGTTAGAGGAAGAAGATCCGGCGTTGCATATCTTGTGGAGAGAGGATTTGCAGGAAATCCATATTCAGGTTATGGGCGAGGTGCAGATTGAAATTTTAAAATCTATCATAAAAGAACGTTTTGGTATTGGGGTAGAATTTGACCATGGAACCATATGTTACAAGGAAACCATTAAAAATACAGTAGAGGGTGTGGGACATTTTGAACCTTTAAGGCATTATGCGGAAGTACATCTGCTGTTAGAGCCATTAGAAGCGGGAGCCGGACTTGTGTTTGAGAGTGATTGTAGTGAGGACAAGCTTGCAAAAAACTGGCAGAGATTGATTTTAACCCATTTAAAAGAGCGGCAGCACCAAGGTGTGCTTACGGGCTCTGCCATTACTGATATGAAAATCACATTAATTGCCGGACGGGCACATCAAAAGCACACGGTAGGAGGAGATTTTAGACAGGCAACCTATCGGGCAGTACGTCAGGGACTGATGGAGGCGGAATCTGTTCTTTTAGAACCGTATTATGAATTTCGTTTAGAAATTCCGGAAAGCTATATAGGACGTGCTATGACAGATATTGAAAATATGTACGGAACTTTTGACAGCCCGGAACGGATGGGAGATATGGCGGTGATTACCGGAAAAGCTCCGGTGGCAACTTTTGGCGAATACCAGAAACAGGTAAATGTGTACAGTAAAGGCTGTGGAAAATTGAGTCTGCGGGTAAAGGGCTATTATCCATGTCACAACGAAGCGGAGGTAGTGGAACAGATTGGCTATGAGCCGGAGGCAGATCTTAGAAACCCAACAGGTTCTGTATTTTGTGCTCATGGTGCAGGGTTCTATGTGGAATGGGATCAGGTAAAGGATTATATGCATGTGGAAGCAGCGGATGGAGAGCAGGCAGAAGAAAGCGTTGTGACGGCTCAGAGTTATTATGAAGAAGAATGGATTGATACGGAAGAAGTGGATCGTATCATCGAGCGGACCTTTTATGCTAATCGAAATGGCAGTGGTAAGAGCATGAAAAAAAGCCGTTCCCAGAATGACAGAAGGCAGCGGGGGATTTCGGTGGAACGGGTGAGAAACTTTAAAGAAACAGAAAAAAAGGAAGAATATCTGTTAGTGGATGGTTATAACGTTATTTTTGCATGGGAGGAACTAAATGAACTGGCAAAAATTAATGTGGAGAGTGCCAGGGGCAGGCTGATGGATATTCTCTGTAACTATCAGGGCATGAAAAAATGCAATCTGATTCTGGTATTTGATGCTTATCGGTTAGAAGGTCACCCTACGGAAATTTTAGATTATCATAATATCCATGTAGTCTACACAAAAGAGGCAGAAACGGCAGACGCTTATATTGAAAAATTTGCCCATGAGAATGGAAAGAAATACAATATTACCGTGGCAACCTCTGATGGTTTGGAACAGATTATAATCAGAGGTGCAGGATGCCGTCTGTTGTCTTCCAGAGAACTGCAGGAAGAAATTAAACAGATGGATAATAAAATAAAGACAGAATATATAGACACGCAAACAGAAAACCGTAATTTTCTAAAAGATTCACTGTCCAGGGAAGCGGCGAAAAATTTAGAGAGCATGTTACATGAAGGGGAAACAAAATAAAGAAAATTTTGAATGAAACTTTGGGTTTTCTAATATAATGAAATAACGGAGTCTTAGGAGTTTCATTGTGATATGAAAGATTTTTTTCTAAATGGGGATGGCACGAAGGTAAGCGGTAAAGGTATTCTTACCCTGGTCTTTCTTTTGTCTGCCATGTTTCTTCTTGGGAGAACTGCACATTTTGCGGTGAATAGTGTCAGCAGTATGTATGTTAAAAATCAGGTGGATAACTGGGGCCTGGGAGGATATGGGGAAAATGAAGAGAAACCGTCCGGAAATGTTTCTTCAGAAGAATTGAAAAAGTACGATGCTCATTATTTAGCTGACAGTGACGATAAGGTTATTTATCTGACCTTTGATGCAGGGTATGAAAATGGAAATACGGAACAGATTCTGGAGGCGTTAAAAAAACATAACGTGTCAGCAACGTTTTTCGTGGTAGGGCACTACTTAGAATCTTCCCCGGATTTAATAAAACGGATGGTGGCAGAGGGGCATACGGTAGGAAATCATACATACACGCACCCGGATATGTCTAAAATTTCCAGCATGGATGCCTTTCGCAAAGAGATGGAGGATGTGGAGAAAAAATACAAAGAAATCACAGGACAGGAAATGGTAAAATTTTATCGTCCTCCTCAGGGAAAATACAGCATGGAAAATTTGAAAATGGCACAGGAACTGGGGTATCACACTTTTTTCTGGAGTCTTGCTTATGTTGACTGGTACGAAGATAAGCAGCCAAGTAAAGAGGAAGCTTTTGAAAAACTAATCGGAAGAATCCATCCAGGCAGTATTGTGTTGCTTCATAGCACTTCCTCAACAAATGGGGCGATTTTAGATGAACTGTTGGGAAAATGGGAAGACATGGGGTATCGGTTTGGAACTTTAAGCGAGTTTACGAAACAATAAAGGGGTGGGTGATACGGACGCCCATGTTAGGGACAGAATTTTCCTGCACAGGCGGAAACAGCGTTCCAGTGAACTAAATTCTAAGGCACACTAGGTTCATCGCTTTAGGGCTCTTCACCAAGTGTTGCCTAAGAATTGGATTTCACTTCCACTAAAAGCGTTTCCCGATTGCCTGTGCAGGAAAATTCTGTCCCTAACATGGGCTGTTCGTGGCAAGCACGTAAGAATATGAAATGTTAGTGTGGGAAGCTCCGTTCATAAGCGGCAGTAATATCCTTCTTGTACATACTGGATTGCGAAAGCTAGCTCATAAGAAGTGCTACTGCTTATGAGCGTCCCTCCAACCAATATGTCTAAAGAACAAAAATGACGTTTTATGAATCTTCTTCCAAGTCCAGCAAACGGTCTACTGCCGGCTGCATATCTTCAAGTTCCCTATATTTTAAAACTAATTTTTTCTCATGTTCTGTTAAAGTAAGAGAGGTACTGGACTGGTCCTTGTAGCCGAAGGCTTCTAAAACATCCTCGATTTGATAGATTTCGCATAGCAGCATTAAAGTATCTGCATCCGGTTGTGTACTTCCGCTTTCCCAACCGTAGATTGTTTTGGGGGCTGCCGGAGCTTCATACTTTGTCAAAATTTCAGAAACTTCATTTACAGACAAACCATTTAATTTTCTATAATATTTTAATACTTTGGCAATGTGTGGATTTTTCATAATCTATACCGGCCTCAAGCAAAAATCTTTGCATTGTGATCCTTTCTTAAAATTCTATACTTCTATGTTGCCGTTGGGCTTCTTTCCTAGAATACATTAACAATTGTTTTTTCGTTTGTCAATTATGGTGGATATATTTCTTGAAAAACAAGAAATTATAAGTTGACATTCTCTGTAAACAAGAATAAAATGGTATATAATATGACAAAATTCTTGGTTTGAGAGAAAGAAAAAGAGGTGATGACATGGAAATGAAAAACAAGCTGTTAAATTATATAGAAACTTGTGGAATTTCCGTGGAACATCTTTCCAGAGTGTTAAACATAGACCTTGAAAAATTTCAGGAGGACAGCAGACAGGACTGGGATGCACAGGAACTTTTGCAGGTATGCAGCTACCTTAATATACAGCCAACGGAATTTTATACGAATAAAATCAGTCAAATCAGTGAAAAAGGAGAACAGGATTTATGGTAAAGTATCACTGCGAAAAAGACAATGTAGACGTGGCAGGTAGTATCTGTCCCCACTGTGGTCAGCGGGCTTTTCCAATACAATCAGAAATATACTGGTGCAGTAGCTGCAATGTTCCAAGTTATACAAAAGAGTGTGGCTTGTGTGGTGCAGCAGGGAAAAAGATATCTTCAGATCTCCGCCCCGTGTTTCCGGAAGAAAAAATATTGTTGGAAACTATTATGGAGGAACAGGAGTTTGTCAGTCTTAAAATAAAATCTGTTTGGAACGGTTCCGGAAATATCTATTATGCAGATGGAAAGCGCCTTGGCATTCGAATAGGAAAACTGATAGAACTGGATATTGAAAAAGTGCGGCAACGCTATCAGGAAAAACTGCAGGAGCAGTTAGAGGATTACCAGAAGGAGTTTCAGATACAGCAGGAAAAATTTACACAGGCAAATAAGCAGAGATTACAGCAGATAGAGCAGGAGGCTCTGGAATATATTGGGGAAATAGGAAGCAAATATAGCATAGAAGATATGATGATTTCTTTTTCCGGTGGAAAGGATTCCACGGTGGTGGCAGATTTGGTTACCAGGGCACTGGGGGATGGGGATAAAAAAATTCTACACATATTTGGTGATACCACACTGGAATTTCCTCTGACTTATGAATATGTAGAACGCTATAAAAAGAATCACTATAAAACTCCGGTGATTTCATCCAGAAATAAGGAGAAAGATTTTCTGGAATTGTGCAGTGTCATCGGACCACCAAGTCGTGTGATGCGCTGGTGCTGTACTATTTTTAAGACAGGAGCCATTACAAGAAAGATTGAAAAGGTGTTTCGCAATAAGAAGCATATTATTACCTTCTATGGAATTCGAAGAAGTGAGTCAGCCAGCAGAAGTAAGTATGAGAAGGAATCCGAAAGCCCGAAAATTACCAAACAGACAGTGGTATCTCCGGTCATAGACTGGTATGACTTTGATATCTGGCTGTATCTGTTAAGCAAAAAGATTGATTTTAACGATGCATATCGTCTGGGGTATTCCAGAGTTGGCTGCTGGTGTTGCCCAAATAACAGCCAGTGGTCTGAATTTTTATCAAAAATACATATGCCGGAATTGTATGGAAAGTTTCGGCAGACAATTGTTGAATTTGCAAGACAAATAGGCAAACCGGACCCGGAAGAATATGTGGATAGTGGAAACTGGAAAGCAAGACAGGGCGGAAATGGTGTGGAAATGGCACAAAAATCAGTGATTGAATTTACCCCTTGTGCCACAGAAGAAAATTCTTTTAATTATGAACTGCAAAGACCGGTCACCGAACAGCTGTATGAGTTATTTAAGCCATTTGGAACACTGGATTTTCAAATGGGAAATGAAAGACTTGGTGAAGTTTATGTGTTGGACCGAAAGGGGCAGATTGTTCTAAGACTTCAGGGGAAAATTGGGAAAAAACGTCTAAAGGTGACCATATATAAGAACAATCTGGCTGGGGCAAAAAGCCTGAAAGGTGCAGAGGAAAAAGTGAAATGCCAGATTACAAAATATCAGATGTGTATGGGATGTTTAGCCTGTGAAGGCGTGTGCAGGCAGGATGCCATTACCATCAAAGAAAAAGACGGAGAGATTTCTTATTATATTTCGGAACATAAATGTGTGCACTGCGGAGAATGTGTAGGCCACTTTATTGCAGGATGTTATATGAGAAAGGTACTGGCAATAAAAAGATAAAGAAAAGGATGTAGAAAGTTGCAAACCGGAAAAGAGAACACAAACATAAAATACAAATTAAAAGGACATGAAACTTTCTGTATCAGAGAGGGATGGCTGTCAAAAGGAATCAAGGCGGTTTCGGAAGATTCTAAAGTATTTTCCAATATGTACGGAGCGGATGAGCTGGGTGTTGGAAGTAACATGGCAAAAGCGATTCGTTACTGGCTGAAAGCTTGTGGTCTAACAATAGAGGTTTCCGGAAAAGGAGTGAGGCTATCTGAATTTGGAAAAATCGTATTTCAGTATGATCCTTATCTGGAAGAAAAATTTACTTTATGGTGTATTCATATAAATTTAGCAAAAAATCAGGAAAATGCCACCAGCTGGTATTTATTTTTCCGAAAGTATCAGTTGGAGGAATTTACGAGAGAAGAGCTGGAGAGTTTTATGACAGAACAATTTATAAAGTATGCCAAGACGGAGGAATTCAGTAGTCGTTCCCTAAGAGATGACTGTAATGTGCTGTTACAGATGTACGGTAAGGAGAGACTAACTGCCAACGATCCGGAAGATAAAAAAATCAGCCCTCTTTCCAAATTGGGAATTTTAAGAAAAACAGAAAATATTTATAAGCGTACGGCGCCGGATTACAGTAACATTTCCAGTGAGGTCCTTTTATATTTAATGCAGGGATATTCTAAAGAAACAGCAATTAGTATGGAAGAATTATATTCCGGTGAGTTGGGTGTTTTGCCGGTGCTTGGCATTGGTGTCAGTATGTATCAGGAATATCTGGAAGAACTGGCAGAGAGAGGTTATATAGATATTAACCGCACCGCCGGACTTGATATGATATATAAAATAAAGCAGCAGTCTGGTGAAGATATTGCACTGGATTTTTACAAAAAGGTAAAGGAATAGAGAGGAACAGATATGTGCGATTTCAGAGAAATTGTTCAGATAAATAAAAAATTTCAAAAGTCAATTAATATGCGATTGGATTATAACCGTCCGGAAAAGATAGAAAGCTATATTCCAACCCGTGCATCAGTACAGGTATTGAAAAGTTATCTGAATCATTTTGCAGACCGGAGCAGTGTGAAATCTACCATTCTCATTGGACCATACGGTAAGGGAAAATCTCATCTTTTGTTAGTGCTGCTTGCATTATTATCAAAAAAGAATCAGGAATCAGACAATCCGAAACTCAGACAGATGTTGCAAAGGATTGTTCTAAAGTTAGAAGAAAAGGACACAGAAGCGGGTGCATGTGCCAAAACTATAGTGGAAGAAAAACGGTATTATCTTCCAGTATTGATTTCAGGTGCCCAGAGTGATTTGCGGAGAGCACTTTTACTGTCGTTAAAAGAAGGGCTTGTACGGGAAGGCTTAGAAGACATCGCTCCCAATACTTATTTTGAAGAAGCAAAGAAGATGATTCTTCAGTGGAAAAACACCTATCCGGACACGTATAGGGGATTTTTAAAGTATTTACAGAAAGAAAATAAATCAGAGGATGCCTTTTTAAAGGAGCTGGAGCAATATAATGAGAAAGCACTGAATTTTTTCAAAAAAATATATCCTTTGCTGACAGCAGGAAGTGTTTTTGAACCTATGGTGCAGATGGATGAAATTTCTTTGTTCCAGTCGGTGAATGAGAAGTTGTGTAAAGAGTATGGATATCAGGGGATTGTCCTCATTTTTGACGAATTTAGTAAATTCGTGGAAGGGTATCCGAAAGAGAGCTTTGCTTCTGCCATGGAGCAACTGCAAAACCTTTGTGAGCTGGCAAATAATTCTACAAAGCAAAAACTTCATGTGATACTGGTGGCGCATAAGGCGATGAAGGAATACAAAAACAGCCTGCCGGATCAGGTAGTAAATGCCTATCTGGGCGTTGAGGGAAGATTGAGTGAGGTGTATTTTACTACTTCATTAAAAAACAGCTATGAATTGATTCAAAATGTGATCATAAAAAATCCTGAAATATTTGAAGAAAAAGTAGCAGGAACAAAGCAGTTCCGGGAAATACAGGAGAATGCATACAGGCTGCCGTATTTTCATTCTATGTTTACGGAAGAAGAATTTCAGACCATTGTAGCAAAAGGATGCTTTCCGTTAACTCCTGTGGCTGCGTATTTGCTGCTGAAAATCAGCGAAAAGGCTGTGCAGAACGAGCGGACCGTGTTTACTTTTTTAGCCAATGAGGAGCCTTATAGCCTGTTGCATTTCTTAGAGCAGAATCCGGTTTTTCATGGAAATTATGTTACTGCAGGGCAGGTGTATGATTATTTTTCAAAGCTGTTAAAAAATGACAGCTCTAATGTGACCATGCATAACGAATGGCTGAAAGCGGAATACGCACTTCAAAGTCAGGTGAGTTTTGAGGAGCAGAGGGTGATTAAAACTATTGCTTTGATACGCATGGTAGGAAAACAGGACGAAATGTATGCAAAAGACGAAGTTATACGATTAGGTGCCGGAATGTCGGAGGAAGTGTATGAAAAAAACATAGAGCAGTTAAAGCAGAAACAGATAATTTTGTTCCGCAGTAAAACCGGCTCTTATGCTTTTAAAAATAATATTGGTGTAGATTTAGAAAAAGAGATTGATAAAATTGTTCAGACAAAGTTGCAGAAAATAAATTTATGTGAGGAACTGAGCAAAGTTTCTGAATTAGAATACGAAATACCGAAACGTTATAATTTAACCTATACAATGACAAGATATTTCCATTATCAGTTTATGACAGAAGATAATTTTATGAGTTTACATAAATCGGAGTATCTGTTTGAAGATAAATTTGCAGACGGCAAGATTATTGCGCTGGTACGCCAAAAAGATACTTCTGCACAGGAGATTTCAGAACACTTGCAGAAACTGCAGGATGCAAGGCTTGTGGTGGTTTATCCGGAAGAACTATTCATGCAGACTGATTTACTAAAAAAGGTGATTGCGATTCAAACTTTAAAGCAATCAGAAGAATTTTTAGAGAATAATAAGGCACTGGAGCAGGAACTTAATTTGTATGAGGAGGATTTAGTATTTGAACTGAATGTATGGTTAGAACAATATTTTATGCCTGTGCATGGAAAATGCCATATATTATATGGAAGTAAAATTTATAGAAAAGCAGAATTTTCCCAGCAGAAATCAGATTCTAAATATAATCAGTTCTTAAGCAGAATTTTGGAAAACTATTACAATTGTACGCCAAGAATCAACAATGAGATGATTAATAAACGTGCGTTAACTTCACAAATGAAAAAAGTCCGTATGAAATTGACGGGACAATTATTAGAAAAGAAGGACTTCTGGGATTATCGGAAAGGAACTTCACCGGAAGCCACTGTATTTCGGGCAGTGTTTTTAAAAACAGGAATTATGAAGCTGCATTGTCAGAAGGAAGTAATTCAGTATGAAAGGGATACGGGTGCAGTACGTGTCTTAAAAGAGATGGAGCAGTTCCTTCACAGTGCCGCCGGAAAGAAGCAAAACTTTGGGCTGCTTTATCACACCTTGCTGGGGGAAAAGTTCGGAGTACGAATGGGGGTGCTTCCTTTATATCTTGCATATTGTATTTCACAGTTTGAAGAAATGCCGGTTATCTATCTGGGAGAGAAAGAGGTAACAGTGGAGCCGCAGATTTTGGAGAACATTAATATTTCACCGGAACAGTATTTTTTGTATATGGAAAAGGATACAGTGGAAAAAGAAGGGTATTTAGCGGCGTTGGAACGAATGTTTTCCATTCCTGTTACGCAAAGCAGAAGAAACCGTTTACAGGAAATTTCGGATGGAATGTATCAATGGTTTTGTTCGCTGCCACAATGTGCCAAGAATTACGCGCTAGAAGGACTTCCGGAAAAGAAAATGGAAGGTCTGCGTTTTCTTCGAAAAGCTTTTTCTAAATTAGAGAGAAACCCAAGAGAAGTGTTGTTGGAAGGACTTCCGATGGCTTTTGGTGAATCTGATTACAGTAAATTAGGAAAACAGATACAAGATGTAAAAAATGAGATGGATACGTATCTGTGGTTTTTGAAACAACAGGCAGTTAAGGCAACAAAACAGATATTTGGTTTTGGTCAGGAAAAGGATTTGCTACAGGAATTAAAAGAATACAAAAGCTTAAAGCATGACATGGAACGTTGTATCACCTCCCAGAAAATCAGTAAATTTTGGAGTACAGTACAGCAGCTGAATACCCATGATGAAAATGAAATTGCAGAAAAACTCAGTAAAAGCGTATTGGATTTATATATTGAGGACTGGAAAGAGAATGGCTTGGAACAATACACGGAAAGTCTGAAACAGCTGAAAACAGAAATGGAAACTATAGAAAACAGGCAGACAGAAAATGTACAGAAATTAATTTTTACCAACAGTCACGGAATTGAGGTGAAAAAGTATTTTCAGGCAGCAGAAGTGGACGGAACAAGCAGATTTTTCCAAAATGAGATAGAAGATACCTTAGAAGATTATGCCGATTCCTTGGAAACAAATCAGAAAATCGCAGTTATGTTACAAATGATAGAAAAGTTGTTAGAGGGGTGACAGATAAATGAAACCAGTAGCAGGAAGTTATGAAACAAATCCGTTATGGTTTGATATAGAAGAACTGAAAGAAAAAAAGAAAAAAATGATATATCTGGATAATGCGGCAACCACTTATCAGAAGCCGGAGTGTGTCTACCAGGCAATGGATGCAGCGAACCGTTGGCTGTCGGTGAATGCAGGCAGAGGTTCTTATGAGCTGG